>BIMP01000001.1:600000-1200000 GCA_007996965.1 cyanobiont of Ornithocercus magnificus
ACTGCAGATGCTAGAAAACTACAATTGCACAAACTCCGAACACCAAGCATACAAATTATGTCCAGATAATAAACTACCTTAGCAGCAAAGCCACTCCTCAAGGGCTTGCTATACAAGTAAGGTTTCTAGTCACTGTTACAGGATCAAGAGCTACAGACCTGCACTTCAATTTAGGTGAAGTCACATTTATTACAAATCTTAACAGAGTCCACAGCTTACTTAAAGTTGTCTAAAGATTCCCACTAGAAGTCATTGCCCTCAAAACAAAGCTACAGCTATAGCGTAGTATGCCCAATAGCGAGCCCCGTTCCCATTTCAGGCTTTATTTATCAGGAAAAGTGCCACTAGCTGCGCTAAATCCTCATATAAGGTATCTAGGGTCTACTGAACGTTAGCACCGCTATGGTTCTTCCAACGTCTGTGTCAAACCCATCTACAGACTTAGCTACACACCTTCAAGAAGTAAGACATTCTAGCGAGCTGCTAATCAAGCCGCTGGAGTTGGAGGATCTATGTTTACAGGGCATGGAAGAAGCCAGTCCCCCAAAGTGGCACTTGGCTCATACCAACTGGTTCTTCGAGAGTCTTGTGTTACGTCCTGGACTTCCTGGATTCACTGCTATTGATCCACGCTGGGATCTTTTATTCAACTCATACTATGAATCTCTTGGAAAACGTTACCCACGTTTGCACCGCGGCCTGCTCAGCCGTCCTACAATTACAGAAATCTTAGACTGGCGACGGCGCGTAGATATTGGGCTCGCCCAACTGCTTCAGAATAGAAGTCTCTCACCTGAAAAGCGCGCTCTCGTCGAGCTAGGCTTACATCACGAGCAACAACATCAGGAGTTGCTACTCATGGACTTGCTTGACGGGTTCAGCCGCCAACCGCTTGAGCCAGTCTATCAACACAATTGGCGTAATCCGCCTGTAGTGAAAGGGTCGCAGACTTGGCTAAGCTGCGATGGTGGTTTGGTGACAATTGGGACCAGCAACGGCTTCCACTTTGATAACGAAGGGCCGCCTCATCAGGTTTGGCTAGAGCCCTTTATGATATCAGACCGCTTGGTAACTAACAATGATTACGTAGGCTTCATTGCCGACAATGGGTATAACAGGCCGGAGCTATGGATGAGTGAAGGCTGGTCTATCTGCCAACAGGAGTGTTGGCAAGCACCGTGCTACTGGCGCAGGGAGGATAGCTGTGCAGACTGGTCTTGGGAATTTACCTTAGCAGGCCGTTGTCTATTAAACCCTGATGCTCCTGTGCGCCACCTCAGTTGGTTCGAGGCCGATGCTTATGCACGCTGGGCAAGTGCTCGGCTGCCTCTTGAAACGGAATGGGAGCAAGCAAGACGTCAATATGGCAACCTGCTACAGGAGGCACATGGTATACTATGGCAGTGGACGGCTAGTCCATACCGGCCCTACGTAGGCTATGTTCCTGCTGCTGGTGCAGTTGGTGAGTACAATGGTAAATTCATGACTTCCCAATTTGTGTTGCGTGGTAGCAGTGCGCTGACACCTGCCGGACATGCCCGTGATACCTACAGAAATTTTTTCCCACCAGCAAGCCGTTGGATAGCAGCTGGTTTCCGCTTAGCACTACATCATAGCAGATGAAATTCCCTGCTGCTAATCTAATCGATTTGCATCCAGCTCCAGCTGATATGAAGCGTTTAGTATGCCAAGGCTTAAGACGCCGACCGCGTCAATTACCTGCCTGGTTTCTCTACGATATTGAGGGATCTAAGTTATTTGACCGTATCTGCGAGCAACCAGAGTATAGCTTGATGCGCACTGAAACCAGGCTAATAGAACAGCAAGCCTCTGCCATTGCTCAGGAACTGTGCAAACATGGCCAAAATCTAAATACTGCGATCATTGAGTTTGGCGCTGGTAGTGCTCGCAAAGTAGGACCGTTGTTGCAAGCCCTGAAACCGGACTCTTACATTGCACTTGACATTAGCTACACACATCTGCAGTTATCTATCGAGAGTTTGCAACGTCTTTACCCAGATGTCTCAGTGCTAGGAATTTGTTGCGATCATAGCAAGCTTGAGAAGTTGCCAGCTCATCCGCTAATAGGAGAGCATCACTGCATAGGTTTCTTCCCGGGTAGTTCTTTGGGTAACTTCAGTTCAGAGGAAGCAGTGGCACTGCTAAAGGGCTTCCGCCGCTTACTAAATGGCGGCCCACTATTGCTGGGCCTTGACCATCCGAAAGCGCCCTCTCGTCTAGAGGCAGCCTATAATGATGCGGCGGGTGTCTCTGCAGCTTTTGCACGTAACCTGCTAAAGCGACTCAACCTAGAGTTGAGGGGGGACTTTATTGTTGAGCAATTTGACTATCGTGCCTGCTGGCAGCCAGAGCATAGACGCATAGCAATGGCGTTGATCAGCTGCCAAGATCAGCAAGTAAACGTCGCTGGGCAGCGGTGGAATTTTAGCAGTGGCGAGGAGCTAATCACAGAATACAGCGTAAAATATGACCCGAGAGCAGCTTGCTCGATTGCTGCTCAAGCTGGCTGGCGCTGTCGTACACGCTGGCATGACCCAGATGATGACTTATCACTTCATTTACTGGAAACATCAGCTTAAGCTAGGACTATGGTAAGGTTTTTAGATTTACTGGGGCTAATGCACGGGGGGCTGTCTGCTTTAGGCAACTCTAGGTAATAGAAGATCGCGAAGAAACATTACTTGCTATCAGGGCTGACAATCTAGAATAGGTAACAGATACAGAATAATAACCTCAGAGTCAGCGGTCAGCCAGACAATCTAGAACAGTCGAGCTGTTTAGGCTGTGCATGTAAATGCACGCTGCAAGTAGTAAGGGCTAGGCCAAAACTTCTCTTGAGGAACTAAATTCTAGAGGGGGTATCAAATCCTGTTCAGAGCTTGATAAGCATGTAGTACTGGAGGAGATCAAGCCTTAAAGCTAAGCTAATGGCATCAACACAGACTAAAGCCAACCAGATTAGGACTTTGGTGCTGGTGGTTCTAAGCTGACATTTTCAGGTGGCGGAGTCGGATCAGGATCAGCAATTAACATGTGCTGGAGCACAATTTCAGGACGCTCACTATCGCGCCAGCGGATCCGGTAGGCGGGCATTTTTGTACCCCGGCTAGTGGTCTGTTCGACAGGCTCCATGACCCATCCCCGTCGGGATCGGCCCTGCGGATTTCGCTTGACCACTGCATCAGCATGTTTGAAGCGGAAACCTACGCGCTCGCCACTCATGGGAAGAGGATTCTGCCACTAGGTTAATTATCCATGTTGAGGGCTCTCAGGCCGCAGTAGAGGGAAAGCTATTACGTCACGTATAGAGGGGCTATCAGTGAGCAGCATTACCAGCCGGTCAATGCCAATACCAAGTCCTCCAGTAGGTGGCATACCAATCTCAAGAGCTTGCAGAAAGTCCTCATCGATAGAGTGAGCTTCAAGATTGCCAGTCTGCCGACGCTGCTGCTGGATCTCGAAACGTTGGCGCTGGTCAACAGGATCAATCAACTCGCTGAAAGCATTGGCAACCTCGCGACCGGCTATAAAAAGCTCAAAGCGCTCAGCAAGACCTGGCTTGGTACGATGTAAGCGTGCCAGTGGCGAGATTTCGGCAGGATAATCCATAACAAATGTCGGCTGGATGAGTTCAGCCTCAACTGTCTGCTCGAAAGCCTCGTTGAGCAGTTGCCCAACACTATAAGTGGGCCCCGGTACTCGCAATCCTGCTTTTGTCATTGCTGCTGCAGCTGCATGCCAGTTTGGAAAAATAGTGAAGTCTATTCCAGTAGCCTCCTCGACTAGTGCATGCATACTAATGCGCCGCCAAGGGGGTGTGAGATTGATCTCTTGACCTTGATAGCTAAGAACTGTCCCGCTACAAACTTGCTGGCAGACTGAGCTAATTAGTTCCTCACTAAGGTGCATCATATCAGTATAGTCAGTATAGGCTTGATAAATTTCAACAGAGGTAAACTCCGGGTTATGATAAGTACTAACCCCTTCGTTACGAAATATACGCCCCAGTTCATAAACTCTCTCAAACCCTCCTACTACCAATCGCTTGAGGTGAAGTTCAGTTGCGATGCGCAGGTATAGCGGTAGATTAAGGGCGTTGTGGTGTGTGGTGAACGGACGAGCATCGGCACCACCAGCTTCAGATTGAAGTATAGGTGTCTCGATCTCTAGGAAGTTGTGGTTATCGAGCCAGCGTCGGATCGCACTAACTGCAAGAGCACGACGGCGAAAAGTCTGGCGTGATTCAGGTGTAATAACCAAGTCTAAGTAGCGCTGCCGGTAGCGTTTTTCAATATTAGTAAGGCCGTGCCACTTATCTGGTAGGGGCTGTAGTGCTTTAGAAAGCATAGACCACTGTTTTACCTTAACTGAAAGCTCACCACGGTCTGTGCGGCGCAACGTGCCCTTGACACCAATCAGGTCACCAGCATCGATCAGCTCAGTGAGCTGCGTGAAGCTCTCACCAAGTATGGTTTTCTCTAAGAAAAGCTGAATGGTGGATGTCTCATCAGCGAGGGTGAAGAAGGCAAGCCGTCCCATCACCCGGCGCGTCATTATCCGGCCAGCTATAGCTACGGTGATGTTTCGTTCCTCACCCTTTGGCAAGTTTGTGTGCGCTAGCTGAAGTTCTTCTGCTCGATGGGTTTGCTCGAAGCGAAGCCCATAGGGCTCTATGCCAGCTTCCTTTAAAGAGCGGGATTTTTCGAGACGGATTTTACGCAAGTTGGGCACAGCAACAGCCTTTCAGTCAGAGTTATCTTGCACACTCAGCTGACTGCAGAGGTTGTTATCTCTCCAAAGCGTTGAGAGGCGTAGCCAATACCTCGCACAGTAAGAATTAGCTCGGGATTACGAGGGTCAGGCTCCAGCTTGCCTCGAAGCCGAACCACGTAGACATCGACTACGCGTAAGTCAGCAGCGCGGCGCGGTGGATAGCCCCAAAGCTGCTCGAGAATTTCAGCACGAGGAATAACCCGGCCAGGCTCACGAAACAGCAGCTCGAGTAAGCTAAATTCTGTATAGGTAAGTGCAATATTATCGCCCGCACGACTGACTTGCCGACGATTAGTATCAACTATGAGATCAGCTACACGTAATACACCCTGACTATTAGATATTTCCCTCAACTCACTAACAGAAGGGCAACGGCCCACGCGTCTCAAAATAGTAGTGATACGTACCTCAAGTTCCTTTGGGCTAAACGGTTTTAGTAAGTAATCGTCTGCTCCGAGATCAAGACCAGCTACTCTCTCAGAGATCGCTTCTAAAGCTGTTAGGAAAATAATCGGCACACAAGACTCTGCCCGCAGTCTTCGGCAGACAGCAAAACCGTCAAGTTTAGGCAACATGACGTCTAGGACAATTAGGTCAGGGTGCTCACGATGGAAAATTTCAAGGGCTTGCTCACCATCTTGGGCGCAGATCACGCGGTGACCTGCTAGCTGCAAACGGGCTACTAACACACGCTGTACTATCTGCTCATCATCAACGACTAGGATCGTTGACTTAGCAGAAAGTGGTTCACCTAGCCGCTCACCGGTGCTTCGCCCGGATTGAAGAGGGCTCACCGCGGCCATCCTGCGATACAGTGAAGGAGACGACATTAAACGGACAGCACGATATCAATAGGGGTGGGAAGCGCATAGACTTGCAGGTTACAGATTGTCTTAACAATTGCTTACTATCCCCGATTAGAGAGCACTGGCATAGAGATCGAACTGCTGAGACGACTCAGTCATCAAGTTCTCAGCTTTGGTCTATACAAGTACGAGCTCGCTAAACCTAAATCAAAGATGACGCTTCACAACTGCACAACTATCTGCAAAGCCTGTCTTTTTCCCTACGATAGCATCGGACTTTTCTAACTATGCCCTACGATCATGCGATATAGTAAATCTTTTGCGAGGGTATTATAGAAAAACTTGTTTTCTATTGAGTCCCAAGTAAATAAACTCTAGGTTTAGCCGAAGTATGTTATTCAGATTTAGTGTTCATCGTCGCCACAGTAACAGGAGCCAAGATCCAACTATTGGCGTCAGCAATCCTGTAACAAGAGCTTGAGACAAGAGGCAACGCTGCCCCCAAGGAGCCAGTAGAGAGATAGTTCCTTTACCTATTAAGAGACTTTGGCCCCATAAAGTGAGACTGAGTAGTACACTACCTATCCAGGCTAATAGGCCAAGGTTAAGACTACGCTGAACCGGTGGTACACATCGACCCAATCGACCCCACCACCAGCCAAGTCCTGTAAGCCCCGGTACTTGGCTGATCTCCCCAATGCTGAGGCTATCTAGCGCCAGTCCAAGACAGAGGCCAGCGATTACTCCGGATACTGGGCCATCTACCAATGACCAAGGAAGAAGCCAGATCACAGCCCAGGAGGGGCCAACACCGCTTAGGCTGAGCCAAGAGGGTTCAGCTAGAGTCAGAAAAGGAACCAGTAGAGCAGAGGCGATGCAAGTCGGCTGACGGTGTAGACCAGACATCAATGGCGGCGATGAATCTGTGCCCAATCAATTGCCTGAGCTGTAGCAGTTAGCTGCACAACAGCCTGAGGAGACGGAACAGCACGCATATTTATGGACTGTACTATGCCAATTGGTAGGTTGGGTGGCAGAAGTGTGCTAGCGGGGGACGTACTGACTAGGTCGCCAGGTTGAATGCTTACATCCTTATTAATAAATTCCAGTCGCGGACGGTTTGTACCAGCACCAATTAACATCCCGTGCCGCTGTACACGGGGCAACCAAACACCAATACGGCTGCCAGGAGCAGTTAGAAGACGGACACGAGCTGTAGTGGGTGTAACGCTCTGAACACGGCCTAATAGGCCACCCGGACCAAGAACAGCATCCCCACGACTAACCCCATCCAAGGCACCACAGCCCAACTCAAGCTGCTGCCACCAACCCTCTACAGTGCGTGAGATTACAGCTGCCGACAGCCGCTGCACACCTGAAATATCTTCAAGTGCTACGAGCTCCCGCAGTCGTTTGTTGTCTTCTTCCAACAACTGCAGTCGCGATGCATTTTCTAAATCTACTCCAGACCGGATCCATTGATCCTGAGTAGGGCCCGGCCAAAATGGACGTGTAAGTAGGGCGTAAGCGTCCACAAATCCAGCGCCCTTACTCCATCTCACCAACCCAAGAGCAAGCACCAATAAAAGCCAATGGGGAAAGCCGTGCCAGCGTCTCCACCGTCCTTCCACAAGCCCAGGAATTGAGGGAGTCGTCAAACCTAAACGGTCACTGTGGCTCGGACAAATTCCGGAGTATCAAGAACACGCTGCAACCGTTTGTAGTCCTCGAGCACCTGGCCACAGCCGTTGACTACACAGAGCAGAGGATTTTCTGCTACGTGAGTGAAAATACCAGTTTCATGACTGATTCTATCACTGATACCTCGTACTAAGGCACCGCCACCAGCCAGCATGATACCGCGATCTACTATATCAGCAGCAAGTTCTGGTGGGGTGCGTTCGAGAGTGCGTTTAACTGCTTCAACAATTACATTGATGGGCTCTTTAATTGCCTCACGCAAGTCGCCTGCTCGGAGTTGAATCGTTCGTGGGAGTCCAGAGAGTAGATGTAGACCTCGTACATCTAGAACAGTTTGATCAAATTCGTCGTCAGGGTAAGCAGAGCCGATGCGGATCTTGATTTCCTCGGCAGTCCGCTCGCCAACTACAAGGTTATGGACTTTCTTGAGATATACACTAATTGCATCGCTGATCTCATCGCCAGCAACCCGCACAGACTCACTGAGAACAGTGCCTCCAAGGCTTAGCACAGCGACCTCAGTTGTACCACCGCCGATATCTACAATAATTGTGCCCACTGGCTCAGTGACGGGGAGACCAGCCCCGATCGCAGCCGCAACAGGCTCATCAATGAGATGGACTTCGCGCGCACCTGCAAGTCCTGCCTCACGTACAGCACGACGCTCGACGCCAGTAACACCGCTAGGAATGCCAACCACAAGGCGCGGTGCCATGATATCGCGACCCTCATTGCCTTTCTGAATGAAAGTTTTGAGCATTTGCTCCGCTGCGTCGAAGTCAGCAATAACCCCATCCCGGAGCGGCCGCACTGCGCGGATGTTGCCGGGAGTGCGACCGAGCATTAGTTTTGCTTCATCGCCAACAGCAAGGGGTACACCGCGTTCGAGGTCGATCGCTACTACTGAAGGCTCCTGCAGCACTATACCGCGGCCGAAGACATAAATGACTGTGTTAGCCGTGCCGAGGTCGATCCCGATGTCGCGCGAAAACTGAAAGCGACGGAACAGCACAGCGCCTGAGTCGGATCGGCGAATCATAGGTGCATAGCAGTACCACCCTAGCTATCCGCTGATCGTCATTAAGCTATGATTGGATTGGCTCCGAAGAGCCGCTAAGCGATTAGTTGTGAAGTATTGTCTACGGAGCTAGCCACAAGAAGAGTTAAAGAGTTATGGGTATCAACTCTGTTACGCTTGTTGGACGGGCTGGTCGAGATCCTGATGTTCGTTACTTTGAGTCTGGTAGCGTCGTCGCTAACCTCACCATAGCTGTCAATCGGCTTAGTCGCGATGATGAGCCTGACTGGTTCAACTTAGAAATTTGGGGGAAGCAAGCTCAAGTGGCTGCTGACTATGTGCATAAAGGCTCCCTGCTAGGTATAACAGGCAGCTATAAACTCGACCGCTGGGCTGACCGAAACAGTGGTGAGGAACGTGCAAAGCCTGTTATCCGCGTAGATAGACTGGAATTATTAGGGTCAAAACGCGAAAGCACTACTGCTGCTATATCCGATTATGGCTCGCCAACTGCTGATGAGGGAGTACCTTTCTAAATCTAGAGACTTTTGCATTCCATGTATTATGGATATATGGCAAATATCGCTTCACCTAGGAATCTATTCTCCGCTGCGAAATACGTCCCATAAACCAGATAGCAGCGGTAAGAAGTACAATCCCCAGTAATACCTTCACTATTTTCGAGACTGATCCAATCCAAAGTCCTAAGCTGCTATAACCCTCACCCAAAGTCATGCCAGCAACGGTTAGTAAAACAACCCAAATCAAGCTGCCGGCGGTAGTCCAGATCAAAAATGGCAGCAGGGCCATAAGCTCAATTCCTGCTGGGACGGAGATTAGAGTTCGGATACCAGGTATAAGTCGGCCCCAGAAGACTAAGGAAGTACCATAGCGTTTAAACCAACGATGGCTGCGTGTTAGTCCGTCTGGACCAACGCCGATCCAGCGACCATGACGGGAGATCCATAACGCAATACGCTCCTCATTAATCAGACGGCCAGCACCATACCAAAGCAAAGCGCCAAGGACAGTCCCCAGTAGACCAGCAAGTACAACAGGAACCAACTGTAGTTGGCCCTGCTGCACATAGAAGCCCCCAAGGGGCATTATTACTTCTGAGGGAATTGGTGGTAAGAGATTCTCTAGTAGCATTGCTGCAAAGATGGCTCCGTATCCAGCCCATCGGTTGGCTTCAATGGATTGCCCAAGCCAGTTGGTCAGCTGTGAGAGGAAATCTGAAAGTTCCATTTCGCTGTGTTTGCAGTGAGTTTAATCCTTCCACGAAACAAGCATAGTCTACGGACCAAAAATTAATAGCGATAGTGATCAGGTTTGTAAGGACCTGCAATTGATACACCAATATAATTAGCTTGGTCCTGGCTTAGCTTAGTGAGCTTCACGCCAATCCTTTCTAAATGTAGTCGAGCAACCATCTCGTCAAGGTACTTAGGCAGCACATGGACCTGATTGGTGTACTGGTTGCCTTTCGTGAACAATTCAATCTGTGCTAGCACCTGGTTGGTAAATGAACTACTCATCACAAAACTGGGATGGCCTGTTGCACAGCCCAAGTTTACCAAACGTCCCTCAGCAAGCAGAATAATCTGGTTGCCGCTAGGTAAGGTGATGTGGTCAACCTGAGGTTTGATGTTCTCCCACTTATATTGTCTTAATGAGGCAACATCAATCTCATTATCAAAGTGACCTATGTTACAGACAATCGCTTCATTCTTCATCCGCAATAAGTGTTCGTAGCGGACTACTTTGTAATTGCCAGTAGCAGTTACAAATATGTCTATATCCTGCACAACATCGTCTAGGCATACAACCCTGTACCCTTCCATAGCTGCTTGCAGTGCGCAGATTGGATCTATTTCAGACACCATCACTGTGGCTCCCAAGCCACGGAGAGATTGTGCTGAGCCTTTCCCTACATCACCATAGCCCATTACTAGTGCGACTTTGCCAGCTACCATAACATCGGTAGCGCGTTTAATCCCATCTACTAGAGACTCGCGGCAGCCATAAAGGTTGTCGAATTTGCTCTTGGTAACTGAGTCGTTCACATTAATAGCTGGAAAGGGCAGCTCATTAGCCCTCTGCATTTGGTAGAGGCGGGCTACACCAGTGGTGGTTTCTTCAGTGACACCCTGTATGGCATTCTTAGTACGGGAATAAAAATTAGGATCTCTGCCTAGCCTTGTTCTGATTGAAGTGAAGAGTGCGGCCTCTTCTTCATTAGAGGGACTATCAAGCACAGAGATATCTCGCTCAGCTTTGCTGCCTAACATTATTAGCCCAGTAGCATCACCACCATCGTCGAGAATCATGTTTGGTGAGCCGCCATCACCCCACTCAAAGATGCGGTGAGTGTAGGCCCAGTATTCATCAAGTGTTTCTCCCTTAGCAGCAAAGATTGGTATGCCTCTAGCTGCAATAGCGGCAGCGGCATGATCTTGCGTGGAGAAGATATTACAAGATGCCCAACGCACATCAGCGCCGAGTGCTACTAGCGTCTCAATCAAAACGCCAGTTTGGACTGTCATGTGTAGTGAACCTGCTATGCGTGCTCCTTTAAGCGGCTGCTCGGCAGCGTACTTCTCACGGAGGGTCATTAGTCCGGGCATCTCTGTCTCAGCAATAGCCAACTCCTTACGGCCAAACTCAGCTTGGCTAATGTCTGCGATGGCGAAGTTCTGTACGACTTGAAGATCAGTCGCCACTGTGGGTTCTGCCGCCATAGTTCTAGAGAGATTCCTGGGGGATGTGGACAAAAGTCTTCGCAGAGACACCAAGGCTTTGAGCCCGTGTGTATCGCAATCTACAGATGAAGGATGGGTCCTCGATGATTTAGCCTCCACCTACGCTTTGGGCCGAGAGCTTGCGCATAGGCTAACAGCACCAGACTTGCTATTACTGCAAGGCCCACTTGGTGTTGGCAAGACTTCCTTGGTACAAGGCTTGGCAAGAGCTCTAGGAATCATGGAGCCGATAACAAGCCCAACGTTCGCACTAGCACAGCACTACTCACAGGGCAAGCCACCGTTAGTACACCTTGATTTGTACCGCTTGGACCATCAACCAGCCGCAGACGATCTACTTCTGCAGGAAGAGGAAGAGGCTCGATCTATCAATGCACTAGTAGTGGTGGAGTGGCCTGAAAGATTATCTTTAGCCTTAGGTCTTGGCGACGCTTGGCATCTGCAACTCACATATCATCCTAGTGGTGGGCGGCTAGCACAACTACATATGCCGGACGCGTCTAGGAAATTCCTAACGTGAGACTGAAAAGGTTGTGGATCAATTCCTCCCGGACCACTACATACTAGAGCTCCACAAGCGGCAGCATAATGGATGACAGCTTCCACCTGATCTCTGCGCAGCGATGGCATATCTTGCTTCAAACGAGTCAATATAGTGAGCTGATGTAGGAGACCAGCCATAAAAGCATCTCCAGCTCCGGTAGTATCGATTATGTGACGCGGTGCTGTAATGTCTGTCATACCTTGGAAGAGTCCAAGCTTCCAGCGCACTGGCCTTTCACCATTAGTGATAACAACGTCAGGCTGTTGCGGCAAGGAGTTAGAGATGATTCTAGGATTATCAGTCCCGCACAACCAGATTGCTTCCTCCTTTGTCAGCTTCAGAAGAGAAACAGCCTTCAACAAAAGCTGAATTTTCTTTAGGGCTACAATATCTGGACCGGCATTTGGGTCGTGCTCTGCATCCCAAAAAGTAGGACGCCAATTAACATCCAGTGCAATGGGAAGGTTAGCCATAACAGCTTGCTCGACACACCAGCAAAGTGTTTTGGCTGTTTCTAGTGAGGCTAAAGAGATAGTACCTACTAGTAGCCAGTGGGCCCCAGAAGCTAGGTTAGGCCAGAAAGGCTGAAGTGCGCTCAGGCTAAGAGCCTGATCAGAGAATCCTGCACCACAGTCGCCAACAAAACCCTGGAAAACTCTCTCGCCATTAGTATGGCGACGTACCAATACGATACGACTGGGGCGAGTAGCATCGTACTGTAGAGCTTCTAAGTTGACCCCCCGCTCAGCAAACAGTCTGCGAAATCTGACTGCAGTTTTATCTTCGCCAAGACGTCCGATGAAAGCTGCGGTTGTGCCAAGGCGGGCTAAGCCACAGGCAACATTAGCCGGTGCTCCGCCAAGCCAGTCTTCAGCACTTCGGTCAAACGCAGGGTCACTACCAGGCGACCCGAGACGATCAATTAACGCCTCACCGAGACAAAGCACCTGTGGTGCCTGAGAGATGATAGATTGCATTTGCTTTGAGTGAGATTTTTCTATAAACTGACATATTAAGTCTACCGTTATCTTGACAATTTAGGTAAATTTATTGCTGCCCTCTTTATTACTTTTTAGGTATATGTGCAGTGCATTAATCATATGAATGCTTGCTGCTGGGAACGGGTATAATAGTAGACTCCCTACTTTTACCCAGCGCACCTGCTGACTCACTAGTGGCTTGGCCTCGCCACCGATATGGTTGCAGAGATGTACTGAGAAGCTTAATTGCCTATAGCCATAGGTGTGATCTAGGCTGATTAGCTGTTTCCCAACTTTTACTTCTAAACCTACCTCTTCACGTAGTTCACGAGCTATACATTCCTCAATAGTTTCCCCTGGTACTTGTTTACCGCCTGGAAACTCCCAGAGATCACCTAAGGAGTCCCTTGGTAGACGTTGAGCAATTAGCACATGACCATGTTTGTTAAGTATTATGCCCACACCTATTGAATGTGACATGTAGTCCTTGCCAGGATTGTCCACTAACATACTAAATGCCATCGCTACAATTAGTGTATTACTTTCGGGCAAAGGTCTTGCGGATCGATCAGTATTAGTCCGGATTTTTAGGATCTTTTCCAAATTAAAAACTAGTAGGCAAGGCTAGGTGGAAGAGCCTGTATTTTTGTCAAGAGTTGCTGTAGCCATAAATTGTGTATAATTTTATAGAATATTGAATATATCGTTTTCACAATTAATGGTTAAGACTAGGATTACTGAAGGCTTATTGCTGCCAGCTTAGCTAGTCACAGGTAAATACATACTATAGCAAGGCTAGACTCTAGTCAGCTTAAAAATATTAAATTCCTGACATATCATGTGGGCAGTTCCTTAGAACTTTTTATTAGCGTTCTGTTACTCCACTTGCAGTCAGGTAACCACTTATAGTTAGGTTAGGTTAACGGCTTTATCGGAAGGGTTTGAACAAAAATCGCATTATGATACCCTATTCTACATGCTTTGGCTGATGTGTAGTATAATTGTATTGGGCACTAAATTACAGTAAGCATTGGGTAACTTAATTAAAAGTATTGTTGATTGGTGGGTCTTGGTATTCTTAACTGTTATATTGTTATAGGGTGTATGTGGCCGTGCAAATTACGATTATGTGTGCATGTTTATAGCTTGCTTATTAAAGATATAGGTAGTGATTACTCAGCAGACAACATAAGCCTCGACTGCGTCGCTCAGGCGTCGCAGACCAGCTAATCCATCACGCTCTAGGTTGCGCACACGGTCGCGACTCATACCAAGAACACGACCGATCCCAGTGAGGCTCATTGGCTCCTCGCCATCCATTCCATAACGCATTCGCAGCACACGTCCTTGCAGGTCTGGTAGTTGCTCTAGTAGACCTCGCAGGTCTCCCTTCATACACTCTGCTTCTACTTGTTCGCCTGGAAGCTCATTCTCTCCCGCTAGCAATTCTAGCAACTCTGTGTCATCTCCATCTCCAACCTTCATCTCCAGGCTTACCGGCTGACGAGCACGACACATCAGCTCTTTCACTTCTTCCTCTGGCAATTCTACGAATGTTGCTAGTTCTGTTACCGTTGGCGTCCGGCCTAGGTCCTGGCTTAACTCACGCTGGCCCTTCTTTAGCTTGTTCAGCATCTCTGTAATATGAATTGGCAAACGGATGGTTCGGCTCTTCTCGGCAATTGCTCGAGTAATTCCTTGGCGAATCCACCAATATGCATATGTACTGAACTTATATCCTCTTGTCGGGTCAAACTTTTCTACGCCGCGCACCAAACCTATTGTTCCTTCTTGCACTAAGTCTAGTAGCTCTATATTTCGCTTTGTATATTTTTTTGCTACGCTCACTACCAGCCGTAGGTTAGCAGCCACCATACGCTCTTTAGCTCTGCGACCACTCTGCAGTTTTCGTTTCAACTGCATGATGCTCATCCCAGCTGCTAAAGCTACTTCCTCACGGCTTGGTTCACAGGCTTTCCGCTCCCTTAACTCTGCCTCTAGCGCCTCTAGGTCCATAAGTTCCTGAACCTGGCGGCCTAGCGTGATTTCTTGCTCATGTGTCAGTAAAGGCACCCGACCAATATCGCGCAGGTATGAGCGCACCAGGTCAACATCAGTACTATTGGGGCGACCGGATGAAACAGCCACGGAAGCACGCTTGCTGGAGGAGGGAGCAGCAACCATCACGACAACTTTGCGATGTGTAAAGCGTAACTCCTGAAGAACTGTGAACAACCTCTCAGGAAGGTGGGAGCAGCAGCATTTAAGTAGAAATGCTTAAAAAGCGCACTTGTAAGAGCTGGGGCAGTACTTGCAGAAGCCAGTTGGCTGTGCGGAGATAGATCAGTGTCCCAATCACATCTGTCACTGTGGTGATGAAAGGCGTGGACATTAGTGCAGGGTCAAAACCCATATGGTCAAACAACAGTGGGAAAGCAGCCCCTGTTGTTGCAGCCAAGGTGGTTATAGCCAGCAGACTGATGCCTACAGATAGAGCTACAAGTGCACTATCACAACGCCACCAGGCAAATGGAAGAACCAACAAGACCATTAGAAGGCCTAATAAAAGCCCAGAGAGAGCCTCGCGGGCAATAGCCCGCAGTGGCCCAAGTGCTGCGATACTTTGTGTGCTCAAGCCACGAATAACCACAGTAGAGCTTTGAGCACCGACATTGCCCCCAGTACCTGCCAGTAGAGGGATGAATGCTGCCAACAAAACTGCCTGCTTCAGTACGTCCTCGTTGACGGTAATAATCTCAGAGGTAAAGAGACTAGCTACTAATAGCACAGCTAGCCAAGTAACTCTGCGACGAGCAACTGTGAACAAGCTGCTGACAAAGTAGTCATCGTCATCACCGGCTTGCACAGCACCAGCTGCATAGAGATCACGAGTAGCTTCTTGCTCAATTACATCAATAACATCATCGACAGTGACAATTCCCACTAGTCTTTTCTCAAAGTCCACCACTGGAACAGCCAGAAAATCATAGCGCTGGATTGCTCGTGCTACTTCTTCCTGATTAGCATCAGTACGCACACTTACTACATCAGTAGTCATTACATCAGCAATCACAGACTCCAGATCAGTTGTAACCAGATCACGCAGGGACAGGATCCCGGTGAGCCTGCGCTCAGCATCTGTTACGTAGAGGCTATAAACAGTTTCAGTATCGCGAGCACGGCGACGTACGATAGTCAGAGCTTGAGCTGCTGAGTGAAACTCTTTAAGGTCAATAAACTCAGTTGTCATGAGGCGCCCGGCTGTTTCAGGTGCATAGCCAAGTAGTTGCGCTGTGACACAGCGCTCAGCCGGACTGAGCTCAGCCAACAACCGCCAGACAACTTTAGCTGGCAACTCGTCGAGCAGACGTACTCGATCGTCAGGAGACATTTGCTCAACAACCTTCAGCACTTCACCAGAGCGCAACCTCTCTAATAAGCTCTGCTGGACTGAGGGCTCGAGATATTCGTAGACACTGATTGCTTCATCCTTACTGAGTAGACGGAAAGCAAGTGCCTGCATGACACGCGGTAACCGACCGATAGCTTCAGCAATGTCTACCGGCTGGAGCGGTTTTAGAAGGAGCTTGACAGCATCATAGTTGCTCACTGCCAGCATTTCCTGTAGTTGCTGAGCAATGGAGTCGGCTAGATCACCACTGCCAATGCCGCTAGCTGCTGTCGTCGTGGATATGGACGATGCCCTGCTTGCCTCGTCCATCGGCTGACGTTAGGGCTTGCATACTGTATTGCCAATTCCAGTCGCTAATGTCGACACGCTAGTGATTTGAAGGTATGACCATCTCAGTGACTGATGTGAAGGTACGTACATCCAAAGGCGGCGAGAAAAGCTTGGGTGACTATTCAGGTGAAGTGCTGCTGATCGTGAACGTAGCTAGCCGCTGCGGCTTTACCCCCCAATATGCTGGTTTGCAGGAGCTACAGAACACCTATGGCTCAAAGGGGCTCAAGGTTCTTGGTTTTCCCTGTAATGATTTTGGTGCGCAGGAGCCTGGTACTCTCGAAGAGATACGCAGTTTTTGCTCCACTACTTACGGAGTTGACTTTGAGTTGTTTGACAAGGTACATGCAAAGGGTACTACTACTGAGCCCTACACTACACTTAACCGCACTGAACCAGCTGGGGATGTAGCCTGGAATTTCGAAAAGTTTTTAGTAGGCCGAGATGGAACAGTAATAGCACGCTACAAGAGCGATGTTAAACCTGATGATGTTAGTTTTAAGTCTGCAATCGAGCTGGCGATAGCTGCTTGAGCCACTAATGAGTTGTATTTTTAGTACTTACACAGTCTAAATGTCTAGCATTTGGGGTGCAGAATCTGAGCTGAGCCATAGACATAAAATTAACCAAGCCAGGATATTGGTCCGCGCCGTAAGTAAATTATCTAAAGTGCGCGGCAACCTCCCCCACTATCCCACTCACTAGTATCTCCATTGAGAATTTAACTATCCGAAATATACATACTAACATCCTGCCGAAACGTGTATAACCTGAATTTAGAACAAGTATTTCAACGAATAAGGTATAGACTTTGCTGCCAAGCAAAGATTTATGATAGCGATTACAGTGTCGCTCTGCAAACCCTAAGCTTTTGTTCTCCTAGCTGACGTTGGTCATTACCAATATGGGCAGAACTTATCCATTCCATATACTGTGACTCAGTCCGGCGACAAGCCAAAAGCATAACATCCCATAGAATTTAGATGTCGAGAGTGGCCATATCAAATGTAGCACTATGCATTTCGATAAATTCACGCCGGGGGGCTACTTTATCACCCATCAGTATAGTGAAGATACGGTCAGCTTCGAGGGCATCTTCAATTTCTACTTGCTTCATCGTTCGAGTTGAAGGATCCATCGTAGTTTCCCAAAGTTGCTGAGGCATCATCTCACCCAGCCCCTTAAAACGCTGAATAGTGTAACTAGCTTTCTCGCCAAAGCTTTCAAGCGTGCGTTGTAACTCGGTGTCATTGTAGCAATATGTGTGGCTTTTACCTCTCTCCACCTTATAGAGTGGTGGACAGGCAATGTAAATATGACCACCTTCAACGAGGGCTTTCTGATAGCGATAGAAGAAAGTTAATAGCAGGGTGCGAATGTGAGCACCGTCAACATCGGCATCTGTCATAATTACTACTCGATGGTAGCGTAAGCTCTTCTCGTCAAACTCTTCACCCTTAATACCGAGTCCAAGAGCAGTAATTAGTGCTTGGATTTCTGTATTTTTATAGATCCTTGCATCGTCGGTCTTCTCAATGTTGAGTATTTTACCCCTTAAGGGAAGAATTGCTTGAAAACGACGGTCACGTCCCTGCTTAGCTGAACCCCCAGCAGAATCGCCCTCCACGATATAAATCTCAGACTCTGCAGGATCGCGAGAGCTGCAGTCTGCAAGCTTACCAGGCAGAGTAGAGTGCTCCAACACATTCTTGCGTCGCACAAGCTCTCGAGCACGGCGGGCAGCCTCAGCAGCATTAAATGCCTGTATTGCCTTCTCAAGGACAAGATCAATCACTGAGGGATTAAACTCTAGATATTGATTCAGAGTTTCACCAACTAGACTATCAACAATACCGCGTACCTCGGTATTGCCCAGCCTTGTCTTAGTCTGACCTTCAAATTCAGGTTCAGGCACCTTAACAGATAAAATAGCAGTAAGACCTTCACGAATGTTTTCACCAGCGAGATTAGGGTCTGACTCCTTACGTTTACTACGCTTGCGCGCGAAAACATTGAGAGTGCGTGTAAGAACTGTTTTAAGGCCCTCAATATGAGTACCTCCATCAATGGTGCGGATGTTGTTAGCAAAGCCTAAGATGTTACTAGAGTAGGCATCTGAGCACCACTGCAAAGCTGCCTCAACCTGCACACCATCACGCTCAGAGTTTACATAGACGACTTCAGGATGAAGTGCATTCTTGCCCTCATTAATGTAAGCAAGATACTCGCGAATACCACCGCTGTAAAAGTAGACTTCCTCATAAGCTGTGTTGCTTTCACTTTGCTCACTAGGCCGCTCATCGCGAAAGATGATGCGTACGCCCCCGTTAAGGTAAGCTAACTCCCTTAGGCGAGCTGCCAGGGTAGAGAAATCAAAGTTGATACCACTAGTAAAAATTTCTACATCTGGCAGGAAGCGAACCGTTGTGCCAGTACGTCCTTGGTCTTGAGGTAGTTGAGGTCCTGTGCTGAGATTACCAGCGGGTACGCCTCTTTCAAAACGTTGTCTGTGCTCTCGACCTTCACGGTGTACCGTAACTTCTACCCAAGAGCTCAGAGCATTGACTACTGAGACTCCAACGCCATGAAGACCACCAGAAACCTTATAGCCGCCACTACCAAACTTGCCACCTGCATGGAGCACAGTGAGCACTGTTTCCAGAGCGCTTCTGCCCGTACGTGGATGGATATCAGTAGGTATACCACGGCCATTATCGCCGATTAATGCTGAGCCGTCTGCCGCCAGCACCACTAGAATTTCGTTGCAGTGTCCAGCCAGTGCTTCGTCGACAGAATTGTCTACAACCTCATACACCAGATGGTGCAGCCCACGTGGCCCAGTAGAGCCAATGTACATGCCGGGGCGTTTGCGTACAGGCTCAAGACCCTCAAGCACTTGAATCTGCTCAGCGCCATAGGCGTTCTCAACTTTGGAAACGTCGCTCATTCGAAATTTCTGCAGCTTAGGAAGCTGGTTCTGATGCCCTAAAGGGCAAGCGACTCCTCAGCTGAATTAGAATCTACTACCAACAAGCTAGAGGAGTTCCCAAAAGTCTCTGGCTTACCACTTTAGCTGGGGTGCATTCTAACTAACCTTTGATGATCAAATCTGGCCCCTTGGTAATTACTTTGCTTGGCCCTACTGCCAGCGGTAAGACGAACCTCGCAATTAATATTGCAGAGTTCCTTGACCTAGCAGTGATAAGTGCCGACTCCCGTCAAGTCTACCGGGGTATGGACATTGGCACAGCAAAGCCAACAGCTTCTCAGCGACGGCGTGTGGTCCATCACTTAATTGACTTGCGCGATCCAGATCAACCTATCACCTTGTGGGAGTTTCAGACTGTCGCTGCCAACTGTATTGAGGCTGAACTGCGGCGTC
The DNA here is from genome assembly GCA_007996965.1 of cyanobiont of Ornithocercus magnificus. Taxonomy (NCBI): domain Bacteria; kingdom Bacillati; phylum Cyanobacteriota; class Cyanophyceae; order Synechococcales; species cyanobiont of Ornithocercus magnificus. Next base: position 619,730 of record BIMP01000001.1, read on the forward strand.
GTGGCATAGCTTTAGTAGTAGGAGGTAGTGGTCTCTACATTAAAGCCATCACAAGCGGCCTGAAGCTGCCAGCAGTGCCGCCACAATTGGAGCTGCGGGCACAGCTTAATGCTTTAGGGCAAAAGGTTTGCCATCCGCTGTTGCAATTAGCCGACCCTGAGGCAGGTTGTTGCATTGATGCATCAGATGCTGTACGTACACAGAGGGCATTAGAAGTAATTTATGCTACGGGTGCCTCGTTTAGTTGCCAGAAGAAAGCTGAGTTACCGCCTTGGCCAGTGCTGGAGTTAGGCCTAAATCCAGAAAACTTACGCCAGCGCATTGAGCAACGCACACGGCAGCTATATGCTAGCGGACTGGTAGAGGAAACAGAACAGCTCTGCAATCGTTTTGGTAACAGTCTGCCGTTGCTACAAACGATTGGCTATGGCGAGGCTCTGCAGCTTCTAAGAGGGTTAATATCTCGCGAGGCAGCACTCAATATCACCTTGTGCCGTAGTAACCGTCTCGCCAAACGTCAGCGCACCTGGTTCCGGAACCAACACCAGCCATATTGGTTACCAAATGGTCAAGCTATGAGCCAGGCTATCCAGCTGATCAAAAGGAGACTAATGTAGAAGCTGGAGATTCCATTGCGCATCAACCACGCTATGCAGTCTCTTCCGCTCCTTTATCTGCCTGAATGCCTCCACGTCCTCGTTTCGACCGACGCGCTCCGGTCCGGGAACTTCCCAACATCAACGACCGCATCCAATACGCACAGTTGCGGGTGGTTGATTCTGACGGTACACAGCTAGGAGTAATCAGTCGAGATGAAGCCCTTGCAGTCTCTCAGGAACGAGACCTCGACTTAGTGCTAGTGAGTGAGAAAGCAGATCCTCCAGTCTGCCGGGTAATGGATTACGGTAAGTACAAGTTTGAACAGGAGAAGAAAGCTAAGGAGGCCAAGAAAAAATCGCATCAGACTGAAGTAAAAGAGGTCAAGATGCGTTACAAGATTGACCAACACGACTATGATGTCCGCATCGGCCAGGCTGTCCGTTTCCTCAAAGCTGGAGATAAAGTAAAGTGCACGGTAATTTTTCGTGGCCGCGAAATCCAGCACACTGCTCTGGCTGAATCATTACTGCGGCGCATGGCTAAAGATCTTGAAGAGCAATCTGAGATTCAGCAAATCCCGAAGCGTGAGGGACGTAACATGATCATGTTTTTGACGCCGCGCAAGACACCACTGGCAAAGAAGGAAGACAGAGGGGAAGCTTCACATAAAGCTATACGAACAGTTCCAGCGTCACTAAGACTTACCACAGCCAGGAGTGCACCACTTCCAACAATGGCAACCCAGGCTAATCAACTTAATAAAGATATATCACCACCTTCTTCATCAGCTTAGGTGCTTACTGATCAACTGCCACCCCGCTGCTGCTGCTGCTGCATCGAAGGTATCACGGGCTTCGCACATGAATCCGTGACCTACCTTAGGAATTTCAATGTAATGAAGACGCTCTGCAGAGGGATCAGCTACTGCCATGGCTGAAGCAACAGCTGTACGCTCACTAATAGGGATTAGTGGATCAGCACTGCCACAGATATAAGTAAGCTGACCGTATATTTGTGGCAAGACTTCCAGACTAGGAGGACCACCACCAGGACGACTGTGGCTAACGCCGGCCCCGTAAAAGATTAATGTAGAAGACACCTGTGGCAGGATAGATGTAAGTAGAGCAGCATGACCACCGAAGCAAAATCCTAGTACAATAACTAGCGGTGGATTTGGGCCAGCTTTAACTACTCGTTGCAGCCAGGCGATAGCTGCTGCAGCATCTGCTTGAATCTGGTCAGCTCTAGTGGCTTCTTTATGGAGGCGACCCTCAGCTAGTTCTGCCTCGCTGTATCCCAAATCGAGTGTGGGAGAACTACGTGCAAAAAGCGGTATTGCCAGTGCAGGCGTACCTGTACTGGCAATACGGTCCGTGACACTACGCACCCAGGCGTTTACGCCAAACACCTCAGGAAGCACAAGTACTACGCGATTACTAGCGCGGGCTGGTGACCACCAGCAGCGCAGTGTTACCAATGCATTATCAATCGTGATCCAATGTCCAGGGACTATATCGGTGACAGGTGACATAGGACAGCGAGATGCAAAAACAATTGTCACTGAGAAGATCGCTCCTTAGGGTGGCCACATTCCAATCTGGCTCACCGGCGTGCGATTCCATATCCAGCAGGAGAGTGATATCCCAGCGTCAACCCAGCTGTACAACCAGATCTGTTTCGCTATCGCTGCTCGACATTACCCGCCAGGTCACAGGCTTCCAAGCACTCGCCAATTAGCTATGCAAACAGGATTGCATCGCAATACGATTAGTAAGGTTTACCGGCAGCTTGAGAGCGATGGTGTTGTTGAGGCAATGGCTGGCTCAGGTATTTATGTGCGTGATCAGCAAAAGCCACGCAAGATCCGGACTCCTTCACAAGCCCGCAGCCGCACTGTTACTGATCTAGATCGTGAAGTGCGCAAGTGCATTGATGGTTTGCTCAATGCCGGATGCACGCTACAGCAGACCAGAGAGCTACTCATACATGAGATCGACTGGCGACTGCGCTGTGGAGCTCGTGTTTTGGTGAGCACGCCAAGAGAAGACATTGGCGCTTCAATGCTAATAGCTGAGGAGCTAGAGCCCTGTCTTGGTGTACCTGTAGAGATAGTCCCGATGGAAGAACTTGAGAGCGTTTTGGAAACCACTAACAATGGCACTGTGGTAACTAGCCGCTATTTTCTGCAGCCAATGGAGAAACTAGCTCAGCGTCATAGTGCACGAGCGATAGCAGTGGACCTCAATGACTTTTGCCAGGAATTAAACATGCTCAAAGAACTGCGAGCGGGTAGTTGTGTAGGCCTAGTAAGCATTAGCCCTGGTATCTTACGAGCCGCTGAGGTAATTCTACACAGCATGCGTGGTAATGAGCTACTACTAATGACAGCCACACCTGATGTTGGTAGTCGGCTCTTAGCACTACTGCGTGCCGCTAGCCATGTCCTTTGTGACCGCCCGAGCCTACCACTAGTAGAGCAAAGCCTACGTCGAAACCGCTCTCAGTTGATCCGAATGCCACAGATGCACTGTGCTCATCACTACCTTAGCGGTGCCACAATCGCTCAACTACGCAAGGAGATCGGACTACAAGCTAGTTAATATGCTTAAGCATATGCGCATCGACCTGGCGATCATCCGGGCTCGTGATCCAGCTGCACGCGGTTTTCTGGAAATTCTGCTCTGCTACCCAGGATTCCAGGCTTTGGTGCTGCACCGTCTCAGTCATCAGCTATGGCGGTCTCGACTGCCACTAAAATTGGTAGCGCGGATGTTGAGCCAGCTAGGCCGTAGCATCACAGGTGTGGAGATTCATCCGGGTGCGCGTATTGGCCTAGGGGTATTTATAGATCATGGAATGGGAGTAGTAATTGGTGAGACAGCTGAAGTAGGACAGCGTTGCCTGCTTTACCAAGGTGTTACACTTGGTGGAACTGGAAAAGAACATGGCAAACGCCATCCTACGTTAGCAGACAACGTAGTAGTAGGCGCTGGTGCCAAGATATTGGGTGCAATTACCATAGGTGCTAACACTCGTATCGGTGCCGGATCTGTAGTAGTGCGCGATGTGGAAGCAGATTGCACAGTTGTCGGCATACCCGGTCGAGTAATACACCAGAGCGGCGTGCGCGTAAACCCTCTGGCTCACTCTGCGTTACCTGATACTGAAGCTAATGTCATCCGTAACTTAATGGAACGCATTGATCAACTAGAGAATCAGGTGGCAGCCCTGCAAACTGGTCTACGTGAGTTGGCTGCCGGGCGGCCAATTCACGATACTTGCATGGGAGGAAAATCTCAGAACCTCAAAGATCGTGAGATACTAGAATTTCTTGGGGATAGCACTAGTTCAAAGCCTGGTAACCAGATCTAGCAGTTATGCTATAGCAGTTTGTGATGTTGGTACTGGCTGGAACATAAACATAGAGTAGATGACATTACGGCGCATGTTTGTCATCATCTCCAGAAACATGTCATAGCCTTCATTCTTGTATTCAATTAGAGGATCCTTCTGTCCATAACCACGCAAACCAACAGACTCACGCAGAGCGTCCATAGCTTGAAGATGCTCACGCCAGAGAGTGTCTATTTGCTGGAGGATAAAGAAACGCTCTGCCTCACGCATTAATCCTGGCCGCTGCTGATCAATTTGACTCTCTTTAATGTCGTAGGCGTTACGCAGCTGCTCTTGCAGAAAAGCTTTAAGCTCTTCTATCGAGAGGCCTCGCAGCTGCTCAGGAGTAAGGTCCTGCAGTAAGTAGATGAACTCTTTTACTTTGTCTGTTAGCTGGCCAAGATACCACTCTTCAGGTGGTAGATCTGGGTTGATGTATGCCTCAATAATTTCATTCATCGTTTGCTCACCATAGTCAATTACCTGTCTTTTAAGTTCACGGCCTTCGAGGACACGACGACGCTCGCTATAAACTGCCCGACGTTGGTTATTCATCACCTCATCATATTCAAATACTTGCTTACGAATGTCGTAGTAGTAAGTTTCTACTTTTTTCTGCGCGCCTTCGAGAGAGCGCGTGAGCATAGTAGATTCGATTGGCATATCTTCTTCAACGCGAAACGCATTCATAAGCGCTGCAACCCGATCGCCACCAAAGATGCGTAGTAGATTATCGCCAAGAGAGAGGAAAAAGCGGGTGCTGCCTGGATCCCCCTGACGACCAGCACGGCCACGTAGTTGATTATCTACCCGACGTGACTCGTGGCGCTCCGTGCCAATTACATGTAGCCCACCTAACTCACGTACTTGTAGCTCTTCCTGTTTTACAACTTCGTTAAATTCAGCCCGGACGCGGACAATTGCCTGACGCAGTGAAGTAATCTGGGGATCATCGGTAGGAGCTTGTTCAGCAGCAGCGGCAATTCGGTCCTCTAACTCGATTGAACTTAAAGTTCTATCACCCCATTTATCGACTAATTCTTGGCATAGTTGGTCTAACGCTTGATTAGTGCCCTCGGTAAGAGGGCATGGATAAAGGCTGCCGATAGTGCGGGTTATTCTGGAAGAATGTGTGCAAGGACTTGCAGTAGCAGAAATTCCAGACTCCCCAAAACCGTTGCCACCTTTAGTATTTCGTTGTAAAGATATGGCCGGATGACACCCTTCCTCAGACTGTGCTAATCGAGGCAATAATACCTCACGCAACTTCAAGCGGGCCATATAATCGCTGTTACCACCAAGGATAATATCAGTGCCGCGGCCAGCCATGTTAGTTGCAATAGTGACGGCGCCAGAGCGGCCGGCTTGAGCAATAATTTCTGCTTCACGCTCGACATTCTCTGGCTTTGCATTAAGTAAGTTGTGAGGGATATCTTGTTCAGTTAAGAGCGTACTGAGCAGCTCGCTCTTCTCAACACTGGTAGTCCCTACTAAGACCGGTCGGCCCTGCTTATGAATTTCAGCAGTTTCACTAGCGACCGCTCGCCACTTGGCAGACTCGGTCTTGTATACTTGGTCAGTCCAATCCTGGCGTGCGCGCTGCCTGTGGGTTGGGATCACAGTTGTCTCAAGCTTGTAGGTTTTCTCAAATTCGACTTCCTCAGTTTTGGCAGTACCAGTCATTCCAGCTAAGCGAGGGTAGAGCAGGAAAAAGTTCTGGTAGGTGATAGATGCTAGGGTCTGGGTCTCTGGCTGGATCGCCAATCGTTCTTTGGCTTCAATAGCTTGGTGTTGACCATCGCTCCAGCGGCGGCCTGGCATTACACGACCAGTAAATTCATCAACAATTACTGCTTCAGCCTCACGAACAATATAGTTAACATCTCGAGTAAAAAGTTCTTTTGCCTTAAGTGCGTTAGTAATATAGTGGGCCCAAGGATCTTTTGGATCGTAAAGATCTTCGACACCTATTAGACATTCAACTTTAGCAAAACCTTCATCGGTGAGTGTACAGCTTCGCTGTTTCTCATCTACCTCATAATCACCTTCAGGATCAATGCCATCTTTTCCCAATTTAGCTGAACGTTTGAGTATGCTAGCTACTTCAGCAGCTTTCTGGTACTTTTCCTGAGGTCGCTCTACTTGGCCTGAGATAATTAGTGGTGTTCGTGCTTCATCAATCAGGATTGAGTCGACCTCATCAACAACGCAGTACTGAAACTGCCGCTGCACCACCTCTCTAATGTCTGATGCCATATTATCTCGGAGGTAGTCGAAGCCCAACTCCGAATTGGTCGCATAAGTGATGTTGCAGGCATAGTTGCGGCGTCGCTCAGCTGGGCTCATATCCTGTTGAATGAGACCAACACTAAGGCCAAGAAACCGATGTACTTGACCCATCCACTCGGCATCTCGGCGAGCTAGGTAGTCGTTTACGGTTACCACATGCACACCACGGCCAGTGAGTGCGTTTAGAAAGCTGGGCAGAGTGGCTACCAGGGTCTTGCCTTCACCGGTTTTCATCTCGGCAATTTGCCCCTCGTGTAGCACCATGCCACCAATCAATTGCACATCAAAGTGACGCATACCCAGCACACGCTGACTAGCCTCACGCACTATGGCAAAGGCATCAGGCAATAGCTCATCGAGCAAGAAACGCTGCTTTTCAAGATCACCAGCGTTATCAAGACGCTGGCGGAGATCAGCTGTGAGCGCGCGCAACTCTTCATCGCTGAGTCGAGCAACATCCTCCTCGAGGAGGTTGATATCAGAGACGATCGGCTGATAGCGCCTCAGCTTGCGGGCATTGGGATCACCCAACAGCAGCTTGAGCATGGACGGGTGCCGAATTGATTCCTGACCAGCCTACTAAGGTTGTCGAGAAGGGGATGACCACGGCCACCTGAATATTTCGAAGCAACAAACAGTGAAAATAGGCTCACTTAGTGCAGCTATGCTGACTTACATAAGCAACTTCCCTGGTTAGCTAAAGAACATGTAGTTTTGGAGCCTACAAACATTCATGATACCCACTTGGAGTACATACTTATAGGCTGCTTGAGTGCCGGCAAAAGTTTAAGTGTTTTTGTATCTTTGCCTACGACGAATAGGTAACCTCTAAATTGCATTTCAGGTTTATGCTAGCTATTGCCCAGTGAAGTTTTAGTCTAAGCTCTACTACCCTAACTTTAATTTTGCTAAGTGCTACAGATAATAGCTTGATTGCAGGCCTAAAACTACAGCAAGTACATCTGAAGACTTTCAAATTTGATGCAAGCTTTTTTATGACAGGCAAGACCGTGCCTTGTTGACATAAGTGTGTGTTTTGCATCTTGCCACAATTGACACCTCAGAAAGACATTTTCTCATAAGGTCAGGCAATAACCGTGACTTAGTCCAAGTTCTAAGTCTTGTTGCAGGGATAATGCATAGCTTGTTGATAAACTCTTTTAAGATCCAAATTTCTTATGCGCTTATCAATTCTGGTCATCTCTCGAACACCAGGCTTCCTTAGTGCTATGTTAGGCAGTCTATCAACTGCCACCAGGCTATCGGGACGAGAGGTTGAAATACTCTGTTCTTGGAACGGTAGTCAGTGTGATGAAGCAACTATCAATAATTATTCTGGATACGAGATCTTAATAGCCCAGCGAGACCGCTATCACTTCGCTACTAACATGAACTCATTAGCAGAGAAGGCTAGTGGTGAGTTGTTGTTACTAATTAATGATGATGTGATACTTGATCCTAGCAGTCTTGATATAGCAATCACCTGTCTTGAGAGTCATATAAAAACTGGACTTGTAGCTGGACGACTGCGTGATGGCGAGGGATCTCTAACGCATGCAGGCATACTGTTTGACAGTCGTTGCTCTCCCTATCACCAGCTTAGCCACGCCATATCTGCTGAGCATAGTGTTGTGACTGGAAAAAGCCGTGTTGTGCCTGCTGCAACTGGCGCACTGATGCTGCTCCGGCGTGAGGATTTTCAAGCCACACGCTTCAGCACACATTACCATGTCTGTGGCGAGGATGTGGAATTGTGTCTAGACCTACGTCAGCATCTCGATCTTGAGATAAGATATTGTCCAGGCTTTAGTGGTCGTCATGACTCTGAAGGTACACGCTCACAAATTCAAGAACAACAAGGCAATAGTGAAGACCTAAGTAAAATACGCCAGCGATATCGGCGATTTCTCAGGGAGGCTAGTCGTCTGCAATTGCAACATGAGCTAGAGGCGAGCGTTGTAGAGGCGGAAGCTCTACGATCTCTTGAGAGACATCGGCAACAAGAAGGTGAACAGATTAGTAACTTGCTAGTTCTTTTAAAGCAACACAAGTCACAAAATATTCTCAGCCCAGAGTTACAGTATTGGCGCCAGCAGAGCCATGCTTTGCAACTAGAACGTTTACGTCTAGAGCACGATTTGCAGCACACGCATCAGTTGTTGCAAGCTTGCCAGTGCTTAAACAGATCAAGAGGCCTGAATCTGGATGACAGCCCAATCATTAATCGGCCGTAAGGTTCTAATAACTGCTTATGATTTAGAGCAGAGCGAACATCGCGGTATAGCTGTTTACACTAAGGCACTAATCCGCTGCTTGGCACAGGCTGGTGCAAGGGTCTGGCTATTGACAGAGTTTGCACTCAATGATCGGAGACTAAGAGATCTACCACAATCAACTCGTTTGATGATCCAGAGTGCGCATGTATTAAGTAGACTAGCTGATAGCCAAAGGCAAAAACCATCAACGCTACTGGAGCGCAAGTTTGAACTTGCTAGGAAAATTCGTTGTTGGAGCCGACGCGCAATTCTAGTTAGTGAGATAGCCAGGCGGCCACGCTATTACCGACAAAAAGACTTGTGCAAGATCCGTCTTGATCAACTGCATGACAATCCTTATCCCCGGCTCGAACGTCTAAACTATCTTAAGTATATTGAAGGTATTGTCTGCGCTCCAGAACTATTTTTTGCCACACAGTTGGCAGCTATGCTAAAGCATCAGCAACCAGTAGAGATTGATCTTAGTGGCTTTGATATGTTGCTCACTAGTTGTCCATTGAATCTTTGGCCACGACACATATCCACATTTGTTCAAACTGTACATGACTTAATACCTCTCGAGATCGCAGACTACGAAGACCCTTTTATGTTTAGCAACAGACTTCAGGCTTGTCTACCAGCGCGACGTTTGTTCGTCTCCCAGACAACAGCGATTAAGTACTTCCGTCATATTAAGCAACTAGAGTGCAAACGCTCGCATAGCTTTGTCCATAGCATCGAGCACCGGGAAGTTGTGGTTGTGCAACCACCATCATTACAGTTTCCTGACTGGCTGACAGCAAACCCTAAGCAAGTGAGTGACCTAAGACCTGTAAGTTACTTACTGCGGCAAGACACAATTGGCTCTATGCCTGAGGATGCACTAACAGCCAATTACATGAAGCAGAAGTCTTGCGAAAAGCTCCAGCCTTTCTGCTATCTGCTGTTTAACTCATCGGTAGAGCCCCGCAAAAACTTAGTCTTTCTTGCCCAGGCCTATGCTGAGTCCGATCTTAACAGCCTTGGTATTCAGCTTTGTGTTACTGGAAAGCTTAAGGGTGACGACTATAGTCATGCAGTCCAAGAGATTGTTGCACGTGAGTCTGGCATTCTACTCACTGGCTATATTGACGAGACTACTAAGCTAGATCTCTACTTGAATTCCCTATGCTTGCTAAGCCCTTCATTAGTAGAGGGTTTTGGCATTCCTGTGCTTGATGCTGCCTGTCTAGGAATGACTGCGATTGTCAGTGACTGTGATTCTCATCGTGAGATTCAAGCCCTACATGATTTCCGGGATAATGTGATTACACTCAACATGCTACATAGACAAGACTGGATTATGGCGATGCAAGCAGTCGTTAGCCTTAACAGTTTCCTCTGGAGAAACCCTGCTGAGGAGCGAAGGCGACGTATTAGCCGCTACAGGATGCTTGCTCAGAGCTTTTCTGACCAGCTACAAGACGATCTTCAAAAGCTGCTTAGTTGACTACTACTTAAATTAGAAATGGTAGGTTGGGGCGTTCTTGGTTGAGCAGGCGGACTGCAAGCCAAATTCCTAAGATGTTGATACCTAACAGACACAAGTTAACTATCCACTGCACCTCGCCTGTCATCAACGTGTGACGTATAGGTCTGAGCATATGGTAGAGAGGGTTAAGGTTAGCAGTCCAGCCCAAATTACCAAGGTTCTTTTTCTTATAAAGGATTGGTGATAGTAGGAAGACTAACTGCAAAGCAATCGGCACTAACTGATAAAAGTCACGGTAGCGTGCTCCAAGCAAGCAGACTAGAACAGGAAGCCAAAATAAGAATAGGAACAAGTTTATTAGGGGAAACCAGCCATAGAAAATCAAGTTAGCAAGGAGGTTATGCTGAAAATAACTGAGGGCTAGTAGAACGAGTAGAAAAGACTGGCCGAAAGTTTGCAGTTGAAAAGCCCATTCCTCAAGTGTGTAGAAAATTGGGTTAAGGTTAGTGTTGTGTACATGTACCTGGTTATGCTCGAATAAGTTAGGTGCTGATCCGATTGCTGCACCAATACTGTTCCAAACCACTAGACCAATACCGAGATATACTACATAAGTATTAAAGTCCTCTACTCTAAATACTGTTCCATAGACGAATGCTAATGCAGTGATTGAAAGCAAGTTTGAAAGGCCAAGCCAGAAGCTTCCAAGAAAGGTCCGCGCGAAGCGAGCTCGAGTGCGAGCTGTAGCTGTAAACCACCATACACGGCGTGTGTGCCAGGCCTCCCACAATGTATAGCTAACAGAGTCGATTTGTTTTGGGAAGTTGACAATCATCAGCTGGTCCTGTGATGATAGAAACTCAGGGCATTTTCTAGAAGGCCATCAAAGACTATGCTTCCTTCCTGAAATACCAAACCTCGACTACAGAATTGGCGAAGTAAACTATCAGAGTGAGAGGCAAGTACCAGAGTACCGGCCGCGGCTAAAAATGCGTGCAGACGTCCTTGTGCTTTCTCATAAAAGCTGCTGTCACCAGCTCCAAAACCCTCATCCATGGCTAGACAGTCATGTCTGCCTGCTGTTAGAGTGGCAAAAAGTAGCCTTGCAGCCATACCTTGACTATATGTTTTTACAGGAAGATGAACAAAGTCGCCTAAACCTGAGAAACTGACAACGTCTCTACAGAAAGATCTGAAATCCCGCAAGTTACCGTGTACTAGTAAGTAATGAGCTTTAATTGCCTGTAAACCACTTAGTTCGGGACTGGTGATAAAACTTTTGTGAATCATGGGGAAAACCGGCACCCGTGCCTCGAAGAAACCACCTGTGTGTTGGTAGATGCCTGCTATTAGTCGTAGGAATGTACTTTTACCAGCTCCATTGTGGCCGATTAGAGCTACTCGCTCACCTTCCCTAATAGTGCAGCTTACATTTTGCAGTGCTGTGATCACTGCACCGCTACGGCAGTAGCTAAGGCGACCACCAGTAAAAGACCGCATCAAAGAGGTCTTGAGGCTGCGCGTCTCGGTGGTGAAGACTGGAATATTGAGGCATACACCCTTGAGGCACAGCACCACCGGTGTTAACTCAGACTGCCAAACAGCTGATGCAGGTTGCGGCACTGTCGCTCGAGGCTGTAATAGCAGGCGTTTTGAAGACCTGCCTGGGAGAGCTGCTGCCAAAGACTCGGATCCCGAGCGAGCCGTTGTAACTGTGCAGCGAGACTAATGCCATCATCACTACATTCCACTAGCAGAGCGACATCCCGGTGTAGCTCCTCATGGACAGGAATTTTGCTGGCCAGAGTGGGCAAGCCATGAGCTTGAGCCTCTAGTAGCGGATAGTCAAATCCTTCCATCCAGCTAGTGGAGAGGAGTGCAAAGCTAGCACGCCACTTTTTCTCGAGCGCTTCCGCGCCGAGATTGGGATACCAACAGATGCGACTTTCAAGTCCCAGCTGTTGCTCTAATCGCTGTAGCAGAGGTGTCTCACGTCCTGTACTGCCAACAATAACTAGCCGTCCATCCCACCTCGGGTTAAGAGCTAGGAACCGTGCGAAGCCTCGCAGAGCAAGCGGTATGTTCTTGTTGCGGGCATGGCGAGCTAGCAGTAGTAAATCTGGTCCTGCTGGAACCGTAAGTGGCTCAACTGCAGTTTCAATACCGTTAGGGATCACAGCAATACGCTGGGCTGGCAGTCCCTTTTGCAGAAGTAGATCGGCTACATGTCGACTTATGGCTACTACGCAATCAGCACCATGGAGATGACGCGGCAGCCAGAAGCGGCTACGTAAGTAGGCACGTCTACTGTCTGGCCAGTACAGTGGTGTAAGATCATGGCAAGTAATTACTTGGGGTCGGTCACAAATTCCTAGCAGCCTATCTGTGTAGGGAGAATATATTAGGCTAGGATTTAGGCTTTTTATGAGATTTTGCACTGGTACAGCGTGCTGTACAAGAGCGCTAGATTGAAGCAAGCGCATCCAGTAGCTGTGCTGCTCACGCGGGAGATAACTATCAGATGACAGCTCGGCTAAACCATCAGCCCGCAGACGGAGTTGAGTTGGCAAAGGTGTGCTAGTTGCTGGAGTCCAGGCTGCCAATAGCCGCTCAACATATCTGCTCAAGCCTGTTAAAGCTGGGCGATAGGGTAAGATGTTAATTAGTAAGGAATTTTGCGTAGGCTATGAACTTAGTGTTGGAAAAAGTTTACTGAGACGCCAATACCATACGGGCCGAGCAAATAACCGATCATAGCGAGCGCGAGCTTGGCAGCCAAGCTTAACACGAAGTGTTGGGCTGGCTGCTAGGCGCTGCAATACCGTTGCTAGGTCTTCAGGCCGCTGCGACCAGATCAAGCCAGGCAATCGTCCAACCCACCCCATGCCAGAGCATGGATAGTCAAAAGCCAGAGCTGGCAGCCCAGCCGCCATAGCTTCCAGCTGCACAATGCCAAAGGCTTCATTGCTGCGGTCTGAAGGTAGTACTAAGACCTCAGCTATAGCTAGGCAATGAAGCTTAGACACTTCATCTAAGCGGCCGTGAAAAGTGACAGGTACTCGCGGCCCAAATAACTTTGTGGCTAATGCAGCAAAACTAGCCCGTCGTGGACCATCTCCTACTACATCCAGGTGCCAGGATGTAGACAAAGTTGCTAGAGCTTCTAGCAACCAATCTAGGCGCTTGTAGCTATCAAGTCGACCAATAAATAAGACCTGCAGTGGATCATCAACGGTGGGTTGACGAGGGGGCAAGACCATTGCTGCAGATTCCTGCTCTGCTGGCAAGCAGCAAGGCAGGATTTTGACCTGTCCAGCTGGACAGCCACTGAGTTCGAGCTCGCTAGCTAGTGGTGGCGAGGTAGTGACCACGCTCGATAGATAAGGAATCACTAGTAGAGCAAAGCGCTGGTAAAGGGCAAACAGACAACCAGTAAATCCGGGTGGACTTTCCAGAAAACAGTGCCAGTGAGCTGTAACTTGTCGTTGCGGATGTAATAACCGTGCCAGCAATAATATCAACAGTACTCCAGGAGAAGGTAGATGCCCATGAAGGGGCTCAGTTGCCTTTAGTAGTTGCCAAAGAGTCTGCGATGGCCAAGGAATGAGAAGGCGGCCAAGAGCGAGACGCGGCAATGTCTGTCGTCGGTACCGTACTGGCAGTGGGTCTAGTTCAGTACGATAACTGGGTTGAGCATCAAGGCTAAAGACCATGCCGCCCCAAACATCCGCCAACTCGTGGGCAATCCGCTCAATACCACCGTATCCAGGCGGCCATTCGCGGAGTAGCTGTAAAGTCATGGTTGTGCCAAGGGTAACTTTAGCCAGGGATGCCGCACTTGTAGGGTGCGTGAGAGAGGACGCCAGGAACGTCTAGTTACTGTTTGGCTCATAGAGTCGATGTGGCTGTGATAGATAGCGAGCACCTGGGGACACTGAATACCGTTCCAGCCAGCCGCCACGAGCTTGCACCAAAAGTCGTAATCTTCCCAACCATCAGCAATGTCACTGTAACCATCAACAGCTTGCCAGGCGCTACGCCGCACAAGTGCCATAGCGTCTATATAGTTGCCAGATAGAAAACGGTCTCGCTGCCAGGACTGGCACCCTATGAGAACATGTTGTTTTTCTAGCTGGCCTGGCTCGGACTTAATAGCTATTAATGGGTGAACTACAGCCAGAGAGTTACCGCCAGCCTCAGCTAGACTTAGACAGACGCTGACAGCGCCAGGGTAGAGCGCATTATCAGCGTCTAGTACAAAACACCAGGATGAATGAGCTGCTGTGAAAGCGGTGTTGCGGGTCGCGGCTAGGCCAGCGTTGTGTTGGTGACGAAGCAACAGCATTCTTTGAAAAGGATGACGATGGCCGATGTGTTCCTGCATCCAATTCTGAATAACGGAGGCTCCCCCATCAGCAGAGGCGTCATCGACGACAATTAGCTCTAGCTCTGACTGCTGCTGCGCGAGTACACTATCTAGTGCTTTTCCGATGCGGTCTGCATAGTTATATGAACTCACTAATACTGCTGCCCGTGGCAGTTCACTACTTTTCCAGTGAAATAATTCTTCCGTAGGTGGCGAGGGAACATCTCTAGCAGCTGCCATCAGCCTCTTGCCTGCGTGTAGTGCTCTTAGCTCTAGTGGCGTGAAAGGCTGGCCCAACACCAATGGCGGAGCTTGCAAACCATCAAGCAAAGTCCAGTCTACTGATGCTTTGGTAGTTGAGGCTTCAATCAGGCGGGCGGCGGTGTGAGCGGCGGCGGCCAGCCAGCCAGCCCGGATCAAACCCGCAGTCGGTGTAGCTACGATCAAGTCAGGCCAACCTGGCAGATAAGCAATGGTCGGCTTGATTTGCTTTCCTAATGCTGTTTCTGCTGCTAAGCCTTTTTCCCAGTCTGCTCCTCCTGGACCAAGCACTACAAGAGCACTAGCTATAGGTGGTGGCAAACCCAGCTCTGATGCCCAACGATTTGGATCAGTTGCTAGAGACTGTTGCATCCAGCCATTGTTTGGTGCTGAAGGATCTAGCCACCACGCAGGCAAACCAAGGGTCCGCAGCAGCCGGACACGAGCTGGGTCAGGATCCCATATCAGTTGCTGAGCATGCATATGAGCAAGCCAGTGCGCAGCTCGCTCTGGCGGCGGTAGTTCAAGATTGAGAGTTATGAACTTAACAAGTTCATCCTTTGTAGGATTTATAGAAGCAGCTCGGTCTATACTTCGCAGACACAACTGGTGGTGGTTACTGCAGTTAGAATCTAGATAAATGTACTTAAGTTCCGGTAGTGGCAAGTGTTGTAGCAGCAAGTGAGGCCACAACTCGCACCAAGAAAGACCACAGCTACTAATCAAGAATTCTGGGGCGAGCTGCACATGCTTTGCAAAGCGTGGTGCCGGGTAATTGCGCCACTGTATGAGCAGATCTGGCCATGCAGTAGGGTCAGTTGCTGATGCTTGTATTGCTGCGCTTTTTGCTTGTAAATTGAGGCGCAGAGTTGCAGGAGGCTCAGCTGTCGGCCAGCGTTGTGGTAGGGGCCTCTGCTTTAGAAGCCTGTATAGTCGCCGTACAGGTGGCAACAGCGGCAAAGCAGCAACTTTAAGACTATGACAGTATTCTGGGTGTATCATTTCTAGCGCTGCTTGGCACTGATCTGCTCTAGGCTTAATTTCTGGGCAAGCCTTTAAAAGGTCTTGTATTTGAGCTTCAGGGTTATTAAACCAGCACTCAAAGTCGAAAACTGCAAGGGGAGATGATGACAAGCGAGTAGCGTGAATTACCTCAAGGTTGTGTCGCCACCAGATTTGTTGGCCTTGATTGGTATCCAGGCCAGTGAGAGGACCATCACGTCGTAATAACGAGTGCACAACCTCAGCAGGATTACGAACTGCTAGCAACAGTCGTAGAGGTAAATCAAGCTCGGTAGTAAGCTGTGACCAGAGGGGCAACAAACGGCTGCAACGAGGGTCTTTAATAACCCAAGGGCTTGATTGCAGGCTGGCTACAGCAGCCAAGAGTTCATGAAGCTGCCGACTGGCAGCTTGTGTAGCAGGGTGCTGTAGCCAGCCTTTAGGAAGGGCTAATGCGCCTTCCGGGGAAGGCCACCAGCGGTTGAGGTCGACTAGTAGCCTCTCTTGTATATCAACTACTTGTCGCCACTCGAAATAACCCTCCGGATTATAGGTGTCACTGGCAATCATTTCTCCTGGAAAAGCAGCCCCAAGTTGCTGTAGCACACCACTGAGGAGGGATGTACCACTACGATGCATGCCTACAACCAGTAGCAGGGGAAAATGTGTCAATGAATCCCTAAGCAAATATGGGAGAGACCAGTCTCTTCAATCACGTGCAGCTTTGCCATTTTCGTTTACCTCACTTTTTGGTAATTGGAACTCAGAGAGGAGGTACCACTAGTCTCCAAAAGCTGCTGGAGCAGCACCCTGATGTGTACCTTCCATCTCATAAAGAGGTTCACTACTTCACCCTACATGCGGAGCAGTCAGTGGCATGGTATAGTACACACTATACCAGTTCATCGTGGGAACAACAGCGTGGTGATATAACGCCTTACTATTTGTTTCATCCCGAAGCACCACGGCGAATCTTTAGGTTGCTACCAAGTGCAAAGCTGATTGTCCTATTGCGTGATCCGGCAAACCGTGCACTCTCTCAATTTTTTCATGCCCGCCGTCACGGTTTTGAGAAGCTGAACATTAGAGCAGCTCTAGAAGCTGAACCAGAGCGACTGGCTAGTGGCAGTCTTTACAGTCACCAAAAGCACAGCTATGTGGCCCGCAGCTGTTACCTAGAACAGATGGATCGCTATGAGGCTCTATTCTCACGACACCAAATCTTGGTGTTGCGCAGCGAAGATTTATTCCAGAACCCCGGAGAGGTCTGGAGCCAAATCCAGTACTTCCTACAGCTGCGATACCAACCCCTACCAATTCCGGTTATACATGCCAATGCTGGTCAGGGTGAGGCTTCAGTTTTAGATCCAGAGGTTAGAGCAGGTCTCAGAGCAAAACTTGCTAACACTGTTGCGGGAGTAAGAGCACGCTATGGATTTGATTGGGATTGGTGAAGAAGAAGTCCTGCAATTGTTAGTTAAAGTTGATGTTCATAGATGAAGATACTGGTTTGCCCCTAACACGCAAAAGTAGAGGGACAGTAAGAGTAGCAGGGTGACTGATACCGTGCTCCCAGAGACCATCCTCGCCCCAACAATCGCCATGGTCAGCACAGACTAGCACAGTACCATCAGCAAAACGTTGCAGCAACCAAGCCAGAGAGCAATCTATCCACTCCAGGCAGGCCAATTGCCGGCGAGCACTTTCAGCAGCACTACAACTGGGACCACCAAAAGGAGTGCATGGACTAGGCCAACATTCCCAGTCAGCCCCTTGGTGCCAATAAGGTACATGAGTTTCACCAATGTTAAGGAAGCAAAAGATGGGTTGGCCAAGAGAAGCAGATGTTAACTTAGCATCAATCCAGTTAAGTTGCTTCTCGAGACTCCAAGTATTCCCTGAGAAATAGAAATCTTCAAAGGGAGCACTTAATACTGTTCCTGTTGCACTAGCAGGGTTAAACCAGTCAACAGCACCACTGCCAATAGTTCGATATCCACACCGGTAGAAGCCTTCAACTATGTTGGCACCTGCCAGATGAAAGGCCTCGTTATCACATCCTGGTGAACCTGCGAATGCCATGCGAAATAGTTTTCCAGCCTTTGGATTAAGCCAGGGCTGCTGGCTACCTACTACGCCGGGTGTGAAGCCCATCCAGAAAGCGGCATGGCTGCCATAAGTAAAATAGCTAGGCGCTAATGCACGGTGCAACGGGCCTATGGTGCTCAGCTGAGCTAAAGTACCTACAGTATAAGCAGCCTCAAACGTATCATAGCGACAGGAATCTAAGCTGATAAACAACACGTCACAGGACGACATAAGTAAGGCGTCCAATCAAAGGTAAGATTAGAATAGCTCAGCAACTTCGAAGTCGGTTCTTGAGAGTCCAGCAAAAGCAGCGCTTTGTGCTGCTGCCGCAAGAGCATACGGTAATAGTGCGGCAAACCGCAAAATGCGGCCAGGTTTTTCTTCTATCTCTACTCGGACTAGGAGTAGTAAGCCTTAGCATAGCCTGGTGTTACCGAATCGATGAAATAGTTACTGTTCGAGGAAGACTTGTGCCACAACAAGGTAGTGTTGAGGTCAAAAGTCCGATAAGTGGTCAGCTGGCGGCAGTACTTGTAGATAATGGTGAACAGGTCACAGAAGGGGAAATACTGCTGCGCTTTGACTTGAGAGGAGCAAAACTTGAGGAGCAAGCTCTTAGCCAGCAGCTTCAGCTAGAGCAAAGACGAGTTAGGGATCAACTACAGAGCAACGCCCAACGTCAAAAGACTCTAAAACGCAACATCGATTTAACAAGAAGAATCCTTAATAAACTAAAGATCTTAGAGAATGGAGGTGCTATTAGCGAAGTGCAGACATTGCGTCAGGCTAACCAGCTAGAATCCCAAAAAGATGAGCTAATACAGCTTCAGACCCATTATAGAGAGCTCCTAAATGAGAGCAACAGTCGCAATACAACACTACAAAGTAGACTGAATCAAGTACGTAACGAACTACGTAACGAACTAATTAAGGCTCCTGTTAGTGGTACAGTCTTCGGCTTGACAGCTGACAACAGTCGTTATGTAGCTACAAATGCTGAACCGCTATTGAAGATTGTGCCCAAGGGCCAGCTCAATGGCACAGTAAGTGTGGGCAACAAAGATATAGGCTTCATTCGAGCTGGCCAGGCAGTAAAAGTACGTGTAGACTCTTTCCCATATACTAAATATGGAGAAATTGATGGATCTATTAGTTATATTAGTGCCGATGCTTTGCCCCCCAATCAACTAATCAGTCAATATCACTTTCCAGTAGACCTGAAGCTTGAGAGCTCTCAACTAATAACTAGAGAAGGTATGCTTATCCCCCTTCAATCTGGCATGACAATTACTACCAACCTGAAGCTACGAGACCGACGACTGATTGAGCTACTTAGTGATCTGTTCACCAGCCGCGGTGAAAGTCTAAAGCGTTTACGACAACCATAACCATGACTGGTAACTGTAGTAGCATAGAACCAGTACTATGGCTAGATAAACATACTGTTGACAGCAAGAAGTTACTAGATACGCTGCGGCGACAGGGTCATATGGCTTCTCTAGTACAAGAATTAGTTTTAGAAAAAGAGCTAGAAACAGTCAATCTGGGGCTTGAAGAAGAACAGCGTCTGCTCAAAGAATTCAGAAGTACGAAGAATCTAGAGGATAGTGACTCCTATCTTGATTTCCTGAATCGCAGCCAGCTGGACGAGACCCTACTGCTTCAGAGTCTCAGCCGCCCATATAAAGTAGTGCGCTATCGCGAGCAACGCTGGGGTCACTGCACAAATACTCTCTATCTAAAAAATAAAGAGCGCTATGATCGTATTGTCTACCGATGCCTGGAAGCCATTGATGCCGATGTAATGCAAGAGGTATTCTTCCGGCTAAAAGACCGAGAGGACAGTTGGGAAAACTTAGCATGTCAGTTCCCTGGTGCCAAACCGGATGCAAATGCACGCCAAGGCCCTGTCTTGGCAGCAGACATTGAGCCTAAATTGCTACAAGCCCTTCGTTATGCTGGACCAGGACGGGTGATTAAGCCACTATCTCTGGGGACCAAAATTGTGGTCGCAGAACTCGAGAGCCTCAAGGCTAGCCACCTTGACAGTGAATTGCGCACCCGAATTCTACGAGAGGAATTTAATAGTTGGCTAAAGAAAGAATGCGCCAGGGTGCTTAGAAAATTGCGGTATTCGTGAAATGACAGCTACTCTAACAATTAGAGACCGTATGCAAGCACTGCGCAATATCTACGTGTTCAGTGATACTTGTGAACAAAGTCTGAGAATTCTTGCCAGTTGCTCTGAGAAGGTAAGTCTCAGACAGGGGCAGACGCTATTGCGCGCTGATGTGGTGGAGTCGCATGCTTTCCTACTTTTGGAGGGAAGCCTGCGACTCTTGGGCAGGGATCCCATCCTTGACGATCTTTTCACTGTCAGCTGGCTAGGACCTGGCGAACTGGTAGGTGTGATTGACTTATTGCGCCAGGGCGCATGCGAGGCGGCTATTGCCCGTCAGCCTTGCCAGCTTCTGAGTTTCCCTCTAAACCTGCTATTCGAGCTAATGAAGGAGGACTTAGGACTGCGGGATGGTCTCAGGCAATTGCAAAGTCCATGTGAGGGCGCTGCCGTACTAGGTGCATTACTGCAGAGGCTAAACCCACCCCCTAAAGATGCACAGGCCTGGATTCTGAGTCAGCTAAAAAGTTCAACAGATCCTGAGCAAGGCCACGAAGTTTTCCTACTGAGTTCAGTAGTCACTGGTGCTGAAGATCTGGTGGGTCATTCGCTAAGTTCTGAACAGCGCGAATACATATCCAGCCGCAGCAGCTTGCCACTACGCTTCTGGCGTTGGAAGGAGACAACACAAACAGCAACTCAACAAGAAACGCTTGCTGTCAGAGCAGTGCCAAAGATACCGGAGACGAAGAACAAGAATTGGAAGCCGGGAAAGACTCTCGACTTTGCAGCTATTGGATTACGCGAAGCCCACTCCGAGTCAGATCTACAAAGTTTTCGACCAATTCGTGGCCAGGGATTGGTAGCTGCGAACTTGGCAGCACTGCGCATGGTAAGTCAAGCATATGATGCACCTTGCCCAGTAGATGTCCTGACAAGATTGCTTGAGGGCATTGTGAAGCGCACTGGCTTGGTATCAATTCAAGACATGGGCCATCTAACTGAATTAATGGGACTTCAAACTCAGTTAGGAGGTGTGCTTCTCGAGCAACTGCATCGCCTAAAGCTGCCGGTTTTAGTAAGTCGTGGTAGGCACTTTGCATTGCTGACAAAAGCAAACCATAGCCATGTGATGCTAGCTGACCCAGAAATGGGCTGGCTGCAGCTACCATCTGACGAAGCCCACGCTATGTGGGGAGACCAAGTGCAGGTGATACTACTTAATAGGCTTGCCAGCACGCCAAAGCGTCGTTTTGGTTGGGTCTGGTTTGCACCTGTGCTAGAGCGCTTCCGCTGGCAGCTAGTCCAAGTACTGCTAGCTTCACTGTTAATTCAGTTGTTCCAGCTAGTCAATCCTCTGTTAATCCAGCAGATAATTGACAAGGTAATCAATCAAGGCAATCTCTCAGCCTTACAGGTATTAGGGATAGTGCTAATAGCCTCAACACTGTTCCAGGGCTTACTAGCAGCAGTGCGTACTTGGCTACTAATTGACACTACTGACCGCATGGATCTTTTACTCGGTAGCCAAGTTATCGATAACTTATTGCGACTGCCGCTTCGCTTCTTTGAACACCGCCCTGTAGGGGAGCTTTCACAACGCTTGAGTGAGCTAGGCAATTTGCGAGGCTTCCTCACAGGTACAGCTATTACCAGTACTTTAGACCTGCTATTTGCAGCAGTTTATATCCTAATTATGCTGCTATATAGCCCCTTGCTTACAGCTTTAGCACTAGGCACCGTGCCTTTTTATATAGGCTTGATCTTATTTGCTGCACCACTCTACCGACGTATAATCCGCAGACAGATGCAATTTGCTGCACGTACACAAAGTCATCTCATTGAGACACTGAGTGGGATCCAAACAGTTAAAGCACAGCACTTTGAGCTAAACTCTCGTTGGCGATGGCAAGAGTTCTACTCTCGCCAGATTACTGAGGGCTTTAAAGGTACTGTACTCGGTAGTAGCACTAGCGAAGCAGGCAATTCTCTCAACCAGCTTGGCTCAATACTAATTATTTGGGTGGGGGTACATCAAGTTGTCAATAGCAAACTGAGCTTAGGTCAGCTAATTGCCTTTCGGATTATCGCTGGTTATGTTACAGGTCCAATCCTTAGACTCTCTAGTCTTTGGCAAGGCTTTCAGCAAGCAAATATCTCCATGGAGCGCTTAGCTGAAGTTGTTAACCAGGTGCCGGAGGCAGACCAACGAGATGCTGACCAGATCATACTTCCCCCTATTCAAGGACAAGTGAGTTTTGAGAGACTTATCTTTCGTTTTGGTCGGAGAGGACCTTATCAGATCGATGGTGTAGATTTGCAAGTACCGGCAGGCAGTTTTGTTGGTATCGTTGGTCCAAGTGGTAGCGGCAAGAGCACGCTGATGAAATTGTTACCACGGTTGTATGAGCCAGAGCAAGGCCGCATTCTGATTGATGGTTTTGATATCACTAAAGTAAACCTCAAGAGTATACGTCAGCAAATTGGCATTGTCCCACAGGATTGTTTACTCTTCGCAGGTACAATCCGAGAAAACATAGCGATAAATTGTGCTGAGGTGAGTACTGAAGCGATTATCCGTGTTGCACGTGCTGCTGCTGCTCATGATTTCATTATGGAGCTACCTAATGGTTATAGTACCCACATTGGTGAGCGAGGCACAGGACTGAGTGGTGGTCAGCGCCAGTGTATTGCTATTGCTCGCACACTCTTGCAAAATCCAAACTTACTAATACTAGATGAAGCTACTAGCGCTCTAGATTACGCCACTGAGGCAGTAGTCTGCCGCAATCTCCAAAATGTGCTGCGAGGAAAAACTGTATTTTTTGTAACTCACCGTCTACGTACCGTGCGACATGCTGATCAGATAGTACTAATGCATCGAGGAAAAATTTCTGAGATTGGAACTCACGCAGAGCTAATATCAAGATCTGGCTACTATGCAGCCCTCTACTTTAATCAAGATAGTATGTTTAGCGAGGAAACCTAGATAGATAGATAGGTTCTCTGAGGTCTTGCACTTTAGGCTGTAGACTAGGCCAAGTAAGTAAAAGAAGACTACAAGTATTAGAGGCGTAAAATAGCTGTTTCTACCTCTCTTGTACCTTTAGCGAAGATTCTTCGATTAACTCTCATTTAGATAGAGCTCCTGAAAGCACTAATTGCATTAGTGCTAATTGTTGAGGTACACACTGCTCAATACTAAAACGCCTTAGAGCCAGAGCGCGTGCATGTTTCCTAAGGTTCTGAGCTAGAGGTAAATCACTAAGCACCTGATAGACAGCATCTGCCAATTGAGAAGGTGAGAAGAAGTCTACTAATAAACCCTCTTGGCCATGATTAATTACTTCCTCAACTGGCGGTGTGGCAGAGCCGACGATGGCACAACCACTACTCATTGCTTCTAAAAGGCTCCAACTTAGCACAAATGGGTATGTTAAGTAAACGTGGCAGGCGCTAAGCTTGAGCAGCTGTAAATAATTGCTGTACGTCAGTAGACCAGTAAAATGTAGCCGTGAAGGGTCATAGTGGCCATCAATTTCTGCAAGAAAGATATCGCACCAGCTGCCACTTGGTGCTGCCCATCCATAACTTACTTCCTCGGTATCTCCGACAACTACGATTTGGGCAAGCGGCAAGCGGCGTTGAATCTCAGGGATAGCGCGAAGGAATATGTGACAGCCTCGGTAAGGCTCAAGACTACGGTTGATAAATGTAACTGTAGCTTCACCAGCTGCGATTACAGTTCCATCAGGAAGTCTCATAGGTTTAGCTACCGGGCTGGGCGAAGCTAAATTAGTGTCTACACCATCATGGATTATTGTAATTTGCGGTCGCCAAATATCAGGGAAAGTGCTGTGTTGAAATGCGGTTGGTGTCACATTCCAATCACTAGCTTGCAGCATCATCAGAGGATTAATATTCTTTAGACGAGTACGAGCAGATAATTCCCAGTCAGGCTGGTTTTGTAACTCCAGATCGAAATCTAGATCGAATCCCTGCGAGTGATAGAAAAATTCCTGATAGCAGAGCAATCGAGCCTGTGGCCATACATCTTTAAGAAATAGAGCTTCACCCCAACCAGGGTGGGCACAAATCAAGTCAGGCAAGAAGCCCTGATCACGGAGCTGCACTGCTGCTCTTGCGCAAGCCTCGCCGCGGACAAATTTACTATCTATATCTAGTAGCCACTCATGCAACTTAGGGGTATTACCGCGCTTTAGGCCGTACTGCACGTAGGTCACCCCAGTAGGCAAGGGCTCTGCAGGCGGATTGATACCCATACCAACAAGCTGATGACCTGCCTGGCCAGCTAGAGCTTGCAGGATATGCTTGTACTGGCTAGGAAAACTCTGGTGGATGAATAAGATCTGTGTGTACTCGCGCATTAAAGGTTTAAGAAGGTTCTGCGCCAGGCTTGGAAGGAAACCTCAATCCTATCCCAAGCCTTAGAAACTGACTGTTGCTCCTGATTACTACTGTGTAAGGTGCGTAGAGCTAGAGCTTGCCTCTCCAGGCGGAACCTTGTCTCACGTGGCTGCTCAGCGAATAGCTGAAAAGCCCGCTGGATGGCAACTACGAAACCTAGCCAATCACCAAAAACTACTTCTTCAGATGCACCAAAGCGAAATAGTTCATGCCCGCCTAAGCCACTATAGCCCACCACCCAACATCCTGAGGCCATCGCCTCAGCAATGGGTAGTCCAAAACCCTCAGGATGACTAAAGCTCAGGAACAAGCGAGCATTGCTAAGCTGGTTAGCAACCTCATAATGGGAGACTCCCTCCAGTGGGACAGCCTCCCAGCCGCTACCGTACTTTACGCCACGTCTGTGTAGGCCTTGAAAGACAGCCTGCGCATGTCCAGAATTCTTTCGAGGCATCCAGTGCATACGGTTGATTTTGGGCTGGTTAGCACAGAAATATGGCTCAACAGCATTGACTATACGGCTTAAGCGATGATCTTCTAAGGCAAGGTTTTCTGCTAGAAAAGCATGAGTATTTTCAGAGATACTTAACACTTGCAGTACAGAAGGATCATCATAAAAATAATGCAAGTTAGTAGCAGTCTGGGTATTAATAAGGCCATAGGAGTAGTAAGCATTCTGGTTGAATACTACGCGGGCAATCTTAGAAAAGTCGAAGCCATGGATATCAGTTAAATCTACACCAATATATGTCTCCGGCAGTACTAAGATACAGTGGTTAGGCTCGAGGTCACCACTCGATATACATTCAAGCAAGGAAATCGTAGGAGCAGTACTTGTAAACCAACTAGGCCGAAACCCCGTGCTCTCAGTGACTACAGCTGCATCCCAACCGAGAGTGACAAGGTGTTCAGCATGGCGGTAGATTTGCTTGACTCCACCTACGATATACTCAACGTCAGGTAAACAAAGTAGACGTACGCAAGGTCTTTTACTTTGGTTATTCACGATAGAGTGCTTCCAAATTTCATTTTCGTCTTGCTCATTGTGTACGCAGTGTGTGTAGTCTTTAATCTCAGATACTAGAATGACTAAGAAACCTTTCTTCAAAGCTATAGCTAGTTTAGAAGCAACTAAGAACAGTACACCAATCACTAGGGAGAGGGTTACCAATCAAAGCTTCAAAGGGTAGCTACCGCAAATTGATTACCAATACACAAGCTGTTGTCAAAATCAAAAATAGGTACAGCGGTCAAACCGCTTGTGATTGTCGTGTCGCGCTACAATTCACGTTAATGAGACAATAGTTTGAGTCAATTATCACGAAAGTCTACATGGATGTCCTGTTCATTCACGGTAACTATCCAGCACAGTTTCGCTACCTTTGTGCTGCCTTCAGCAATAACATACAAAACCAGGTTGTTTTTCTGACAGCTTGTAGAAATACGCAGCAATTTCCAATTTGTGGTGTTAAGACTATCCATTATAATATTCACCGTGGTATTCATCCTGAAACCCACCACTACCTTCATAGTACTGAGGAAGCTGTACTGCGGGGACAGGCTGTACTACGCAGTGTGGATGTACTTCTACAGCAAGGGTTCCAGCCACAGCTTGTGATTTTCCATGCTGGTATGGGTTTTGGGCTGTTTCTCAGAGATATACTACCTCGCGCTATCCTTATCGGCTACTTTGAGTGGTGGTTTCGTCCAGAAACTACCCAGCATCTTGTTGCAGACTTTAACTTCGATATACGCCTCAAGACTAACTTACGTAACCTACCGACTCTACAAGAACTGTCTATCTGTGATGCTGCAGTTGTACCAACTGACTGGCAAAAACAGCAATTCCCAGATATTTTTCAACATAAGTTAGAAGTAATCTTTGATGGAATCGATACCAAATTTTTCTATCCGGCACCTAATAACTTCCGGAGTAGAGTGCTAAGGATCAACAATCGAGTTAGCGGCGAGCAGCTTGAGTTTCAACCAGATGCTCTAATTCTTAGTTATGCAACACGGGGAATGGAACCATTGCGGGGGTTTCCCGAGTTTATGCGCTCACTACCGCAAGTCTTCGAAGAGCTTGGTGACCTCCAAGTCGTTATTGCTGGTGTTGATCGGTGTGCATACAGCTACCCCGCGCCAAGTAGTAACGGAAGCTGGAAGAACTACCTACTGCAAGAACTAAAGGGTAAAATTCCCACGAAGCAGGTTTATTTTACAGGTCTTCTTAGCTATACGGACTACAGAGCACTCTTGTGGAGAAGCAATCTCCACTGTTATTTTACACGCCCTTATGTAGTGAGCTGGAGCTTTTTTGAAGCTATTTACTGCAAATCATGTCTGTTAAGCAATGCTTGTACAGCAACAGAAGATATTGCTCTTAAAGAAAGTGTTTTATGGACAACTATAGAAGACCCTTCTAGTATAGTGAGAAGTATAGTTCAGGGAGTGAAGGCGCCAAACCAATTGCACGCCACTATAAAAAACTCCGAGATATATGAGCTGAGTTCTTGTCTTGACAAATGGAAATCAATTTTGGACTTGTTAATACATGGTTAAGAGCCCATAAGTAGGCTACGGCTAGTTTTCTCCCGCACATGGACTTCCAGACTCATGCCATTCGAGATTATTATGATCAAGTTTAAATAGAGTACTCAAGAACTCATCATACACAGTTTTAAGCCAATAGACATTTTCAATATAGTCAACCTTTCTCTCATGCCAATCTAACTGCGAGGAGTTATTTAGCGACTGAATTATCATAAAAGTAGGTAGTCTCATTAAACGCCTAACTAGTATGTCGCTAAACAAAGTTTTTGGGTTATCAAAGGACAAAATTTGGTCGAATTTTCTGGCCACGGTTAGGTTCCACGCAATTTCGTTATTCACAGTGGATATCAAAAGGTCACAGTATTTATAGAGACTAGTCTTAACTTTTGCTAGGCGGTGCTTGATTTCACTTGGTTCCAATGAGAATAATATGAGGCTTTTCCAATTATCTATGAGTGGATAATTATTTTTAAACATATCTAGAGTCTTAACATCAAGCTCACATAGTGTAACAGGAGAATTGAGATATACTCCAAAAGGTGGTGAAAAGAAAGCAGTATCGTAAGCATTTAATGTGTTGGAAAAGCTATCACTTGCACTTAGGAGAGATGGGGTGGAGAAGACTGTTTTAGATGACCGACCTTGTGTAGGAATAGTAAATTCACGAGGGCTTAATCCTAGGGCACCATTTGCACGTGGATAGTCGCGTTTAGAAGTGCCAAAATCACACCCTAAACCAAGGATTTTAGAGAATCCTAGGTGGAGAAGAACCTCTAATCCTGCATTTACACTTTCTGGCCCGCTCTGTAGTAGCTTACCCTCAGACTCATTGTAAAAGAATGCCAGCGTGGATGAAAATGGGCGATGGAACCATACAGACCTAGCGAATAGTGAGTGCACACGAGGATCTAATGTCATAGATGCAAAAAGAGTAATCTTCCTTAGGTCATACCCTTCTTCAATTAGTTGAAGAGCATTGTAGAAAATGCTACTCTCACGCTCGAGCAGTACAACTGCGTCAGGGTATACCTGATTACGTACTAGTGCACCGACACTACTACCAGATGCAACAATTCTCACACTTTGGCGGTTATTGTAGAGCCATGGAATTGCCATATCTAGAGATGGACCACTAGCAGTAAGCACAACTGGCCTGGACTGATTTCTTGGTGAGTAGGTTATAAACCTCCGATGTTGTTCTTGCAGTGATAGGAAAATAGCTTGTCGTAGTTGATTAATCTCATCTACTTCTGATCCTAGAGAACTGATGACGTACTGCGTAAGCCCCTCTGGACTTCTTAACCATGACTCAAATGCTTGAAGGCAACTGTTACTGATTGGAGACCTAATAATTCTCATGCCGAATATTGTAGTTGCTTGGAGAGCTATTGTGGCAGTACAAAAATAATGCTTAAGTTTATCCAGATTTGCTTCTAATAGAAACTGGACCCCAACACTCCGCGATTTTGCGCTGTTTACCATGACGTGAAGATCACTTAAAAGTAGTCCAACTGCAAGGTCTCTGGGGTTTGACTCTATTATTATAATGCGGTCAATATAGTTAGGTAGCAATTCAACCCTGATTGATTGCAGTACTGGAGCACCTAGAATTAACAATGTACGAGCTTGTTTAATAATACTGGTGCCAGCTTTATTCTGAATCTTAGTATGCAGTCCAGAGAGAATAGCAGACCTGCAGCTATTGTACGATTGCTTAAGAACACTTTGTGCTGATGGACGATAATCAAGATTATTAACCAATGTGGGGTACAAAAGCATTGGCCCGCTGCATAGGCCATACTGATATGAAGTAGTAATTAAATCTAAGTGTGGGAGCAAAAACTTACCATCATAAAGTAATGATTTACTTCGGGAGTTAGAACTGTTCTCAATCGCTAGTCGATGATAAACATCACGAGCCTTTCTAAGAAAGCTAGTGTTGCCTTGACTCGATAAGAGGCGAAGGCCCCGAACAAGAGATCTGTAATTAAGCTGGTACACCAATTCTCTTGCTCTTGTCGATCAAAAGATCAGATTCTATAGTGTCAAATAGCTCATATATCTCGCTCTCAACTTGGTTACAAATTTCAAGGAGGTACAATTGCACTTTATGGTAAAACTTTAGTGCAAGAGCTCCTGAGGGATCCTGAGTTAACAGAACATAGTTCTGACGTGTAATAGTGACGCTTAACTTTAGGAAAAGTGCCCTAACTAAGCGGCGTGCAACCTGCTGCCGTGATGGAACATCAAGCTTCATAAGCTCAACTATCTTGCTTTGTAAATCATATGACCAGCTTGTGTTTAACATTAGCAACTCCCTTAGTGATGAGAACAGATCGCATACATGCACACGTGATCTAGATGACTTCCAAAGGTTTCCTAGAGCTTCAGGCTGGAATCTCGGCTGTTTAAGCCACCAATCCCTCCAAGCATATTTATCAGTTATGTGGTTATTGATTTTAGACATTAAACTTGACAGCACAATAGGTTCAGCCCCCTCAATCTTAACACCATCACTAGCATTGAATACTTTAAGCTTGGATATAGATAGACATCTCTCCATGGAAATTTTTCCATCCATCAAGAAACTATCACTATATACAACGTCTTGGAGGTTTCCTTCTGTTTTAATATCAAACTGACGCTTACTAGTGCCAACAGCATTTTTACTCCTAACGTATCGAAGTGAGGTTGTGCCTAGGTCAACACCAACTAGTACTACCTCTTCAGCCCTAAGACTAGCACAAAGTGCTACTCCAGTGTTTACTGTCTGTGGTCCTTCAAGATAAAGTACTTGTCTAGGGTTCGTAGAGAAAATTGCCAGAGGAGTTAAAGCAGGCCTAAAGTAAACCATGCTATCAGAAAATAAGCTATGAAGTCTGAAGTCACATGTCACGGATGCAAATAGGAAAGTCTCATCTGTACCAAACTCGTCCTTAACAGATAAATATTGTTCATATTCTATTGAGTTACGCTCTAACAAACAGAGAATATCCACCTTAATGCCAGCAGCTCTCAATGTTCGATAGTTACTTGCACACGCGATAACAGAATAAGAGCTAGACAAGCATTTTACATAGTTTATATTAGCATCCAGACTCGGGCCGCTACCACATACTATGTACTTGCCGCCAATTTTGTTAAAAGGCAAGTGAAAAATGCGCGGTGATCTTCTTAGCGTAGCGCTAGCTGACCAAAGCATGTTGTATTCATCAAGGGTAAACCCCAGGTAGTTAAATAAATAATCCAGCTTGCGACCACACAACTTCTCTCTATCATCAAGGTATGCTGGTAGCAGTGAACTACTTGAGTCTGGAACTACTATAAGTGCATGCTCACAGCCAATAATATCAGAGTTCATGATAATTAAGCGCAATTGATCAATATCAGAATACGGGAGGATAGATATCCTCTGGTTAGGGTGTTCACACCTACTATTCCATAACAGCTGCCAGTCAATCTCACTAAAACTTGTCTCTAGGTCAGCCCAGGAACGA
Source organism: cyanobiont of Ornithocercus magnificus (assembly GCA_007996965.1). Taxonomy (NCBI): domain Bacteria; kingdom Bacillati; phylum Cyanobacteriota; class Cyanophyceae; order Synechococcales; species cyanobiont of Ornithocercus magnificus. The sequence continues at coordinate 650,052 of BIMP01000001.1, forward strand.
ATAGCAATGCAAAGATGGAATGGCTTAAAAGTGTTCACCATTTCGTTTAGAAGCCTCCCATTACCGCTGCCAAGGGCGATTATGGTTCGAGGCCTGATACTGTTGGTAGATGTTGATTGATTATCAGGGTCTGCACCAATCTTCTGCTCAATTTCTCTAAGTTTTAAAAGTCCCCAGACCAGATGTGGATCTAAATCTTCTGAGGGATTGATGTATTGTCTAATACCATGGTCAGGAGAAAAAGCCTTGATTTTTTGTTTAAGGGCATCATACCCAGCCTGGGACAAGAATAATTGTGGTAGAACAAGTGCCTTGCTGCTAACCTGGGACCAACCCTTAATAGATTGGTCACCTGTAATACCTACAGGTGAATTGCTGTTTTCTTCAGGGGATACACGCTGAAGTGTGCCGGTGAGCTGCTTTTGAAGCAGAAAAGACTTCAAGAATAACTTATTTTTTTCGAGTAAATCCATGGGGGAAAATAAGTCGAGCCTACGCAAGGAAGACTGTAATTAGACGAGAGTGATAATAATACCAGTGTCGTTACTATTTGCAGTAACAGAGAAGCCGAAGTTGAGAGTTGTCACTGCAATATCTTGACTTAGCTTAGTAGTAGTCACTAGATCAGTGCCTCTAATATTAAATACTGCATACTTACTCCCGCCGCTAGCAATAGTGAAGTATGTGTCATTGCCATCACTATAAATGCCCATGCTTCCCTCAATATCTTCGAGTTCGGTTACAGAAGCAGAAGCTGTTGCATAGACATAGATTGTACCAGACGTGGAGTTAAAGTTAGAGTTAGAAACATCAAGAGCAGTACTGTCAGCAATAATTTTATCCCCGCTAACTGCACCTTCGACAATAAAATTACTGTAGCCGCCATGATACCAGGGTCTACTTCCAGTTGCATTGAGAGCACCAGTAGACAGAAAGTTTGCTGTCGTACCTCCATAAATTAAAGAGTCATTACCAGCCCCACCATTTAAGGTAGGTATACCAGTGAGTAAAGGTGAGCCAGTATGAGGATTAAAGTGTTTAATAATGTCATCACCAGATCCACCGTTTACGCTGTTGAGAGTTTGACCATAGATGTGAATCACATCGTGGCCGTTACCACCAAATACTAAAGCGGAGCAACCAAACACTTTTATAGTATCAGCACCACCAGCTCCATAAATACTTGCATTGCCAAAGTCTTGAGCGGAGCCGCCAATGATATCAGCACCATCAGCACCACCTCCAAGACCAGTACCAGCTGTGGTTACTCCAAATGCATCCCCATATATTTTGACACCACCGCCACGTGCAAACTTATCCTCATAGTAGTTAGTAGAGGGCTCGATAGTGATCGTATCACTAAGACCACCACCAGCAATAGAAGCTGCAATAAAAGAGGCAGTTCCAAGATGGATTGAGTCAGCGCCTTTGCCAGCACCAATATAGGTGTTAGTAACACTAGCTCCACCCTCAAAAGTGATTAGGTCTGCACCTAGACCTGCATTGATATTAACGTCAGCTAGGATTTGTTCCGCACCAATAGCGATTGTGTCTTTACCTTTAGCACCATAAATTTGGGAGTCGAATAGGGTAGTTGCGGGAGCGTGAATTGAGTCATCACCGCTACCCAGGCCAAAGAAAGAGTTAATAACAGTACGGGTTGCAGTCCCAAGGTCGATTGTGTCATTGCCTCCTCCCCCAAAGATAGTTGAGCCTTTGACTAGACCTGTAGAACTTGGCGATCCAACTATAATCGAGTCAGCACCATCACCAGCGTAAATCTGATTAGAGTAGCTAGCCCCATTTTTAGATGAGATAGTATCATCTCCAGCACCACTATCGATGGTAGCTACTTGAGAACCGCGAAAAAGTATGTTAATTGAGTCATTTCCTTGGCCAGCGCTAGCTGAGTCACTAGCCTGGCTAATCGTAATAGTGTCATCACCCTGAAAACCTACTATCAAAGCAGGTGATGGTTTCGTTCCCAGTACTGAACCAGGAGAGGAAAGAATGTCATTACCAGTTGTGCCAGTGATAGTTGTAGCTGTCATGAGAGATAGAGCACGTATGGATACTATAACTTTTCTAGAAAGGAGTGAAGACATTCTGCAATCCATTACTTAGCTATCTGTATTGCTACCCTACAAAGGGCTAATATAACAAAAGTGGTTAACCGGGGAACTATATAGGTTATGAAATTCTAGATTGGTCAACTAATTTAGCTCTCGAGTTTCTGGCTAATCTTAAGTTCTGATCACCGTAATTTTGTTAGTCAATAAGATAGTCGTTACTAGTAGCATAGCCATAAGAGTAGTATTATTAGGTGTAGAAGTTGTCGATCGAGAACTTATGCTGGTAAAATATCTCTAGGTTTGTGGCATGCTCACAGCTCCGGGATCATAGGCTGATACACCCCTTACTATAATCCAGAACGTTGCTGCATGGCCTCACACCATTTCCGATGTTCTAAGTACCAACGCACTGTAGTTTCTAGACTTTGAGCAAAGCAGTGGCGTGGCCGCCAGCCCAGCTCTTTACTGATAAGTTGGGCATTGATGGCATAACGCTGGTCGTGACCAGGCCTTTCAGGTACCAGGGTTACTAGACTGTTGTGCGGTGCTCCACTAGGTTGAAACCTATCCAGAAGCTTACAAATTTCCTGAACCACCTCCCAGTTCCTATACTCACCATATCCACCAATACAGTAACTATGGCCAACCCTCCCTAGGGTTGCTACTAGTAGTAAAGCATCAACATGGTCCTCAACAAATAGCCAGTCACGTACGCTAGCACCACAACCATAAAGGGGGATCGGTTTACCAGTTGCTGCTTTAAGTATTACCGTAGGAATTAGCTTTTCTGGAAATTGCCAAGGCCCATAATTGTTGCTGCAGTTGGTCAATACCGTGGGCAAGCCATAAGTGCAATGCCAGGCGTTAACTAGATGATCGCTAGCAGCTTTGGTGGCAGAATAAGGACTACTAGGTCTATATGGGCTAGATTCTGAAAAGTGTCCTTTGGGTCCTAGGGAGCCAAACACTTCGTCAGTGCTGATATGATGAATTCGGAAAGTGTGTTGGCGCTCATCTGGTAGCCTTTCCCAATGAGTGCGTACTGCCTGCAATAGCTGAAACGTGCCCATGATGTTGCTCTCTAGGAAAGCGGCTGGTTTCTTAATAGAACGGTCCACATGACTCTCAGCAGCAAGATGTAGCACAAGGTCTGGATCAGCCTGCCGAACTGCTGCTGCTGTGACTCCGGCTTCAGCTAAGTTGATTTGGAGAAAATGGTGACGCTGCTCCGCATTGGCACCAAGTTTATTGAGCTCTTGCCAGATGCTGCTTAGATCGCTTGCATAGCCTAGTTTGTCTAGGTTAAATACTGTTGCTGTGGTGTCGCGCAGCAGGCGTCGGATCAGGGTGCTACCGATAAAACCAGCCCCACCAGTAACCAGCACCCGACGGATATGCTCAGGGAGGGGAGATGCCATCAAGCAGATTTTACTGAGGTGGCAGAGCGCATACGCTTTACCTCATTGAGAACTACAGCTAGTGCTGAACGCCAGGGCATTTGTTCTAGGTTTAGAATTTGCTGGGTCATACAACAATCGAGCAAGGAGTAGCTTGGCCGACGAGCTGATACAGGATAATTTGCTGTTGTAATTGGTCGTACCCGAGCAGCCTGGCTGAGTAGACCAGAGTCTTTCGCCAGTTCACCTATTGCTATAGCCACATCGTACCAGCTAGCAGCGCCAGCATTACACCAGTGCATTCGCATTGGCAGAGACTTGCTGTATGAGAACTGTGTGAGAATGCGCCAGCAGGCATCTGCCAGCGTAAACGTGCTAGTAGGACAGCCTACTTGGTCAGCTATAACACTCAGTTCCTCACGCTCCCTGTGTAGTTGCAGCATTGTAAGAGCAAAATTGTGTCCAACTGGCCCCATCACCCAGCTAGTACGTAGGATAGTGCCACGTCCGGAAGCTGCCATGAATTCCTCAACAGCTACTTCACCAGCTGCTTTACTGGCACCATAGGTACCGAGTGGCTCTCGTGATTGATTTGGACTGTAAGGATGGCCTTGAGTACCGCTGAATACAAAATTGGTACTTAGCTGTAACAGCCGGCCTCCTGTGCTAGCCAGTGTTTCTGCGAATGCTCGTGGTGCACCAGCATTGACAGCATATACTAGTTCAGGTTCATTCTCGGCTCGGTCAACGGCAGTGTAAGCACCTGCATTTATTATCCAATCTGGCTGCAGTTCCTTAACAATTTGACGGCAAGCAACAGTATCTGCCAAATTAAGCTCAGCACGGCTAGTAGCAATTAGCTTGATAGGTATTTTAGAAAGGGTGGTAGGAATAGCATTGATAAGAGCACAACCCAGCTGACCCTGGGCACCAGTGAGCAGGACACGCATAGACCAAATCTACACAGATGAATCGCTCTATTGTCGAGGCTTTAATTTTGATGTCTTAAACAATCTTTGTACATGAGAAATAACTTCAGCTCCCACTGGCTACACCCAATACTCTCATGTTTTTTAACTAGTTTCGCTTAGTCTCTGGATTTCTAGACTGAGATATTTATCTAAGATTGTTGACTGACAAGCTTAGACCTGCACATTAATAACTAATGATCAGCACTATTAGTATAATCAGCCATTGACTGGCTGCTACAGGTTGTCAGACCTTTGGATCTGTAGTTAAATTTACCCTTAATAGCTGAAAGATTGAGGGTAGGGTCCTAAGATATGATTCTAGGTCTGAGTCACACCAAACCTTCAGAATGCCAGGAGCCTAGATAATTCTACTGCAGTAGCTTACATGATATTCAGGCATCTCCATATTTAGGCCCAAAGATTTCCAGGAATGGCAGTTCAGCTAGCCGTGGCGCTACTTTATCCTTAAAGGACAACAGTGGAGATTTGTTTGCTACATTCTGTAGTGGCCAGGCAATTGAAAGATCTGTATCGTCCCAGCGAAGTGAGCGTTCGTAATTACGGCACCAAAACTCTGTGGTCTTGTAGAGCACCTCATTGTTCTCACTGAGAGCTAGGAAACCATGAGCAAAACCTTCTGGTATCCATAGCTGGCAGTAGTTAGTTGCTGTTAACTTAGCAGAGACCCAGCTGCCATATGTAGGTGAATTATGTCTTATGTCTACTGCCACGTCAAAGATAGACCCTGCCACACATCGTACGAGTTTGCCCTGAGAATAAGGTGGTAACTGGTAGTGTAAGCCACGTAGTACACCGCGCACTGAGCGAGAATGATTGTCTTGGACAAAAGTCAAAGACTGGCCAATTAGCTCATTAAAGTGACGCTGGTTCCAGCTCTCGAGGAAAAAACCGCGCTCATCGCTGAACACCCGAGGGGTTAGAAGTAGAGGGCCATACAGAGCACGGCCGTCAAGAGTGGCAAGCATCTCAATCTGCATAGGGCGGGTCTGGAAAATGTTCTATCGAGCGCTGCAATGATGCATCTCCACTGCCGGGTTGCTCTAGAAGCTGTAGTAAGTAGTGTCCGTAGCTACTCTCTAGTAATGGCTTAGCTAATCTCTCAAGCTGAGCATCATCGATCCAGCCACAGCGCCAAGCTACTTCCTCAGGACAACCTACTTTCAGTCCCTGTCGTTTCTCAAGCGTGCGAATATAGGAGCCAGCCTCATGGAGTGAGTCAAATGTGCCAGTATCAAGCCACGCCACGCCACGCCCCATAAGCTCGACGGTCAGCTGACCATCATCAAGATACATCTGGTTGAGTGTAGTGATCTCCAATTCGCCGCGTGCCGAAGACTTTACCTGTCGTGCTCGCTTCACCACTGAGCTGTCATAAAAATAGAGGCCAGTAACAGCACAGCGGCTGCTAGGGTGCTGGGGTTTTTCCTCAATACTTATTGCTTTGCCATTCTTATCAAAAGTAACGATACCGTAGCGCTTGGGATCACTGACTGGATATGCGAAGATTGTGCCGCCTTGTCTGCGATTTTGAGCAGCCTGAAGTTGGGAGATCAGGTTATTACCGTGGAAGAGGTTGTCACCCAGCATAAGGGCAGCAGGGCAATCACCTAAAAAGGTTTCACCAATTAAAAGAGCCTGAACTAAGCCATCTGGCTTAGGCTGTATAGCATAGTCAAGGTACATGCCCCAAGCGCGGCCATCACCAAGCAACCTTCGGAAGGCATCCTGGTCGCGGGCAGTGGTAATGATTAATATTTCCCTAATGCCTGCCAGCATCAGTGTGCTGAGCGGGTAATGGATCATAGGTTTGTCATAAACTGGCATTAGCTGCTTACTCACCGCCCAGGTGAGTGGGGCAAGCCGAGTACCACTGCCGCCAGCTAAGATGATACCGCGGCGATTGGCCGCTGCTGTCATGGCCAAGAAAACCGCAGATACTGCGCGACATTTCAGCACAGCCAGCCGAAGTGCGCGACTTGAGACAATATAGGGTGCTTATGAGTGGCATCCGGCTAGTTCAGCATGCACCAGGCGCTCCTGGGCTGCGCTGGTTTGGTCTTGGTCCAGGTCTGCGACCCAGCCGAGCGTTATTAAAACTCAGTTGCTTACTCGACAGATATGCTCCCTGGGCCAGTGGACGTTCAACGCAGCAACTAAGGCGACTGTTAGCAGGCAGTACGGCAGTAGTTAGCTTATGGCAGGGCAAGCGTCTGGTGGGCTTTGGTCGCGCAATCAGCGATGGAATCTATCGCGCTGTACTCTGGGACATAGTTGTAGTAGGTGACTTGCAAAGACGTGGTTTGGGAAGACGTATAGTAGAGGCCCTGATAGCAGCCCCTGCAGTTCGTGATGCTGAACGGGTGTACTTGATGACTACTAACAGTGCTGGCTTTTATAAGCAGCTTGGCTTCCTGTCAGCCGAGCCACAGCGACTGTTGATTCGCTGGCAGTAAATTCAGCATCGTCTAAGAATCATCCAGGTAGTGTGGTAATCCAGTTCTGGCAAGCGCTCTTTGAAGACTCGATCGAGAGAGCGAAACAATCTTACTGAGTCACCAAGGCTGTAAACAGGAGACTCCAGTGTGGCACCAATTTGAGAGAAATGATGTAGATAGTCGAATGCAGAGTCCACAGCAACAACAGTTGGACAGGAACCAGCAGCAAGAACTTGAAAGTATTTCTGCAACTTCGTCATGGACTCGTCTCCAAGCAAATCATCAGTCGTAGGCAAGGAAAGTCCCCGGAAGGGCAACTCTGCCTCTGCAAGAGCGCAGTGCAAAGCTGCGAAGCTATTCTCATCAGGCAGCGCTACAGCCAGGCAGTCACCTTGTCTCAGGCAATTGGCCCATATCTCAGTTAGTGTTTCCAGCGGTGATGGAGACCACTGTAATAGGTAACTGCTGAGGATCAACCTAGAGCCCTTTTGTCCTGCCTCTGCATCAAGAGCAGAAATGAGCGAAGGCTTAAAGGCATCTTGTAACAAGCCTTGCAAACGCTGAACCTTTGGTCGTAGCAAAGAGACAGCAGTTTCTAACATAGCCGGTGCCAAGTCTACTAGGATCGTTAGACCCACCGGGGGTTTATGGAGAAGTCTCTGGCGTTGCAGCCAGCTCAGCGTCGCTAAGCCAGTACCACAACCAAGATCAATGAGACAGTCAGGGGCTGACACCGAGACTTCCTGCCTGCCGCTGTCGAGCAGGCAACTGCTCAGAAGCTGGGCAGCCAGAGCTTGTGGCTGTGCAAACCGATCATAACTTTTGGAAGCACCTTGAAACGACGTCATGCGCCCAGGGCACTAGTCACAAGCGGATGAAGAGACTCGAACTCTCGACCCTCTCCTTGGCAAGGAGATGCTCTACCACTGAGCTACATCCGCACAGGGTCCTAAAATACTTCGCCTCCTCTAATTACCTAAGAAATTATGCATCATAGGTGGACTTAGAGTCAATGCGATAAATGACGTGCTTGTACCCTCTGTTAAGCAAGAGATCTCATTAAGGATCCCATTTCAAGAGCCTGTAGGGCGTAATTCCATCCAAGGTTACTCTTAATACCAGCTCGCTCAAGAGCCTGTTGCATTGTGTCAGTAGTAAGCACTCCGAAAATCACTGGGATTCCTGTCTCGCGACAAACGCTAGCAATGCCTTTGCCTGCCTCTGCTACTACCACATCAAAGTGGGGTGTGTCACCGCGGATGACAGCGCCAAGAGTTATTAAGACATCATAACGGCCACTGCGGGCAAGAGCTTGAACTACTAGTGGTAGCTCGAACGAGCCAGGTACCCAGGCTGTATCTAATTGGGGACTGTCCTTAGAGACATCGACACTGTGGCGGGCTAGGCAGTCGAGGCAGCCACTTAACAACTTGCCAGTGACCAGATCGTTGAAGCGGGCAACAACTATGGCAATGCGCAAGCTCTGCGCATCGGTAAAGCGTCCTTCGAAGATGGCCATTTAAAGTGGTTGTCCCATCTGTGAACTATGGTCTCAAAGCACCTTGTGGGATGCATCCTGGAGTCACACGACAAAGTAGCTCATTCCCCAATTCACCAGGACTAATACTACCCAGACCAAGCCACCGAGTAAAACCAAGCGGTTGGACCGACCGGCGTCTTCGCTGCCGGAAGCATACAGAACCGGCACCGCCACAATTAGGGCGAACGACATCACTACTAGCGCAAAGACAGTGAAGGTGTTCAGAAGCTGCATGGGTCTGTGGTGCCCAATATGCAGTAATTCTCACATGCTGGTAGGACCTTCCATCAGCTTTCTACCTGCAGCTTTACAGCTTGTGGTGTTCCTGCAGTGCTTTGCCACTGACCTCGCTCTTAGGCTCAATTGATATGGTGACAATGCCCAGAGCTTTACCCATGATCAAGCCAGATCAGGTCTTGCAGAACAACCTTTTCGGTGAGCCTGAACTAACAGCGATGACTGTTGCACCAGTAGTGTCCAATATCGAACTAGACGACGAAGGCCTGCGGAGTGACGCTGCTGCCCGGCCACGTATCCAAAAAGCAAGCGTGAAAACGACAGACTGTTCACCCGTCGGTAAACACGAACCAGTTGTTAAAAACGGCAACTTAGCCTGGAGGCACCATAGCTCAGTAAAATCGAGTCAGTTAACTCCAATATTGCGGCATTACGTTGAGCTGAAAGCAGCTCATCCTGAGCGAATACTGCTTTATCGCCTTGGCGACTTCTTCGAGTGCTTCTTTGAAGATGCGATCCAACTATCCCAAATTCTTGGCCTGACACTCACAGGAAAGGATGGTGGCAGGGCTATTGGCCGAGTACCGATGGCTGGCATACCTCATCATGCAGCTGAGCGCCACTGCACCGAACTGATCCGTCATGGCTTCAGTGTTGCTCTCTGCGATCAACTAGAGACTGTACCAATCAAGGGAATGCCACTTAAGCGTGGCATCACACGCGTATTTACCCCCGGGACTGTACTTGAGGAAGGGATGCTCAAAGCCCGGTCTAACAACTGGCTGGTAGCAGTATTGGTAGAAGAGATTAATGATCATCTAGCCTACCAATGGGGACTTGCTAGCGTGGATGTCAGTACAGGTGAAGTGCAGCTGCAACAGGGGGAAGGAGACGAATTGCTGCAGCAAGAGCTAACTACTCTAGAAACTGGTGAGTTACTTTGGAGTAGCCAGGGTAAACCCCCGACTTGGTGCTTAGAGCAACTGCGACTAACACACACAGCTATTACCCCCTTTAGTTTACCCGAGGCAGATGCATCCTTGCGCAGCTACTATGGCCTGAGGGACCTAGCAGGACTAGGTCTGGAAGATCAGCCACTAGCTCGACGAGCCTTTGGAGGTTTGCTGCACTATCTAGATGAAACTCAGCCGCTTAAGGCAATAGCTTCAGCTGTCCCGTTAGAACGGCCGAAGCTATTACAACGTGGCACAGCGTTAGTGCTTGATGCCCAAACGCGGCGTAACCTTGAGCTTACCAAAACTCAGCGAGACAACCATTTCCAAGGGTCGTTGTTGTGGGCAGTAGATCGTACCCTAACTGCCATGGGCGGACGTTGCTTGCGACGCTGGATCGAGGCACCGTTGCTAGACCTAAAAACCATCAATCATCGCCAGACAATAGTAAGCTTGCTTGTAGCACAGAGACCGCTGCGGCTTCTGCTACGCCAGATACTACGACCGATTGCAGACCTCGAGCGTCTAGCAGGTCGGGCTGGAGGTGGCCATGCTAGCCCTCGCGATTTGGTAGCAATTTCTAATGGTCTTGAGCAATTGCCCCCACTAAAAGCTTTCCTGAAGAGCGCTGCGTTGGGCGGTGATAATCTAGTCTGGCTAGACGGCTTGCTGCAGCCAAATCCTGCTTTGGCAGACTTAGTAGTGATGGTAAAGCACCAACTACTAGCCAACCCCTCCTCAAACCTGAGTGAAGGTGGTCTCATATGTGATGGTGTTGATCCACTGCTAGACGGTCTACGTAACAAACTCGACGATCAGGATGCTTGGCTATTGCAGCAGGAATCTAAGGAACGCCTCGAGAGCAGAATCAGTACTCTACGGCTGCGCTACCATCGCACCATAGGCTACTTTCTAGCAGTAAGCCACGCTAAAGCTTTATCAGTACCTAATCACTGGATCCGGCGCCAAAGCTTAGCTAATGAGGAGCGCTTTGTGACACCAGAACTCAAGAATCGTGAGGGACTAATCCTACAACTGCGTGCCCGTGCTGCTCAGCGGGAGTATGAGCTTTTTTGCAAGTTGCGAGAGCATGTAGGCGAACAGGTGAAATTAATCCGCCGCGCTGCCCGTGCTATTGCCAATCTCGATGCTCTTGCTGGTTTGGCTGATATTGCTGCTACTAGTGGTTGGGTAGCTCCAGAGGTAACAGAGGGGCGTGAGCTAGAGATTACAGCGGGACGACATCCGGTAGTAGAAAAACTACTAGTAGAAAAACATTTTACCCCTAATAGTACTCATCTAGGCAGTAACCATGACCTGTTAATTCTCACTGGCCCTAATTCCAGTGGTAAGAGCTGTTACCTACGTCAGATTGCCTTGATCCAACTGCTTGCACAGATAGGTAGCTGGGTACCTGCCCAATCTGCACGTCTAGGGTTAACTGACCGAATTTTTACCCGTGTTGGTGCTGTTGATGACATAGCCACTGGCCAGTCTACTTTTATGGTGGAAATGATTGAGACCTCTGTCATCTTGCATCATGCTACGGAGCAATCCCTAGTACTGCTTGATGAGGTTGGTCGAGGCACTACTGCCCGTGATGGCCTTGCAATCGCCTGGGCTGTCAGCGAATACTTGGCTACTAACCTGCGTAGTCGTACTGTGTTCGCAACGCACTACCATGAGCTCGGTAAACTTGAAAATAGGCTAAATAACATTGCCAGTATACAGGTGTTAGTACGAGAAACTAGCGATAACAAATTGGTATTCCTACACAGAGTAGCAAGCGGCTGTGCTAAGCGCAGCTACGGTATAGACGTGGCCCGTATGGCAGGTGTACCACCCTTGGTGATACAGCGTTCGAGGCAAGTGCTAACTCAGCTGCAATTAGACACAGACTATATTCTGACTTGACTATTAGCCAGGTAATTCTAGCTTGCATTTGGAGAAGGAATAGCGACTCGGTCTTATGAATGTGATTAGGCATCTGTCACTGATGCTCGCAGCAGTGCGTTGACTGCTGCGGCTGCCAGACCAGCACCACCACGACTGCCCTCAAGCCTTATTTGAGGCAGTCTACTTACTGCTAGCCGTCTTTTACTCTCCGCAACCCTTATAAAGCCCACTGGCATGCCGATCACTAAGGCAGGTTCTGCTACTGCACCTGCCTCTAGATTGTTCAACAGCCACTCAAGTACCGTAGGAGAACTGCCAACTAGCAAGACAGGTTTAGGTTCAATCTGATTATTAGCCAGCTTAGCCCATGCCTGAGTCATACCAGCAACTGTGCGGGTACTGCCCACTGGTGCGAGCGCAGGAGCCCATTCGAGAACTGAATATACCTTGTTACCACCACAGCGAGCTGCTGTTGGCGTAACTGCCGCTGCTGCCATCATAGTATCGGTGAGGATTGCTGCACCGTTACGCAGAGCATTAATTCCTTGCTCACAGGCACCTGTACTGAAGTATAGTAGGGAGGTTAGATTAAAGTCTCCACTGCTGTGAATTAAGCATTCTAGTACTCGCTGCTGTAGTGGATTCAAGCCAGTGGCTCCCAGCTGCTCTCGGATAAGTTGAATGCTTTCTACAAAAGTAGGATGCTCGAAGTTTGTGGCTGATGGTATCAGCATCAGCATGACCCTAATCAATTACCACTGTTACTATGCCAATCATACTGTTGTGGGGCAATGATGCTGCAGCATTGGCACAAAAGATCGAAACTCAAATCGCCACAGTAGTCGATCCAGCCTGGGCTAGCTTGAATTTGAGCCGTTTCGACGGCAGCCAGCCTGAAAATGCAATCCGGGCTTTAGAAGAAGCTCGCACACCACCTTTTGGTTCTGGTGGTCGTGTTGTGCTACTAATGCATTCTCCTTTCTGTAATGAGTGCACTAGCGAGCTAGCGAAACGCTTTGAAGTAGTGTTTCAACTAATTCCTGCGACTAGCCATTTACTGCTCTGTAATCCAGTAAAACCAGATGGCCGTTTACGCAGTACTAAAGCAATTAGGGTACAAGTGAAGCAGGGGCTTGCGGAGGAGCAAAGCTTTCAGGTACCAGCAGTTTGGGACATTGCTGGGCAACGACAATTTGTGGAACGTGCGGCGAGCAACCATAATCTTGTACTAGATCCTGAGGGGACAACAGCGTTAATTGAGGCGATTGGTAATGACAGTGCCCGCCTTAGCCTAGAGCTGCAGAAGTTGTCTTTGTATTCTGGTAGTTGCGATCAGAAAAGGCCAATCACTGCAGCAGCAGTTAATGCTCTGGTTGACTGCCGCTGCACAAACGTCTTTCAGGCAGGTAATGCTCTGCTGCTAGGCAATGTCAGTGATGCTATCTCATTGCTCGATGCTTTATTGGATACTGGCGAGCCAGCGCTGCGAATTGTGGCAGCTCTCAGTGGCCAGATCCGACGCTGGCTTTGGCTGAGCCTACTAGAGCAGCAAGGAGAACGCAGCTCGGAAGTAATTGCCAAAACGGTAGGTATCAGCAACCCAAAGCAAGTTTATTTTATGCGTAAGCAGCTCCAAGGCTGTCATCCTAAACAACTCCTGATATTGCTGAAACAAATGCTGGAGATTGAAGTAGATCTAAAGCGTGGCGCCTCACCTGGCAATGCCTTTCGCGATGGACTCTTGAGTTGAAATAATTAAACTTTTCCGGCATACCTAAATGGCACTACTAGTGCAAAAGTTTGGTGGCACATCCGTTGGAAGTGTAGAAAGGATTCAGGCAGTAGCCCGGCGAGTTGCTATCTCGCGCGAGGAAGGCCATGAGCTGGTAATAGTAGTTTCAGCTATGGGCAAAACTACTGATCAGCTTACAGACCTAGCGAAGCAGATTAGTTTAGAGCCGCCGAGGCGTGAAATGGATATGCTATTGGCTACCGGTGAGCAAGTCTCGATTGCACTATTGTCTATGGCCCTGCACGAACTCGACGTGCCGGCAGTTTCAATGACTGGTGCTCAGGTAGGCATCGTAACTGAATCAGTGCACGGCCGTGCCCGCATTTTAGAGGTGCGTACAGAACGGCTGCGTTCAAGATTAAACAATGGCCAGGTAGTAGTAGTTGCAGGATTTCAGGGTACCAGTGCAGGTGGAAGTGGCACTGCTGAAATAACCACACTTGGACGGGGTGGTTCTGATACTTCTGCAGTTGCACTCGCAGCAGCTTTAGGGGCCGAAGCCTGTGAAATTTACACTGATGTGCCAGGCGTACTCACCACTGACCCTCGAATAGTACCGGATGCACAGTTAATGGAACGGATTAGCTGTGATGAGATGCTGGAGTTAGCTAGCCTAGGTGCTGCTGTATTACATCCAAGAGCAGTAGAGATTGCTCGTAACTATGGAGTTACTTTAGCAGTCCGCTCCAGTTGGAGTGATGGCCCAGGAACACTTATAACAAGCAGAAATAACCCTATTGTCCTAGGCTGCAATGGGCTCGAACTAGGAAAACCTGTCGATGCAGCAGAACTTGTGGAAAATCAGGCAGTATTAGCACTTTCGCACGTTCCTGATAGACCAGGTATAGCAGCCCAATTGTGTGAATCGCTTTCAGCTGGTGGTATTAATATTGACCTAATAATTCAGTCAACTCACAACATCGATAGCAACGATATTACCCTTACAGTTCCTGAGAGAGATGCAGGTAAAAGCTTAGCCCTTTGTCAGGAGCTTCTTTCGAGGCTTGGCGGCTATGTAAATGTTGAAGGGGGCATGAGCAAGATTAGTATCAACGGTGCAGGTATTATGGGACGTCCTGGCATAGCTGCTCAGCTGTTTGATACGCTATCGCGCGCCGGAATCAGCTTGCGGCTGATTGCTACTAGTGAAGTAAAAGTAAGTTGCGTGATTGATGCATCATTAGGCAATAAAGCCTTGAGAGCTGTTAGCAAAGCATTTGAACTTAGTGAAAGTCAGCAATACCTCAATCCTGAACCAGGCGGAGATGGAGAACCTGACGTCCGTGGCGTAGCTCTAGACCGGCACCGTGCGCTCCTGAGTGTTCGGCATGTACCAGATCGTTTAGGTGCAGCTGCTGCACTTTGTACTACTCTTGCTGATGCTGGCATCAGCCTTGACGCAATTGTGCAGTCGGAGCGACGCCATGAAGATGCAAGCCGCGATATCAGTTTCACACTGCATCAATCAGATCGTGGTCGTGCAGATCAGGCTTTAGCTCCCTTGCTAAGTCAATGGTCTGGGGCAACTATAGAAGATAGTCCAGCTATCGCTCGAGTTAGCGCTGTCGGTGCTGGAATGCCAAGCAAGACAGGTACTGCAGGTCTAATGTTTAGAACTCTAGGAGATGCCGGAATTAATATAATAATGATCGCAACTAGTGAGATAAGAATTAGCTGTGTCATCTTAGAAGATTTTGCAAACAATGCCGTTAAGATTATTCATGAAAAATTTGCGCATAAACCTGTCTAAGTAGGCTAAGTCTTATCTAAGTTAATGCTTTTCAAGTCAAGGGGACAAAAGAAAACAGCTGTGAAAGAACGTTTGGACAGAGTTACATGTAGAGAACTAGGTGTATGTAAAGGGTAAGCTAGAACCTGAGATACTAGCCTTATCTGTATAACTTTTCCAGTTGAACAGCCTATTAGCAGATTTCCAAAAGATGGCTGACTGTTCCTCGATTGAAAAATTATTGCGGTCAAAAAACTCTAGAGCTGATTGCCTTGAATGATCAAGATCCATATAAGGGAAATCAGATCCATAGAGAACACGTTGAGCCCCTATGCGCTTATAAGCAAATGCAAGGTCTTGTTCAATGGTTGAGCCTAAATAGTATTTGACTGAGAAAGACATATCTAGAAAAACATTAGAAGATGACTCAGCTAGCAGCATTGCCTCTATTGCTCTTGCACCACCACTATGGAGAAGTACTACAGGAACACCAGCTACCCTATCAATAATGGCTGCTGCTAACTGGAGATTATTATAGTGATACATTCCTGTAGAACCATAACTAGTGTCAATAAAAATAGGCATGTTAAGACGTGATGCATCAACTGCAATATTTACTGCTTTAGGGATATCTGAAAAAGATATTTTCTGCTGATAGCTATGAAATTTTATCGCATCAACTCCAGCTTTCTTCATAGACCTGATTTTATCTGGTGATGAGAGTAAGTCTAAGCTGGCTAGCAAGGTAAAGCGTGATAGGGGCATTCTTTGGCGGACATATGAGGTAAATTCAGCTGCATCTGACACACTAAGTGCCTGATTAAACAGCATAAAGTTAGCTGCAGTGAGACACTTTGATAAATTGGAATGGTAACTCATGAAGCATCGCTTAAGGTCAGAGCCGACCATAGTCAAATCCTCAAGCAGCATTTCAGGACTTGTCAAACTGCCGCAGGGCAAGTGGATGTTAACATCGAAGAGTGGCATCTCTGTTGGGGAAATAAGCTCTTTCTACAAGCCTAGAAAGGAATTCTATAGCTAGAAAGCCACTAAAGTCGTCAGCTTTAGCTTTATAGAAGCTTAAGGAAATTGAACCACAAAGATCTAAGGCACTGGCCAGCAAGGTACATTAGTCTTCCTACGCTTTTTAGCTTTAAAAATCTAGGTTAGTAGCAGTAAGTGCTATAATACTTGTTAATATCTTAAATAGTAATTTGCCCAGAGAGCAAAGTGACTAAACTAGTGTGACTCTTTCTACTCTCAGTCAACTGCTGTATACTTTTACTATAGAGCTACTGCTTAGCTGCTTACATTCAAGATTACTAGGTGATAGAAAACAGCAGCTTTACTCAGCCAGACTTCTCACTACGAAATACTAAAAGACTGTAGGGATGCCTGAAGTTCTTGAGGGAGTAAGTCAACTTCTCTCAAGTATCGCTTTAAGCAAACCGTTTCATAAGTAGACATCTTAAGCTTATCAGTGCAAAAGTACCGTATATCTTCTTGAAGTTTGATAAAATTTATGCGGTCCAAAAGGTCTTGGTTTTGGAACTCTGATCTAATTAGAGCACAACCAGAATCATCAGCAACTAATATAGCTCCATCGAACTTTTTATTTTGGGACTTGATATATGAATCAGTACTTGAGGAGCATTCAACTCTCTCATTAGAGCAACCTAGTGGTGTATAACCAGTACACCAGATTGGATAATCTTCTTTACGTAGCCGATGTACATCTCGTACGAGGCCATTCACGATAACTCCAGTGGATTTCTGATGAATTAAAAGCCACCTTGCTACAAGATCACCTAAGATAGCCTGGTCTCCACAATTGATAGTATCTACATAGACTATGTGGCCAGGAGGAATCTGCTGCGCCTGCTCGTGAAGGGACCAGTTAGAGTTTCCCCAAGTACATATATAGAAGGCTTCAGCTGCTACAAAATGACCAGAATTAAGTGAGCTGATTCCAGACATAACACCAGTCTTACCTAAGGCGTCGGCAACTTCAGCGGTAGAAACATGCTTTGTTAGAATTGTTTCCAAGATTAAGTTAAGCATAGTCAAGCTGAACTTTTGAAATCAATGAGTCAGCCTCATAGATACTGCCTCTAAAGATGATAAAGCCGTGTCGATCAGCATCTGAAGTTATTTTATTAATTTGATCACCAGGTTTAACCATCAACCGGGAGTAGATACAGCGTGGGTCACATGTAAGGGTATCCCAATTGTAAATAGCAGCAACTCTCCCTGGTTCAAAATTAAGAAAGCGAAGAGCAACAGGATTTCTCTCTGGAATATGGTAGTAATTAAACCGGTAACCAAGGCAATCTGAAATATACTGATCTAACAGATTAATGCCAGATGCTAAGGGTACTACTACCTCACTCGTCAGGACACCACCACCTCTGTTTGCTGTTTCAACGAGATAAATCTTGCCTTTTTGAACTATGTATTCTGAATGCGTCATCCCGTAGTTGAAGTTAAATACAGAGCTTACTTTATTATTAACTTGTACTATCTTATTATGGAGAGAGCTATCCAGGTCTCCTGGATAAGCAATGCCGAGTGCGACCTGAATTTCCTCACCACTCATGACCTTACTTCCACATGCAATCGATTGATAGCCTACGCTCGAAAATGCATATCCATCTATGGTAACTTGCTGGCCTGCGATAAATGTTTCGGCTAGTACAAGTCGTGAGTGGCTATTTGCCAATGCTGAAAAGAAGGCGGTTGATAGCTCATCAGGTTTGCCAACTTTGGTGACTCCAATGCTACCCCTATTATCAATTGGTTTAAGAATAACTGGGTATCCAAAACCTTCAGCAAAAGCCAAAGCATCACTGGGTGACAGGCAGAGTTTGTAGTCTGGTATTAAGACTCCAGAGCTGCTTGCAAGCTTTCTCTGCAGGAATTTGTTGTTAGTCAGTTGTGCTGCTTCTAATGTTGGACCAGGGAGACCCAACTTGGTAGATATGGCAGCTTGGACAAGAAGACTATAATCACATTGGTCTGAGATAACTGCATCTGGTTGTAACTGCTCAGCATAAGCAAGAATGGTGCTTAAGTCCCTGTTGTTTGTTATGCAAATGTCTTTAAAGAGCTTACAGAAACTTAGGCCTTTATCGGGGCAAATAGCATACAGATTGCAGTTCCATGTTGTGTGCAGACGATTGATCAAAGGGGCTTGTTCCCAGCCTGGACTGATGATAAGTACTCGCTTCATACCTTACCTTTTAAGTCAGACCAATGAAGAAGAGATCCTGACTTGACTGTGTGGCTAAGCACAAAATGGCTCAAGACTAACGACTCTTGGTTAACGTCGATACCTTTACGGTTACGAAGATAATCGAAGTCAGTAGCGGAAAGTTCTTCGCCCTCTCCTTTATCACAGCGTAGGACTAGACGGTAGCGGATCGTCTCACGAAAGCTGGCCTCAGATGCCTCCAAATCAAGGCGATCTTTATTACCACAAGCTACTTCAACTATTCGTATATTTTTCACCATATAGGTGAACTGAGATGGTGTTAGGGAAAATGGAGCATCAGGAGAGTCTAGTATGCTATCTAAACGGAAGTGCTTCTCAAGCATATCAGCGCCAAGCGCAATAGCTGCTAATGCAACAGTGATGCCATCTGTGTGGTCAGAAAAACCAACAGGACACTTAAACATGTCACGGAAAGTCTTCATTCGCTTTAGATGTACGATATTTGCAGGCGCTGGATACACGCTATTGCAATGAAAGATGGCATAATTTCTGTTCCCTTCACCTTGAAATATCTTGATGACCGAGGATATTTGCTCATAGCTAGCAATCCCGCTAGAGAAGAAAGTTGGCTTTCCGGTTGATGCAACCTTATGCACTAATTGAGGAAAAGTCCCTGCTTGAGCAGATGCTATCTTAAAGAATGGGACACCTATATCATCCATTATCCTAACTGCATCTAGATATGTTGGGGATGATGAGAAGAGCAGACCCCGGCAGTTCGCATACTCCAACAGCTCTAGATGCCAATCTTCAGGAAAATCTATTTGGGAGTGTAGTTCCCTGATTTCCTTGCTCGGCATATGCCATAACTTCCTGAGGTTAAGGCTCTGAAACTTGATAGCATCTACCCCAGTCTCAGCTGCGGCATCGATATGTTCCTTCGCACATTGGATGTCACCCTTATGGTTTGACCCCACTTCTGCAATGATGAAAGTTTGTCCTTGTCCAACTTTTTTTCCGGCTATTTCCATCTTGAGTAGATATAATTAGCTGTTAAGTTAAGTAAGAGTCTAAGGTGAATATGCTCTACTAATCTAACCCAATTTGAAAGCGGCACAAGTCTTGACAAAGTAGCTATCCATCCATTTAAGAATTGAGGTGTGTATCTTGAGTATTGAAGCTTAGCTATGATAGAAGGAATTAATTTATACATGCATTGGCATGGTATTTTAGTATATGTTACTAAGCTTATCAAGGTGATTAGGTCAGTCACAATGATTTAGCAGAATACTGCACGTGTTGAGTTAATCTCCTGTGTTTAGCTTGTTTGCAGATCTTCACTTGTGATAATGACTAGCAATGCCTCACTAGTGTAAGAGATACCCTAATGAACTTTGTTACCTGTCGCAAAGACAATTGTAAAAGCAAAGGTAAAATTCTAGCAGAAACTAGAGCCAAATAATAAGAATACCTAGCTAGTCCTGGATCGAACTATTTATTGCCGCCACCACCAAAAAACCACTGATTGAGATTGCATCAAAGCACCTAGTGTAAAGCCATAGTGAGCAAAGGTAAGGTTGCTCGCTATATTTTTTCTGAAGACCTCGGCGAAAACCAACATATCTTTACCCCAACATTCTTGCATAAGTTGTATACCTTGATGTAGTAAGGTTGAGGCTAGACCAAAACCACGGACTGCTGTGTCTAGAGAGAGATCAACACTTACATTGTCAGTAACGGGGTTTCGATCGAAGCGAATTTGACCGAGAGGATGGCTAGTTACGTCTACAGCAACTAGAATCAACCTGTTTGGGTTTATAAGGCTGTTTTGGAACCATTGATTATGGTCTTCAGAAGTAATTGGTTTTGGAGAGAAGCTATTAGAACGTACCTCAGAGTCATTAGCCCAATGCAGAAGCAGAGGCTCATCAGAGTCGGCAGCCCTACGCAAATAAAGCTTTCTTCCCTTGTTGAGAGGAGTGGTGGGGCCATACTGGGTTCCCCAACTATCAACTAAGCTCCGGCTTTTACAAGATAGTAAGAGTTTACTTTCGGGGATAGTATACAAGGTGGGCCTTGTGGACACTAGCCAAGCTTATATTCCCTAGGGCATATGTTAATTGGGTCTAATAAAAAGCTGAGTAGCTAGCCTTTGGTCAATGCCAAAAGCAACTGTTGACGAATCTAGATTGTCCAAGTTGACATCACCATCATAGAAACACGATTCATATTAGCTCTCTTAATAGGCAGAAAGCTTCAGCAACAGGTACACCAATCTGAGCACCACGCCAGCGGGCCAGATGTTCCACGGCCTGGGCTGACCTGGCATGAGGCCACGAACGCATCTCACTAATGTAGGCATCTAGTGCCTGTCGCTTGCGCTCCCATTGGTTAGTAATATCTACAAATAAGTTAGGGTGAAATGCTACTCCAGATCCTGGAGGTTGCCATTCTGTACTGCTAGATACTTCGAAACTCAATAAGCGCTTCACTGTATTTCCTGGTGTTGGTCGGCAGGCAGTGACAACTGCCTCATGCAACCGCCGGTGGTCGATGTTAACATCACCAGCATGATGAACATAGATCACATTTGGGTGGCACTTTTGGACCCAGACTTCAACTAGCCTGGCTAGGTCTAGACGACTTATAGAATCGAGTCGATTATCAGGGAGATTAAGAAGCTTAACACTTGTTGTCCCAAGTATTGCCCCTGCTGTTTTAGCAGCTTGAGCCAAGATTGATATCTGCTCTTTGCCTCGGCGACGACCTTGATAATACTCTTGTCTAGATGTGGCGCCTTCAGCAACAATTAGCACTTGCACATAATCGCCAGCATCAGAATGTCGGGCTATGGTACCACCACAGCCTAGTACTTCGTCATCGGGATGGGCGGCAACAACAAGAACTGAATCAGCCATGAATTAGATATTGATCTAAAGCTGCATGCATTAGTTCTGCACGGTACCAGTCTTCCTCTGTGTCAATATCTTGTACACGCCACCGCGGAAGTAATAAAGGGCGCGAGCCATCGAAAAAGTTGAGTGGGCTTCTCCAACGCTCTGGCCTAGCCCAATAGAATTGGCCAGCATCATGAAATGCTTCTTCGAGGTCTTGACTACGCTTGGTAATAGCTTTAGGGTCAACAGAGACAGCATACCCATTAGTGTCAAGCCGTATAGCTCGCTCAATAGGAAATGGGAAACTAGTTGCGGTGAATAGCAAGGTGTTAGTGTTAAACTGCTCTAGTTGCCAGGCGGCCTGAAGCAAATCATTTGGCTGTACAAACGGCGCTGTAGCATACAGACAGCATACGGCAGTCAATAACTCTAGGTGTAGAAGTGCCCAGTCGATTGCATGAGCCACTACATCTACTATATTAGCGTAGTCATCAGCAAGTCGACCAGGCCTAAGAAATGGGACACTAGCCCCCCAAGATCGCGCGACCGTAGCAATTTCAATGTCATCAGTGCTGACAATTATAGCGTCAAAGCACCCTGCTTTCATAGCAGCCTCAATTGACCATGCAATAACTGGTTTTCCTCTAAATGGGCGGATGTTCTTGTGTGGAATGCGTTTGCTACCTCCACGAGCTGGAATTACACAGAGTTTTGTCATGCTATCTTTATACTAACATGGCTAGAATAGCAGTAAGAGTATCTACCACATGCTGTTGATCTTGGCTACTTAGCCTAGGAAATAATGGCAGGCTAATAGCGCTGGTAGCGTAGTGTTCGGCTTTTGGAAAATCACCCTGCTGAAACCCAAGCTGTCGGTAATAAGGTTGTAGATGTACAGGAGAGTAGTGAAGCTGCACGCCTATGCCTGCTAGCCGTAGCCTCTCAAACACATGCCGATGTACTTGCGCGCTTTGGTTACGAAGACAAATCACTGCTAAATGTGCAGCCGAATAAACACCAGAAGGAATATCAAGAAGGCTAACCGGCAAACCTACCGTCAATAATCGGTAATGCTCTAACAGCTGGTTTCTTTTCTCAACAGTAGTTTTCAGACGTTGTAATTGGCTGCAGCCTAAAGCAGCCTGAAAGTCAGTCATACGATAATTAAATCCGAGCGTTTGTTGTTCATAACTCCAAGGTCCTGCAGCAGGAAACTGAAACTCGCTAGTATCCTTAGTGACACCATGATTCCGTAGCTGTTGCATTTGTCTAGCCAAGTGCTGGCTATTGGTGGTAGCGACACCACCTTCGCCAGTTGTGATGATCTTTACGGCATGAAAGCTAAATACACAAATATCACTGTAGCGACAATTACCGATTAGTTCCCCCTGATAGCTGCCGCCAATAGCATGACTAGCATCCTCGATTATGCAAAATCCGTAGAGATTAGCTAAGGCTGCAATAGCTCTCATGTCGCAACTAGTACCAGCAAGGTGGACAGGTATGATGGCCTTAGGCAGCGTGCCTCTAACTTCTGCTTCTTGAAGCTTACGTACCAAGCTAGGTATGTTAATCAGTCCTGTCTCCAAATTTATGTCAACAAAGTCAATATCAGCGCCACAATAACGAGCGCAGTTTGCTGAGGCGACAAACGTGATCGGGGATGTCCAGACATGATCTCCTAAAGTCAGACCAACTGAACGGCAAGCCAGATGTAATGCACTAGTAGCACTATTAACAGCAACTGCATGTTGTGCACCTACCTTCTCAGCAATGTTATTTTCGAAAGCTGGGACAGCAGGTCCTTGAGTTAGAAATGGGCTACGAAGAACATCGACGACGGCATCGATATCTGCCTCTGTAACTGTCTGATGTCCGTAGGGTAGGAAAGGCTGGTTCACTGAGGCTGAAAATATGGGTCAATATGTTCTCGGACTAGAGCACGCAACTGATCAACAGTTAAAAAATCAGGATTGCTACCAGAGTTGTAGGCAAAACCAGCAGGGACTGGTTTTGCTGTCAAGCCTATTGATGCATAACGTTCTTGAAAAGAGCTATTACTTGGGAGAATAGCAAAGTAGTTACCCAGATCAACGGTTGAAAAGCTATCAGATATAGTAATCATCTCCTCATGTATTTTCTCGCCAGGACGGATGCCTACGATTGGCTTTTTGCAACTAGGACAGATTGCCTCAGCAACATCGGTAATCCGGTAGCTAGGGATCTTTGGCACGAACAACTCTCCACCTAGTGCATGGCACAGTACCCAAAGTACCATTTCTACGCCCTCGCGCAAGGAAATATTAAAACGAGTCATAGCTGGGTTAGTGATTGGTAGGGTGCCAAACTTTGCTTTTTCAAGAAAAAATGGTATTACCGAGCCACGTGAGCCCATCACATTACCATAACGAACCACTGAGTAACGTAGATCTCGAGCTCCTTTAGCATTATTAGCTGCTATAAATATTTTGTCTGAGCACAGTTTAGTGGCGCCGTACAAATTGATTGGCGCTGCAGCTTTATCTGTGCTTAAAGCTACAACACGTCGTACACTAGAATCTAGGCATGCTTGGACAACATTCTCTGCACCAAGTACATTAGTCTTGATAAACTCTATCGGATTATGCTCAGCAGCTGGTACTTGTTTTAATGCGGCTGCATGAACTACTGTGTCTATATGTTCGAGAGCTCGACGTAAGCGGTCCTGATCACGCACGTCACCAATAAAGAATCTCAGCTGTGGAAAATCAGATGCAGGGAAAAGCTGCTGTATCTCCCACTGTTTTAATTCATCTCGACTATAGATTACAATTTGCCGGACCGCTGGATAAGATTTTAAGACATGGGAGATAAAAGCTTTGCCAAAACTTCCAGTTCCTCCCGTAATTAGCAGGCCGCTTGATTCATTAAACATCCTGGTGTGTGCCTTGAGCACATGATGCAGTAGTTTTTGCCATTTCAGGTTCACCAGTAAGCTTTTGCTGCAATTGCTTGACCTGATCGCGCAGTTTAGCTGCTTCTTCGAAATTAAGACTCTTTGCTGCTTCTCTCATTCTAACTTCCAGCTGCCTAATTAATTCTGGTAGACTGTCTAAGTCTACTTCTATATTATCGCTTCCGTCTGAAATCTTTTCTGCCCCATCATTAATCTGCAGAGCGCTTTCACTTAGCATGCCTTCTTTGAGGCAGCGCGATAGCTCTATAAGATCCAGGATTGAGTTATTCGATTTTTTACTTACTGCTTTAGGAATAATACCATGCCTTTCATTGTAAGCTTGCTGTATACTACGACGACGGTCAGTTTCTTCAATTGCTTTTGCTATAGACTTTGTGAGATTATCTGCATAAAGTAATGCAACTCCCTCCACATGGCGTGCCGCACGACCAATTGTCTGTATTAACGACCGCTCTGCTCTCAAGAAACCCTCTTTGTCAGCATCAAGGATTATCACTAGTGAGACTTCTGGTAAGTCTAAGCCTTCTCGCAACAGGTTTACCCCTACCAGTACATCATACTTCCCTATCTGAAGATCCTGAATAATCTCTATTCGCTCAATTGAATGAACTTCTGAATGTAAGTAGCGTACCCGAACACCATTCTCTGCCAAGTAGTCAGTCAGGTCCTCTGCCATTCTCTTGGTCAGTGTTGTTATTAGTACCCGCTGCCGCTTCACAGTACGCATGTTGATCTCACTTAGCAAATCATCTACTTGACCTGCAGTTGGTCGCACCTCAACCACTGGATCAAGAACCCCTGTTGGCCGGATTATCTGTTCAGTTATTCTGCCACCACTTATCTTTAGCTCCCAATCACCTGGTGTTGCACTTACAAATATTGTGCTTTCAGTTTTGTCCCAAAACTCTTCACTCTTTAAAGGCCGATTGTCTGCTGCACTTGGTAGTCGAAAGCCATGGTCGATCAATACTTTCTTGCGAGCTTGGTCACCGTTGTACATAGCCTTTAGCTGTGGACAAGTCACATGACTCTCGTCTACAATTAATAACCAGTCTTTAGGAAAGTAATCAATCAGACACTCAGGCGGTGATCCTTCAGCACGGTCTGCTAGATGTCGAGCATAATTCTCGACGCCGTTGCAGTAGCCAACCTGCTGTAGCATTTCCAGGTCATATGTTGTGCGTTGTCCTAGGCGCTGTGCCTCCAAAAGCTTGCCTTCACTGCTAAGAAGTTTTAGCTGGTCTTCCAGTTCAGCATGAATTGCTTTCATTGCGTTATCTAAACGGTCTTTTGGTGTTACAAAGTGCTTAGCTGGGTAGATATTTATAGCTTCTAAGCTTCGCAAGGTCTTCCCAGTAGTTGGATTTATATAGCAGATCGACTCCACTTCATCGCCAAAAAATCCGATCCGCACTAACGTGTCTTCATAGGCTGGTCCAATTTCGATTACATCACCTTTGACACGGAAGCTACCACGAGTGACCTCAATATCGTTTCGACAGTATTGATTATTCACTAGTCTCCGAAGTGAGTCGCGCACATCGAGAACTTTACCTACCTTAAATTTAACTGCTGCCTTAAGATATTCACTAGGAATTCCAAGGCCATAGATGCAGCTAATTGAAGCCACAACGATTACATCCTGACGCTCGAATAGGGAGCGTGTAGCTGAGTGACGCAACATATCAATATCTTCATTAACTGAAGCTGTCTTAGCAATGTATGTATCGCTCACTGGTACATAAGCTTCAGGCTGGTAGTAATCGTAGTAGGAAATAAAGTATTCAACAGCATTGTGCGGGAAGAAACCCCGCAGCTCATTGCATAGTTGTGCTGCTAGCGTTTTGTTGTGAGCTAGTACTAAGGTTGGGCGACCTATCTTCGCAATGACATTAGCGACTGTAAACGTTTTGCCTGTGCCTGTTGCGCCGAGCAAGGTCTGATAGCGCTGACCTTGCTGGATGCCATCTACCAGTTGCGCAATTGCCGCTGGTTGGTCTCCCTGAGGTGTATATGGTGCTCTCAAGATGTAGTTATTCATCATTGATGCTTAGGTCAATAGTTTAGCTCGTGCTCCGGGCATTAATAATAGCAATAAACTTGACAAAAGTGGTTGGTGATCTACAGTGGGTGGTTAATGCTGCTTGGTAGTGCACGGGCTATTCATGATAAGAGAAATAGTCAGCTAGCGTGAGGACTAGGCCAGAAAAGGGAGAGCCCCATACATGGTCAAGAAGGTTATCTAACGACGGCTGTCCTAGTGCTCTCTTGGTTTGAGGAGCTCATGTGCTGATTTCAGATCTGGGTGGCATTGGCAAAGCTGCCCAGAGCCTCGCGCAGACGGCGTGCTACAGCTAACATAGCTAGCTCATCCTGAAGACGGTTCACAGCTGAACCAATTCCTACACCAGAAGCACCAGCAGCAATTGCCATAGGTACAGTAGCAGACGACAAACCAGAGGCACATATAACAGGGATATCAACCTTCGCAGCTCTTAGAGCAGTGCTAATGCTATAAGTTGCTGCTAGGGTAGGAGCTGCTTTTTCAATTAGCCCCAAATTGCCAGGGCTAACGGGTCTTGCACTGGTGCCGCCCTCTGTTTGTATCAAGTTAGCCCCAGCAACTGTCAAATCAATAGCTAACTGCTCCTGTTGATCCAGAGACAGTATATGTGGCACAGTAACGCTTAGAAATATCTCAGGTAGTAGGGTACGTGTAAGGCGTGTGAGTTTAATTACCTCAGCAGCATCAAAGATACGGCCCTGGGGGTAGAATGTGTCATAATTGCCAATCTCTGCAATTATTGCGCCAGCTGCTATAGCTGCAGGAAATAGCTTAGGTTCTACAGCTGAGACACACACTGGCAAACCTCCGGACTCACGGGACGCAATTTTTACCAGTTCTGGGTCACAGGCTACGTCGATAAGGTCAGCGTTGCCGTAACTAGCGGCACGAGCCACACGAGTTACATGGTTGGCATCGAAATTCATCAGGCCAGCAATTAGCTTGAGGCAACGACGCCGTTCAAGGCTGATGCGCAGGGATTCTGGGAGCTGTTTAATGCAGGACATCAGTGATAGGGCAGATCATCTAAATTCTCCCACCGACAGAGAGTGATAAAATTACCATTGTAAACTCCTGCTTATGAGCTGGAGCTCCTGGCACCAACGACTGCATAAGCAGCTACGTCGATATCCCCTCCGCTTGCCTGAGGGTGCCTCACTATTGCTATCTATTTCCGGAGGGCAAGACTCGATGGCATTACTTGCTCTAGTACAGGATTTACAAAGGCTATACCACTGGAATTTACATGTTTGGCACGGTGACCATGGCTGGTATGCTGGCTCGGCTAAAACTGCTACCGAACTGAAAGCTTGGTGCGTTGCACGAGGATTGAAAGTAGTAGTGGATTGTGCAGATCCTGCCCAAGTTACCAGCGAAGCAGCCGCTCGCTGCTGGCGCTACCAACAACTAGCGGCCACTGCGGCTTATCTAAGCCAGAAACAGCCACAGCAACCCTATTGTCATGTGCTCACAGCTCACACTGCCAGTGATAGGGCTGAGACTATGCTGCTCAACCTCGCCCGCGGCACCGATCTGGCTGGACTTGGCAGTTTACCGCCGGAGCGCAATCTCGACGCTGCACAGCCAGATGGCCTCAAGTTAGTTAGACCACTGCTGAACTTCAGTCGTGAAGACACTGCTGTCATCAGCCATAACTTAGCTTTACCAGTTTGGGTAGACCCGAGTAACACTGACTCTAGCTTTGATCGCAATCGCATCCGGTCAGAAGTGTTGCCAGTTATGGAAGCCATGCACCCTGGTTGTAGCCGCCGGCTAGCTCGCCTAGCCGATCGGCTATCCCATGTGCAGAGTACTCAGACAGCACTGGCAATGCTCGCTTTGCAAGCACTGCAGCAGGACAATAGTTTAGATCGTCGTAGTCTTGCTGCCTTACCTGCCAGTGCTCGCAGTACTGTGCTGGCTGCCTGGCTGCGGCAGCAGCAGATTACCAATCTAAACGCCAGCTTGCTAGAGGAGTTAGCAGCTGTGTTGGGATCGGGAATTAGTGTTGGTGGTCGCGACCTTAGTGGTGGTTGGCGAATCTGTTGGCAGAGGGAGCTAGTAAGGCTTTGCCAAAGGCAAGTCGGCTGAACAGCGGTGAACTTAAAAGTGTTTGGCCCGTAACTTGAGCTTGAGTGCCTCTTAATACAGTCTTAGAACTCCAAGCTCTCTCTATGAGACCTGAGACCTTTAGAAAGCTTGCAAGACTCATGCTGCCGCTGAGCGACGGCGTCTAGTACGACCGGCAGGTATCTCTGGCTCAGTAGTCGCGGACAACTTTAGTGGCTTGTCGGTAGATGCATTACTAGGAACCGCAGTAGCAACTGCTGCCGCTGAGTGAAGCGATAGCGGTTGAGAGCGATGCTGTGATGATCGCTGGTTCTGAGTACTATTACTGCTGCGGTGAGGGCGATTACGCAGCGCTGTAACTCTGTCATCAGACTCATCTGCGATGCGGCACTTATAAGCTGGTGTGCCAGCTGGCGCTGGCTGTACAAGGCATAGGATAAGTGGCTCTACCTGTAGCTCGCGGCGCATGCGGCGGCCGAGGCCAAGCTCCACTTCCCTTTGCACACCCATCCAATCCACCTCTGGGATTTTGCCCTCGCTGCTACGGCAAAGCTGTTTCCAGCGGTTCTCTAGCACCCAGCTAATCTCTCGTTCAGTCCAGAGTGACATCTTGCGGGTATCAGCAGTTGTAACTACACCGCGCAGACTGACTCGCGGCGGTGCTACCATTTTGCCATCAGTACTTATAGCTGCAAGCACAGTCATAATTCCATCTTCTGCTAGTTGCTGACGCTCCTTAAGCACACATGCATCGACAATACCGTTACGTGACTGATCTAGCAGTTCAATACCAGCTTTCACAGGATTACCTCTACGGATCGAGTCTGGTGTCAGCTCAACAACATCACCATTGTTGATGATCAAGATATTTTCAGCAGGTATGCCCATTGCCTGACCCGTCTTGGCATGAGCTACGAGCATGCGATGCTCACCATGAACTGGCACAAAGAACTTGGGCTTAGTTAAGGCCAGCATTAGCTTCTGGTCTTCCTGGAAACCGTGTCCAGATACATGAATACCTTCACTCTTACCATAGACTACCTTAGCACCAAGAATCATTAGTCGATCAATTGTGTTCACCACGGAGATCGTATTGCCAGGAATAGGGCTGGCTGAGAAGATAATTGTGTCATTGGTCTTCACCTTCACCTGCTGATGCTCACCACGAGAGATACGGCTGAGAGCAGCCAGTGGTTCACCTTGACTGCCAGTCATCAGCAACAGTATTTCGCGGTCAGGTAGATCATTGATCTGTTTAATCGGCATAAACAGATCATCGGGTGCACGCATGTAGCCTAGTTCGCGCGCCTTGGCAATTACGTTTAACATCGAGCGTCCAAGTAAACCTACCTTACGCTCATTCTTTAATGCTAGTTCCAAAATCATCGCAACTCGATGGATTGAGCTAGCAAAAGTAGTTATAATTACTCGACCTTCAGCCTGAGAGATGTGTCGGTCTAAATTGGGAAAAACCGACCGCTCTGGCGGACAAAAACCAGAAACTTCAGCATTAGTCGAGTCACTAAATAGACAGAGCACACCCTGTTCACCATGATGGGCAAGACGAGATAGATCAAAGTTCTCGCCATCGACCGGTGTGTGATCGAACTTAAAGTCGCCGGTGAAAATTACTGTACCAGCCGGTGTGTTGATAGCCAGTGAGTAACTATCAGCCATTGAGTGGGTATTACGGATAAACTCTACAGAAAAGTGTCGCCCTACCTTGACAACCTCGCGTGGGCTTACTGTTTGTAGCGTTGTGCGGCTAGTCACACCAGCCTCATCCATCTTGGCAGTAAGCATTGACAAGGCGAGACGTGGCCCGTAAATCACAGGGATATTGAAGTGTTTCAGATGATGAGAAATACCACCAATATGGTCCTCGTGACCATGAGTCACGATCATGGCCCGGATACGCTTTTGGTTCTCGCGCAGGAAGCTGACATCAGGCAAGACGACATTAACACCATGCATACCGTCACTGGGAAAAGCAAGTCCCGCATCCACCAGCATTAGGTCACTGCCATACTCAAATACGCAGGTGTTTTTTCCAATCTCATGCAAGCCACCGAGCGGAATTACTCGCAGACAAGCTTGTTGGCGTCTGGTGCCGTGACTAATACGATTGTTCAAGGAGGTAGTGATTGTCATCTGACCTTTATTTGAGAAGTGCTGGGTCGGTGTTGAATTGGAAATACAGCCTTGACCTCAGATCTGACGCAGGTTGCTTAGGGTACGGGCAAGATCATCACGCATGGTTGCGTTAAGAGGAAGTAGAGGAAGCCTGGGCGCACCAACTGGCCAGCCGCTAAGCTCAAGTGCAGCTTTAACAGGAATTGGATTGGTGGTGGCGAACAGTGCCTGAAACAGAGGCATTAGCTGTTCGTGATAGCCGAGAGCGATGGCAGGCTGCCCGTCAAAATGGGCCTTGATCAGTGCCTTGAGACGGCGACCGGCTACATGGCTAGCTACACTCACTACGCCGACAGCGCCTACAGAGAGCATTGGTAACAGCAGTCCATCATCACCGCTGTAGATAGCTAACTGCGGACCACATCTCAAACGTAGCTGGGTTACCTCCTCAGTAGTGCCACTAGCAGACTTAATGCTGACAATGTTAGCACAGTCACAAAGGTGAGCAACAGTTGCTGGAGAAAGGCTGCAGCCAGTTCGGCTAGGAATGTTGTAAAGCATAAGAGGCAGCCTGGGTGCTGCTGCTGCTACAGCCCGGAAGTGGGCCTCTAAACCCTGCTGAGTGGGCTTGTTATAATATGGAGTGACAACAAGGGCACCATCAGCACCAGCTGCGGCTGCCTCTCGCGTAGCTTCTACTGCTTCTGCAGTGCTGTTGCTTCCTGTGCCAGTCAAGACTCTGGTGTTCCGATCAACAGCCTGACGTACTGCTTCTAGCAATTGGATTTGCTCTCGCCAATTAAGGGTCGGCGACTCTCCAGTTGTGCCGCAGACTATTAAGCCATCTGATCCCTCGCTAACTAAATGACGTGCAAGCCTGCCTGCAAGAGTCAGGTCAACCTGGCCTTCAGTATCAAAAGGCGTAACCATTGCCGTTAGAAGGCGACCAAAAGGAGTGGGAGAGAACTCAGTACCTACACTCATGACGACATAATCAGTAACTCAGCAATCTGGATTGCGTTTAGCGCGGCCCCTTTTCTAATCTGATCACCACAAAGCCAGAGCTCAAGGGCATTAGACTCGCTGATATCTTGACGAATCCGGCCTACAGCCACTAGGTCGCGGCCAGTGACATCTGCTGGCATCGGGAAGCGGTTAGTAGCGTAATCTTCGATTAATTCAACTCCGGGAGCATTAGCAAGTAGCTGCCTAGCTTCATCTACAGGAAAGTGTTTGCTGAACTCTATGTTCACCGCCTCCGAGTGAGCTCGCAGCACTGGGACACGCACACAGGTAGCACTTAGGCGTAGATCAGGAAGATCCATGATCTTGCGGGTTTCGTTGACCATTTTCATCTCCTCCTCGCAATAGCTATTAGATTGCAATGGAGAGTTGTGCAAGAAGAGATTGAATGCCAGTGAATGAGGTAAGATGGTACTGTGAGGTGTGCCACCGTCAAGTGCCACGCGGCTTAGACGTTTCAATTCTCCCATAGCACGGCCACCAGCACCACTAACAGACTGGTAAGTGCTAACCACAACCCGTCGCAGCGGGCAGTAGGTGGCAAGGGGAAAAAGTACCAGGCTTAAGAGAATTGTAGTGCAGTTGGGATTGGCGATTACACCGTCGTGGCTAAGGGCAGATCTCGGATTTACTTCGGGTACTACTAGCGGCACTCCATTCTCAAGGCGAAAGGCACTAGAGTTGTCCACTAACAAAGCCCCAGCCATTTTAATAGGCTGTCTCCAGCGCCGTGAGACCAGGCTATTAGCTGAAGCTAATACCAAGTCAACACCATCAAAAGCATTGCCAGACGCTTCCTGGAGTACCAAGTCCAAACCGTTCCAGCGCTGTATCTGACCAGCAGAGCGTTCGGAACAAAGCAGCCGCAACTCTTTGATGGGAAACTGTCGTTCGGCAAGCAACTGAAGAATTTCCTGGCCAACGATTCCGCTAGAACCAAGCACAGCAACCGTTAAGGGGCGGTTTGGAAGACGGACAGGAACAGTCAAGCTGAGGGAATGGTGGCAGCTGCTCGATTGCCGTGGCTGGGTTAGACCACGATCTTAAGAAGTTACCCTAACTGGGCAGGGTTGGACCAGACTCTTCCTTAAGGTGATCAACTGTTCTCCTCATTGAATATCTGCTGCTGATGAGTGCCGCCGACCTAAAGGTCACAACCGAAACCCGGCCTGGGAGCCGTCTATTGGTAGTGTTAACTGTCTCAGCGGAGCGCTGCCATGCAAGCTATGAAGGGGCAATAAGGCGCCTAAGCCGGTCAGTAAAGTTGCCTGGCTTCCGTAAGGGTCAAGTGCCTCGCCCAGTCTTGCTGCAGCAAGTTGGCTCACTACGCATCCGGGCTAACGCACTCGAAGATCTCATAGAGACTGTCTGGCAAGAAGCACTGGAGCGAGAGTCTATTGAGGCTCTTGGCCAGCCTGAGATAAGCGCTGGCTTTGAAGTTTTGCTTGATGCATTCCGAGCTGACGAAGCACTTACTGTCACTCTAGAGACTGACATTGCACCAACGCCGAAGCTGAAAGCCACAAAAGGACTCAAGGCTGAGGTGGAGAAAGTAGACTATGACCCCAACCGCATCGATGAGATGCTGGAGCAATCTCGCAAGCAACTAGCTACTTTGGTACCAGTTGAAGGACGAGCTGCCAAAAGTGGTGATGTAGCAGTAGTAAGTTTCCGCGGTACCTACAGTGACGATGGTAGCGAGCTCGAGGGTGGCAATACTGACACAATGGATGTAGATCTCGAGGATGACCAAATAATTCCTGGGTTTACCGAAGGAATTATAGGTATGGCAATCGGCGACGAGAGAGCTATCAATTGTCGTTTTCCAGATGATCATCCTAGTAAGAATGCTCGCGGACGCCAGGTCGATTTCCTAGTGAACCTTCAAGATCTCAAGACTCGCGAGCTGCCAGCACTTGACGATGCCTTTGCAAAGCAGGCTAGTGAGAAAGAGACGCTAGTTGAACTTCGGGCTGATCTAGAGCAGCGTCTTCGAGATGATGTTGAGCGTCAGAAGACTAACAATCGCCACGATGCTCTGCTCAAAGCATTAGTGGAACAGCTAGAGGTTGATTTGCCTGAGACTTTAGTTGAACGAGAAACACGCAATCTTGTCGAGCAAACTGCTGAACAGTTTGCTCATCAGGGGGTAGATGTCAAGTCCCTCCTTACTCCAGAATTTGTGCGCAACTTGATGAAGTCCTCGCGCCCAGAGGCTGAGAGACGACTGCGACGCAGTCTAGCCCTCACCACTCTTGCGCGAGATGAGCAACTCAAATTAGAAGAGAGTGTTATCAATGCCAAGATGCAAGAGCTTAGTCGTCAGCTTTCAGGCCAGGGAGGTTTTAGCCCTCAGCATCTACGCCAGGCTGTGACAAATAGTCTCTTGCAAGATCTGCTCCTAAAATGGTTAGAGGAAAACAGCACAATTATAGAAGTTAAGCCAGAGCCTAATCCGAAATAAGGACAGGAATTAAGACCGAGACTAGGGTACCACACTGTGCCCCTTTGTACATATGTAAGGGCTGCCGTAGCTGGTAAAGAAGACGCACATACAGGATATGTTAGCCCCCAAAGTGAAAGATTCACTCATAGATTAAATCCATTCACTCCTAAATGCTGTCACGTGATTGAAGCTATCCAACGCCATCCTGTCCATAGCCTTTGGCAGGCTAGTCTTCCTGTCTCTGGACCACTCGAGGCTTCTTCATCACTACTGCCTACAGTAGTAGAGCAATCTGGTCGCGGCGAGCGTGCTTTCGACATTTACTCGCGCCTATTACGAGAGCGAATAATTTTCCTTGGAACTGGGGTTGACGATGCAGTAGCCGATGCTCTTGTTGCCCAAATGCTATTTTTGGAGGCCGAGGACCCTACAAAAGACATCCAAATTTATATAAATTCTCCGGGTGGCTCAGTCACAGCTGGTCTTGCTATTTATGACACCATGCAGCAAGTAGCACCTGACGTAGTGACAATCTGTTATGGATTAGCAGCAAGTATGGGAGCTTTTCTACTCTCAGGTGGTGCTAAGGGCAAGCGCCTAGCACTACCAAATGCTCGAATAATGATCCATCAACCCCTTGGAGGTGCACAGGGTCAAGCAGTGGATATTGAAATTCAAGCTAAGGAGATTTTATATCTTAAGGAAACGCTCAACAGACTAATGGCTGACCATACGGGCCAACCGCTGAAGAAAGTTGCTGAAGACACTGACCGAGACTACTTCTTGGCTCCTCATGAGGCTGTAACCTATGGTTTAATTGACCGGGTGGTAGACAGTTCTGGAGACGGAGGAATCATTACGGATGGGTGACATGACTCAGATCTAGCACGATCCTAGTGGTATTCAGACTATCCGGCACTGAGTCGGATTCTGTAATTCGGACTGAGGTGTCTAGCGCTCGATGGCCAAGTTTGATGCTCATCTAAAATGCTCGTTCTGTGGGAAGTCTCAGGATCAGGTGTGCAAGTTAATCGCCGGCCCAGGAGTTTATATCTGCGATGAGTGCATTAATCTCTGCAATGAAATTCTAGATGAAGAACTGATTGATACCCATGGTCCAAGTCGTCACAGTGTCGAAAACCCTCGCAGACCATTTTCTGCAAGCCGCTACAGTAGCAAACTTGCACCGAATTTGGCTTCGATCCCGAAACCACAAGAAATTAGTGCCTTTCTAGATGAGCAAGTTGTCGGTCAGGAAGCTGCCAAGAAAATACTCTCGGTTGCTGTCTACAATCACTACAAACGCTTAGCTTGGTACGGCCATAACCAAGCAAAAAGCAATTTTGCTACCACAAAACTGCACAAGTCAAATATCCTGCTGATTGGACCTACAGGCTGTGGTAAGACATTGCTAGCGCAGACCTTAGCCGAGTTACTAAAAGTACCCTTCACGGTAGCTGACGCTACAACACTTACGGAAGCGGGCTATGTTGGCAAAGATGTGGAAAATATTTTGCTGCAGCTACTGCAGAAAGCTGACATGGATGTGGACCAAGCTCAGCGAGGTATTGTCTACGTCGATGAGATTGATAAGATTGCCCGTAAGAGTGAGAATCTATCGATCACCCGTGATATTTCAGGTGAAGGTGTCCAGCAGGCTCTACTAAAAATCTTAGAGGGCACCGTAGCTAGTGTGGCGCCACAAGGAAACCGCAAGCACCTTTATCAAGACTGTATACAAGTTGACACTAGCCAGATCCTATTCATTTGTGGTGGTGCCTTCGTTGGACTTGAGGATGTTGTGCAACACCGCCTCGGTCGAAATGCCATAGGGTTCGTACCAACAGATGACTGCGGGCGCAGTCGCACTCGTCATGAGATACAGGCAGCGCAAGTGATGCGACATCTAGAACCTGACGACTTAGTAAGGTACGGTCTTATTCCAGAGTTCATTGGTCGTATGCAGGTAAGTGCTGTGCTTGATCCACTTGATGCTAGAGCCCTGGAGTCAATTCTCACTGAGCCACGTGATGCACTTGTCAAGCAATTCCGTGCCCTGCTAAGCATGGATAATGTACAATTGGAATTTGAGCCTGGCGCAGTTAGAGCTATAGCTTTAGAAGCACACCGCCGCAAAACTGGTGCCAGAGCATTACGTGGAATAGTTGAGGAACTAATGCTTGATCTTATGTATGATTTGCCTTCGCAGAAGGGTATTCGAAGTTTTACTGTGACACGCCAGCTCGTTGAGGCAGTTGCTACTGGTAACAAGGTCTTACCCCTTTCTGGTAGCGAGCGCAGTTAGGAGTCTGCATTAATAGTGATGGGTATAAGAGCGGGAGATCATCTACAAGTGCCGCGTCAGCATGGGTTATTTATGCATCATGGGATCTATCTAGGTGACGGCAGTGTTGCTCATTATCTAGAAGGACGCGAAATTCTACGCAGCTCGGTTAAGAAATTCAGTTGTGATCAACCAGTGACTATCTTAACACATTTCCAATGCTCGCCGATAAGCGTGACACTTCGGCGAGCATTGAGCCGTATCGGTGAGCAGAAGTATAACTTACTATTCAATAACTGTGAACACTTTGCTAGTTGGTGCAAAACTGGCCGCCACCAAAGTCGCCAGGTGGAAAGCTGGCTACAAACTAGCAGCCGTGGGTTTCTAGCTATCGGTCAGCTAATGCCAGCTGCCTTACTTGCTGGGCTTGGAATTTTATTGCAACAGGGCTTAATGAATGAGGACTCTCGTGCTCATGCGCGCCGTGGTCTTGCTCAGTTAGCCCAACTACGCGAGACCCTGCTTAGCCGATTAGAAGATACTCTCAATCAGGCAGAAGATGGGATTCCAGATGCCCACCCTGATAATTTCGTTAATCGAAAGCAGCAACTCCTGCTTATTGGTCAAGCCCTGGCTGATGAACTGTCTACTGTTGAAGACCTCGAGACCCGCTTAAGCGCTATGCTTAACGAGCACCAAAGTTTTTAGCAAGCCCACTCGGCTCGAGTAACTTGTGTAAGATCTAGGATCAACTCATTGTCTGCAGCGCATGGGTCAAATCTACCAGCCGCTGCACCATAAATACCGGCCACAATGCCTTGACCAACTAGTTGGTCAAGAGGCTATTGCTACAACGCTTGGGCATGCTCTCACCAGTAGTCGCATAGCGCCAGCTTACCTGTTTAGTGGACCACGTGGCACTGGCAAAACTTCCAGTGCCCGCATTCTAGCCCGGTCCCTCAATTGTCTTGGCAGCAATATCCCTACTCTGAAGCCTTGCGGAAGTTGTGGGCTATGCATCGCTATCGCCGCTGGTACTGCCCTTGATGTGACTGAGGTTGACGCCGCTTCTAACACTGGTGTCGACAGCATAAGGGATCTAATTGAGCGCTCTCGCTTTGCCCCAGTCCGGGCCCGTTGGAAAGTCTATGTGATAGATGAATGTCACATGCTTTCTACTGCAGCTTCCAACGCTTTACTTAAGACCCTAGAAGAGCCACCGCCGCAGGTAGTTTTTATATTGGCCACCACTGATCCTCAGCGAGTTCTACCAACCATTCTTAGCCGTTGTCAGCATTTCAGCTTTCGCCGCATTCCTCTGAAAATTCTAGAAAACCACCTTCGTTGGATTGCTGAGCGTGAGGGAATTTCAATCCAGCCAGAGGCACTGCATTTAGTAGCACAGCAAGCCCAAGGAGGAATGCGAGATGCGGAAAGCTTGCTAGATCAGCTTAGTCTATTGCCTGGGATAGTGGAAGCTGACACAGTCTGCGAACTGCTAGGCACTGTATCAGAGCAAGATCTAATAACGCTGGCCGAGGCCTTAGCCGAGGCTGAGCCATCATCTCTACTGGAAGTAACGCGTAGGCTGCTAGAACGCGGCCGCGATCCCAGCGTCGTACTTCAAGGCCTAGTTGGTATTCTGCGCGACCTAGTGCTGATAGTAACTGCTCCGGACCGCACTGAACTAACTGGCATCTCATTCCAATTCCATGATCGGGCACTACGACTAGCAAAGCACATTGGCCGCAGCTGTTTACTACAGTGGCAAGCCCAATTAAAGGATAGTGAGCAGCAACTACGTCAGAGCACGCAGCCGCGTCTCTGGCTAGAGGTATTGCTCCTGGGTCTATTAGCAGCAGTGGAACCTAGTTCTCTTGCATCAGCGCCAGTACCTATCTCAGCTACTATGGGGGACGACGAAGATATTTCGGCTTTACCAGAGCTATGGCAGGAAATCCTGGCAAATCTAGATTTGCCCTCAACCCGCGTATTATTGTCTCAGCAAGCACAGTTAGTGCGTCTTGATAACGAGAGAGTTGTTGTAGAAGTAACTAGTAACTGGATGAGTATGGTCCACAGCCGAGCTAGCCTTTTACAAGAAGCGATTCGTCGTTGCTTAGGGGACAATCATCAATTAGTTCTTGAGACTTCGGCCTCTAAGACAGCAGTGCTGGAGCAAGCTATACCTCCTTCTTCAATAGTAGAGACTACTACAATGTCAGATTCTGTTTCAAAGCCACTGGAAAAGCCTAAAGTAGACGTAAACCTAAATCTAACAGCTACCTCTGGTTCGTATAATGGGCTTGACAGGCAAGCCCATCAGCTAGCAGACTTTTTCAACGGCCAGGTGCTGGATGTGGACTTGGAGAACTAAGATTTACTTCTCCATTATGATCAGTTTTTGCCCAAACTAGCCGCTTCGGTAACAGTGCCATACGTAAACTAACCCAGGGAATCACAACAAACCAGTGCGTAAGGTAGAGAATACTAAATAATAGTGGACCAAGACCGGGTACTGGTAAAGTTGGTCCTTCGCTGTTACTGCGGCAGCCTCGCCAGAAGGCTAGACCTGAGATACTAAAAGCAACTAAAGATAATGGCCAGTACAAAGGCAGACTATGACTAAGCAGACTCATGGCTATATCTGACAGGGAAATCACTGGCAGTGCGTACTGAAGCAGGAAGAAAGAGGCAAGATCACATCGCTGCAGGAGTGTTAAGCGGCTAGATAGTAGTTGAGGCCAGTAATCTAGGAAGCGCTGAAGGCCACCCTCTGCCCAGCGCTGTCGCTGCCGCCACAGCCCTGTCCAGGTTTCTACAGCCTCTTCCTGTACAGGAGGATTCCAGAGTATGCCAATAGGAATACCATCTATTAGTAGGCGAAAGCTCAGATCAAGATCATCTGTAACCGTCTCCTCGTTGAAGCCACCACAAGCTTCAATGACATCTCTTCTAAGCAACTGTCCATTGCCTCGCAGTTCAGTAACACCACCAGTAGCCAGACGTCCTTGTTGAATTAGGGCATCAAAGGCCATTTCCATCGCCTGGGCTTGCGTCAGCATGCTTGCGTCAGCATTAGTCACTGCCTTACGTAACTGGACAGCTGACCAACCACCCTCGAGTGCGAAGGGCAGTAAACGTTCTAGCAAGTCCTCTTGGAGCTGAGCGTCAGCGTCAAGCACAAGCAGCCATTCACCCTCACATTGTGCGAGTGCAGCATTCAGAGCCCCCGACTTACCGCCACCCGCATCACGAGTACGGCGTAGAACTTGCAAACAAGGAAACTCACACTGCAGCTTTTCAAGTAGTATAGGAGTACAGTCTTTACTACCATCATCCACCACCCAGGTAGTAAGCCTCCCTGGAGCGTAGCGAAGCTTACCTAGGCGTTCTACTAATCGGGTTACTACCGCCTCCTCGTCGCGGGCTGCCACTATGAGATCTAACCTAGGAAGTTGCTCATGATCTACCTTGGTAGCAAGAGCACTGGTCTCTTCTTGGTAGGTGCTGCCGCGCAGCACTATACGAAGACCATAGCCTCCAAGAAATAGAGCCAGAGTTAACCCTGGCAGTAGGCCACGCGCAGGATCAATCCAGTGGGGAGCAACACCAGCCCAACCACAAGCGGCTAAAAACAGGACTGTCTTGCCGCGTCGGTAGGCTCCTATAGGGGCAGCAACGGCCATCAACCCTCCTGGATGAGGCGACTTTAAGGGTCCTGCAGCAGGTTCTGGGGTATTCTGTGGATAGTGCCAGGATAGTAATAACCAATGATCTTCTCAATTGACTGTCTCTGACGCACCAGATCCACAGCACTTGCTTGAGATAGACCAACTTACCGTCCAAGACACCTCCTTGTAACTGTCACCGGCCTAACCTCTGAGGCTAGCTACGAGTAGCAAACTGGGGAGCTGCTGTGAATATTGATGAATTCCGTGCAGCCGCAAAAGCATTCTCGCATCTGGAATATCTCTAGCAATTTCCAGGGCTGATACTCATCCAATAAAGCCATGCTTTCGCACTATCAAACGGTCACGGATTTCCCAAAAGTATCGGTTCAAGAAAGAACAACATAGCGTAGTTCCTCGAGTGTTAAAGCATGGGTCTAGCACCGGAGTAGATGAGCGGGGCTATGCAAGCTATCGACAGCAGCTAACTCAGACTTAGCACATCTCCATGGTCTTGTAGAGATAACTGTCGGTGATAGCGCTATCTTGTAGGTTCATCTGGCCAGACCTACAAACTAAGATGATAACATGACCATTTAAGCCTTAGGGGTAAGTTTCGTTAATATCCCCATTAGTAGCATGTTACCGCATTTTACCTTTCTAGGCCACTTTGGTACCGACCCGTAATCCAATTAGGGTGCCTGAGTCTTGTAGACAGTGGATCCCTAAGTATAAACTATTGTAAACCTGACATTAGGTATTACTGTACACTCAGAGAAGTA
This sequence comes from cyanobiont of Ornithocercus magnificus, assembly GCA_007996965.1. Classification (NCBI taxonomy): domain Bacteria; kingdom Bacillati; phylum Cyanobacteriota; class Cyanophyceae; order Synechococcales; species cyanobiont of Ornithocercus magnificus. Next base: position 690,633 of record BIMP01000001.1, read on the forward strand.
AAGCTTGTATAAAACCTATCGCCATAGTGCAAACACTAAACATAATCAAAGTGCAGCGGATAATTAAAGAAGTTAATATACTTGAATATTGTCACTGCTTTGCAGCGACAATGCTGCCAGCAGTGCCTAAGCCTTCCAATTGCCTGAGTAGGCTATTACACTGTTAGCCCCACTGCCTGCTAAGTTTATGTACAACTTGACTGCACTTAATTTGGGATTGGTAATACTATGCTAGCTTAAATATTGGTACCATTAAGACTCGACGGTAACCCTAGACTGGTAACAACTTCTTGGTTAAGCTAACTAGGTGGAGCAACTTGCAGACTCAGAGGTGCAGGCATGTTAAGAGGCACTAGGCATGACAATGCCTAGTGAGCTTAGGTAAAGGAGTAGTTGAGTACACTGATGGCAACAGAGACAAGATACCCTAGGCACACACACCGAAGCGAGGAGGATTCACTAGTGTCACGACATAGCTACCACGGTGTGACATTGTAAGGTTATTGTTCTGTACCTGATTGCTAGGAGCATGCCCAAACTCAAGACCCGGAAAGCAGCCGCTAAACGGTTTAGGGCAACTAGTACGGGCAAGTTCATGCGACGCCGGGCGTTCCGCAACCATCTTCTTGACCGCAAGAGTTCCAAGTTGAAGCGTTATCTTGCTACCAAAGCTGTAGTAAGTGAGCAAGATGTAAACAATGTAAGCCTAATGCTCCCTTATGCCTGAGTAAGGTTCCAGTCTGGTTGCTTGGCGAACCGGTCTGTAAAAACAGCATCTTGCAAGTATTTCACTAAGCTTCTCCCCTATTTAATCCAATGGCCCGAGTTAAACGAGGCAACGTAGCCCGCAAGCGCCGAAACAAGATTCTCAAGCTTGCCCGCGGTTTTCGCGGTAGCAATGGCACTCTTTTCTGTACTGCTAATCAACGAGTGATGAGGTCGCTTTGCAACGCCTATCGTGACCGGCGACGACGCAAACGTGATTTTCGGCGTCTCTGGATCGCGCGCGTTAACGCAGCCGCACGTCTGAATGGGCTTACTTACAGTTGCTTAATGGGAGAATTGAAGAAAGCAGATGTGCGCCTCAATCGCAAGATGCTTGCGCAAATTGCCGTGGCTGATCCCAGAAGCTTCGCTAGTGTGATTTCCTCGGTAGAAACCTAGTTATAATCAGCATAATTGATGCTTCTCGAGTTTTCATCATTAGTTATGGCCACTTTTCTGCCCCAAACTTATTTGCTTGGGCTAACCGCTCTGCTAGCTATAGTAGCTTTAGTAGTAGGTCGCCAGTTTTTGCAAGTACGTCGGGACGAATTAAACCTGGTCCGACTTGAACGAGAAGGAGGGGTAGCTGGCTCCAAAGATGCAGCTACTCTCTATGAACTGGGAGCAGTACAGCTACGTAAGCGACTCTACCCACAGGCTATTTCTAGCTTAAGGCAAGCTATTCGGAGACTTGGCAACGAGCCTGATGAGGCGCGTGCAGTTATCGAGAATGCTCTTGGATTCGCTCTAGCAGCCCAAAAAGACTTTGATGGTGCTGTCAAGCATTATTATGCAGCCCTGCGCGCTAAGCCAGAATACCCTGTCGCATTGAACAATCTTGCTTTTGCCCAGGAGCGTTTGCTCCAGCCTGAGAAAGCAGAGTGCAATTACCGTGAGGCTATTCGTCTCGATCCGGGCAACCGGACAGCGCGACGGCGGTTAGCACGTCTGGAGCGAGGTAAAGTCCTACGCCCTACATCAAAGCAATTACCAGAGCCTGTAGAGGGAAAAGGGTTCTAAACCCTATCAACACATCAATTTAATCTATCTTCAGTCTAAGGATTCCCTGACCAGCTGAGCCTAGGGCTACTAGAATTACTAATATGTGTAGATGACCCTCACTGCTGAGATGCTGACAGGGACTACATTAATACTGCGATATTGATAATGATGAGGTTAGTAGTGTAGATCCGGTAGACTGAGGTTTTCACCTGATCCTCTTAAAGTGAGATGAGAGATTAGCAACCATTGTTAGCCTGGCGGTAAGACAGGTCTAAATAAGCTTGCAGTTGCTGCAAGCAGACCTATGGCGAGCAAAAGCAGAATTAGGTATTGGTAAATGAATGACGGGCGCACGGTAAAGCTAGTCAGCTTTTCCAGTGCGTCAGGCGATAACGCCCTCAGATGAACCACACCGGCATGGCCCAGACGCCCGATATCGTGAACTCACGTCCAGAAAGCCTTGATGTGCTGACAATTGGTCAGCGGCAATTCTCCAGCCGGCTTTTCACTGGAACCGGAAAGTATCCAGATACCGCCACTATGCAGCAGAGCCTAGATCGATCAAGGTGCGAGATGGTCACTGTAGCAGTGCGTAGAGCACAAGGGGCAATGGGGAGCAGCACTAGTTTGATGGAGGCAGTCGATTGGAGTCGCATTTGGATGCTGCCCAACACTGCTGGCTGCACAACCGCTGAAGAGGCTGTACGAATAGCCCGCCTAGGGAGAAAGTTGGCTTGTCTGGCGGGTCAGGAAGACAACGATTTTGTGAAACTGGAAGTGATACCAGATAGTCGTCATCTACTTCCGGATCCTATCGGCACACTTGAGGCAGCTAAGCAATTAGTAAAGGAGGGTTTTACCGTGCTGCCTTACATTAATGCTGACCCAGTCTTGGCCTGTCGTCTCGAGGACATCGGTTGTGCCACGGTGATGCCTCTGGGATCTCCGATTGGTTCTGGCCAAGGTTTGCGCAACGCCAGCAATATTGCCATGATTATCGAGAGCGTTTCGATACCAGTAATCATAGACGCCGGTATTGGTGTTCCTAGCGAAGCAGCCCAGGCCCTCGAAATGGGAGCAGCAGCAGTTCTCGTGAATAGTGCTATTGCCATGGCTGGTAATCCTCCTGTCATGGCTGAGGCAATGGCCCTAGCAGTTGTTGCTGGCCGTAATGCGTTTCAGGCTGGGCGACTGCCACTGCGCTATAAAGCTTCACCAAGCTCTCCGGCCACTGGCCAGGTAGCTCAAAAATAGGTGGCGTAGGCTAGCTAACTCCCATACAAAGCAGGTTGTACTTATTGACTCCCCCCGTAGGCACTAGCAGAGGCAATGCTAGCTAGACCGTTAGAGTAAGACAGTAGCAGGAACCTTAATACTCTGCCAGGAAGCTACTCACCATCACGAGATCTTATGCAAAGCTAAACTAGCTAAAGCTTTCAGGTACTAGCTGCTGTTACTAGGTTCTAGGCAGCTCATCCTGGCATTGGCGTTCTGTGAGGGCCATTGAGCTGAAAAGCTTGTAGTAACTTGCCCAAAACGAGCGTTTCGTTCTGTCCTGCAGGAGTTTGGGGTGAAAGTTCTCGTTCTCGGCGGTGATGGCTTCTGCGGTTGGCCCTGTGCTGTAAACCTGGCCAACCAAGGACATGACCCACTGATTGTTGACAATCTCAGTCGCCGCAAGATTGACATTGATCTTGAAGTGGAGTCACTTACACCGATAGCCAGCATTGGTGAACGTTTACGAGCCTGGGCTGAGATGGGTGGTCGGCCTATACGATTTTTGCGCCTTGATCTTGCCCACGAATATCAACGACTTCTGGATTTGCTGATCGAGGAAAGACCGGATTCCGTTGTGCACTTTGCTGAGCAGCGAGCAGCACCTTACTCGATGAAGAGTAGTGCAACCAAGCGCTACACAGTTGATAATAACGTCAATGGCACTCATAACCTATTAGCTGCGATTGTGGAGAGTGGCATTGATATTCATGTAGTACATCTGGGTACTATGGGAGTCTATGGCTATGGCTCTCATAGAGGCGCAACTATCCCTGAAGGATATCTCAAGGTGGAGGTTCCACAGCCAGATGGCAGTCGCTTTGAGGAAGAGATCCTTCATCCTGCCAGCCCAGGAAGTGTTTACCATATGACTAAAACACTTGATCAGTTACTTTTTCTCTACTACAATAAAAATGATAGGGTACGGATCACTGATCTGCATCAAGGCATTGTCTGGGGTACTAATACCGAGGCTACTGACTGTGACCTGCGCCTAACTAACCGCTTTGATTATGACGGTGACTACGGCACAGTACTCAACCGTTTCCTAATGCAAGCAGCTATTGGTTACCCTCTTACTGTACACGGTACTGGTGGCCAAACTCGAGCTTTTATTCACATCCGTGATTCGGTGCGTTGCGTGCAGCTAGCTCTAGAAAACCCGCCTCAAGCTGGCGAGCGAGTGAAGATCTTTAATCAGATGACTGAAAGCCATCAGGTGGGTGAACTAGCGAAGAAGATAGCTGCTCTCACTGGTTCCCAGATCAACCATCTTCCCAATCCAAGGAATGAGGCAGTAGAAAATGACTTGATTGTGGATAACCGCTGTTTTATCAAGTTGGGCCTCAATCCAACCACTCTCGACGATGGTTTGCTCAAGGAGGTAGTGGAGATCGCTAGCCGCTATGCGGATCGCTGTGACCGTGCCCGTATTCCCTGCATGTCAGCCTGGACCAAGAAACAAGCTCAGGCCATCTGCCAGCCAATCTAAGCAGTTCAGGCCGGGCTACTGATTAACCACCACGAGGATTCCGTGAGGATCGCCTTTTTCACTGAGACCTTCTTGCCCAAAGTGGATGGTATCGTCACTCGCCTAACAAAAACTGTGCGCCACTTGGTGGAAGCAGGCGACGAAGTAGTAGTGTTTTGCCCTGAGGGAGCACCTAATCACTATATGGGAGCGCAGGTGGTTGGCGTACCCGCTATGCCTCTACCTTTCTATCCTGAACTGAAGCTAGCTCTACCCCGGCCTGTGGTAGCTGAAGCACTCGATGACTTTGCTCCAGACCTTGTACACGTAGTAAATCCAGCTGTCCTTGGCCTTGGCGGCATCTGGTTGGCTCGAACCAAATCCATACCTCTTGTGGCTAGCTACCACACACATCTGCCAAAATATCTTGAGCATTACGGTATGGGCATACTTGAACCTTTGCTCTGGGAACTCCTCAAAGCGGCGCACAATCAAGCTGTACTAAACCTCTGTACCTCTACGGCAATGGTAGGTGAGCTCAGTGAGAAAGGTATCCAACACACAGCTCTTTGGCAGCGAGGAGTTGACACAGAACTGTTTCGGCCAGCCTTGCGTGGTGACGCGATCCGCCGTCGCTTACTTGGCTGCCATGATGACCGTGGTGCCTTACTACTCTATGTTGGCCGTCTATCCGCTGAGAAGCAGATAGAACGAATTCGTCCAGTACTTGATGCGCTGCCTGATGCTCGTCTGGCGCTAGTTGGTGATGGGCCATACCGGCAGCAACTAGAGAGAACTTTTGATGGTACTGCCACTACTTTCCTGGGTTACTTAGCAGGCGAGGAACTTGCTGCGGCCTATGCAAGTGCTGATGCTTTTCTCTTTCCTTCGAGCACCGAAACACTTGGGCTAGTTCTTCTGGAAGCTATGGCAGCTAGCTGTCCTGTCATTGGTGCTAACCGTGGTGGCATCCCGGACATTATAACAGACGGAGAGAATGGCTGCCTTTACGACCCTGATGGGGAAGCAGGTGGCTCTGTTAGCCTAATTGCTGCTACTCGCCGTTTGCTGGGAAGCGATCTTGAGAGGCAGGCCCTACGTAGGGCTGCACGCACTGAGGCAGAGCGCTGGGGGTGGGCCGGAGCAACCGAACAGTTACGCAATTACTACCAGCAGGTACTCAATTCCGGTGTGAGCACCGTTACTTAAAGGGCTTAGCCACCATGAGTGCGTTTCCAGACCTGCAAAATCTTCTTCGCCATTGGAAGAGCATGAACTGAGCCACCACCAGGAGTATTTTGTGCAAAGGCTACAACTACAATCCTGCCTTCTGGATAAGGTGCGTAGCAGGCAAACCAAGCGTGATCAAGTCCGCCTGTACTATCCTCAGCAGTGCCGGTTTTGCCCGCAGCAGCTGGGATCCCTGGTCCATTAAGACTGGAGCCAGTACCTTTTTGCACTACCTCGCGTAGCCCCTCACGAATTTTCGTGAGAGTAGATCTTCTTAGCTTTACCTTAGTTCGCCGTTTTGGCGACATCCAGTCCAGGCCACTGTCTGCAAGATGTGGGGTTATGAGCCAGCCCCCGTTAGCGAAAACCGCATAGGCGCGAGCAAGCTGGAGCGGTGTGATCTGCACTACAGACTGGCCAATTGATGCGCTAGCCATGTCCTCAGGAATCCATGGAGTTGTGCCTGCCTTAGACCAACCACGACCAGCCTTAGCCCAATCTTCATCGCCCACTAAACCAACGCTTTCCTCCAAGCCAGTTTCTATACCAGTTCGTTGCCCAAAGCCAAGCTGATTGGCTGCCTGCTTGAGAGCGCGTGAGCCTATACCTACGCCAACTTGATAGAAAAATGTATTGCTAGAGAGACTAAGAGCATCAGTGTAGCCAATTTGGCCAAAACCAACACCATTGTGCTCGGGAAAACAGTGACTACCATAGGTAATGCAGTTAGTTGTTTCAAGAATTATGTCCGGCGGGAAGCGACCGGATTCCATACCTGCCAGTGCTGTAACTGGCTTCCAGGTACTGCCAGGATCATAGGCACTCATTGCCCGGCTTAGTAAAGGCTTATGAGGGTTAGAGAAAAGCTGATCGTATTCTTTCTGTGTAGTAACTGGCTTCGAAAAGAAGTTAGGGTCAAATCCAGGTCTGCTAGCGATAGCAAGGATAGATCCATCGCGCGGGTCAAGCGCCACAATCGCACCGCCGGGTTTATTTAGCAGTGTCTGCTCCGCAGCAAGCTGTAACTCGAGATCAAGGGTAAGAGTAAGATCACGACCAGCGATAGAGGGCCTATTGCCAAGATTGCGCTGCACCTCACCCATGAAATTTACCTCCAACATCTGGCTACCCCACTGGCCACGTAGGTGAGACTCATAGGCAGCCTCAACGCCGGTGCGACCTATGCGATCGCGAATCTTGTAGCCCTTTGCCGCTAGTGTTTTGTACTCCTGTTCAGTGATTGGCTGTGTGTAGCCAAGAGCATGTGCGGCGAGGGTTCCATGCGGATAAAAGCGCAGAATATCAACATCAACTTGAGCCCCTTGTAGATTAGAAGACTGTTCACGGAAGCGTAATACTTGCTCCGGCTTTAGATCAGTCGCAAGAGTAATGCGATAGCCATCTTGGTCAATGCCACTAATGCGGTGCCGGTCTAACTCTGCCGACTCCAAGGTCAGCAGAGCAGTCAGGCGATCACGCAATTCAGGCCACTGGTTATCGTCTATCAGATGCGGTTCTATATAAAGAGAGTACGTAAGTCGACTAGAAGCCAGTACACGACCACGACGATCTGTCAAACGACCGCGGATAGGTGAGCGCGGAACTAAGCGAATCCGATTCTCATCTGCAAGCCGTCTATGGCGAGCACCTTCTAGCACCTGGAGCCAGCTGAGTCTAAAGACTATTGCGCCACTGAACAACAGTACGAGTAGGAAAAGTACTACTGGCTGTTGTCGCAAGCCGCTCTGCCGCTGCGGTGGTACCCTGCCTAGCAGCTTTACAGATCTGACCATATTGTCAAACTTTCTGCGGGCAGTTGAGGAATTCCTTGAGAAGCTGTAGATGCTCGTCAATACGGGTTAGCACTCCTTGCAGTTCCTCTTGGTCGACTGCAGGATTAGTGACTAGATCAGCAGTATGTGACCCGTTATCCACTTCTACCACTACTGGCATGATGGGGTTGCCAAGGCCTGGACTAACCCGATCGAGTTGCTCACGCAAGCTACTGGCAGCTGGCTCGCCCTCGCGTCGTAAATCTCCTAGAGGGTCACCAGTACTGGATGTGGTGAAAGCCTCAACTAAACCGCGCGGGCCATTACTGCGTGCTCGCTCGAGCAAAGCAAGACTAACAGGCAGCACATCTTGCATCAGGGTCAGGCGCAGACCACTGATTGAAGAGTCTTCTTCTGAAGAAGCGGTTGCCATAGATTTCATGTTCAACAAATCTCAGTTTGCTCCGACAGTGGCATCGAAGGAAGAGCTGCTCCAACCAGGACGCCGTTTATCCAAGTTTCAAAGATGCCATCAACCAGCCAACAGCAAATAGGTAAGACCGCAGTTCAATGAATTTGGTAACTACTTTAGTGTGCTTGTAATTAGGAGATAGTGGGGATATAGAGAAATTATTGCTCTAGTACTTCTACATAGAAACGAAATTGCTGGTCCAAGTGGAACTGACGGTTTAAGCTAGATGCAAGGACCTAACTTCCTGAACTATTACCACCCAACAGTCCCGGCTACTGGTTTTCTCCTACTGCTACCAGGAGATTTCGGGCGGCTTAATCGGATGGGGTAGTTATGGGGTGCTGAGAACTTCCGTGCTGAAGGGGATTCTCTAGCGAAAGAAAACACCTCAAGGCTCGAGGTTGTTGAACCCTTCTCAAAGGTTACCTCAATCATCACGCCAGGGGCATGCTCACCCCATCCATTCCAAAATCTAAGCGGGTGAGAAATGTTGATCATGGACTTGGTGTGTCTGCTTCATGGTTTTTGTAAAAATTGAAGAGAGATATTGACTAAGCCTAAGTTTTTTCAGCTCTCTGGCACGAAATTGGATGTTCGGACTGCTGTATCACTCAGGTGTTTTCACGCTGATCTTCCTAAGCAGATTGGTGCACCTCCCAACCAGAAGGACGGATAGAATTTGTAGTAGCGTTGAGATAACGGAACAAACTTTTTACCTGTGCGACGCACCTTATCATCCGTGATTAGGTTCTCGTCAGCGTCCAAGGTACTGGTGCATCTGCGATCTCCCAGATGCACCAGTACCTTGGACAGCGTCATAGGACTAAACTGTTTGCTCCTCTGCTTTCCATTTCCGCTCTGCTATCTTGGGTCTTGGATACTTGTTGGAGCAAGCGTAAGACAATTTTTCTACGATTACTCGCAGAAGAAGACCCTCTACTTGACGTTCTTTTCTCATGGTTTTTTCTACGCCAAACAGTCTTGTAGGAAGGGACAAAAGATGCAAAAGTGTTCCCATACTGAGACGTCCAGTGCCCGCAGCCGCTTGAAGCAGCAGCAAGAGGACCCACTGATGGGAGAGACGGAAGGTGTAGAAAACTCGTTCTACGCCTTCTCCGTGGAGAAGAGATTTTTGTGCCAGGTGAATCTCGGGTGAAGCCAAGTCTTTGAGTAGTAAGCAGGGATTTGACCTCCTCAACTATTCCCACTCAATAGTGCCAGGGGGTTTGCTAGTGATATCAAGCACAACCCTGTTTACACCCTTAACCTCATTAACAATACGGTTAGAGATTCGCTCTAGCAACTCATTTGGTAAGCGTGACCAATCAGCAGTCATCCCATCCTCACTTGAGACGCAGCGCAGCACAATTGGCCAAGCATAGGTACGCTTATCACCCATTACTCCAACTGAACACACGGGTAGCAGTACAGCAAAAGCCTGCCAAACTTTGTGGTGGAGGTCTGCTTTTTTAATCTCCTCGCGCACAATTAAGTCAGCGTCCCGCAAGCAGTCCAATTTTTTGGTAGTCACCTCGCCCAAAATGCGGATAGCTAACCCTGGGCCGGGAAATGGGTGACGGCGCACAATTTCCTCTGGTAAGCCAAGAGTACGTCCTAGCTGGCGTACCTCATCTTTGAATAACCAACGCAATGGCTCAACTAGCTTGAACTGCAGATCCTTGGGCAAACCACCAACATTATGATGACTTTTGATTTTCATGGCAACCCGCTTACCCATCTTGGGGTCGATATTGGTACCAGCACTCTCTATTACATCAGGGTAAAGCGTTCCCTGGGCTAAGTAGTCAAATGGTCCGAGACGTTTGCTTTCTTCCTCAAACACACGGATAAACTCAGCCCCTATGATCTTGCGCTTTTTCTCAGGGTCTGTTACACCTTTCAACTTGCTAATAAATCTCTGCCGGGCATTAATATATTCAACATGAATGTTTAGCTTACGGTCAAAGCAATCCATTAAAAACTCAGGCTCTTTCTTCCGCATAAAGCCTTGATCGATAAACATGCAGGTGAGCTGACTACCAATTGCTTTCTTCAGCAGAAATGCAAGGGTAGATGAATCGACACCACCTGACAGAGCTAATAATACCCTTTTATTGCCGACCTGACGACGTATCTGAGTTACTGCCTCTTCAATAAAAGTTGAGGTATTCCAATCTGGATTACAACCACAGATATGGTACACAAAGTTCCGTATTAGAGCCATTCCACTAGTAGAATGTACTACTTCTGGGTGAAATTGTACTCCATAAAGTTTTCTAGAGTGATCGGCTACTGCAGCCTCAGGTGTGTTTGCTGTATGTGCTAAGCGAATGAAGCCTTCCGGCAGTGTTTTTACTGAGTCACTATGACTCATCCACATCGTCGATTTGCTGCTAATGTCTGAGAATAGATTTCTAGAGTCATCGATTTCGAGTGGGGCTTTGCCATACTCAGCCTGTCCTATTGCTGCTTCAACAGTTCCTCCTAGCTGTTGAACCATCAGCTGCATACCATAACAAATACCTAATATCGGGATACCAAGTGACCAAATTTGTGGATCACACAGTGGTGCTTCTTCAGCGTAGACCGAGTCAGGACCGCCACTAAGGATAATGCCCTTTGGCGCGATACGTTGCAGATCCTCTGCGGTAGTGCTATAGCCCATTACCACTGAGTAGACTTCTGTCTCACGTATGCGCCTCGCTATTAGCTCCGAGTATTGGGAACCAAAGTCTAGGATAACGATTGCTGGTTGACGTGAACCGTCAAGCTGGGACTGCAACATTGATTCAGGAAAGTCCAGATGGCGGAAACCGTCAGTAGCTCAGTTTAGGGAAGTTTTCAGGAGCTGTTTACCTATCGGCCCACGCCAACGCAGTTGACGGCGGCGATCAAACAGCACGGCACCAATCGCAATCGGTGCACTGTTATAGCGAGCTACGTAGGCGCTACTGCGCCGTTCAACTGCTGTAGCTAGGGACTGCCAGAGCTGCTTGGCCGCTGTGGCATCTAACGCTACTAGCTGAGTTAGAGCTTGCTCTATCGAGTTTGCCCCTCTCAGGAGCTGAATTCTCTCAATAGGTAGATTTGCATCTACTGCGAGCGCTGTTAGGGTCTCTAACCTCCCGTCTGCAAGATGGTGATGCGTGTGAAATATGCCCCCAGCAAGCTTGATAAGTTTGCCATGATATCCCAAGAGCAGGAGTTCGCTCACACCTGCTTCAGCAGCAGCTACCAGCAAAGGACCAAGCCAGTTTCCAGTCTTGATCACCGGATACTGGTTCAGCCTACTACGCTGAGCGATGTCACGACCATTTTCACCAATCACAAAAGTAAGAGCACCACGGAACTTTTTACTTGCTACAGCTTGGCGTAGCTCCTCTAAAGCTAGATTAAGTTGACCAGGCGCAGCACTACGTTGAACCTCTGCTTGAGTGCCGATCAGCGCCAAACCATCCACAACCCCAAAAGCTGCGTTGCTAGTGCGAGCTGCTAAATCACGACCACGTGGCAGCACCACTTCCAATCTCACCTTGCGCTCCGGTAGTAGCAGTGGTCTTAAGTTTCTACGCAGTAGCTCACGAGCAAAGGCGCTAACAGAAACTCTACCACCACGACCGTGAGTGCCAACACCTTCACCAGCCTTTAGCTCCAGCCACTCTTCTGCCGGAGCGCCAGACCAACTAGCTCTTACCCAGATCTCTAGATTGCGAGTGAGATCTAATCCAGGTCCTGGATCGCAGTAACCAATTGCTAACGCTTCCGTACCTTCTTTTAGAAGAGCAGCACTACTCACCGCAACCTGTATCGGGCTATCACGGTCTGGCAGCAGTAGTGGCTGATGTTCTTCGAAAGGATACCCCAGTAATTTTGTGACAGCAGCTCGGGCTACTGCTGCTATCCATACTGGCAGGGTCCATCCCATTGTGGCAAGCTTAGGAGATGGCAAGTTGGTATCAATAATGAGAGCATGCGGACAATTTTTTAGAATGGTCGATTGACAGGCCTAACTGTGCAAGACAAGCTCACCCTGATGATTCCTGGACCAACCCCGGTTCCTGAAACGGTACTTAAGGTCTTGGGCCGTCATCCCATTGGTCACCGCAGCAACGAGTTCCAGGCAATAGTGCATCGAACAACGGAGCAGCTAAAATGGCTACACCAGACCAATGGTGATGTGATGGTCATCACTGGTAGCGCCACAGCTGCCATGGAAGCTGGCATTATCAACACTCTCAGCCGCGGTGACCGAGTGCTCTGTGGAGACAACGGCAAGTTTGGTGAGCGCTGGGTAAAAGTATGCCGTACCTATGGACTCGAGGTAGAAACCATTAAGGCCGATTGGGGCCAACCACTTGACCCTGAAACCTTTAGTGCAGTACTCAAAGCTGACAGAGACAAGACCATACGCGCTGTGATAATTACCCACTCAGAAACTTCTACTGGTGTGATCAATGATCTGGAGACTATCTGTCATCACATAAAGACACATGGCAAATCTCTAGCTATAGCTGACTGCGTCACCAGTCTTGGGGCTGCTGATGTACCTATGGATAATTGGGGACTGGATGTAGTTGTCTCTGGTTCCCAAAAGGGCTACATGCTGCCACCTGGCCTAAGCTTCGTCGCCATGAGCAAGCGTGCCTGGCAAGCGTATGAACGTTCAGACCTGCCAAAATTTTATCTAGATTTAGGCTCTTACAGAGAAACAGCTGCAAAAGATAGTAGTCCATTCACACCTGCTGTTAATCTCTACTTTGGGCTTGAAGTAGCTCTGGATATGATGCAGATTGAAGGTCTCGAGACTATCATAGCCCGGCATGCCCGGCATCGTGATGCTGTTCAGTCCGCTATGAAAGCTATTGGCTTGCAACTGTTCGCTGCTGAGGGACATGGAAGTCCTGCAGTTACAGCAGTTATGTCAGGGGATATTAATGCTGAACAACTACGACATGCAGTAAGACAAGATTACAGCATCCTGCTGGCAGGTGGACAAGACCGTCTAAAAGGCCAGGTATTTCGTATAGGACACCTTGGCTTTATCTGTGATCGCGATGTTTTAACAGCTGTTGCAGCTATCGAGGCAACCCTACACAAGCACAAACTTCACAAAAGTCTTATGGGGGCGGGTGTGTCAGCTGCGGTAACTCAATTATACTGAGTCGTTAACGTTATATGCCGCGGGTGTAATTCAGTGGTAGAATGTCAGCTTCCCAAGTTGAACGTCGCCGGTTCGAGCCCGGTCACCCGCTTAAATCATCAAACGGGCTCTTTCAAGAGCGAGGTTTAATCAGCTGCATCACCTGTGGCCCAACCTCACCGGCACGGCGTTCACACTCTAGAGCCCTGAGGATCAATGTGCCGGCTGCTGAGACATCTCCTGTCTCTGCCTCGTTGCGCGCCTGACCATAAAGGGAAGCTGCGCTTGTAAGAAGCTTATCTTTCTTAGATGACACGGTGGTGAAAGGTCGCCGAAGGAGAGTAAATGTCAATGCCGGCTAAGAACTAGTCCCTTTAAAATAGTAGGACCAGATGGCTAAAAAGGGTCAACCAGTAATCTGCCTGCCTTAGGTTCCAGGCTCTTCATTATTACCGCCAAGTGCGGCGATCTGCTCGCTAAGGATTTGAGAACGCTGCCGATCTCCATTTGAGCAAGCAACAGCAAGAGCAAATTCAAGCTTCTCAAGCTGATGACCACCTTCTATAAAGTGACCGCTCCCGCACGAGGACACTGGTGAGGATAGTTGACCTTCTACATTAGGGTCTTTAGACTTGCTTTCAGTGGATGCACTTGAGCTGGAGATCTTGGATGACATAGTGCTAACTTTCTGCTTATCTTGGCATCCCTAACTGGGCTTGTGCGACCTAACTCGAACTATCCTAGCTAAACCTAGTGCCACTGGTACCTTGGTTGAAGCAATTAGGTATCTAGCCGCGACTCTGTGGATACAGGGCTAAATCTAGTTACCGGAACTGTCAACTTGATATTGCTGTTACAGCTGTAGAGGCCTGTTGCTATGGGCTATTCCCAGCCTGACTTTAGCAAGCTGCTTAGTAGTAGATATTCTAGCATCTACACCTTGCTACTTAATACTTATCATTGACGCTTGATGTGCCAGTGCCGACGTATAGACTAAGCAGGGCCAAATAGACTGAAACATATTCGCACGGCACCAAAGATGCCCTTGCCACTCACTCTATTGATCTATATCATGGCCGGCACAGTTGTGGGCTTGCTCGCGATTTGGACCGGTATCCCAGCAGCACCGTTAGCTGGGGCGCTTGTCGGTACAGCAGCTGTAAGCATGAGTGGACGTCTAGATACGGCCAGCTGGCCAGCTGGTACAAAGACAGCCCTAGAAATTGGCATCGGTACTGTAATAGGAGCAAGTTTAACAAGGGAGGTATTGCAACAGCTGGCGACTCTTTGGCGACCTGCAGTGCTGATCACAGTTACCCTAGTAGTTACCGGGCTTGTAGTTGGCCTCTGGAGCAGCCGTCTCTTTGGGATTGATCCCTTAGTTTTGTTGCTAGGTGCTGCCCCCGGTGGTATTAGTGGCATGAGCCTTGTGGGGTCAAACTTTGGGGTTGGAAGTGCTGTTGCTGCTCTGCACGCAGTCAGATTGATCACCGTGCTGTTAGTACTTCCAGTAGTGGTCAAGCTACTACTGCCGCGCGGTCTGGACCCTTCCTGAAGCTACCTTGACGATCTTCTCCTCATATCGCCTGGTTATGCTCAGGCAGTGTTTCTGTTGCGCACGCTTTGTTGGTCCGGCAATTCTCCTCAGTGGTTTTGTTCTAGCCTCATTGCCGGGTAACACTGCATCTGGTAGTGGCGGTGATAAGGGTGCTAGGGTCTATTGCTATATGCGCAGCAATAACAATAACCATGCTGTGAGTTGGCAAGCTGCTTATGCTCTTATCAAGCGCCAAAGCAGTGGTCTGTTTAAAACCTCGCCAGAGCATGCAGCAGTGATGATTACAGAAACTGTGGTAGACAGACCAGAGGATCATCCCGGTTGCGCTCGCTTCTTAGGTGACCTCTTCGGCAAGCCTAGAAGTGGCAGTTACCCATCGGATAGCGAGACTCCTGCTAAGACCCCTGTGCTAATCCCAGATGATGGCTCTGATCGCTACAGTTATTAAAAGAGAGGCATGGTCTGCTATGCCTATTTTCCTACTTCCACTAAGTTTTTTAGGTGGATGTCGTAACAACCCACAGAGTGATGTATATAGCGGGAAACAGGATCTGGCTATACATGCTTGTCTAGAGAATCTAGAGCTGAAGGTCTTGGAGAATTCTCTTAGCCACTGCAACCGTGTTGTTACTGCCTATCCTAATAGTCCGGTTCCTTTAAATGATCGTGCTTTCATCTACATACTAATGGGCCACCGGAATGCAGCTTGCCAAGACGTAAAAATGGCACAAAACCTTATTCAACAGTTTAACACCGGTGGTGATGCACTGAGCACAATTCTTCGGCATGAACTGTTAGTGCGTCATGTTGTCTGCAGTGCAGGTAAGCCTGATGAGCAAGCTCTATGATACTTACAGACCGGCAAAGGGTGACCAGCCTCCCATTTATTTTAATTAGAGCCCCAGAACTAACAATTGAGCAAAGACCTAATCATACTACAATTATCGCCTTCATGGCAAAACTGTAGACATTACGTTTGGATTGACTAGGCCAGTAGTAACATAGCCAAGGCAATAGCTGCTGCTATTCTATAGATACTAAACTGGTGCAATTGCTAATCAATATAGCTGTTCCCCACACAGCTAACGCAATGGGAAAGTAGTAGATGTACAACACAGATGGAAGTATGAGCAGTGGTGCTGACAACGTGGGCTTACTGGTTCCTAGAAAACTTATTAAGCGGACGCGAGCTTTACCAGCTAATTCCAGACTTCTAATACTAGGCTTGGGTTATAGTGGTAGTCGTGTGCGGGCTCTAGCAGAAGCTATTGGGACTGAAGTAATTGCGACTCGCCGCCAGTTTGACAAAGGAGGTAACCTCGTCTTCGATAGTACTACTGGTCAAAGACCAACAACGCAGCAGTTGCGCGGGGTCACACACATGCTGAGCTGCATCCCGCCTGACTGTTTAGGACAGGAACCCGTACTGACTGCATTTGGCAGTTCACTTCGGGATTTGCCGCTGCAATGGGTAGGCTACCTTTCCACAACTGGCGTCTATGGAGATCGTCAAGGTGGCTGGGTGGACGAGATAGATAAACCACGCCCAGAGCAAATACGTAGCTGTCGCCGTCTTGAATGCGAGCGGTACTGGCAGCAGGCTGGACTGAGAGTTCCAGTACAAATCTTGCGTTTACCAGGGATTTATGGACCAGGACGGTCAGTGCTGCTATCTCTACGTAGTGCGCAAACCCGCTGCATTGACAAACCTGGGCATAAATTCAGCCGGGTTCATGTGGATGATATAGCTGGGGCGGTGCTGCACCTTATCACTGAAGCTGAATTTGGCCGTCGCCCAGAAGTGGTTAACATTTGTGATGACTATCCCGCCTCGATACCTGAGTTGACACAGTATGCAGCTCGATTAATGTCCTGCCCTAAGCCAAAATTGCAGTCATTCGACACAGTGGCTGCTGATATGACTCCTATGGCTCTGTCTTTTTGGCGGGAACACCGACGGGTCAGTAATGCTTTGCTTGTTCGAACGCTCGGTTACCGACTACTTCACCCAGACTTTCGTTCTGGCCTCACAGATTGCTATCGGCAGGATATAGCTTGCGGACCTAAACTCTAGAATCCACTGGCAGAAGAACGTTTCAGTCAGTGGTGTAAGTTATGTCTTAATAAGCTTTTTTCCACCATCGTATAATTTTAAATATTATGTGGTCTAGTTCCCAGGAGTATTGTTATTTCAGCAATGCAGATGCGACAATACTACCATGCCTTCTCAGTTGTCCAATAGTAATCATTGTGATCAGCGCATAGTGGTCGCACTTGGTGATCCTGCTGGAATTGGGATGGAGGTAACCCTGCGCGCACTAGCCCCTCACAATGGTTTGGATATCAACCAGTCACCATTACTGGTTGGCTGTCGCCGCAGCTTAGAGAGATGTCATAACAGGCTGCGAAAACTAGGGGTTGAGGCTATTGCTGAACCCAATACTCTTGAGACACTGGATTTGCCACTGGAAGGGCCAGTGCTGCCTGGGAAGCTCTCGGCAACAAGTGGAGCAGCCTCATTTCGTTGGCTAACATGTGCTGCAGAATTGGTTCTAGCAGGGCAGGGCTGCGCTCTAGTAACTGCACCAATCTCTAAGTACGCTTGGCACGCTGCAGGTCACTACTATCCTGGCCAGACTGAGAGGCTATCAGAGCTAGCTGGTGGTGCTGAAGCCTCGATGCTATTCACTGCTCGTTCTCCTAACAATGGCTGGAGGCTAAATACCCTGCTTGCAACAACTCACATTCCTTTAGCAGAGGTTCCAGCACTTCTAAATCCTATGCTCATACATAACAAACTAGATGTGTTGCTTGCCTTCTGTCGCCGCTTCCGTGATAAGCCCCATCTGGCTATAGCTGGCCTCAATCCTCATGCAGGTGAGCAGGGTCATCTCGGGCGCGCCGAAGTGGACTGGCTCCACAATTGCCTTGATAAGTGGCGCAAGAGCCATCCTGAGATCCAGCTTGATGGCCCTATATCACCAGACACTTGCTGGCTTTCTGCAGGGCAAGCCTGGCATGCAGCTAGATCAGCTTATGTTGACAACGCACCCGATGGCCTATTGGCCATGTACCACGATCAGGGTCTGATCCCTGTGAAACTCTTAGCTTTTGATGAAGCAGTGAACACCACGCTGGGCTTGCCCTTCTTGCGCACTTCACCAGACCATGGCACAGGATGTGATATCGCTGGACAGGGTCTTGCCCGGCCCAACAGCATGGCAGCAGCAATGATGACAGCTTGGGAACTTACAGCACCAGCAGCAGCGTTTCCCTAAATTCTATCTACATTTAGCTGGGAAAGTTTAGGAGGGCTTGATACGCATCAACACCTGTCCAAACTCGACCGGGGTGCCATTGTCGACCAATATTTCAATGACCTCGCCACTGACCTCAGCTTCAAGCTCGTTCATAAGCTTCATTGCCTCTAGGATACAAATGGTCTGACCGACGTTAATACGGCTTCCAATCTCAACGAAAGCTGGTTCTCCCGGAGCCGGAGCCCGGTAGAGAGTTCCCACCATGGGAGCAGTGACATCAACCAAGTCAGCACGAGCTCCGGCTCCGGCAGGTGGTGGAGCACCAGCTGCTGCAACTTCTGGAGCTAAGGGAACTATTGGCGGGACAACACTGCTGACGGGAGACATCGGCAATGTTGAAGCCACTACGGCAGGAGCAGGCAGGTTCCTCTTGATCTCAAGCAGGAAATCTTCCCCCTCGAGGCGAAACTCCTGGATGTCACTCTCACCGAGAGCCTCAAGCAGGCGATGGAGCCTATCGTGATCAAGCTGCATGGCGATTAGTTCTCGCGGCCAAGATAGGTGTTGTTGCGTGTGTCGACTTTGATCTTCTCGCCCACTGAGAGGAACAGTGGCACCATCACCTGAGCACCGGTCTCGAGGATGGCGGGTTTTGTGCCGCCTGTAGCTGTGTCCCCTTTGACACCTGGGTCTGTCTCTGTAATTTTCAGCACGACTGAATTGGGGAGCTCTACTTCCAGAGGGCGGTTGTTCCAGGAAACAACATTGACCTCCATACCCTCCTTTAGGTATTTGCAGCTTTCACCTATCTGTTTGGCTGTGAGGCGTGTCTCCTCATATGAGGACATGTCCATGAAGACATAATCCTCAGCCTCCATATAGGTGTGCTGTAGTGTTGCCTTCTCGAGAATGGCCTGTGGCACCATCTCGCCAGCCCGGAAGGTTTTCTCAACAACACTGCCAGACTGAACTGACTTGAGCTTGGTTCGGACGAAGGCAGATCCCTTGCCTGGTTTCACGTGCAAGAACTCCACCACACGCCAGACAGCACCGTCAAGCTCGATCGTGGTGCCTGTGCGAAAGTCGTTGCTGGAAATCATCCCCGCAGAACGATTCGGGGGGATTATAAGAGCTATGCCAAAGTCCAGGCAGCACAGGGATTTCGATGGCCTCTCCCCGCGTCGTTAACGCTCTATTGGTAGTTGTCACTGCCCTGAAACTTTTCTGGTGGACGTCACCAGTCTTGGCAGGCCTACCTCAGGGCAATGCAGTTAAGGACCCTGAAGCGATCCTGCGGGATGCACTGCCTTTCAATCAAGAAAATCTGCGTAGGCTACAGCATCAAATCGAGGGCACCAGCAATGACCTTCGCGCTAAGCGCTGGGGAGCTCTCGTCAAGTCAGTGAAACAAGGCCAAGATCTGTTGGGCGCTAGCGGTAGCCAGATTCTTCAGGATATCCCAGCGAACCATCAGCAGATGGGACAGCAGCTTTTGGAGGAGATTGCTGCTGACCTCGAAACCCTTAGCCAGGAAGCTAGCTCTGAAGACAAGTCCTCATTTATTTCTTTGCGACGGACCACATTGCGTCGTATTGGAGAGCTGGAGAACTTGCTAGTAAATGGCATAAGTTTTACTATTCCAGAAGATTTTGATGACCTACCGCGTCTTCTTGGACGTGCTACAGTATCTATAGAAACCACTCAAGGCCAATTGACTACTATTGTTGATGGCTTCAATGCTCCACTAACTGCTGGAGCATTTGTTGATCTGGTAGAGAAAGGATTCTACGATAATCTCCCATTCACTCGAGCTGAAGACTTCTACATTCTCCAGACAGGAGATCCTGAAGGTCCTGCGATCGGCTATGTTGACCCGGCTATGGGTGTTGAACGTCATGTCCCTTTAGAAATCAGTATCCCTGGTGAGCCGGAAATCTTTTATAACCAAACCTTTGAAGATCTCGGCTTTTACAAAGCTACCCCAACACTTCCCTTTGCCACTCTTGGCACCCTTGGCTGGGCACATTCTGACCAAGCTCTCGATGACGGCTCCTCGCAATTCTTTCTATTTCTCTATGAGGCTGAGCTAACGCCAGCAGGTCTCAATCTTGTCGACGGCCGTAACGCTGCTTTTGGTTATGTAGTAGACGGTTTCGATGTACTGGAGCAGATTGGCGTTGACGATCGCGTACTTGCTGCGAAGGTGGTAGCTGGGCAGGATAATTTTAGGCCTCATGCTTAGGAAAGCTTGCCACAATGGAAACCTTAGCTGATTTAGGCGAGACAGAGCTGCTGCAACGACTTAAATGCTATGCACCTCCTGGCCAGTTTAGCGACGACACTGCCCTAATAAATACTGGGGCAACAGGTTTGCTAGTTAACTCTGATGTTCTAGTCGAGGGGATTCACTTCAGCAACTGTACCGTGCCGCCCTGTGACTTAGGCTGGCGCGCTGTGGCTGCTAATGTTTCCGACCTTATTTGTAGCGGAGCTGATAGTGTGATTGGTATTACTGTTACTCTTGTAGCTCCACCATCAACACCCTGGTCTTGGGTTGCATCAGTTTATGAAGGATTACAGCAGGCTTTAAAAGTCTGTAGTGCTGAACTTTTAGGGGGAGACTGCTCAGCAGGAAAAGAGAGATTGTTAGCAGTTACCGCGCTAGGCAAAGCTGGACTGCTGCATCTACATCGTGGGCGAGCACGCCCTGGTGACATGCTGGTAACAGCAGGTCCACATGGTCTTAGCCGCCTTGGCCTTGCCCTGCTCCGATCGGAAGTGTTACCACAGGGAACCACAATACCAGAGAATCTTCGATGTGAGGCTATCCGAGCACATCGTCGACCATCAATCAATCTAGACTTGGTTCAAAGTTTACTGGTGACTCACCCGCCAGGGTTGCCCTGGAGATTAGCTGGTACTGATAGCAGTGATGGTCTCCTGAAAGCAGTTCGCAGTATTTGCCACAGTAGTAGATGTCAGGCCGTTCTGAATCGGTCATGTCTGCCACGAGCATCAGGCTGGCCCGCTGGTGGTATTTGGGACCATTGGTGCTTAGAAGGTGGCGAGGATTTTGAGCCAGTGTTGAGCTTGCCACCAAGCTGGGCTGAAGCATGGCTTTGTGATGTTCCTGACGCAGTCTGCATTGGCTCAATGCAGACTGGACCTGCCACAGCTATTTGGACTAGTGGTGAAGAGTTAGCTGATAATCTCAGTTTCCGCCACTTTCAGTAACTCAGCTAGGTAGCTATTTCCAATTACGCGCAACAATCTCTGCTAAGTCTACAACACGCTGGCTGTATCCCCACTCGTTGTCATACCAAGAGAGAATCTTGACTTGGTCACCCCCCATGACCTTAGTAAGTTCGGCGTCAACAATTGTTGATTCGTTGGCACCGGCGTGGTCTGTAGAAACCAGTGGTAGTTCGCAATATTTAATTATGCCTCTCATACCATTTTGTGATGAAACTTTTAAGGCCGTGTTTACTTCATCCGTAGTAGTAGTGTGACTTACACTAAAGACCATATCGACCAGGGACACATTAGGAGTAGGCACTCGTAAGGCGAGACCATCCAGTTTGCCTTTGACTGCTGGGTAAACTAGAGCAACAGCCTTTGCAGCTCCAGTAGTGGTAGGGACTATGTTCATGGCTGCTGCTCTGGCGCGACGTAGGTCGCGGTGACTAGCATCGAGTATGCGCTGGTCACCTGTATAGCTATGCACAGTTGTCATCGACCCCTTAACAATGCCAAATTTCTCGTCAATGACCTTGACAATGGGAGCCATGCAGTTAGTGGTGCAACTGGCATTGGAAAGTATGTCGAAGTCTTCATGCCTATACTGATCAGCATTGACACCCACTACAAAGGTCCCAACACCATCACCTTTGCCGGGAGCAGTTAAAATAACTTTCTTAGCACCGGCTTGCAGATGTAGACTGGCTTTCTCATCAGTATTGAACACGCCAGTAGATTCTATTACTAGATCGATACCCCATTCTTTCCAAGGCAGATTAAGAGGGTTACGGTCAGAAAAGCACTTTATCTCATTGCCATTAGCGATAATTGAATTATCAGTGTAGCCAATATCAGCATTCCGTATCTGGCCTAACATCGTATCGTAGGTCAGCAGGTGCGAGTTTGTTTTCGGGTCAGAGGTGTCATTCAGGCCAACTACTTGAATGTCGGTCTCTCTACCGCGGCTCAGCCAGCAACGCATGAAGTTGCGACCTATCCGGCCGAATCCGTTGATCGCAACGCGCAAGGTCATGGCAGAAGGAGGAACGCGAGGTACTTGGTTTGGTTTGGCCGCTGATTATACAGAAATTACCCCGAATTTCTCTGCCACTGCATTGATTTCAAGAAACTAGCGGACAAAGCGGTCACGTTACGAGATCCTGACCTATTGTCCGTGCGTCCGATTGTTGTCCTTGTTCAGCCCGCTCACGTATCAGCGGCCAGTCCACTTTGTCGGTGTGGGTGGTATAGGCATGTCGGCTCTAGCACTAATATTAGCGCATCGAGGATATCGCGTCACTGGCTCAGACCTCCGTGAGAGTCAAGCACTGAGGCATCTCCAGTCGTTGGGTGTTCGCATTTTCCACCACCAAGGCGCTGCTACAATCGAATTAATTTGCCAGGATGTTAATGAGCCTCCTCTACTTGTAGTTAGCACGGCCATTCCGGACACGAATCCTGAACTGCAAGCAGCCCGCGAGCGGAATCTACCTATCTGGCATCGATCCGATATCTTGGCATCTTTAATTGCTAGTCAACCGTCGATTGTTGTTGCTGGCAGTCACGGCAAGACCACAACTAGCACGCTTATTACAACACTTCTAGCAGCGGCAGGAGAAGATCCCGTTGCTGTTGTTGGTGGCGTTATTCCTTACTACAAAAGCAATGGACATGCTGGAGAGGGACGTCTATTGGTGGCAGAGGCGGATGAATCAGATGGAACCCTAGTCAAGTTCCGAGCAGAATTAGCAGTTGTCATGAATCTAGAGCTAGATCACACCGACCATTACTCCCATCTAGGTATTCTGATTAGGACAATGCAACAATTTACAGGTGGCTGCCGCACACTTTTAGCCAATTATGATGACCTAATCCTGCGGCATCACCTTCAAGCCTCAGCCTGGTGGTCTACCTGTACTAGTTTTGGTGTGGACTATGCTTGCCTACCGGCAAAGCTTGATGGTAACTGTACGGTTGCTGAAGTTTTCGAGCAGGGTTTGTCTTGTGGCCACATTATTGTGCCATTACCAGGCCTGCATAACCTTAGTAACGTGACAGCTGCAATCGCTGCGTGTCGTTTAGTAGGGTTGCCTATGGAACGTATCTTAAGCGGCCTTAGTCAACTTCAATCACCTAAGCGGCGCTTCGACTTCCGCGGCATATGGCAAGGGCGCCTTATAGTTGATGACTACGCTCACCATCCAAGTGAAGTTAGAGCTACTCTCTCAATGGCTCGAATGATGGTGCGGAGCGGTCGTAGTCCCCTACCCATATCACCCGGAAGGCTCCTGGTTGTATTTCAACCTCATCGCTATAGTCGTACTAGCAGATTCTTAACCGATTTTGCCGACGCCTTTACTGAGGCCGATATTTTACTCCTCGCACCAGTCTATAGTGCTGGAGAAATCCCCGTTGAGGGTGCTAGCAGTGAAAGGCTAGGTGCAGTTGTAAAGGAGCGGTATCCCAAATTGCCAGTTGTTGTAGCTGAAGATCTCAGCCAGCTTGTGACTCTTGTCCAAGAATATAGCGTCCACGGTGATTTGGTCCTGGCGATGGGTGCTGGTGATGTCAATAGCTTGTGGGCCAGGCTGATGTCACTAGAGGAGACAGAAAAGTGCCCGCCTCTTTTAGTAGCCTAAAAAATACCTCAGTGCAGGCACAAAGAAA
Organism: cyanobiont of Ornithocercus magnificus; assembly: GCA_007996965.1. NCBI lineage: Bacteria > Bacillati > Cyanobacteriota > Cyanophyceae > Synechococcales > cyanobiont of Ornithocercus magnificus. The sequence goes on from BIMP01000001.1 coordinate 714,482, forward strand.
TATCCCGTTGGCCCCTTTCACTACTTGGCGGGTAGGCGGATTAGCTCAGTGGCTTGTCGAGCCAAATAGTGAGGAAGAATTACGCCATCAGGTTGATTGGGCACGACGTCAGGGTCTACCTTGCCATGTCATTGGCGCCGGCTCCAATTTGCTGATTTCAGACACAGGGCTGCCGGGGCTTACGATCTGTCTACGCCGACTTCAAGGATGCTGCCTAGACGTAGGCAACGGTACGATAATGGCTTGGGCTGGGGAGTTGTTACCAACTCTAGCTCGAAGAGCCGCCCGCTGTGGCTTGCAGGGTCTTGAGTGGTCTGTTGGTATTCCAGGAACAGTCGGGGGGGCCGCGGTAATGAATGCTGGTGCGCAGGGAAGTTGCACAGCTGAGCGTTTAATTGCTGTCCGTGTGCTTCCGCTAGAAGGTGGTGATCCTTTCGAGATTCCTGCTACAGGACTCGATTATGCGTATCGGTATAGTCGACTGCAACAGGAGTGTCTCATTGTCACTGCCATGCGACTGCAGCTAGAGCCAGGCTACGATCCTCTACATTTAGGGCAAGTAATTAGTGCTAGTTTACGCCACCGTATAGCTACACAACCTTACCAAAGACTCAGCTGTGGCAGTGTATTCCGTAATCCAGAACCTCTCAAAGCCGGTCGCTTAATAGAGGATGTTGGACTTAAGGGCTGTCGCATTGGCGGAGCAGAGGTGTCTACACTGCATGCCAACTTCATCACCAATAGTCATGGAGCTTCAGCAGCTGATATAGACAGTTTGATCAGGCTCGTGCGAAGTTGCGTACGGCAGCGTCATGCTGTTACTCTCCACACTGAGGTAAAACGACTTGGCTTCGAGAGGTCCTAATCTGCCGGTTGCTTCTATAGTGTTATGGCGGGCTTCGGATTTCCCAACTTCGGTCAGCTCACGGAAGCCTTTCGGAAAGCGCAGCAGATACAGCAAGATGCAGAGGGGTTGCAGGAAGAGCTTGATGCTATGGAGATCGAAGGCAGCAGCGAGGACGGACGCGCTAGTGTTTGGCTATCAGGTAACCAACAGCCGCTGCGGGTTCGGCTTGATCCAGCGCTCCTTAATGAGGGGCAGCAGGCTTGTGAGGCAGCTACTCTTGCTGCTTTACAGGCAGCCTATGCTCACTCCACTGCTACAATGAGAAAGAAGATGGAAATTCTCACAGGTGGGCTAACTTTTAACCTGCCAGGCGTAAATAAATAGACGGCAGATGATCCAAGAAACAGACAACTTTAACTGTGGGGTCTAGGATCTTCCAGGACTGTGACTGAGTGTCACAGTCTATCTCTCGTTAGACCAGAGAGTCAAGACTCGACAAGTTAGGGGTAAAGCTTAGGAATATTAGAAAAGCTTACACAAGCTACCAAAGCAGCCAGGACTGAGAGAGGCAGTCAACACCAAAACTATGTTGAGAGCACAATTTCTACTACAACAAGCATAATTACTTCAGCTATTTCTTGATATATACTGCCGCACTTTAGATAATTCAGCTGGCTACGGTACATATTCGGAGAATTATGACCATTAAGATCAAATACAGACCTTCTTTTTAGGTCTTGCCATGCGTCACCTGCAGCCGCAGCCATGCTTCGTGCTTCAGTACTATCTCCACTTGATACCCTGTTTCTCGTAAGCTAGGAATTACCATTGCTTCTGGTTCTCCACAGTCAAGGTCAACTTGTAACCGACCTGCAGGTGGTAGATGCTCGAGGGCAAGTCGGCAGCGGATGAAGTTTACTGGGCAAGGCGTGCCGCGTAGATCAAGTCTTGCTTCTGACACAGATTCAACCCCGTTGACCAAACAGTCGTGCAAATAGTCCACTGTTATGGTGATGATGTGGACGACCGCGGGCAGAATGATAGCCGGCAAGCTGCTCAAGGAGCTTGTACTCAGCTTCGGAAAGGCGAGTTGGAAGTTGCACGTTTACATGAACACGCTGGTTGCCTCGAGCAACTGGATTGCCTAGCTTGGGTATCCCATGATTTTCAAGAGTAAGAACAGCGCCAGGTTGTGTGCCGGCTGGGATATCTAGATTGGCATTGCCATCGACTGTTTCTACCTCAATCTTATCACCAAGGATAGCTTGTAAGTAACTAATATTAACTTCGCTCGTGATAGTGAGTCCATCGCGTTGTAACCGTGGATGAGACTTAACCGTAAGGAAAATGTAAAGGTCACCAGCAGGGCCACCGCGCTGGCCAGCATTGCCCTCACTCACAACTCGGAGTCGTGTCCCTGTGTCTACCCCAGCAGGGATATTAATGCGTAACTTCTTACGGATTTGCCGTAAACCCTGGCCACTACAACTGTTACAGGGATCTGCAATCATCTGGCCGCTACCGCCACAATTTGGACACTCAGCAACCTGGGTGAAGCTGCCAAAAGGGGTCCGGGTTGCACGACGTACCTGGCCAGCACCGCCACAGGTAGAGCAGGTAGCAGGACCACTGCCTGCCTTAGCGCCACTGCCACCACATACATCACAGCTCTCAAGATGAGGAATACGTATCTCGCGCTCCTGACCAAAGACAGCTTCTTCAAAGGAAATTGTAAGGTCGAAGCGTAAGTCATCACCCTGCTGTGGTCCCCTACGGCGACGCGTACCGGTACCAGTGCTGCCAAATCCGCTGAAAAAGGTCTCAAATAGGTCTGCAAATCCGCCCATGTCGCCCATGTCGGGCATACCACTACCGCCAAGGCCAGCTTCACCAAATTGGTCATAGCGTGCCCGCATCTGAGGGTCGCTGAGGATCTCATAAGCACGGCCAATTTCCTTAAAACGGTCTTCTGCCCCAGGATCCTTATTGATATCAGGGTGGTACTGGCGTGCTAGACGGCGATAGGCACGTTTGAGAGCTTCGCCATCTACATCGCGGCTAACCCCTAGCAGATCATAATAATCTGCCATCAGATCTCCTGAGAGGATTGATCAACAGAATTTATGGTACCCATATCGGGCGGTGTGGATACAGCCTCTGGATCAGCTGCAGAATGAGTAGGACCTGGACCCATAGAGACTTTCACCATTGCATGGCGCAGTACACGGTCCTTGAGCTGATAGCCACGCTGTAGTTCTTCTATTACCACATCCTCAGGATGCTCTTCACTGGGCTCGCGCATTACCGCCTCATGCAAGGTGGGATCGAACTCCTGTCCAACAACCCTCATTGGTGCAACACCCATCTGCTTCAGCACGTCTACGAGCTGCTTGTACAGCCCTTGGTAGCTACGGTGGAGAGACTGTGCTTCCTCGCTTTCAGGGCTCAGTTGCTGGCGGGCCCGCTCAAAGTTGTCAACCACTGGCAGGATTTCCCCTAGCGCACCGCACACGAGCTGCAGCTTCAGATCATCCTGATCACGTCTCTGGCGCTTGCGAAAATTATCAAAGTCAGCGGCGATACGTACGTACTGGCTTCGCAGCGTCTCATGTTCTTGCAATAGATTTTTGTGCTCATCCTCTAGTTTTCGCAGGTGGCTGTCATCATCTGTTACCGATGGGAACATCGTGGTCTCCTGTTCACCAGCTTTAGATGCTGGAGTGATCTCTTGGACACCGGCCTCCGGCACGGTGTCTGCAAAGGAGTCGTGATCTGGTGGTTGGGGTGCTTCGCCGCTCATATTGACCGAATGCGGATTCACGTCTAAACATGTTGATAGGTAGTTCGTAACTTTTACAAGCACGGAAGCCCGCACCTCTGCCATTAATACTTGCGGTTTGGGTCCATGACCTGCTCTTGTTAATCTTGATACCTTCGAAAATGTGTTCTGCTGCTCTTATTAGGTCATTCTTCTTTACTTGGCACTTGTATCATGCCAAGAAAGAAACTCTAGTTGATCCTAGCGCTAGGTCCCTGAATCTAAGCAAATCAGGATTCTAATCTAGATAAATAAGCAATGGATTTAGCTTATCTAAAGCTCTTACTATTTACTACGGCTGCTTTACGCGGCAGGCTAAGTTGACGCTAGGCTTTAGAGGATACTAGCCTGAAGACACGAGCCTGATCTCAGGTAGCTGCCAAGAATTTCTGCTGCGGACGTCAAGCTTGGGATGTCGATTGGTCTTAGGTACCATAAGGTTAGCTCCCATGCATTTCTTAGTTAGTTGTTAGAGCTCAGGATAAAAAGTAAGAGCAACACCATTATTGCAGTAGCGCTTACCAGTTGGCAGGGGACCATCATTAAAGACGTGACCTTGGTGACCACCACAGCGGTAGCAGTGGTACTCAGTACGGGGAAAAATCAACCTGAGGTCAATCTTGGTAGCAGTTGCACCTGCCAAAGGTTGCCAAAAGCTAGGCCAACCAGTGCCGCTATCGAACTTGGTAGAAGATGAGAACAGCGCTAGACAACAGCCTGCACAGTAGTAGGTACCAGCCCTCTTTTCAGCATTCAGTAAACTGCTGAATGGCTTCTCGGTCCCCTCTTGTCTTAAAACATTATAGGCTTCAGGAGAGAGGCGTTCTCGCCACTGCTCATCTGTAAGAAACCATTCTGAATCTGTTGCCCTTGCAGTAGCAAAGGCCACTCCAGGCTTCCAAGTGGTACCAAGTACACCAGCTAAGGTGGCGAATAGAAATGAGCGACGACTCATCAATACAGATTTGGAGATCATTGCAGCTCATCACAAGTGCTGTAAAACTGCTCTAATCAAGCTCCATACTGACAAACTAGCAAACAAATATTATGGTTAATCGTCCACAGCTACAAGATACTGAGACTCGCCGCTTTAGTGTGGCGCCTATGCTGGATTGTACGGACCGTCACTTCCGGGTCTTAATGCGGCAGGTCACTAGACGGGCCCTACTCTATAGCGAAATGGTAGTAGCCCAAGCACTACACCACAGTCGGCAGCGACAGTTACTTCTCGACTTTAGCCCGGAGGAGCACCCAATTGCTCTTCAGGTAGGCGGTGATAACCCACAGCTTTTGGCAGAGTCAGCACGATTAGCAGAAGCGTGGGGTTACGATGAAGTCAACCTCAACGTGGGTTGCCCTAGCACACGAGTACAGGCCGGCAATTTCGGAGCCTGCTTGATGGCTGAGCCAGACACAGTAGCCCGTTGTGTAGAATCTATGGCTAACGCTACCAGTCTAGCAGTAACAGTAAAGCACCGTATCGGCATCGACAATCTCGACAGCGATGCTTTTCTAGCAACCTTCGTTGACCGGGTAGCTGTAGCTGGTGCAAGTCGCTTCACCGTCCATGCTCGCAAGGCTTGGCTAAAAGGACTGGACCCAAAGCAGAACCGTACAATTCCATTATTAGAACACGAGCGGGTACTGGCCTTGAAGCGATCTCGACCCAATCTAATTATCGAGATCAATGGCGGACTTGAGACACCAGAAGACTGCTTACTAGTTTTGCAGCACTGTGATAGCGCTATGGTAGGCAGAGCAGCGTATGCTCATCCACTGCGTTGGCAAAGCATAGATATGAAATTGTTCGGTGATGAACCAAGGCAAGTAAAAGCTTCTGACGTAGTGAGGGGTCTACTACCACATGCCGAATGTCATCTGAGATGCGGCGGCCACCTTTGGGACATCGGTCGCCATCTACTCCAGCTAGTGAAGGGAGTCCCAGGCGCTCGTAGATGGCGTAATGAGTTCAGACTCCAAGCTCAAAGTCCTAATGCGAAGCTTCGGGTTTTGGAACGTACAGCACGACAGCTAGAGGGAGCAGGTCTTTAGACCGGAAAAATGAAAATATGGCCAATGTTACCGCCTACGGCCATCGTCAGCGCCATCATCAGCATTAGTTCCGTAACTGCGATCTTCCCAACCACGAGCCCCGGATCTTCGTTGTTCGAAGTTACCGCTGTAATCATTACTACGACGAGGAGTACTGCCGCGGGGCTCAGCTTTGTTAATACGCAATGAGCGCCCCATCAATTCAGCCCCTTGGAGAGCTTCTATTGCAGTAGCTTCACTAGCTTCATCTGCCATTTCTACGAAAGCGAAACCACGCTTGCGACCTGTATCACGCTCAAGCGGGATAGCACAGCTTACTACCTCACCATAGGCAGCGAAGAGTTCGACGACGTCATCCTGCTCGGCGCGGAAGGGCAGATTGCCGACAAAAATGCTCACGTTCCTGATAGCCGGGGGAAGGATGGATCAATAGACTGGGGCTTACCATTGGTTTTGAGTTCTGTGAACACATACCGCCGGCCATCTGCAAGCGTAGACCCGATAGGCAGTTCTGTTTAGAAGGATCTGATGTGGTTTAGAAGCTGGCGCCAGCGGTCAAGCTGCTCATCGACACGGTCGAACCCAGTACCTCCTTCACTACAGCGCGCTGCTACTACTTGGCGGGGGGCCAGAGCATCGAATAAGTCGTTGTCGAATGCAGGGTGCAGCTGTTGCCAATCCTGCAAATCTAACTGTCTGAGGAGAACCGCGCGTTCAAGACAGCGCTTCACAACAGAGCCGACTAGTTGGTATGCATCACGGAATGCTACTCCCTTGTGTACTAAGTAGTCTACAACATCGGTGGCGTTAGAGAAATCTGACTCCACAGCCTTTTCAAGGCGATCTTCTCGGAATTCCAGGCCCTGCTCAAACAAGATCGCCATAGCCTCAACACAGTTATGGCTAGTGTGCACAACATCGAAGAGTGCTTCTTTATCCTCTTGAAAATCCTTGTTGTAAGCCAGCGGTAAACCCTTAATCATTGTTAGCAAGCCCTGAAGATGACCGAAGACTCGTCCGCATTTACCACGCACAAGTTCTGGAACATCAGGATTTTTCTTCTGCGGCATTAGACTGCTACCAGTAGCACAGCAGTCCAAGAGATGCACAAAGGCAAACTCTTCTGAAGCCCAGAGAATAACTTCCTCAGAAAGACGACTAAGGTGTACCATCACCAGTGACGCGGCACTACTGTACTCAACTGCGAAGTCCCGGTCGCTAACCGCATCAAGACTATTTGCATAAATGCCATCAAAGCCAAGCTCAACTGCGGTCATTCGCCGATTAATTGGTACAGCTGTGCCAGCTAATGCTGCGGCGCCTAACGGCGAGATGTTGAGACGGCGCCTCAAGTCTATAAATCTTTCGCGATCCCGATGGATCATCTCGATATAAGCTAGTAAGTGGTGCGCTAGGCATAGAGGTTGGGCTCGCTGTAGGTGGGTATATCCTGGAATAAGCGTGCGCCTGTGGCGATCAGCTTGCTGCCAGAGCGCTATCTGGAGACGAGTTAGGGTTTCATCTAACTTATCAAGGCGGCGCCTTAGCCAGAGTCTGAGATCTGTGCCCACCTGATCATTGCGACTACGCCCGGTATGCAGCTTTTTACCCACCGGACCAAGGAGCACTATTAGCCTCCGCTCAACTGCAAAATGCACATCTTCATCCTCGAGGCCAGGCCTAAAAGTGCCATCTGTAGCTTCCTTCCGAATTTGCTCTAATCCTTGCTGTAGCTGCTCACCCTCGTCAGTGCTGATAACGCCACATGCTGACAACATACGAGCATGAGCAGATGAGCAGTCTAAATCCTCTTGTAGCAAGGTGATATCAAAACTGATCGAGGCATTGAAGCGCTCAATAACAGGGTGCAAGCCTTGATCGAAGCGATTGCTCCATGTCGTATTACTATTGTCGGTGACTCCTTGTGCCATTGCCTCTTAGTAATTGCACTTAAGCTTGTCAGGTCACTTTGGTAGTAGGATTACCTAGGCTTGCACTTTGAGTACCACCATAGAGGCGTCGTCCTGTAAGTTGCCGCTAGGTCCAACAAAGCGGTCAAGACAGCAAAATAAGCAATCTAGGATACCTTGTGAGCTGAGATGGCTATGGCAGGCCATCTCGAGTGCCTGAATTAATCGCTTTTCATCGAAGCGATCACCTGACAGTCCCGGAGCCTCAGTAACCCCATCAGTGTAATAGAGGAGGACATCTCCAGGTTCAAGGACCACATCATCACAACCATAATCAGCTTCTGGCTGGAGGCCGATAAGCAGACCAGTGGTATCAAGTCGGCTGATACGGCACTGTTGTGCCCTCCAAATTAAAGGAGGATTATGTGCAGCATTGGCGAATCGAAGGCGTCGCGTACGCGGATCGAAGTCTGAATAAAAGAGGGTGACGAAACGGTGGGATTGAGATAGATCTTCTTGCGCTAACTGATTAAGGTCATGTAAAATTCTATCAGGAGGAAGGCCGCTGAGTACTTCAGCTCGTAACATGCCGCGCAACATTGTCATTAGTAGACCGGCAGGGACACCTTTACCCATCACATCACCTATTACTAGAGCCCAGCGGCCATGTTCGCGCCGCGGACCTAATAATTCAGGTCTGGTAGGGATGAAGTCATAGTAATCACCACCAACCTGAAAGGCCGGCCTGCAACATGCTGCTAATTCAATACCCTCAATTACTGGGCAGCGGTCTGGAAGCAGTTGTGCTTGGATCTCGGCACCGATACTGATCTGGCGATCGACTCGCTCATGAAGGCGGGCTTCTTGAAGCATTAGGTCACTCTCAATCGCTACACCACTGAGGTCAGCAACTAGCTGGATATAGCGCCGATGAACCTCACTCCAAGTGACTCTGTCCCGCCTATCAAAGACATAAAGACGACCGCGCTGGTGACCTCGGGCAACGATGGAGGTGGCAAACAAAGTTGGCGAATTGAGATGAAATCGGACAAGATGATCCATCGCTAAAACTCGACGCTCCTCAATTCCAAAACCTGGCTTTTGTCCTGCCTCAAGAGTCTCAAGTTGATGCAGTAGCTTGCTGCAACTCTTAACTGGTACTGCCTGTAGCTGCTCGCGCCATAGGCGCCCATCAGCTTTGAAGGGAACTAGTAGAGCTCCCTCAGACTTCACGAGCCGCATAGCTACCACTGGGACAAGCTCGAGGAAGCGATGGAGATTTGTGAAGCTGCGCAAGGCAAACCCTAGTGAAGCCAGAAGTTCCTGGTTGTGGTCCTGCTCGCGGGAAAAATTGTCCAGAAGCTGTCTTGGTGAGGCTAATTTTGTCTGTGTAAGTTTTTTCTCATGGATTGAAGGTCAATGTCTAGCTAGTAGAGCTTCGATGAATTCAAAACTGTTAAACGGACGCAGATCGAGTATTCCCTCTCCAGCACCAATAAAACGGATTGGCAGTCTGACCTCGGATGCGACGGCAAGTGCTACGCCGCCACGGGATGTTCCGTCAAGTTTAGTGATTGCTACACCTGTGAGGTCCGCGGCTTGTGCAAATGCTGCTGCCTGACGCAGACCATTTTGTCCTTGACTAGCGTCGAGCACTAGTAGGGACTCGACCTTTGCCTCAGGGGCTTGGCGATCGACGGTGCGGCGAATCTTCTGGAGTTCTTCCATCAGGTTGCGCTTTGTGTGGAGACGCCCTGCAGTATCCACAAGGACGAGATCAGTTCCACGGGAACGAGCTGCGCCGATAGTGTCAAATACTACTGCTGCGGGGTCAGCATTATTGGAAGTATTTGCAACAACTGGAACCCCACTCCGGTCACCCCAGATTTGTACTTGTTGAACAGCAGCAGCTCGGAAAGTGTCGCCAGCAGCAATCATTGTCGAATAGCCACTGCGTGTGGCCAGATTAGCCAGCTTACCGAGCGTAGTGGTCTTGCCAACACCATTAACACCCACCACTAACCAAATATTAAGATGGCCACGAACCGGTGCAAGTAGGCTCACACCACTTGCCCGGATTGGCACTTCAAGAATCTCGGTTAGCTGCTGTTTTAAGAGGTGCAAACCCTCAACAGGCTCAACCACCTCCTCATTCATGCGACGACGCAGTGCCTGCAGCGCGTGATCGGTGGCTTTGACACCGACATCGGCTCGCAACAGCCGGGCCTCGAGATCATCAAGAACCTCGGACGTGAGTGGATCGCTACCGAAGTTTTCTAGCAGTCCAGTGACGAAACCACGGCGGGTCTTCTCTAGGCCGCGACGTAGTCTTCCGAGCCAATCAATTTCCTCGACAGAAACAGTGTTGGCTAGGCGACCTTGAGCAGCAAGTACATCAGCAGACCAGGCAAAAGTGTCATCAAAGGCACCCAGGACTGGTTTCTCTAGCTCTGGTTCTGTTCGGGATCTAGCTGCTGTGAAAGGGACGCTCACCTGTTGGGTTTGTTGAGGATGTTCTTGATGCTGTATTACTGGCTGCCCGAACAGTGACTGAGTCTGCTGCTGTGGTACTTCTGCAATAGACTGATCCGCTTGGGCAGGCATTTCTTCAGGTTTGACCAAATGTTCAGGTTGACTCTTGAAAATACCAACAGGCTCAATCTCTGTAGGCCCTGACTCAGCTCGCTGCTGAGTCTTAAGACGTGCATATGCCTCGCGAGCCCAGGCAAGAGAATCATCTTCAGTCACGTTCGGTTCTGAAGTTCCAGCTTCTCTAGCTTCTTGCTGCTCTTCTATCTCCCGGCCTGGCTTTGGTAGTCCAGGCTCTCTCTCAGCGCCACGTTTGAACCAATCGTAAGCCATTTAGGAAAAAGGAGTAAGGGTGGCATCCTGAAGTCGCCGGAGTACCCCATTAATCATGCGGCGGCCATGATCATCGCTGTAGCGATGGGCGAGCTCAACAGCCTCATTGCAGCTCACTGCCACTGGGGTATTCAATGTAGAGAGATCAACAACGGCTAGACGTAGAATGTCACGGTCGATTCGTGGAAGACGGCTCAGCCTCCAGGCTTCCATGGCGTTGTCTAGGCAGCTATCAATAGCTCTTTTCTCTTTAATAACAAGATAGACGCGATTCAGGGCATCGCGACGTACCTGCTCTTGACTAGCTATAGTAAGGAGACTAGGTAACTCAATAGTGGCTGACAGACTATTAAGCACCTGCTCTGCAGAAGTTAAACATATATGCATGTGACTACGGACTCTGGCACCAGAGCCAGAATTCCAACTATCCCGACCTTGTGGCTCGCTGTCAAGGAGAGACTGCTGCGCTTTCTCAAGCTCGGCAGCTGCAGCATCTAATCCATCACGCCAGTGCTGTGTCAAGGTGTCTAGCGCCTTTTGAAGGAGTCCTTCTATGGATTGATCAATAGGAAGATACGCCAACTTCCGATCGGGAATTTGACCTAGAACTAGCAGGGCTAGCTCACGCGCAAGGGATCGAGATTGCATTGCATAGTCTTAGAGTAAGAATAGAGTTAGGCTCCAGAAGTGGAGGATGAGGGTGCTGCGGAAGCACGCAGCTGGGCAAACAGACTTGATAGGCCCTGGTTTGCAGGAACTTGACGCTCATCAGGATTGACGATCCCAGCGGAGATGATGGTGCGGAAGGCGTCCTCGACACTGATTTTAAGGTCTTTTACAGAGTGCTCTGGGACTAGGGTATACCAACCAGTAGTGGGGTTAGGTGCTGTTGGAATGAATACACTCAAAAGAGGTTCTTCAAGGCCAGCCTGCAATGATCTAGCAACCGTGCCGGTAACAAAACCTACGCTGTAAAGACCTTCGCGGGGGTACTCTACGAGTACAACGCGGCGAAAACGACGAGATTTATCTCGCAAAAATGTCTCTAGCAATTGCTTCAAGGTCTTGTAAACCGAACCCGCAAGCGGAATACGGCTAAGAGTCCCCTCCCCAAAATCAAGGAGCCACCGGCCCACAATGTTGCGTGCCATTAGGCCAATCAGCAAAATCCCCAACAGGGGTACCGTTAGTCCAAGAGCCAAGTTGATTAGGTCTTGAAGTAGGGGATTGAGAGTAATGAACGGATTGAACTGCTTGGGAATTGAGGTCAGAAACACCAGCACGAAGCGACTGACAATAGTCGCCATCCATATAGTGGTTGCCAGGGGAATGACCACCAGAAGTCCGGCGATCAAGTCGTTCTTAAGGTCTTGCCACAGTTTGGCTGGTAGCGGCAAATTGGATCTGGGTTTGGAGTGCACCGAGAGACGACCGGACAGTGGAGTCTTGATATTCAGACCAACCTAACTAGGTCATGAGTTCAGAGCACGGCTGCTAACGCCAGCAGTAAGAAGCCAACCGCTAGGACAGTGACACTCATGGTTCCGCCGAAACGACGTTGATTAACTGCCAAGTCACGCTGACGCTCAGCACGTTTGATCTGCTTATCCATTTGTCCTAGCTGACCACTGATAAAGTCTTGAGCAGCCTTAATCTTGTCTTCAGTGGTGACGTCGCTTGGAAGCTGACCAGCTTGAGCTAGCTGCTCACCCAACATCTGTAGTGACTCAGGATTTTTGCCCTGCTGACGAGCATTCTCCAGCTGAGCCCGCCGTCGCTGCAGTGCCTGATTGGCTTCAACAGAAAGGACCCGGTTTCCAGAAATACCAAGAGGAATAACAGAGATCATGCCAACCGCTAGAAAAGAGGAAAGAGCACAAACGGTCCAATTGATCACTGAACGCGTGGCCCTTGGATGTTCGAGCCTCGAACCGATCAGCATCAGCATTAAGCCAACGAAGGCCATTGGACTCTGGCTAACCATACGCTCGATCAAGAGCTGCTGGTAGGCATACTGTGTCCAATCAAGACCAACAAGAACTGCAATTATCTGCAATCCTAGTAGGACTACAAGCATAAGTCCAAGCCACTTGAGCAAGGAAGCCAAACGCAGATCTGTAGAAGAGGCCATGCACTTGAGGACTTGGCATCACGCCAAACGGCGCTCAACTGTATGGGGAAATCTCGTAGCTTCCTATGGCTAACCAGGATTCAATCGGACGCTTGAGCGCAGAGCTCAAGCGTCAAGCTCGCAATCAGGGCTTCGAACCAGTTGGCATAGCCTGCCTGCCTGGCGGACCACAGTTACAGCTACGCACCGCTGCCTTGCAGCGATGGCTGGCAGCTGGCCATCAAGCGGATATGAGCTGGATGGCCAAGGCAAGTCGTACGCAGGCAGGGCTACTGCTAGACGGGGCTAAAAGCCTGCTGGCGGTAGGCCTCAACTACTATGTCAGGCAGGAACGCAAGCCTGGCTGCTTGGCTGTTGCACGCTATGGCTGGGGCCGAGATTATCATCGCGTTGTCAGTCGGCGGCTACGGCGGCTCGGCCATTGGCTAGAAGAACAGTGTCCAGGAAGTCGCTGGAGAGTCTGTGTTGATACTGCGCCCCTACTCGATAAGGCTTGGGCTGAAGAAGCAGGACTCGGCTGGATCGGTAAGCACAGCAATCTGATACAGGCGCAGCGGGGATCGTGGATGGTGATAGGGCATCTGTTAACAACGGAGAAGTTGCAAGCTGACCGCCCATCTACGCCACTTTGCGGTCGCTGTCATGACTGCATAGATGCTTGCCCAACAAAAGCAATACGAGAACCATTTGTAGTTGATGCTCGCCGATGTATCGCTTACCATACAATTGAGAACCGCTCTCAGCAGTTACCATCAATGATTACAGCAACTTTAGGCCCTTGGGTTGCTGGCTGTGACATTTGCCAGGATGTGTGCCCATGGAACCATGGCCCGATTCCTAGTAGTGAGGATCCTGACGTTCAGCCAAGGCCATGGTTGTTAAGCCTAGAGCGAGAAAAGGCTATGGTCTGGAGTAATGCCTCTTGGGATAAGAGATTACAGGGCTCAGCGCTGCGCCGAATCAAGCCCTGGATGTGGCGCCGTAATATCACCTCAGCACAGCCATAAAGTATATCTAAGATGGTTTTGTATTAACTACAAGACCATAGATCAAAGATCAGGGGGGAGATCAAGTTATCTAACTTACGCTACTGTTCTGGCACTGTGGGCGCTTTTAGCTACTGCTCCTGCCTACGCTTTTACTCCTTATATTTATACTCCAGTACCGCAAAAACTTATTAAACATGCCGTTAACATTGGCCGTATTGCTGCACAACTTTTACGGTCAGATCAGCCTCAGGAGTCAGTTAAGCTAGCTGCTCTAGCAGTGCAACTAAAACCTGGGGATGAACGTCTCTGGTCAATGTTGGCTGAAGCTCAACTGCGTAGTGGTCAGATCAACGCTGCTGTAGTTTCTCTAGCAAGAGCCAAAGAACTAAGCCCTAATAAAGCTGAACTTTGGTTCGCTGAAGCCTCACTAGCACTACATACCAACCATCCAGAGACAGCAGTGGATCTATTGGGTCAAGGACTTAAGCTTGACCCTGATAACGCCTATGCCTACTTCGATCTTGGCAATGCACGAATCATGAAAGGCCAGCTCAGATTAGCTCTGAAGGCCTTTGAAAAGGCGACTGTAATCGAGCCAAGCTTTTGGGAGGCACTCAACAACCAAGCACTTGTCTTGTTCGAGATGGGTAGCCACAGCGAGGCTATCCGACGTTGGCGATGTGCTCTCGAAATTAATGCTAGCCCTGAGGCAATGCTGGCCCTCGCAGCAGCTCTAAACAGTAGACAGCCAGGTGATAGGGAAGCTATTGATCTAGCTGTCAGCGCCCTAGCTACTGACCCCAATTATGTGTTAACTAGTTACCAGAAGTCGCACTTATGGGGACTACAGCTACGTTGGGCCACAGAACGTCTTCTATGGGAACCAATGCTCCGGGCTAGTGTAAGTAGTGCCGAAGACACTACCGATCCAGATGGTGGTTAACACTGACAGTAACTGCAAGCTGAGCTTTGTCCGCATCTAATTTCTGAGCTGGATGGCTGAGAAGCATACGCAACTAATTGCTTTGCATCAAAACATAGCACTCTTACTTATAGTACGCTATGAATAGAATCCTAAGATAGATATTTCCTGATGCTCATGATGAGTTTATAGACTGTGCATTAATGTGTTCTCTTTCTCTACACAATGCACGAGTCAGGCCTAGCTCTGGACAAACTTTATTGTTAAGTATGCATGCATTTTGGGTGATGTAACTGGGCAAGTACCATTTTCATAATGATCAAACAGTTTATGAGGAATTGCTATGCTGGTACAAACTTTTCCGCTATTACCGCCCAATTGATAGCATAGCCATGGCAACTTTGGATCAGTTCATTTGTTAAACTTGTATACTATGCTGGCTATAGACAGGTTCTAAGCGCTTTGGGACAGTATAAGCCGCCGCATAGTGTAGAATCTCTAGTGCAATTAATTGCTAGTTAGCGTTTCTAAGATCTAGAGACAAAGCCTTATTACTTCGATAGAGTTAAACATTCACGGATTTAATCCATCTGGTTTAGGAAACCTGAGTCTTACCTAGCCAGTCAAGGTAATCCTCTGTAATTGTACCTGTAACATAATGACCATCAAAACAGGATAAATCTAAGTCAACCAAGGACGAGTTATATGTAATAGAGTTGCGAAGGTCATCAATTTCTTGGTAAATTATGTGGTCGACAGCAAGCTCAGAAGCTATTTCGGCGATTGAACGGTCGTGGGCAATAAGTTCCTTGCGGCTAGGCATGTTAATGCCGTAGACATGGGGAAATCGTATAGGTGGTGCAGCAGAGGTAAACATCACCTTGTTTGCACCGGCAAGACGTGCCATCTGTATAATTTCTTTCGATGTAGTACCTCGAACAATAGAGTCATCAACAATCAGAATATTTTTTCCCTTGAATTCTGAACCCATAGCATTAAGCTTCTGGCGAACTGACTTCTTCCGCTCAGCTTGTCCAGGCATAATAAATGTTCGTCCAACATAGCGGTTTTTGAAGAAGCCTTCACGATATTCAATTCCAAGCTGTTTAGCAACTTGCATTGCAGCTGGTCTAGATGAGTCAGGTATAGGCATCACGACATCAATTTCTCCGCTGTTGATCTCACGAGCAATAGTTAATGCGAGGCTGTCTCCCATCCTTAAACGGGACTCATAAACAGACACGCCATTCATCACTGAGTCAGGACGTGCTAAATAGACATATTCGAACGCGCATGGGACGAGTTTAGGAGAGTTGCAGCACTGTTGAGAGTAGAGTTTTCCCTCAGAGGTGATAAAAACAGCTTCGCCAGGGCTAACATCTCTAACGATTTCATAATCTCCGTTCTCGAGAACAAGAGATTCGCTAGCGACAATCCATTCTTCAATACCACTTAAAGACCAGCGACGTCCCAAAACCAGTGGCCGTATCCCAAAAGGATCACGAAATATAAGAAGGCCATGGCCAGCGATCAAGGCAATCGCAGCGTAAGATCCCTCTACACGTTGATGTACAGAGGCCACAGCGCTAAAGATTTCTTCTGGTGTCAGATCACAACCATGGATCTGCTGTTGTAGTTCTGTGGCCAGAACATTGAGTAACATCTCAGTGTCACTAGAAGAATTCATGTGGCGACGGTCAACACGGTAGAGGGCACTCTCTAGCTCACGGGTGTTAGTAAGGTTACCATTATGGACGAGAATAATCCCATAGGGAGCATTTACGTAGAAGGGTTGTCCCTCATTCTCGCAATTTGCTGCACCTCTGGTCGCATAGCGAACATGCCCCAAACCAATATTACCGAGAAGGTTGCGCATATCACGTGTTCGGTAAACTTCGCGGACTTGCCCTTTGTCTTTATGCATGTGAAACATGCACCCATCCATCGTAGCAATGCCAGTCGAATCTTGACCTCGATGCTGAAGCAATAGCAGACTGTCATAGAGCTGCTGATTTACTGGCTCCGTGGAGACCACTCCGACAATGCCGCACATGTGAGAATTAACTCCCTAAATCTTGTTTCCCAGTGAGGATTGTGATGAGTAGGTAGCTAGTCTGCTAGCACTCAAGAATCTTCTCTCAGTATACGACGTGCTATAGCACTATTGTATACTGTGCGAAGTGATGTAATGCTAAGTGACAAACATAATCGCCCTGACTGGCGGATTACTAAGTTAGCTGCAGTGGTTACTTTGCCAAGTTTAGTTACTAAACTTGTATCCAGTACTGCTTTTAGTTGAGGAGAGATAAGAGGATTAAGGCTAACAAGTACTCTAGCACCTCCCTCTGCGAACAGAAGCCGATCAGTCCGCACTTCTGGTGCTTCAAGATCAAGGCAAGCTCCTAAACCAGAAGTTAAGCAGCACTCTGCTGCTGCGATAGCAAGCCCACCATCGCTGATGTCATGGGCTGATTGAAGTAGGTTTGTCTGGATCAGCTTGCGCAGAGCTAACTGGACTGAGCATTCCATATCTAGGTCAATGCAGGGCGGCCTGCCTGCTAGCAGTGAATGGGCTATCTGAAGATAGCTACTTCCGGCCAAACCAAGACGCGTATCCTGTGGATCAGCATCTGGAGGAATTCCCAAAAGCCAGATCTCATCGCCATCTGTCTGCCAACCCGAGCTACAGATGTTGGCAAGATCCTCGACTAGACCTACCATGCCAATTACTGGTGTTGGGTGAATTGGTATTAACCTTCCGTCTGGATTTCGAGTCTCATTATAAAGTGATACATTTCCTCCTGTAACTGGTGTTCCTAGTGCCTTGCAGGCTCTAGCTATACCTTGACAAGCCATAGCTAACTGCCAGTATCCATAAGGGGTGTCTGGCGATGAGAAATTAAGGTTATTAGTTACAGCTAGTGGCTCAGCACCAACACAACTAAGATTTCTAGCCGCTTCAGCAACAGTGGCTATCGCCCCACGCTCAGGATCCAAGAATGCCCAGCGATCAAGAGAGTCCACTGTTGCTGCGATTCCACGGACTACATTTTGTAATGCGGCCTCGCCTTGCTGGGGTCGCAGCCGAACAATAGCAGCATCTGCAACACCGGCTGGAGTAACAGTATTTGACAACACCTGCTGATCGTACTGGCGGTAAATCCAGTTTTTGCTAGCAATACTTGGATCATCAAGGAGTTTGAGAAGATCAACAGACCAGTCATGATCAGAACCATGACAAGGCAAGGCTTCCTCACTCCAATTCCAGAGCTTTTGTAACTCCTGTGGAGGTTGCTCGAGCAAGATATGGTCATTAGTCGGTGTATTGTCAGTTAAAGCAGTTGCTGGAATCTCTGCAACCACTACGCCACTGTGTGTCACTCTCACTACAGGGGTTGGAATGACACAGCCAACTACAGCAGCTTGAAGCCCCCAATGATGGAAGCGCTCTATCAAGGATTCCTCGCGTCCCGGGTAGACAACTAACAGCATACGTTCCTGAGATTCCGATAGGAGAAACTCGTAGGCAGTCATGCCCGACTCACGTGCAGGGACACAATCGAGGTTGAGTTCGATACCTACCTTGCCTTTAGCAGCCATCTCAGAGCAGCTACAGGTTAAGCCTGCCGCACCCATATCTTGCGCTGCGATGATGACGTCTTTACTTTGAAAAACTTCTAGGCAGGCCTCAATTAAGCTTTTTCCCAGAAACGGGTTCCCTACCTGTACCGCAGGTCGATCTTGCAGAGAGGCAAAACTAAGTTCAGCACTAGCGAAGCTAGCCCCACCCATGCCATCCCGACCTGTTGTACTGCCAACATAGACCACTGGACTGCCAAGACCTACAGCAGTAGATGGAACAATATCGCTAGTTTCCATAAGCCCCAGAGCCATGACATTGACAAGAGGGTTGCCGTTATAAGAAGTGTCAAAGGCAATTTCTCCACCGACCGTCGGTACGCCAACGCAATTGCCATAGTGGGCTATCCCAGCCACTACTCCCTCCATTAGGACAGCATTAGCTGGATCTTCAAGAGGGCCGAAGTGTAAGGAATTAAGCAGGGCAATGGGTCGGGCACCCATTGTGAAGATATCTCGTAGTATGCCACCTACACCAGTAGCTGCACCTTGAAAGGGTTCAATGGCAGAGGGATGATTATGACTCTCAATCTTGAAGGCAAGTCGCTGGCCAAGCCCGAGATTGATAACCCCAGCATTTTCGCCAGGACCAACGAGAACGCGGGAACTTTTTGTTGGAAAAGCACTCAACAGAGATCGGGAGCTGCGATAGCAGCAATGCTCAGACCACATGACACCAAACATACCAAGTTCAACCCGGTTTGGCGCGCGCCCTAAGCGATACCAGATCTCTTGATAATCATTGGGTGTCAACCCCTCCTGACGCAGAGCTATAATTACATCAGAGGTGATCTCTGGGCAAGAAGATTGTGTCATAGTAAGGCCTGAGAGCCAATGTTTAAGTGTGTCAATAGAGCCGTCAGATCCAAGGCTCTTCTAATTCGCTATCACCATTAGAGCTAGACCTACGCTGCGGCGGGCGAGAGAGTGGTACCCAGTCTTCTTCTTGAAAGCTTTTTAGTGAATCGGGTTTAGGGGTGTCATCGCGACTAGATAGAAAATCCCCCCGTGCCCTAGACTCCCAGGGTAACTCCTCTAACCAGCCTTCTAGTCGCTGAGTAGCACGACCACTAAATGTCTGTAGTTGCTTACGCCAACGGTGTGAGCGCAGCAACAGCTCTTGCCGAACACTGGCACGGGCAAGCGGAAGATTATCTAGTGTTATTAGATTTGAGCTAACTTGCCCCGGATGCTGGTCAGTGATATGGCTAGGCGATAGACGCCAGCGACTGCTACCTGGAAGTCGCGGATCACTACGCGCCACTAAGTAGTGAAGAATTGAGCCATCAGTAATATCATAAACTAGGTCAACAACTTGGCCAAGAGGGTCACCTTCACAACTAAGTAATGAAGCCTTCAGAAGTGTAGGTAATTGGCCAAGGATATTGGTATCAGATTTGACTGGCTTACCTTTTGCATAGACACGTTGACTATTCATGCTGTCATATTGATCGAGACGCCAGACAACATAGTGCTGGTCTAGCATTGAAGGGCGACTAACCCACCCCAATAGACGATGAACAGGGGGATGCATCCAGCCCATGACACCCATGCCATAATTTATTCCCCGCTCACAATAAACATGGCGACATAACAGGTCACTGAGTAACAAACAGTTTGAATGAAACAAGGGTTTAAGCTCGGATCTGAACTGGCATAACTAGGTAAGTAAAGAGAGAGCAACTGTTAACAGGGGTCAGGATAGCTGGGGCGATTGCGCTATTGCAGCGAAGCATAACGAACTGACTATCTATAGCTTTTAGACCTTCCAGGATGTAACGGACATTGAAGGCAATTTTTACCGGCTCGCCATTGAATTCAGCTGACAAGGATTCTAGGCCACTACCTACTTCCTGAGCATCAGTGCTTATACGGATACTAGCGCACTCTAGATCACTTTCTATAGTAATGACACTGTTGTACTGACCTGCCATCACACCAACTCGCTCTAACGCTGCAATGAATTCACGCCGGTCAAGCTGGATGCTATGTGAAAAATCTTCGGGTACTAGCTGCTGATAATTGGGATAAGTACCCTCAAGTGTACGACTGGTGACTACCTGACCAGCGGCAAGAAAGACAACCTGTCCACGGTCGTAGAATAAACTCACTGATTCTTTGCTGTGCCAATTAGTCATCAAACGTTCTACCTCGCGTAAAGACCGAGCTGGAAGCGTTACAGATAATTCTTCAGCTTTGTCGCTCTGCCCTTGCGATGTCTGTAGAGCATCGGCGATGCTTAAAATGGCAAGGCGATGGCCATCAGTAGATGCTGCCTCTAACTTCTCTCGGCTAAAGCGCAGGTGTACTCCGGTAAGCAATTGCTTAGTGTCATCGTCACTGCTAGCAAATAGAGTGCTGCGCAATGCTCTTCCTAAAGGTTCAACTAACACCTTCAAGGCTATGCCGCTTTCTACTGAGGGCAAGTCTGGGAAGTCATCTGCCGGCATACTGCGCATTTGATAACTACCACTGAGGCTAGTAAGCTCAACTTGACTCTTCTCTGTATTACTACTTAGTGTGACTGGAGAGTCATTAGCAAGGCGAGCGACAATCTCAACCAGTAATTTTGCTGGTAGGGTAACCGTGCCACTAGACTCGACGGTAACACTGAGAGCAGTCCGAATGCCCAAGTTGAGATCAAATCCAGTGAGGCTCAGGTAACCGGTATCAGCATCTGCCGTGAGCAACACATTTGCTAAAACGGGGTGTGTGGGGCGCAATGCTACCGCCCGGCTGACAAGCTGCAGTGCGCCATGAAGTTCCGACCGGGAACATACCACCTTCATGACAACCTCGACAATCAATTGGGATTTGGAGCCTATACAGTTTCATAAGGACGAGAAATATGCAACAGTTTTATCTCACAGGCCGTCTCCTGTTGTTATTCCAAGGTTTATTAAGCCCCTTACCCATAACATCATATGGGACTGTAGCCTTTAGAGGCCCATGGTTCTCGCGATGTTGACAATATCAGGGTCTAAGTCTGTGTGGAAAACGGCATCGTTATTGGCAATCGCAGTATCAGGATCTTTGAGACCATTACCAGTAAGCACACATACTACAATGGCTCCTTCAGGTACCTCAGTCGACCGCTTAAGTAGTCCTGCTACTGAGGTAGCACTTGCTGGCTCACAAAAGATGCCTTCCTCGCTTCCAAGAAGCTTGTAAGCCTGGATGATCTCGTCATCGCTGACATCCAAAAAGTCCCCACCACTTGCTTGACGGACAGCTATGGCTTTATGACGGTTCACTGGGTTGCCAATCCGGATGGCTGTTGCAATAGTTTTGGGGTCTTTCACAGTACTATTAGAAACTAGTGGTGCAGAACCACTCGCCTGAAAGCCCATCATTCGCGGTAAATGTTTACTGCGGCCTGCCTGCAGGTACTCCTCAAATCCCATCCAGTAGGCTGTAATGTTTCCAGCATTACCCATCGGGATACAGAGCCAGTCTGGGGCATCACCAAGGGCATCTACTACCTCAAAAGCGGCTGTCTTCTGACCCTGCAACCGGTAAGGGTTTACAGAATTAACTAAGGTTACAGGGTAGCTTTCTGCCATTTGACGAACAATATCCAAAGCGCGATCAAAATTGCCTCGTATTGCCAAGACTTCTGCACCATAGACAAGGGCCTGAGCAAGTTTTCCCTGAGCCACAAAGCCATCAGGGATCAAAACAAATGCCCGCATGCCACCGCGCCGAGCATAGGCTGCTGCTGCTGCGCTTGTATTGCCAGTGCTAGCACAGATGACAGCTTCGCATCCTGCCTCCTTTGCCTTGCTGATAGCCATTGTCATCCCTCGGTCTTTGAAAGATCCCGTTGGATTCAGGCCTTCGTACTTGATGTACACCTGCACGCCACGTCCTATTCTGTTAGCAATTGAGCGGATTGGGATAAGGGGAGTAGCACCTTCTCGCAAAGTGATCACGGGCGTAGATGCACTTACCGGTAGCCATGCTCGATACGCCTCTATCAGTCCCAGCCAGTCCTGCATTACAGGACGTGCAGACGGGCGCAAGCGTCTGTGGAGAGTCTGGATCAGCGACACTGGACATGCCGTTAGCAGTGGCTGAAATCTAAATGTCAAAGCTTGCTGTCCCACAGTTCACTCAGAGGAGATTCAGAAAAGAGCGCTGCCAGTTTGGCTGCAGTAAGTAGTTGGGACAGATCAACTTTTAGTATATAGGTTAAATAAACCTGCAAGATGGATAACGTTCAGACTATTTTCATTCGGTGAGGGTAAGGTCAACCTCTGTTTCCAGAGAACGACTTCCTAAGCAGCACAAATGTTGGAGCCACTAGCTAGTGAAACTACTAGAATAGCTGCAAAACCCGGATAGTGAAAGGTAATGATGCAAGAACACTCTAGAAAACTCAAAGTCTAAAAATGCGTTCATCTTTTACTAACTGCTAGAGCCAGCAGCTACGCGCACCAGGCGTACAACCCCCCGTTCCGCCAAGCCTTGAGCTAAAGCCATTCCCATGTGCCGTAGACCAGGCTCGCGTATGATTCGTGGTAAGCGGCTCATAATTAACTCTGGCTGGAAACCCGGAAGCTGTCGGAGTACGGCAATTAGTTGACGGACTGGCTCAAGATCCAACAGATTATCGTTGTCAATCTCGGTGGCTGAAAGTAATTGTTTAGGGCGCAGCGATTGTGGCAGATGGCTCCCAAGACGCTGCACAGTTTGCCAGCTAAATGTGTCAATCCGTTCCACTAAAGCTTCCACAAGCTGGCGACGCAGTAAACCTCCATTAGAAGAGAATAAAAAGTCTAGTACTTGGTCAAGCAACCCATCAAGATCTAACTGCGCCTGACTGGCAGCACTTGCCAAGAGATTCTCGAGACGGCTCCAGCGAAAAATCTCGCCATCAAATAACATCTCCTTAAGGCTCTCTCGTAGCTGAGGATCAGGATCCTCCATGAGCCGCCGGGCAAAGTAAGGGTAGGCAGCACCTAGGATCTTAAAGTCAGGGTCTACACTAAGGGCAATGCCTTCTAGTGTTACCAATGACCTGATGATTAGGGCATAGTAAGGTGGCACTCGAAAAGGAAAGCGATACATTACTCCCGACATATCGTCAGTAACACTTTTGAAATCCATTTGGCTAACACCCATTTCAATAGCCTGGGTAAAAATGCTCTCGAAGGCAGGAACAATTGGTTCTAGGTCAACATCTTCAGCCAAGAAACCAAGCTGCACGAAGTCATGGGATAGTTGACGAAAGTTACGATTTACCAAATGCACTACTGCCTGGATTAATCCAGTTCTTGAGTCTCGGCTAACCTCACTCATCATCCCAAAATCGAGATAGCAAAGGCGCCCATCGGCAAGTGCTAGAAGATTGCCTGGATGGGGATCGGCATGGAAGAAGCCATGCTCCAGTAATTGCTGTAGGCTACAATTAACTCCAACCTCGACCATGTTATCTGGATCGACACCCAGTTCACGTACTGCGTGTAGCTTGGTGAGCTTGACGCCATCTATCCATTCCATTGTCAATACCCGGCGGCTAGTAACCTCCCAAAATATGCGTGGCACTGCTATTCGTGGGTTGTGATTGTGTAAATCGCGGAAACGTTCAGCATTGGAAGCTTCATTTATATAATCCATCTCCTCAAATACCCGCCGGCCTAGTTCATCAATTAGTGCTACTAAATCACTACGAATCACTCGAATATTGCCCTTAAGCCAAGCTGCTATATTACGCACAATATATAGGTCGAGCGTAATCTGCTCCCGTAATCCTGGGCGTTGTACTTTCACTGCCACACACTGCCCATCCTTAAGCACACCGCGGTGTACCTGTCCAAGAGAAGCTGCAGAAATTGGTTCTTGGTCTAGCTCGCCAAACAGCTCCGCGATTGGCGCACCAAGATCTTCCTCAATACACGCCATTGCGAGACAACTATCAAAGCCTGGCAGCTGATCTTGAAGCTGGGCAAGCTCCTCAAGTAAAACAGGAGGCACAATGTCAGGACGAGTCGACAGTGCCTGGCCAGCTTTAATGAAAGCTGGTCCCAGTTTTACTAGAAGCTCAGCAAATTCGCGAGCTCTGCTGCGAGCTCGTTCATGGTTGCTCAGTATCCCCATTGACCACTCTGTACCTAGCCCTAGTAGGAATAGGCCAATCGGCACTAAAGTCTGCCAAAGACGACGGAGCAGACGCTGAGGATGTCCAGCGTAAATACGTGTGATGGCTACTGGATCATACTCCAGTAGTCCTGCTGCTTCAATAAAGTCTCCGAGATCTTCACTCATTTTTGGCTCCGCTCAAACCCCTCCTCTCTTCTAAACAGCATGGTTTCACCATAGTTCAAGCTGATCAATAGGGGTGAATGTGCTGGATCTTCCATGACTATAGGGAGAAAACATGGCTTATGCAGTACTAAGCATTCCTTCCAGAAGCACTAGAATCTCTATAGTATATAGTACTAGTACATCTAAACATGGATCATGGAGAATTAGTCCAGCGTCAGAAATGAGTCACTACTTGCATTTCTAGTCCCACACTGACCATGCGCAAGGTAATCAAACAGAAATAACTAGCCCAGTATACTGAGATAGTAAGTTTCTGCAAACTTTCACTTTGTCATTTGTTAGGATAGTCCATTAAGGTCGTCGGGATCTTTGGTTGGCTTACCTAGTATAAAAAGTCCGAACCTCCTGATTCTCAATCTAAGCATTAGTAACACCTGAATGTAAAGTTGCGGTAGCCACAAAGCACCCTAGTTCAGCACCAATAGCCGATCAGAGTTAGCCTACAGCCATAGCAGCTTCTATGAATTTTGTGATCGCTTGAACTAAGTTTTCAGCCAAGACTGCCTTGGTCAGAACGCCAATACCTGCTCGGCAACATTAGCTATGCTTTTCTTAACTTGGCTATATCTGTGTTTAGCTCAGAGGCTAATTGCTTTTGATAGTGATGCTAGCTCAGCCAAACTGGGTGCTGTTTAAACCTCCTAGCTTAAACCTTGTTAAGTCTTCAACAACCTTAATATTTAATTAACCTAGCGATCCTGAGTTCAGTCTGGTGGTGATATGCCTCTTCAGAACCGAATGATGCTAGTTTTTGCTTTCCAGGTGATGAGTTCTTGAGGAAGGCCCTCAAAAACGACATCACCACCCTAGGCTAAGAAAGGCATTATGGACGACAGATTGTTCGAGCACGTAATCCACATTCGCGGTGCGCGTCAACACAACCTCAAGAATTTTGATCTCATCTTACCACGTAACAAGCTGATTGTATTTACTGGAGTTAGTGGTAGTGGTAAGAGCTCACTTGCGTTCGACACAGTTTTTGCTGAAGGCCAACGGCGTTACGTTGAGAGTCTCTCAACTTACGCCCGTCAGTTTTTAGGGCAACTTGATAAACCTGACGTTGATGCAATTGAAGGTCTTTCCCCTGCCATCTCTATCGATCAGAGGTTTACTAGTCACAACCCTCGTTCTACCGTCGGTACAGTCACAGAGATCCAAGATTATCTTCGTTTGCTGTTTGGCAGGGTTGGTGAACCCCACTGTCCGCTTTGTGATCGCCGCATACGCCCTCAAACTATAGATGAGATGGTCGATCAGATTATAGCCTTGCCTGAAGGGACTCGCTACCAACTTCTAGCACCAGTTGTACGTGGTAAAAAGGGTGCTCATTCTCGCTTACTTAGCGGACTAGCTGCCGAAGGTTTTGCCCGTGTCCGTATCGATGGTGAGGTATATGAGTTAGCTGACAGCATAGAGCTAAGTCGCAGCCAGTCACACAATATTGAGGTTGTGGTTGACCGGCTTGTATCTAGAGAAGGTATACAAGAGCGGTTAACAGATTCCCTACGCACAACGCTGAAGCGTGGCAATGGTCTAGCAATGGTCGAAGTAGTTCCAAAACCTACTGAGGAAATACTGGATCTTACTAAGTGTGAATGGCTATACTCTGAAAACTTTGCCTGCCCAATTCATGGGGCAGTAATTGAGGAGTTATCTCCACGGCTGTTCTCATTTAATAGTCCCTATGGAGCTTGTAAAGACTGCCATGGCATTGGCTATCTGCGTAGGTTCGCAGTTGAAAAAATTGTTCCTAATCCTTCTCTTCCAGTCTATGCTGCTATCGCTTGTTGGAGTCAGAAAGAAAACAGTTATTACTCCTCACTGCTCCTTTCCGTAAGTGAGGCTTTAGGCTTTGATATCAGCACACCATGGCAAGATCTAACAGAAACTCAGCGTGATATCCTACTTAATGGTAGTTGTGATCTTGTCCAAGCCCAAAAAAGTAATTACCGTAACCATAGAAGTACCAGCTATACCAGAATATTCGAAGGCATAGTGCCGATTCTAGAGCGTCAACTTCGCAATGCGAGCAGCGAAGCTATCTGCCGAAAACTGGAAAAGTACCTAGAGACACTCCCTTGCACCAGCTGTGCTGGTCAGAGACTTAGGCCCGAGGCTCTTGCCGTAAGAGTGGGCCCTTTCCAGATTACTGATCTCACAGGAGTAAGTATTAGACAGGCCTTAAATCGGATCGAGTCACTAATGGGAGTTGTCACTACTAAGGCTGAGAGTTCTGAGCTGTTGCTAACACCACGTCAGATACAAATTAGTAGTCTTGTGCTACATGAGATTCGCACGCGGCTGAGGTTCTTGATCGATGTAGGCCTTGATTACTTAAGCTTAGACAGACCAGCGATGACACTATCAGGAGGCGAAGCTCAGCGTATCCGCCTGGCTACCCAGGTAGGTGCTGGACTTACAGGTGTGCTTTACGTATTGGATGAGCCTAGTATCGGATTGCACCAGCGGGATAATCAGCGCTTGCTATTTACCCTAGAGCGGCTTCGTGATCTTGGAAACACTTTAATAGTTGTCGAACATGATGAAGATACTATCCGTGCTGCTGATCATATTGTCGATATTGGTCCGGGGGCGGGAGTACACGGAGGTCATATTGTTGTTGAAGGCTCCCTAGAGGATTTACTTGCCTCAAAGAAATCTATTACTGGTGCATATCTTAGTGGTCGTTATTGTACCCCGACGCCAGCAAAGCGACGAAATACTGTTAACCAAAGCCTTAAATTAATTGATTGCAATCTAAATAACCTTAAAAATCTATCAGTGGACTTTCCTCTAAAACGTCTTCTTGTAGTTACTGGGGTTAGTGGGAGTGGAAAGAGCACCTTAGTTAACGGGCTACTTCGGCCTGCTTTAGAACACCATCTTGGACTCAAAGTAGCATTTCCTCAGGGTCTTAGCCAACTGCATGGTGCTGATTCTATTGATAAGGTAATTGTTATTGATCAGTCTCCTATTGGTCGCACACCCCGCTCTAGTCCAGCTACATACACTGGTGCTTTTGACCCTATTCGGCAATTATTTGCTACTGTCGTTGAAGCTAAAGCCCGTGGCTATCAGCCTGGTCAGTTCAGCTTTAACCTGAAAGGTGGTCGCTGTGAAGCGTGCCGCGGACAAGGTGTGAATGTTATCGAGATGAATTTCCTGCCAGATGTCTATGTACAGTGTGATGTTTGCAGAGGAGCCCGCTTTAATCGCGAGACCCTGCAAGTAACTTATAAGGGATACACTATTGCCGATGTTCTCCAGATGACAGTAGAGCAAGCAGCTGAGGTTTTCTCAGCTATTCCGCAGGCCGCTGATCGTCTCTGTACACTTGTAGATGTAGGCTTAGGTTATATCAAGCTGGGACAACCTGCTCCGACACTCTCAGGAGGTGAGGCTCAACGGGTAAAACTTGCTGCTGAGCTATCACGTCGTGCAACTGGCAAGACACTTTATCTGATCGATGAGCCGACCACTGGACTGAGCTTTTATGACGTCCACAAGTTAATGGACATTATGCAACGTCTTGTTGATAAAGGCAACTCCATTTTTGTCATTGAGCATAACCTTGATGTTATTCGTTGTGCCGATTGGGTAGTTGATCTTGGTCCTGAGGGTGGGGACTGTGGTGGCGACATTGTGGTAACCGGTACACCAGAAGATGTGGCTGCTCATTCGAGCAGCCACACTGGTCGCTATCTTCGTAAAGCTTTGCAACAACATCCTCCTAGAGCTAATCCTGCTAGTACTTAAAGCTAAGGGTTTGATGAACAGCCCACCTAGTTGCAGCTGAATCCAGAGGACACAATCTCTGGGGCGAGAGATCAGCGAGTGGAGGACACTCTATAAAAATATTTCGTCCTCCACTCTAGCTGTTCTGAATCTATTGTCCTTACTACAGCGTAAGCCTTGGTTTAAGACACTGCATAGTCTTGTTACAGTTCCATTTCGATCCAGCTATCTACCTGTAGCTTCTTAGTCTTCCTTTAGCTTTCTTTAGTCTAGCGACAAAATACCATTATAGGCTGGTATTTTGGAATTGTCACGACTCCAGTCATAAGATCTGAGCAATGGGTTTTCGGTTGCTGCATTTGCATTTGCATGGTCTGCTCCGTGCCCATGACCTTGAGCTTGGCCGTGATGCCGATACTGGAGGTCAAACCCTTTACGTACTGGAATTAGCTAGGAGTCTGGCCTCCCGATCTGAGGTTGACAAAGTTGAGGTGGTTACACGACTAATACAAGATAGCCGGGTTTCCCGCGACTATGCTCAAACAAGAGAGCAAATCGCGCGAGGTGCAGAGATTGTGCGATTGCCTTTTGGTCCTCATCAGTATCTGCGCAAGGAGCTCCTTTGGCCATACCTCTCTGATCTTGCTGATCAGCTCGTCAAGCGCTTGCAAGATTCTCAAGCTTTTCTCCCTGATTGGATCCACGCCCACTATGCTGACGCTGGCTATGTAGGTGCTCTTGTAAGTCAGCAACTTGGGATTCCGTTAGTCTTTACCGGACATTCCCTTGGGCGTGAGAAGCAACAGCGACTCTTAACAGCTGGCGTTGATCTTAAGCAGATCGAAAAGTCCTATGCTATCAGTCGCCGAATCGATGCTGAAGAATTAGCACTAAAGCAATGCTCTTTAGTAATTACAAGTACCCAGCAAGAGCTAGAAGAGCAATACTGCCGGTATAGTTGCTTTGAATTTAGTAGAGCTGCAGTAGTTGCACCAGGGGTTGATACCAAGCGCTTCTACCCACATTCTGCACCAGAAGAACTGGCTGATATTGACAGATTGATGTCTCCTTTTCTTCGCCAGCTGTCGCAGCCACCACTACTGGCAATCTCCCGGGCTGTTCGTCGCAAGAATATTCCAGCTTTGCTCGAGGCTTACGGTCAATCCCCCCTGCTGCGCCAGCGCCATAACCTAATCTTGGTCTTGGGCTGTCGAGATGATACCCATCAGATGGATAAGCAGCAGCGGGACGTCTTCCAGCAAGTATTTGAGCTAGTCGACCATTACAACCTTTATGGCAAAGTTGCATATCCAAAGCATCATCAACGTACACAAGTTCCCTCAATCTATCGCTGGGCTGTGCATCATCGCGGACTATTTGTTAATCCAGCTCTCATTGAACCTTTTGGACTTACCCTACTTGAAGCTGCAGCCTGTGGTCTACCGATGGTAGCAACAGATGATGGCGGCCCTCGTGACATTTTAGCCTGCTGTGGCAATGGACTACTAACAAATGTGACTAACCTTAAAGCTCTTCAGGGTACTCTAGAGCAGGCAGGCACTAATAAACAACGCTGGCACCGCTGGAGCAATAATGGTATTGAGGCAGTTAAGAGGTGCTTTAGCTGGGATGCCCATGTCTGTCGCTATCTAAAGCTTATGCAGTACAGGCAAAGTCGTAGCTATTTACCCGTCTTGATTAGATCAAAAGCTGCCGCCTAGGCTTGATAATCTTCATGGCTGAGCCAATCTTGCATAAGTCAATGTAGCTTGTAGTAGCTTAAGGCAATGCAATAGAGTGATAAAAGTATTTCATAGGGCTTTGCTTACACGAAACTCGGCTATTATCAATGCTACAGTTTTTTATACTGCTTGTGGTCGGAACCAAGATTAATCTGTTAGTCCCCAGGGTTAACCACATGAGAATAATGACTTTGCAATCTGAGCTACTGGCATCTGTACCATCGTTAACTCCATCCGTGCTTTAGTGGAGAGGGATTTGCTCAGACTGCCAGAAGTGAGAATCGAGATCTGCCCTCTATGGTAAAGATTCTTGGATTTAGTACCACTGGTGACATTGACAATGATTTATTGCTTGGTCTAGATATCGTATCCTTGCAAAAGTGGGTAGTCCTTTACCTAGTAATCTCAGTACTCGCATTTGCGCTTGTCTGGCTAGTTGGTACCTTGCGGCAACGCTGAATGAATCTTAAGGATCTAGATCAGGGATAAGGTTTAGCTGTCGTGCTGATGTCTCCTCACTAATAAAACCCCAAGCATTGAAGATATCTTGATCTGGGTGGACAATATGCTGTAGACCTTGTCTCTTTTCAAGTCGGAATCCCCCGCTGCTCATGCGTCGCATAAGCCTAGCTGCCTCCTCAAAGCGTGATGCCATTGCCTCAAGGCTCTTACAGTCACTGGTCAGTCCAGTATCTTTCCAGGTGAAGTAACTGCCCATAGCAGATGGTCAGGTAGATGGACGCAGCAGTAGCCCAATCAGCACCAGGCTACCTGTCATTGCCCAAAAGCCTTGTACCACCCTCTGTTCGCAGACACCTCTAAGCTCGAAATGGTGGTGTAGTGGAGCCATGCGAAGCAAGCGATATCCAAAACCGTCAATTTTCTTGGTGGCCTTGAACACACATACTTGAAGGATTACGGACATTGACTCCACAAAAAAGACCCCTCCCATGACAAGTAAGGGCCAGAGACTATCAGAGAAAAGAGCAATGCCAGTCAGTGCACTTCCCATGGCCAGGGAGCCAGTATCGCCCATAAATACCTTTGCAGGAGCACAGTTGTGGATAAGGAAACCTAACCAAGCGCCTGCCATTGCCATGCTAAATCCTGCGATGGCGGGGTCACCACCATTACCCCGCAGTATCAGTTGTAGAGCCAGTCCTGTAAATACTAAGGCCCCGCAACCACTGGCTAGTCCATCAAGGCCATCAGTTAGGTTAGTTGCATTGCTCTCGGCAATGAAGACCAGAAGGGCAAATGGCCAAAATAGCCAGCCAATATCTAGGCTTAAGTTCCATGGAAGACTAATAGTTGGACTAATCCAACCTTGTGCAGATGACCAACTAAGGAAGAATACAGCAGTAGCTACTTGCAGCAATAGCTTACCGCGTGGAGTTAAGCCAGCGTTGGTACATCGTATAAGACTAAGTAGGTCATCTAGTCCGCCAATTACCATAGCAGCAAGCGTGACTGCTACTAGGCCAAGCACCTGAGCACTACTATGGCCAGCAAAACTCGTCAAACTACCAACGATAGTACCAACCGGCACTATTAAAATTCCGCCCATCGTTGGCGTACCGGATTTACGCAGATGTGCCTGTGGAACATCCTCACGGATGATCTGATTTAGTCGCAGGGCATGTAGATGCGGTACTCCTAAGATACATACTAGAGTAGATATAAACATTGATGTTAGAAGCGGCGGAGTAAGGAGACTATTTGGGATCCAACGATCCGCCGCTAACGTGACAAGCACAACCAGTATGATCAACATCACTGCAGCAACTTGTCCTTCAGCTCGTCGGGCGGGAAACAGTGTTTCCTGATCCCGGACTAATGTGGCTTGCTTGCCCACGCGCTATGGAAGACCTCGTGTTGTAGACCCTAACAGGGGCTTGGATACTCAATTAACGCAGGTGAAAACGGGAACTGATTCTCAGTCTTCCCAGTTTTCCTCATTTTGCTCATCAGTGCTGTTGTAATCCTCTTTCTCACCCATTAATGCTGATAGTTCCTCCTCCTCAACTGTACTCATCTCAGGGGAGGCTGAATCTTCATCAGCCACTAGTCTACCACTGGCTTCAAGCCAACTCAGTAGATCTGGTTCCTCGCGTAGAGGAAGTATCGGCGCTGGTTCCCAGCGTCCATAGCGAGTTAAGGCAGGGTTAACACTGTCTAGAGCAGGATTAATTCGATCGAGTGTACTCATCTGTCAGGACAGAACCGGCAAGCTAGCTTAGAACCTCATCTGCGACATGTTGTTGCTTCGTCAGCTCCCTACGCTACTACTAAGCTGGGGTGTGTCGTTTTTGTTAAGCTTTGCTTTGCACTCTTGGGCGCAGTCGCACCCTAACCTGTTGCCAATTCAGTTTCCAGTAGTAGTTGCGTTAGTGCTCGGGCCAACTTCCTTGATGGCCATCTGGCTCGTTTGGAGTGGCCAGCATAGATGATCAGATAATCACGGATTGATCTAGTGGTCTGGAGCTTGGCTAATGGGGCGTGCAAAGAAAGTGGTCCTTGCCTACTCAGGTGGGGTTGATACCAGTGTCTGCATTCCCTACCTAAAGCAGGAGTGGGGTGTAGAGGAGATTATTGCTTTTGCAGCAGATCTTGGACAGGGTGATGAACTTGAGTCAATCCGGCGCAAAGCGCTCAAGGCTGGCGCAAGCCAGTCCCTAGTAGAGGATTTAGTCCAACCATTCATAAAGGAGTTTGCCTTCCCAGCCATCCGGGCTAACGCGTTGTACGAGAGACGCTATCCTCTTTCAACAGCTTTGGCACGGCCACTGATAGCTCGTCATCTCGTCAAAATTGCACGGGAAGTAGGAGCCGACGCTGTTGCCCATGGCTGCACAGGTAAGGGAAATGACCAAGTCCGATTCGACACAGCTATTGCCTCTCTAGCACCCGATCTGCAGGTGTTGACTCCAGCACGTGAGTGGGGTATGAGCCGTGAAGAGACGATTGCCTATGGTGAGCGATTTGGAATCCCAGCACCTGTCACCAAGATCTCACCCTATTCTATTGATCTCAATTTACTTGGGCGAAGTGTCGAGGCAGGTCTTTTAGAAGATCCGATGATGCCACCACCTGAGGAAGCATTTGCCATAACAGCCTCAATTGATACGGCGCCAGATCAAGCCCAGGAGGTAGAAGTTGGCTTTGAGAAGGGCAACCCTGTCACAATCGACGGTGTACCATTCGATCCAGTAGAACTCATCCGGGAAACAAACCGTCTTGCCGGCATGCATGGTTTTGGCCGTCTAGATATCATTGAAAACAGGGTAGTAGGTATCAAGAGCCGCGAGGTCTACGAAACCCCGGGTTTACTGATGCTGATCCGTGCCCATCAAGAGCTAGAGAGTTTGACACTTACTGCTGATGTACTGCGTTGCAAACAACAGCTCGAGACAGAGTGGGCTAACCTCGTGTACCAGGGGTTCTGGTTTGGACCACTAAAAGAAGCACTGGACAGTTTCATGAATTGTACCCAATTACATGTTAATGGTTCAGTGCGAGTTAGGTTACAAAAAGGGAATGCGACCGTAGTTGGACGTAGTTCTCCAGATAATAGCTTATACGAGCCTAACTTGGCAACATATAGTAGTCAAGACTGTTTTGATCACAGAGCGTCTGAGGGATTCATTTACATATGGGGACTTCCAATTCGGCTTTGGTCCACTCTTCAGCGACACTAGTTTAGCCACACCTGAACCCTATCTCAAGAAACCTCAATGGTATAGAAAATCAACCAAGTCGAGCTTACGCATCTAGGACGCAAGGTCTATCCAGACTTCTTGTTCAAACATACGAACAAAAGTGAGAAGTAGATTACCAAATTTAGCAAATTTCTCAAGGCACGATTATGAATGGACAAGGTCTACTTTTCACAGTGTTCGTAATGAATAGCATGCAGACTCTGAAACGTTGTGCTTTGCTAAGTGTGCGTTAGCTACTTACAGAGGCCTCCTGACCCTGCATTACCTCAGCATTGGGAGTAATGCGGGGTGTGGGGAGTGGTCCCTGTTGCTTCACAGTTAGGTAGCGAATTACGTCTTCACTGAGGCGCATTGCCTTTTCTAGGACAGCAACTTGCTGACCATTGCCATTGTGGCTAAGCTGCACGTAGATACCTTCCTTGTGCTTAGCAATTGGGTAAGCTAAGCGTCGCTTCCCACGCATTTGATTGTCGAGGACGTCAGCACCAGCCTCGAGCAACATACCACTGTACTTCATTAGATGAGACTCAACCTCCTCTTCTGGGATGTCTGGACGGAGTATGTACATAGTCTCGTAGTAAGACGATTGGGCCATGGATAGATCAGTTTTGAAGGTAAGTGGGTTTGTAAGCTAGGCTGGGCAGCCTCTTAAAACGTCTGTAAATCTCGCCCCTAGAACTGTGATCTAAGCCTTATATCCATAACTTTGTAACAACTCCGAAGTTAATTAAAGCTGCATACGGACTGCCTGACTAAGTCCAGGAAGATCTGGCTCTCTGCCACGTAAACATTCTACTAGAGCAAAGACCAAGATGGTTAGAACTGTCACCAACACAGTGCTAGAGAGGGTGCGTAGGAGCAGACTCACGCCAAGCGGTTGGATCAGAACCTGAAGTGCAAAACCCAGTAGTACAACTACGATATCTACTAACAAAGCCTGCAATGTGTTAAAGCGCACGAAGCCGGGAACTGCTGGGTTTCGGACCACAGCTAGGAATAAGACAAAGAAAAGCAGCAAGTTGGCAAACGGGACTCCTTGCTCTAGTAGAGCTAATGGCAGGGCAGGAAGAGTCAGCCACTGCAGTGCTGGAAATTGCCTAAAAAGGCTGCCACCAAAAGGAATTGCGTCGCTCCAGGGTACCAGGTAGACTAATAGCCCCACCAGTCGCTGCCAGACGGGTATGGACATTTGAAGTCATTCCACTTGATCTATTAAGGCTAGATCGCCTTGGTTCGTGACGAGAGTCCATCCTCTGCTGCCTGTCGCATGACCTCTAGTGGTACATCTCTACATTTCAGCCAGATTCGCAGTGCAGCTGCCCCCTGCTGTACCAACATCTCTAAACCATCAAATGTACGGCAACCCCGACTTTGACCCAAGCGTAGCCAGGCTGTTGGCCGCGGCATGTAAATAAGATCGTAGAGAGTCGTAGCACTAGTCAGCTTGTGCCAGGCATCTAGGCCAAAGGGCAGGGCAACCTCGGTACCTTGCCTATGTTCATGATTGATCATGCCGACTGGAGTTGTATTGACTACTAACCTTGCCGCCGCTAGACGTAGAGGGAGAGATGCTGTATCTGCCACCAGGCCAGTGAGGGTACTGCCTGTTGCCGAAGATTTTAACTCTTCTAGACAATTCTCTAGCGACTGCGACCGTTGGCCTACCACTGTGATCTGGCCCAGTCCGAGATGTTGTAGTCCAGCCACCACTGCCCTAGCAGCACCGCCACAGCCAAGAACTACGCTTTCTTGCCCTCTCCAGTCTGTTTCTGCAGCCCTAAGGGGTGCCAGGAAACCTTCAACATCAGTATTATAGCCGATCCAGCCCCCTTTTGGATGTGGCTGTAGTGTATTAACTGCACCTAGTCGATGTGCCATGGGAGCGAGTTCACGGCATAGTCGAGCTGCCGAGCACTTGTGTGGAATAGTCACGTTCAAACCACGGCAACTGATTGCCTGTAGGCCTATTAGCGCATTCTGAAGATCCGTATCATCACAAGGAAATGCCAGATAGCACCAGTCCAGTTTCATGGCTGCCATAGCCGCGTTATGCATTGCTGGCGACAAGGAGTGGGCTACTGGCTGGCCTAGGAGCCCTATTAAAATTGTATTACTGCTAATCATCTCTGCCTCCCTCCATCATTTTTCTGACAGCCTGCCTGTTCGGGAACCACCCCTCGCCTGTGAGCTGATCCCTTGCTGAAGATAAGTTCTGTTCAGTGTTGTAGTTAGGAAAGGGTTCCATGGGCAAGGTTGTTGGTATCGACCTCGGCACCACCAATAGCTGCGTCTCGGTGATGGAGGGTGGCAAGCCCACTGTGATTGCCAACGCTGAGGGGTTTCGCACTACGCCGTCCGTGGTGGCTTACACCAAAAATCAGGATCAGCTAGTTGGGCAGATTGCTAAGCGCCAGGCAGTCATGAACCCTAATAATACTTTTTACTCAGTCAAGCGCTTCATTGGACGCCGTGTCGATGAAGTAAATGAAGAGTCTAGAGAAGTTAGTTACGGCGTTGAGAAGGCTGGCTCCAACGTCAAAGTAAACTGTCCTGTTCTTGACAAACAGTTTGCACCAGAGGAAATCAGCGCGCAAGTTCTGCGCAAGCTTGCAGAAGATGCTGGGAAATATCTCGGCGAGACCGTTGGCCAGGCTGTAATCACAGTTCCAGCTTACTTCAATGATTCACAGCGTCAGGCAACCAAAGATGCCGGTAAGATAGCAGGTCTTGAGGTCTTGCGAATCATTAATGAGCCTACAGCTGCAGCGCTTGCTTACGGACTTGATAAGAAGAGCAACGAGCGCATTCTAGTTTTCGACTTGGGTGGCGGTACCTTTGATGTCTCCGTACTGGAAGTAGGTGATGGTGTCTTCGAAGTGTTATCTACTTCTGGTGATACTCATCTCGGTGGCGATGATTTCGACAAGGTAATTGTTGACTATCTGGCCAATACCTTCAAGGCAAATGAAGGCATCGAACTACGTAAAGACAAACAAGCACTGCAGCGTCTAACTGAAGCAGCGGAGAAGGCCAAGATCGAGTTATCCAATGCTACTCAAAGTGAGATCAACCTGCCATTCATAACGGCTACGCCAGAAGGCCCTAAGCATCTTGACCTAACACTTACTAGAGCTAAGTTTGAGGAACTGGCCTCAGTTCTAATTGACCGTTGCCGTGTGCCAGTAGAGCAAGCGCTCAAAGACGCTAAGTTATCCGCCAGCAATCTTGATGAGATAGTAATGGTAGGGGGATCTACACGTATGCCAGCTGTACTAGAGCTAGTAAAACGCGTCACCGGAAAGGACCCGAATCAAACGGTTAACCCAGACGAAGTTGTTGCTGTTGGCGCTGCTATTCAGGGTGGCGTACTTGCAGGTGAGGTCAAAGATATCCTGCTCCTAGACGTCACGCCACTGTCCCTAGGTGTGGAGACCCTTGGTGGTGTGATGACGAAAATGATTTCTCGCAACACTACTGTTCCGACTAAAAAATCAGAAACTTACTCTACAGCAGTAGATGGTCAGACTAATGTTGAGATCCACGTGCTTCAAGGCGAGCGTGAGATTGCATCTGACAATAAAAGTCTAGGTACTTTCCGTCTTGATGGTATTCCTCCTGCCCCACGTGGTGTCCCACAGATTGAGGTGACTTTTGATATCGATGCGAACGGTATTCTTAGTGTCACCGCTAAGGACAAAGGGAGTGGGAAGGAACAATCTATCTCAATTACCGGTGCTTCCACTCTCTCTGATCAGGAGGTCGAGAAGATGGTCAAAGATGCTGAGGTAAATGCTACTGCTGACAAAGAGAAACGTGAGCGTATAGACTTGAAAAACCAGGCTGAAACACTTGTCTACCAAGCAGAGAAGCAGCTAGGTGAACTAGGTGATAAAGTTGATGCTGAGGCAAAGGCGAAGGTGCAGACTAAGCGTTCCAATCTAAAAGAAGCTGTCGAGAGAGAAGATTACGCAACTATGAAAAATTTACTAGAAGAGCTACAACAAGAGCTTTACGCTCTCGGAGCTTCCGTTTATCAGCAAGCTGGTACTAATACTGCTACTAACAACACTAGTGCTGAAGATAACAGCCCTAACAGCAGTAGTGCTGGTGACGATGTAATCGATGCTGAGTTTACTGAATCAAAATAGTATTTACACACTTAAATAGGCTAAGAGAGGGTTGTGAAGGACCCTCTCAGACAATCTTCCTAAACTCATAGAAGTGTTCATCCTTTGCCATAGCATGACAGAGCTTAGCTTCTAATCAAGTTAGATCCTTGCCTGGCATAAATCCTTAAGTCTTGACCTCCAACTATAGACGTATGGATCCATGCAAAGCTGAACAAAAGCAGGTATCGAGGTTATAAGTTCACCATCCAAATTGCTTAGATTGAGGTTAGAAGCCAAAAGCAAAATTTTAATCTTGGCCGACTTTGTCCTAGGACAGCTGTGAGGCTTGAGAAGTCACCCTATCAACATATAAAAGTCTAAGTTACCTAAAACCGCAGCAATTTAGCTCTGCAACAGCCTGCAAACACACTCTCGAGAAACTTGAGCTCTAACAAGTGTCGATAGGATCTCGAGAAGTCATTATTATTTACTCACATAATCTGGTTACCTACCCATTCAGCAGTGGCTGGCATTAACAACACACCATTACGGTAATGGCCCGCAGCTAAAATTAGGCCAGGTTCAACAACCATAAGTAGCGGTGCTGCCTGACCTTTAGGTCGAGCTCTTTCACCGTGCCAGTGATTAACTACACTGCAGCGCTTTAGCCAAGCAGGTGCATCCCCCTCAAGTTCCCTCAACTGATCTATTTGTCTGGGCGAAGGGTTTTGTCCAGGCTCGATGGTAGCCCCTAGCCAAAGCCGCCGCGGACCTATTGGTATGAGGTTAACTCCCCGGCTAACCATAACAGCGGGCCAATTTGCCCAACTGCTGCTGTCATCCTCTGTCTCTAGGGTAAGAGCTTGGCCAAGAATAGGTTCTTGGGGTATCTTGCGCCCGAGGTTTTGCAATAGATTAGAGCTTTCCCGAGCTGCACAAAGAATAACTGTCTCGCAGTGCAGTTCAGCCCCAGTCTCTAACCCCAGTCTCCATCGTACACTTTTCTTCCCCTTCAAGTGCTCTAGGTAGCATGCCTTCGAAGCGATCATTGTTACATTGCTAAGTATCAGAGCCTTCCTTAAAGCGGCTTGAAGTGCTAGGGGATTAATGCAACCATCGTTGCGTGAAAGTAGGGCACCATGTTGCGCGTCGGGCCAAGATCTACCTGAGCTTAGGATAGAGGCAGTAGTTAGCTCAGCAGGCAGCCAAGTAAGTCCCAGCTCACTTCGCTCATGTGCCAAAGACTGCAATCTCACTGCTTCTTTACCTGAGGCAGCTAACTGGATTAGAGGTTGTCGCAGACTAAGGTCAGTGGATGGTGCTAAGTGCTGCAAATCCTTGAGCCAAATAGGCCATAGAGCCATACTGCGTTGTCGAAGTCGCCAAGATCGACCACTAGAGCGACTGAATATGTTGCCCATGAGCACACCAAGTGAGGCACTTGTTCCAGACGGAGCTCCTCTATGAGGGGGGTAACTTAGAGACGAATCAATCAATGTGATGCTTAAGCCTCGACTGGCGAGATACCAGGCTGTGCCAGCACCAATAGCGCCAGCCCCGACAATTGCGATTGGAATACTCAGTTCAATGCCTGAGCAGGAATTAGTTCGGCATAGCTCTTAAATCCTTTCACAACAAGCTCGTAGCTTTTATCAAGTCGGTCAGCGCTTTGCAAACGGGCTGCTTCGTCAAGATCTGCCAGAGCTTCCTTGAGAATCTGCGAGCGTTTTTCTGCTTCTGGAAGATCAGCAGGAAGTAGACGCTTGTTTATGTAAAGCATTTCCCGGCCCACCTCCTGCATCGGACCATGAATAAGGTTGCGGGCATAAGTCCAGTCACGGTTGCTGACAAGGGAGGCCAACTCTGGTAAGCGCACCATTGCTGCTTGGTAACCTTCGGCTTGGCGTCGGATCACAGCCATGTCCTCCGGACTGATTGCGCTTGGCTGGGCCTTGCCACTACTGCAAGCAGCAAGGAAAAAGCAGAGGGTAAAGCAGAGATAGAGCGCCACCAGGCGTCTTAGGGTGCTCAGCATGGAGCATTGGAGAAATCATGTCGACTCTAACTGCGTCTTCTAGCGCGGTTTGCCGAGAAGCCTTACATAGCAGACAGCAAGGCAAAAGTCATGCAAGACCTAAACTCTTAGAGCTATCAGGCTTCTCTGCAGCTCTTGCTTGATTGAAATCAAGGTATCAAGCCTATGAGGCTGGCAGGCTTGCTTAACCGAGAGGATCGAATGGCTAACCGACCTGCTAAAGCTTATAGAAATTTAATGCTCATAGCCTGCCGTTGTTATTTTCCTATAGTGCCTGAGTATGGCTAAATGTGACTAGACTAGTGAATCTATTTAGTCATAAGCAGTGTAGATAGCACTACCTTGATCAAAATCCTTAAACATTGTCACTATGCTGGGTCAACAAAGGCACCATGTGCTTAAGCAAAAGTAGCATCTCACGTCGGAAAGGTCTACTGATGCAGCAGTAGTTTAGTTATTGGTTAAGCATACAATACAATCACATCTCTAGCTTTAGATAACTGTTCACTGTGACAGCACAGCAGCTTCAACGTGAACTGGCTACTGTGTTTACCCGAGAATGCCCTCCAGCAGCTAGCCGCGTTGGCTGGATCTGTTTCCAAATAGGTCTGATTTTGCTGCCATCTAGTGCTCTATTTGCCACGCTTTTATTTATTGTATCTTTGGCACAGAGTAGTTGCTACCGGGGGCGTCAGTATTGGTCTGATGCTTGGAATCTATCACTAATCATAACTGGTTTTTTGATGCTAGCTGGTGCTATCCAAGCCTATTCCGGTGCTCTTGCCTGGATTGGTCTAACCAATTGGTTACCTCTTTTTTGGGGATTTTGGGGTTTTCAAGCTTACCTAGCTACACCAGCATCACGACGGCAAAGCGGACTGCATTTAGTCGTAGGAACTGTTCCTGTCGTGCTCACAGGTCTCGGCCAAATTTGGTGGGGTTGGCATGGGCCTTGGTCACTGTTTGGAGGACTCGTAGTTTGGTTCATCGCTCCTGGGGGTGAGCCGTTGGGGCGCCTCTCCGGCCTATTTGATTATGCCAACATCGCTGGAGCTTGGTTGTCTCTAGTTTGGCCCTTTGCACTGGCAATGCTCTTTCGGCCTAGCAAGTGCCGCGTGCTAAGCATCGCGGCGCTAGTACTTGCTGGATCCCTAGTAACAGCACTTGTGCTTACAGGGTCCCGTAATGCTTGGGGAGCTTTGCTATTAGCCACACCATTTGTGTTGGGTCCAATGCAATGGTCTTGGTCTCTGCCATTGCTGCTGCTGCTGCCATTGCTGCTGCTGCTGCTAGCGATTCTCCCTGGTGTACCAGATGCACTAAGGCTACAAGCTCGCCAGGTTGTTCCTGAGGGACTCTGGGCCCGAATCACAGATCTCCACTATGGAGAATCTCGTGGTTTGCAACACACTCGGCTCAGTCAATGGAATACTGTTGCCTGCTTGATTGCCGAGAGGCCCTGGCTTGGCTGGGGAGCTGCTGCCTTCACAATTCTCTACCCAATGATTACTAGTAAAGTTTGGCATGGCCACAGTCACAATCTACCGTTTGAACTAGCTGTTAGCTATGGGCTTCCAGTAGCGCTTCTAGTTATTGGGACAGTACTAGCCTTGCTGATCCTTGGATTATATTGTAGGGTGCTTGAGCTAGAAATTTTTGACCGTGCCTGGTGGTCAGCTGCTCTTGTGTCAGTTGTCTTGCACAGTAGTGATTTACCCTTCTTTGATAGCCGCCTCAACATTGCTGGTTGGATTTTGCTAGCCGGCCTGCGCTGCCTAATTAAGTCAAGCCCACCGGCTACAGCTCCAATGCCCTAAGGCGCTGTTCTGCCAGGATCTCTAGGCCAAAATGGCCTGTAATGTGCAGCCAGGGCAACACAGATGTGGTTGGCCAGTCCTCGTGAACTAGTTTTTCCCAAGCTGGTGGAAGCGGTAGCAAATCAGGCCCTGTTCCTATCTCCCCAGACCGGACTGCCCGGTAGGCCCGCTTCCACCCTCCTAGGCTTTCCTGCGAGCCTCGTACTGTGGCAATAACAGGGGCAAGACGACGATCACTGCGGGCGAGCAGTGCCTGAATTAGACTCCAGCCATAACTCTCTGCCCTCAAGCTAATACCCTTAGGCTTCAAGTATTTGGCAAGTATCTTTAGGCGCTTTTCAGCTTCTGGACGCACACCCTGCCATTGAAAAGGTGTGTGGGCTTTGGGCACAAAGGTGCTCACACTGAGTGTTAGATGTAGCCCTTTGACATTTTTCTTTAATCTTAGAAGGAGTTCAGCAGTCGCCTCAATATCACTCTCCTCTTCAGTTGGTAAACCAACCATGCCATAGATCTTTAACCTGCTTAGGCCTGCATCGCGTGCGTAATGAGCAGCAGCGACAATTTCCTCGGGTTCAAGCTTCTTATTTACTAAGCGACGTATACGGTCACTGCCACTTTCTATAGCTATAGTAAGGGATTTACTGCCTCGTTTTGCTAGAATGCGTCCTAGTTCTGGCGTTACGGTAGATGCTCTTACCGAGCTGATACTAACATGTGTGCCGTCGAAGTGATCCTTGTCAAGCCAGCACAATAGCTCATTAAATTGAGGATGTTGAGTTACTGAAGCTCCTAGCAAGCCAAGACGTTTAGTGACGGCTAGACCTCTTTCTACCGCTGGTATTAGTGCATCTTGTAGCGAAGCTGCCCGAAACGGCAGATTTGAGTAGCTAGCTAGGCAGAACCGACAGAGTTCTGGACAGCCACGAGCTACTTCCAGCATGTAGATTTCAGGCCAAGCTGCATCTGGAGTAATTACTGTGGAACAGGCTAAGTTGCTATTGCGCCAAGTTTGCTTACTTACCTTAGCAGGTATGTCTGGTGTAATGGGATCAACTGATTTTAGATTGCCCTCACTGTCATACTGGGGCATATACAGAGCTGGTATATATATGCCAGGGATTTTGGCTAAAGCATGCAAGCGCTGAGCCCGGGGTAAATTAATCCCAGCACGTATGTTATCGATAAAGATTGGTAGCAGTTCCTCGCCATCCCCAAGAAGTACAGCATCCAAGAAAGGTGCTAGCGGCTCTGGATTGGCTGTTAACACTGGTCCACCCCCAAAGACAATTGGGTCTGTTTCACCCCGCTGAGAACTCCATAGTGGAATTTGCTGACGTTCGAGCAGATCTAAAAGTACTGGTCCATCAAGCTCCCAGCTTAGAGATAAGCCGAACAGGTCACAGTGCTGATAAGCCGGGTCACTCTGGTCTGTAAACAGGCGTCGTACATCGAGATCACGACGTTGTGCTAAGGCAGCCCAGATAATCTGATAGCCAAGGCTTGTAATACCGACTGAGTAGGTGCTTGGGAATGCCAGGATAACCCGTAACGCTCCTGGTTCTGGAACGGCGGGTTCGAATAGAAGTGTCTCGCGTTTCAGCGGAGTCTCATGCAGGGCTCATACCATACTGAAGCTTGAGTGCCTACTTGGCTAAGGAAAGAGCTACTGGATTTATTCCTACCTTCTCA
This sequence comes from cyanobiont of Ornithocercus magnificus, assembly GCA_007996965.1. NCBI lineage: Bacteria > Bacillati > Cyanobacteriota > Cyanophyceae > Synechococcales > cyanobiont of Ornithocercus magnificus. Next base: position 757,828 of record BIMP01000001.1, read on the forward strand.
TTGCAGTCCCATTTTTTGTGGCACTGAGACTTAGGTTCACTCTCTTGGTTGCAAAAGTTATATACGCGATACTTGTAGGATTGCACATAATCCCTCTTTTCTCAGTTATATTCTAGGATCATTTGTCGTTCGTAGATTGAGCGCTGGTCAAAAGTTCTGGCTACTAAAAAGCTGATTAGACAGGCCACAAGAATTGGCTTGAGGATTAATAGATCTTTAGTAAGAGCAAAAACCAGAAACATGGCAGTGATAGGGGTTCGCGCGCAACCAGCGACAAAAGCCCCCATGCCAGCAAATACGTAAGTAGTCGGCACGTACCCTGTAAAGGCCTCAGTCCAGTCACCACATACTAGACCTATAGATCCTCCAAGAATAAGCATAGGGGCAAAGAGACCTCCAGGAGCGCCGGATGCTGCAGCCAAAGCTGTACTGAAGAAGAGTACCGCAAAGATAGCTAAGGCTAGTTGTATGTTTGCCCTACTATCAGCAATCAGATGCTGCAGCTCAGCAATATCATAGAAAATGCTTGGCAATGTGCCGTAGATGCTGCCTAGAATACCTCCGCTAAGTGCTATACGTAGCACTGGCCTGTTGGCAAACCAGATATCGCCACAGTGCTGCATCGCTAGTACGTAGCGACAATAAGCTTCGGCAAGCAAGCCAGTAATGCATCCTAGTCCAACCAGATAGCCTAAATCGATTGGTAAAAATTGTACTAACGAGGTGTACTCCCGCTCTAGTTGAAAACTAAGACTGCTATATAGTCCAGATACCGAGCCTGATCCAAGTATGCTTAGGGTGTCTGCCCAAGCATCAGCCCAGAATGTAGTAACTATAACTAGTAGTAGAACTACTGGCCGAGCTGAATGCAGTAATTCTTCTACAGCATATACAAACCCACCGATTGGCGCACTGAATACTGCGGCGATGCCCGCACCACTACCAGCTGCTACAATTACTCTTTGAAAAGCGGCTGGAACCTTTAACCATTTAGCCATTTGCCAGGCAACTGAGCCACCCATCTGCACAGCTGGTCCTTCAGGCCCGAGTGGAAATCCACTACCAATCGCAACTATGCCAGCAATCAGCTTTGTCAAGCCTACCTGTAGTCCCATTGGAACTGAGCGATGGTGTAGGAAGCTCATAATGTGTGTTATCCCAGAGCCACTAGCAGCGGGAGCCAGCCAGACAACCAACCACCCAGACACCAGGCCACCTGCAATACCGAGAACTGGCAGAGCAATCAGGGATGGCAGTTTAGCCAAGAGCTGCAGTCTCCAGTTGCTGAGCCAACTAACTCCAGTCTTGAACAGGATACTTGTTAAAGCGGCGCCCAGGCCAGTTAACATCAAAGACAGAGCAACTGCCAGCCAGCGTTGTTCCAGCAGTTGACGGATGTTGCTGGGTCCCAACCGGTAAAGCCGTTGAAAACTCTTCAGTGCTGCCATTAATTGGTTTAGCCTCTGTCTGCTGCCTTAGCTTCCTGTTGCTCTAAGCTTGGCAAACGCCCCTCATCAGCGAAACCGTCAATCTGGTCGAAATTGAGATAGTTGTATATCTCACTAAATGACGGGTCAATTCTCTCAGCGGTGATACGGTGATATTCATTCATTGTTGGGATACGACCTAGCCGCGCGCATACCGCGGCGAGTTCAGCACTGCCCAGATATACTTGGGCCCCCTTCCCCAGTCTGTTGTCGAAGTTGCGTGTGCTAGTGGAGAATACTGTGGTCTCATCCCCGACACGTGCCTGATTTCCCATACAGAGTGAGCAGCCCGGGATTTCTATGCGGCTACCCACTGCCTCGAAGATGACATAGTATCCTTCTTGTCTGAGCATTTTCTCATCCATGCGTGTGGGTGGACAAATCCATAGCCGTGTACTTTTACATGTGCCTCCCTCAAGTACTTTTGCAGCAGCGCGATAATGACCTATATTAGTCATGCATGAGCCAATAAATACCTCCTGCACCGGCTCACCAGCTATATCGCTAAGCAACTTGACATTATCTGGGTCATTTGGACAGGCAACAATGGGTTCAATAAGCTCATCAAGGTTAATCTCTAGGACCTCAGCATACTCAGCATTTTGGTCGGCAGACAGAAGCTGCGGGCTTCTTAGCCAGTCTTCCATTGCACGGACACGTCGGTTAAGAGTATGAGCATCGGTATAGCCACGGGCGACCATATTCTTCAGCAGCGCTACATTGCTGCGTAGGTACTCACCTACTGTTTCCACTGAGAGCTTAATCGTGCAACCAGCACAGGAACGCTCAGCAGTAGAGTCAGTTAGTTCGAAGGCTTGTTCTAGTTTAAGGTTTGGTAGCCCTTCAATTTCCATGATTCTCCCATTGAAGAGGTTCTGCTTGTTGGTTTTCTCAACGGTGAGTAGGCCTTTCCGGATTGCCACCCATGGAATAGCGTTGACCACGTCGCGCAACGTAATGCCTGGTTGCAGTGAGCCACTGAAACGCACAAGTACTGACTCAGGCATATTTAGAGGCATGACACCAATAGCAGCAGCAAAGGCTACAAGACCTGACCCAGATGGAAAGGAAATCCCGAGAGGAAAACGTGTGTGGCTATCACCACCAGTACCTACTGTGTCTGGAAGCAGCATACGGTTTAGCCAACTATGAATAATGCCATCGCCAGGTCGTAAGGCAACACCGCCACGCTGGGTAAAGAATCCGGGGAGTTCTCTTTGCGTCTCGAGATCTGCTGGCTTTGGGTAAGCAGCAATGTGGCAAAAGCTCTGCATTACTAAGTCAGCAGAGAAGCTGAGGCAAGCTAGCTCTTTCATCTCATCGCGAGTCATAGGTCCTGTTGTGTCCTGACTGCCAACGGTTGTTATCAATGGCTCACAGCTGGTGCCAGGGCGCACACCTGATACACCACAAGCCCGACCCACTATTTTCTGAGCTAGCGTGAACCCGCTGCTAGTACTTGCCAGAGCATTAGGCTTGATAAATATGTCTGAAGCTGAACGGCCTAGGCACACCCGCGCTTTGTTAGTAAGAGCACGACCAATCATTAAGGAAATTCGACCGCCAGCGCGGAAACCATCACTGATGGTGTTTGGCTTGAGCATGAAGTGGGAAAAGACTTCTCCAGCTTTTGGCTCTCCTACAGCTCGCTCAAGCGAGCCGGCTTGGGGCCGGATCGTGATCACGTCACCACTATTCAGGCCTGTTACATCACATTCAATTGGTAAGGCCCCTGAATCCTCAGCTGTGTTAAAGAAAATTGGCGCAATTTTTCCTCCTAGGATCACACTACCTGTGCGCTTATTAGGTACGTACGGGATATCATCACCAGTGTGCCAGAGCAAGGAGTTGATTGCTGACTTGCGTGAGCTACCTGTACCAACCACATCTCCCGCATAAGCCACGGGGTGGCCTTTCTGCTTCAGCTGCGCAATTGTTTGTAGAGCGTTTGGATATCGACTCTCGAGCATTGTAAGGGCATGGAGAGGAATATCAGGACGTGTAATAGCTTGTGTTGCCGGGGAGAGATCGTCTGTGTTAGTCTCCCCTTCTACTTTGAATATAGTGACTGTAATCTCGTCAGGCAACGGGGAACGCTGGGTAAACCAGTCTGCAGCAGCCCAGCTTTCTATTACTCGCTCTGCAAAGCAGTTAGTTAGAGCTAACTCTACTACCTCATTATAAGCATCATAGACCAAGGTAGTCTGACTAAGTCCAGTAGCAGCACAACTAGCAATTTGCTCATCACTGTGCTGTAGTAGTTGAATTAATATTGCTACATTGTATCCTCCTAACATAGTCCCAAGCAGACGGACAGCTTCCATCGGCATAACCAGAGGGCTGATAACAGTTCTATGGGCTACTGCACCTAGCCAGTTAGCTTTGACATAGGCTGCTTCATCCACGCCTGGAGGAATGCGTTCTGTCAGTAGCTCTAGCAGGAACTTTTCCTCGCCAATAGGAGGTTCCTGAAGTAACTCCACTAGACTTTGGGTTTGTTGGGCGTTGAGGGGGAGAGGAGGGATGCCTTGCTCCTTGCGTTTGGCAGCGAGTAGGCGGTAGGCATTCAGCATAGTTAACTCTCCTGAGGTAAAACCATCACAACCCTCATTGTTCTTCCTTGCTATATGACCCTGTGAGATTCGCTGTCGCTTTGCTTAGCCTTGATAAGTCTGGATAATGGCCATGTTGTCATGACCACCACCTCCGACCTGCATGTAGTGGAGACCAGGCCCCTTGTGCCTCCAGCCTTTCTACACCGGGACCTGCCGATCGATGCTACAGCTCAACGCACAGTATTTGAAGCACGGCAGCGTATAGCTGCTCTTCTCTGTGGAGAAGATTCTCGCCTGCTCGCAATTGTAGGTCCGTGCTCTGTGCATGATGTTGAGGCTGCAACAGAATACGCACGCCGCTTAGCCCCCTTGCGCAAGCGCCATGCTGACCATCTTGAGATTGTGATGCGGGTCTACTTTGAGAAACCTCGCACTACTTTTGGCTGGAAAGGCTTGATTAATGATCCCCACCTAGATGGCTCTTATGACATTAATACAGGTCTTCGTCGCGCACGCTCTCTACTATTAAATCTATCCCGCGACGGTATGCCCTGTGCCACAGAACTCCTTGATCCTGTTGTACCGCAGTACATCGCTGATTTAATTAGCTGGACTGCTATTGGAGCACGAACCACAGAAAGTCAGACCCACCGAGAGATGGCTTCCGGTTTATCTATGCCGATTGGATATAAAAATGGTACTGATGGCAGTGCTGCCGCTGCCATTAATGCTATGCAAGCAGCTGCACATCCCCAGCATTTTCTTGGCATCAATTGTGAGGGAATGGCATCAATTGTGAGCACTACTGGGAACCCATATGGTCACTTGGTGCTGCGTGGAGGCACAAACGGTACTAATTACCACGCTGAGGCCGTGCAGGCGGCAGCGGCTCAGTTAGCTACCGCGGGCTTGAGCGATCGCTTGATGGTAGATTGCAGCCATGGTAATTCTAGCAAGGATTTCCGTCGTCAATCAGAAGTTCTGCGGTCTGTCGCCTCTCAGGTGCGCAACGGATCCTCTCACATAATGGGAGTAATGCTCGAGAGCCACCTGGTAGAAGGCAACCAAAGACTGACTGATGACCCAACTACTTTAGCCGTAGGCCAGAGTATTACAGATGCCTGCATCGATATCAATACTACTGCATTGCTATTGGAAGAGCTCGCTACAGCAGCAGCCCAAAATTAACATTGTACTGTCTATTTATTCATATGGTTGATACTTCTTTCTATTAGGGCAGTATGAGCCAGTCCCAGCTAAGAGCTGCCGCAAGAGGCACTGTCAGGTTGTCCAGACCAAGACTACTTAGTTGCTCAAGACCAACTAACAGACCCGTCACGAGTAGTAGACGCAACAGCGGTAGAGCACTGCCTGAGAGTAGAATTAGAGTGGTCAACACAAGGCAACTTGTCACTGCCATCACAGCTGTGCCAGCTACAGACTTTTGCTGATTGCCAAGATGCCAGCTTGGACTCCTTAAAGTTTGGCCAGCTAGTCCAGCAAAGCCATCCCCAAATGCCATGACTAGTGTCCCAGCACAAACTGCTGCGGGTTGCGCTGGCCAGTACAGTAAAAGCATAACTGTAATAGCCAATCCATAAGCTACTGTTCCATAACTACGGCGCTGTACATCCTCTATGGCATGAAACATGTGCCAACGATGATTGACTAATGCTGCAAGGGTAATTGTTAAAGCAACTGGAATAGCTACAATCCGGGGTACATCTAACCACCATGCTAGCGGTACGATGGGCCCAACACCAATGTGGACGATCTTGCGCGGTAGCTCTTGCTCGCCAGGCCAGTAGGATCGACAGTATACTGCTGTTGCAAAGACAAGAAGCACCCAGCTGCTAAGAATGGCCATAGGCTGTAGAACCAGGTCAAGGGTAAAGCAATTGTCAGGAGGGGTTCTGATAATTCAGCCATCGTTTTCAGTCTTCAGACTTACCCCTAGGCTTACCCAGAGTAAGCAATCACGCAAGAAAGTTTATTGTCATATTGACCCAGCTTTGCACTAGTCAACCATTGATGAGATATTCCCCTATATACAGGTGTCATAGATTGCTCTCTGTAATTCAACACTTTTACAAACATTAAACAATGTGCAGAGTGCAAGTAGTGCAGAAACATTGCCACAATATCCTAATCTGAGCTGAACTTTCAACTAGGTTTAATCACTATCTAGAATACCTGCTCCTTAATTTTGTTGTGCAGGTAAGCACAAAGCCAAAAGTATGCTAGCTATTATTTCCTTGGTGTTAACATGCTGAGACAGGCCGTTTCCAGAGATCAATTAGCTGTAATTGGGAGCTACATACCTCATTATTAGGGTAACGTAGCGTGAAGCTACCATCACTTTGCATATCCCAGGCTCCCCAGTTATCACTTAGATAAAGCTCGAGTAGCCATTCGAGCCGGTTGCGCAGTTCAGGATCATCTACCGGTGTAACTGCCTCAACACGGCGGTCCAGATTTCGTGGCATCCAATCAGCACTGCCAATGAATACCTCTGGTTTACCAGCATTATGGAACCAGTAAATACGTGAGTGTTCAAGAAAACGACCAATAATACTTATTACAGAGACAGTCTCACTGATACCCTTTCGACCTGGATAGAGGCAGCAAATTCCTCGAACCACCAGCTCGATTCGGACACCAGCTTGGGAAGCTTCGTACAGTAGAGAGATAATCTTGGGGTCAACTAAAGAGTTCATTTTGGCGCGGATATGACCGCTGTGACCTGCTGCTGTATGTTGAATCTCACGACGGATAAGAGCCTCCATGCCACTGCGCAAGGTGACTGGTGCTACTAGTAGGCGGCGAAAGTTTTGCTGCTTGGAAAAACCGGTAAGATAGTTAAATAACTCAACGAGATCTTGACCAAGCTCGGGACGTGCCGACAGTAAACCTATGTCAGTATAAAGCCTTGAGGTCTTTGAATTGTAGTTGCCTGTTCCAATATGTACGTAGCTACGAAGGCTTTCCTTCTCACGCCGTACTACTAGGCAGATCTTAGTGTGGGTCTTTAACCCAAGTACACCATATACCACATGTACTCCAGAACTCTCTAGGTGACGAGCCCACTGGATGTTATTGTCTTCATCAAACCTTGCTTTTAATTCAACTAGTGCCATTACTTGCTTCCCGTTCTCAGAGGCACGGATCAGCGCTGCGATGACAGGAGAATCCTTAGAGATACGGTAAAGTGTCATCTTTATACCCATTACTTTGGGGTCATCAGCTGCCTGGTTGATAAACTCCTCAACACTGCTTGAGAAGAGCTCATAAGGATGATGCAAAAGCACATCACGACGACGTAACACTGAGAATATGCTTTCGAAATCTTCATGATTCAGCGAGCCATCCTCAAGAAGGCCACGTTGGGCGCGTGCCAAAAGAATAGGTGTGCGGCCAGCATGTGGTTGATCCATCAGCTGTGGTAGCGGCAAGCTCATTAACCCGAACAGATCATCTAAACCAAGCAAGCTATTAACCTTGTACAAGTCTTCTTTTTCTACTGCCATACCTTCCATCAACATTTCGATAACCTCCTGGGGCATCTCTGCAGCGACTTCAAGTCGTACAACTTCACCACCAAGGCGTCGCTTTCGGAGGCCTTGCTCGAGAGCTAACATTAGATCATCAGCTTCAAGGTCCCGCAGCTCGAGATCTGCATCACGAGTAACACGAAAGAAGTGATGCCCCTCAATCATCATCCCAGGAAATAGTAAGTTCATATTAAAGGCTACTACTTGTTCTAGAGGCACAGCGATATGTATAGAGTCTGTACTGAGGCTGCTTAGTTCTATGGGTACTGCCACAAATCTTGGCAAGATTTTCTGAGGTACCTTGATTCGGGCAAACTGCCGTTGACCGCTATGAGGATCTTGAATCAAGGCTGCAATATTAAGGCTGAGATTGCTAACAAATGGGAAGGGATGAGCTGGGTCTACGGCAAGAGGTGTAAGCACTGGAAAAATAGCACTCTGGAAATGGTCATTGACCCAATGACACTGCCTCTCGTTGAGTTCCTTGTAGTTTAGGATATGAACGCCGTGTGACTGCAGTTTGCTCTTTAGATAATTGCAGTAGTGGTCTTGTTGCTTATCTAAAAGTGGCTGCAAGCATTTACGGATTGCATGAAGTTGCGCTAATGGGGCCAGACCATCTTCACTAGGTTGAGTGATACCTGCTTCTACCTGTGATTTTAAGGAGGCAACCCGCACCATGAAAAATTCATCCAGGTTGTTGCTAAAGATGGCACTAAACTTTGCTTGCTCTAGCAATGGTGTGCGCTCATCCAAAGCTTGAGCTAAGACTCTCTCATTGAAGGAAATCCAGCCTAGCTCACGATTGATGTAGAGGTTGGGAGCTGGTGTTAAAGCGCTCATAGTGAATGACTTCAACCTCTCTCTGGAGATACGAAGGGCAGTAGTAGTATTAGCTCCTAGCCGAATTGGGCCTGATGCTAGTAGTCAATATACTATATATTCACCAAGAACGACAAGAGTGGCAGAAGCAGTGTTCAATGTCTAGAACATGCGAGTCTTAAAGTTATACTAGTAACACTCCGTGATACATATTATCCTGCACTACTGTCCTCATATAGATATGCTATGCAGTTTAGTGAGCAGTGAAGTTGCATGTGGTTTAGCTACTTAGGTGCTGAAAGTATTTTTAAGATTTCTCACCTTGTAGTAGAATAGCTGCTTGTCTTAATACTATCTAGTCCTTCAGATGCGCAGGTGGTTTAAACTTCCCAGAAGCCATACTTAAAAGTAGTTCATATGTAGGAAAGCGATTTGTTACTAGATCCCTCAATTAAGCCCTCGTGCACCCTGCAGCCTCTGTTACAAAGAGGCGTACCACTTGCTTCTCAACGAGCACTTCACATAATTGTCCACGGCCGCCAAGGGGGCGAAATTCCTAACCTTCTTCTTAGACTTGCCGAAAGTGTTAGTCGTCAGCGATCAGCCGCCGTCGTTCTAGAGAGCCTTACTCAAGATGCACCCTCGCTGGACATCGGTGGTGACCTTTGGGTTGTTCCTCTGTTTCTCCTACCAGGATCGCACACCCGTGTAGACGTCCCAGGTATCAGCCAGCGCTTGGAGAGACCTGGTCGAACTGTAAGGCGCTTGCCATTTCTGGGCGCCTGGCCCGTCTGGCTAGACATGTTGGAGGACTGGATACGGCGTCAAATGCAGTTAGAACAACCAACAACTGCACTGCTTCATCATCCATTGCGTCCTGGCGTTGCAGATCGCTATCTCAGAATGCTCCAGCATCGATTGCCCCTACCCTTGCTTCCTTTTGATCAGTGGCAGTGCAAGCGCTGGCCACCAAGATCCTCCAGACGTCTACTGCCGCTGGCCCTAGCTCCTAATAAGATGAGTGATGCCATCGAGCAAGCTAGCAGAGCACCTGTTTTGCTGGAGTGCCCACAGATTTGCCGTGGTCTTGTTCAGCTATTGGCATCTCTGCCGTGACTTCTGAACAGCTTGGGACGGTTTACCTTGTCGGAGCAGGACCAGGCGACCCTGAGTTACTCACAGTAAAAGCCTACCGCCTCTTGAAAAGCTGCAACGCACTTGTCTACGATTCGCTTGTACCAGAAGAAGTTTTGGATCTCGCACCAGAGTACTGTGAACGTCGTTTTGTTGGTAAGCGACGCGGCTATCACTCTGTACCTCAGATTAGCACTAACACTGTGCTAGTAAACCTTGCACATAGGCACGCCTGTGTAGTAAGGTTAAAAGGTGGAGATCCATTCTTGTTCGGGCGTGGTGGTGAGGAAGCAGCTCACTTGCAACGCCATGGCATTCCCGTAAGGATAGTACCAGGTGTCACTGCTGGTATTGCAGTTCCAGCTTATGTTGGCATTCCTATAACTCACCGTCAGGCTGGCTCTTCAGTAACCTTTGTAACTGGGCACGAAGAGCTAGACAAACGGCGATCTTCAGTTAACTGGCGTGTACTTGCTAACGCTAGCGACAGCCTTGTTATTTATATGGGCTTACATAATCTGACATACATTACCGAGGAACTTCTTGCTGGGGGCCTTGACCCTCTTACCCCTACTGCCTTAATTCAACAGGGCACAGTAGCTGGTCAGCGCTATTTAGAAGCCCCATTAGCTTGGATTGCAATTGAATCTAGACGGCAAGGATTTACATCTCCCTCAATTGTGGTGATAGGTCGCGTTGTTAATCATAGAGTCCCGTCATGTTCTCCTCCACTAGCAACAGTGACTATGCCTATCTCCTTTTAAACTCCTAGTATTATGCACTAGAGAAGCTAGCTACAGTACGTAGTATGCCAAGTCTTAGATAGATGTAAACTCTATTCTAAAAGTGTAACACGACCACTTTCAATCTCAAAGTATGCTGGTACGATTTTCAGCTGATTCTGTTGTTTGGCTTTGCTAAGCACTAAACTACGCTGAGTCAGCTGTCTTGCTGCATGCACAGCATTGTCACAAACTGCCTGGTTGAAGTCAACGCCTGGGCAGAAGCTATCCCGGATTGGAGCCACTAGCTTCTCAAGCAGCGGCGTGAGAGAATCAGATCTGCGGGCAGCAGCTACAGCACCACAATTTTGGTGTCCCATCACCATGATCAGAGAAATTTTTAGCGCCTGTACGCCGTACTCCATTGAAGCAATGGCATTATCGAATGCAGTGTTGCCAGCACTCCGGATAACGAAGAGATCTGCTGGTGCTGCATCAAAGATCCACTCGGGCGCAGCACGTGAGTCTGCACAGGCTAGGACGGCAGCCCAGGGTGCTTGTGATTCTACTATTGCTTCTGCAGGAAGGAAGCAGTTCTCTAACCATAGATTGGCCATTAGTCGGGACCGTTTATCCATAGATGCTGCAATATTTTTGCTCTGCCAAGCTTCCGCAAAGCGAGAATTACCTTCCAGGAGCGCTTGAAGTGGATCTGCAGGTTGGCAGGACCTAGCATCCTCCTTATTGCTAAGGAATGGCTTTGCCGTAAGCGCATAAATTGGCTGTTTGCCTCCCAAAAGCCCTGATGCAGTAATTCCTGAGCCCAGCAGAAAGTCGCGTCGATTTAGCAATTTGGGTTCCAAAAAATAAATGGTAGCAAGTACAAGCTTCAGCTTTAGCAAGTGGTTAAGCTATACCCAAACCTTGGAAGCTATGGTAAGTTACTGTATCCTAATCTGTAGCTCTCTTCTTTACTGACTGCAGATGTCTGGATGTTCTCTATAGATAATTATTTTACTATAAATTCTGTTTATCTATAACTCACACTGAAGTTAGATAGACTAAGCGGATGACACCAGCAATAGGTTGACGAAGACTACTAAGCTTAACGAGTGATAGATCTAGCGAGCATAGACACTGTCCGTTTAACTTAGCCTCATTTGCTCAGGGAATATTTAAGCACTAGATTCAGATTGATAGGTTAAAGCAAATTTCATGTCTTTTTAGCCTAAGAGCTGCTCAGCGAGTGGTATCTTTGCCTAAGACAAAATCTGTGACCAGAGCGTACTAATTTCAGAACTAGTCTTCAGGCTCTGCGAGTCTACACTGCAAATGCACCGGTATCCTAGACTGTTGATTAAAAACCATTGATCTTCAACTTGGATTAGTGGTTTCAGTTCGGCTTCCTGTATTAGTCCCAGTTTTAAGGCTCTGGAACGCATGATTCCAGGTAAGCATCCGCTAGACAAGCGTGGAGTAAGCCATTGCTTGTGGCGCTTAACTATCAGGTTAGCCGTTGTGCCACAGCAAAGCTCACCAGTAGTACTCATTAACAGGGCCTCTTCTGCCCCGGCCTGACGAGCTTCACGCCTTGCCTGGATTGATTGTCCGTATGCAAAGGTCTTGCAACGGCTTAGCAAGCTGGCAGCGTTACGTCGCTCACGACGACTAATTATCGCTGTTACTAGGCCGAACTGAGGTGTGTGGTAGCTTAGTTCTAGCCAAAATCGGTGGCTTGTTGGGTCAGCAACTTTCTGCGGCAGAGTAATGTCTCGTGACTGCATGTTACCGCGACTCCAATTAAGCCGCAGTGATCCATTATCTCTAGCTAATCCTGAGCGCTCAATTGCCTCATAGATAAGTGGCGATAGTGTGGTCTCGTCTGGCGGTGATGCCATACCAAGTAGTTGAGCGCTACATAGCCAGCGTCTCAAATGATTTGCCAACAAGCAAGGTTGACCCTTTAGCACCAACACAGTTTCGAACAAACCATCTGCAAACTGAAGACCACGATCTCTCAGAGATAGACCTAGCTCGCTCGGATGTCCCCACTGTCCATTAATCCAGGCAATTGCCTTATCAGATTTCATCAACTTTATGCTAGTGCTTGCAACAATGGTTGCAGCTTCCAGTGCAATTCTTGCAGCTCTGTATTAGGATATGAGTCAGCTACAATGCCACATCCTGCATGTGCTCGTAGCATTGATCCCTTGCGAAAAAGACTACGTATTAAGATATTACTGTCAAGACTGCCGTCCCAGTTGCGTAGCAATAGGGAACCGCAATATGGACCCCGCGATGTAGTCTCCAGTTCTTGTAATCTTTGGCAGGCGCGCAGCTTGGGAGCACCGGTGACTGATCCACCTGGCCAGCAAGCTCGCAAAAGATCTACCCAGCTATGATTGCTAGCTAGTTGCCCCTCAACCACTGAGGTAAGGTGATGAACCTGCGGGTAACTCTCAAGGCCTAGGAGTTGAGTAACCTGAACTGATCCTGGACAGCACACCCTGCCAAGATCGTTGCGTAGTAAGTCAACAATCATTATATTCTCAGAGCGGTCCTTCAAGCTGCAAACTAAGTCCACCGCTAGGTTGGCGTCCTGGTTTAAATCAGGATGTCGTGGACGAGTGCCCTTGATGGGACGCGTCTCAACATGTCCTTGAGGATCAACATGTAGGAAGCGCTCTGGAGAAGCAGAGAGCACTGCTTCATCCGCTGCCTGGCTATTACCGACCATCAACCCTGCAAATGGCGCTGGGCAGTGCCTCCGAAGTCGCAAGAACATCTCGAGCATTGAAAGTGGTATATCCGGTAATTTAGCACGACAGCAAGTGCTAAGGTTGGCCTGGAATAGATCACCAGCGGCGATTAGTTCCCGTAATTGGCTCACACCATCAGTGAAACTAACAATATCTGTATCCCATTGCCAGGCTCCCAAGTCCAGTCCAAACGGTTTTACTACCTTTGTTCCCGAGTAGCGGACGCCACTACTATCTCGCAATGGTGAGGCAAGCCAATCAACTACAGCCTGGCAACGATACCTATCACTGCCCTCGATCCACAGTTTATGCTTCTGTAGATCCAACCGCAGTATTGGGTCATATCGTGCAATCCAAAGCGTCGCCATTACATCAGCACGCCAGGAGTTTTTGGGTTCTAGCCAGGCAGCTGCTTCATAGCTCAGCCAGCCACACCAGTAGCCTGGACCTAGGCTCTCAAGCATCGCAAATGGGTCAGTAGCTCCAGGAACACCCGGTAGGCCGTAGCAGACATACTGCTCCAAAGGATCGGCAGCTAAGATACCCCAACGCCCCAAAGCACTACCATCTCCGTCAAGCCAAATTAATCCATGTTCGCCATATTCTCGGGCTAGCTGTCTTGCTATATCAGCAGGATCACGCCAGGCTACTTGTTTACGCTGCAGATTACTCACTGCACACTGCTACTGCAGAGATCATCACGCCCGACGGCTCTTAAAGCATCATCGCGGATGCGGCAGCTGTCGCAGACACTACATGGCTGTACTCCATTACTGTAACAGCTCCATGTACGCTCAATTGGAACTTTGAGACGCAGTGCCTCTTCAACGATTTTCCGCTTGCTCCACACTAGTAAAGGTGCCCAAATTCGTGTCCCGTGGCCCTCTCGCCCGACACGGCTTGCTAAGTTTGCCAGCTTTTGAAATGCTTCTAGGTAATCAGGACGACAGTCAGGATAACCTGAATAGTCAACTGCATTTACACCGAGCACTAAACAGTTAGCTCCGCGCGCTTCGGCCAGGCTAAGTCCAAGAGCAATAAAGACAGTATTACGTCCTGGCACATAAGTGCTAGGAATTATGCCCGCCTGTACAGCCGAATCAGGGATTGTTTGCTTTAGGTCAGTCAGTGCTGATCCTCCCCAAGTAGCAAGGTTAACCTGGATAGTGATATGATCTTCTAAATCGAGTAACTTCGCCAGCTCAGAAGCAGCCTTAAGCTCACGTTGCTGGCGCTGGCCATAGTCTAAAGAGAGACCAATCACGCGTGCTTTAGCCTCGCGCGCTAATGCAGCAGCAGTTGCGGAGTCGAGACCACCAGAGAGAAGAGCGACTGCCGTGGTGTAGGTCATGCTAGTTAATCAGTAGAACCTTGAGGTCTACAGGTAGCTGCCTGGACAGCGAAAAACGTATCTTCCGAAATATAGGCCTGATGCTGCTTCTTAAGTTAGTACACTTAGGATATCTGCAACCACTTGTGACACTGAAGACTCAGTCGCCACCTTGGATAACGTAGTATGTGCTCTATAGAGAGACGTTGTCCTTCTAGACAATTCCAGCCAGGTTGTAATAAAAGTTCTGCTGTAGAACTACCTTTCTCTCGGCTATATTGGACCTCCTGTGCCATAACCTCAGCAAATTCCAGATCAGCTGCTGTATGAATTACCACTTTCAGCTCACTGCAACGAGCTAAGATGTCTTTCCTTGGGGGAGCATGACGTTTTGGTGAGAGTGTGATCCAGTCTGGTTCACCGCTGAGAACATCAACACCACTCGTTTCTAGATGAATAGGTAGAGCACTATTTGATTCTGATGTACTAGAGGTATGCTGGCGGAGAGCACGGCAGAGAGAATCAAGGTCATGATGTAGTGGCTCGCCACCAGTAACTACTACAAAGGCTGCCCCAGCTTTCCTAACAGTGATAGCCTCTGCGGCAAGATCTTCAACATCTCGTTGAGTTTGTGGCTCGGATAACCACGAGTGCTTAGTATCACACCAAGAGCACCCAACTCTACAACCACCGAGTCTGATGAAAAAGGCACTTCGGCCAGTATGACAGCCCTCGCCCTGGAGAGAGTGGAAAGTTTCTACAACTGGCAGATAGCTCATCACTGTATGTGCGGGTTTTCATTTTCACGCTGTGAACCGGGCAGTTGCTGTGCCGCGGCTACCAGACCGCGGAATAGTGGATGAGGTTTGCCAGGTCGAGACAAAAATTCTGGATGGTACTGGCAAGCTGCGAAGAAGGGGTGGTCGCGGCGCTCGATCAACTCTACCAAGCGGCCATCTGGCGATAGACCACTAATAATATAACCTGACCTTAAGAAGAGTTTACGATAGGCATTATTAAATTCATAGCGGTGTCGGTGTCTCTCGTAGATAACCTCCTCTCCGTATAAAAGGCGAGCAAGACTGCCAGCAGCTAACCGGCAAGGATACAATCCTAAGCGCATCGTCCCACCAAGATCTACTATGTCCTGCTGCTCTGGCAACAAGTGAATTACTGGATGCGCAGCCTCTGGTTCTAATTCTGCACTAGTGGCATTCGCTAGGCCTGCTAAGTTACGAGCCCACTCGATCACGGCACACTGCATCCCCAAACATAGGCCTAAAAATGGCACACGCTTCTCGCGAGCCCAACAAATTGCTGCTACTTTCCCGTCAACACCACGGTTACCAAAGCCTCCTGGAACTACTACCGCTTCCATGCCATGCAGAAGAGACTCAGCTCCTTCAACTTCAATTTGCTCGGCACAAACCCAGTGAAGATCTAGTGATGCATCCTGTGCCAAACATGCATGCCGTAGAGCCTCTACCACTGACAGGTAAGCATCATTTAGTTGCACATATTTGCCTACTAAGGCAACTTTTACTGTTGGTCCGGGATGGCGTAGCTGATGCACTAGCTGCGCCCAAGCAGTCATATCACTTTCACGCTCTGTGAGATCAAGTACATCTAGTACCTCACAGCAAAGACCTTGCTCCTCAAGAGCTAAGGGTACTGCATAGATACTGTCAGCATCTAGGGAAGGAATCACTGCCCGGTCTGGTACACCACAGAAACCTCCAATCTTGCGACGGAGTTCCTCGCTAATTGGCCGGTCACTGCGACAGACTAATATATCGGGCTGGACACCAATTGACCGCAATTCTTTGACTGAGTGCTGTGTCGGTTTAGTCTTCAATTCACCTGAAGTACCAATAAAAGGCAACAGAGTAACATGAATATAGGCAAGGTCTCGTCTGCTAACATTGCTGCGAAATTCTCGAATTGCTTCCAGAAAAGGGTGTGACTCAATATCACCTACGGTACCACCTATTTCTGTAATAATTACATCGGCACCACTATTTGCAGCTACGCGATGAATGCGCTCACGGATTTCGCCAGTGATGTGAGGAACTACTTGGACTGTACCACCATTGTAGCCACCGCGGCGTTCCTTGTTAATTACTGCTTGATAGATTGAGCCAGTGGTCACACTATTGAGGCGTGACATTGCTGTGTCGGTAAAACGCTCGTAGTGCCCCAAATCTAGATCTGTTTCGGCTCCGTCCTCGGTGACAAATACCTCTCCGTGCTGAAAGGGGCTCATAGTGCCCGGGTCTACATTAAGGTATGGGTCTAACTTGAGAATTGAGACACTGTAACCACGTGATTTTAAAAGACGTCCAAGACTTGCTGCAACAATACCCTTGCCAATACTAGAGACTACCCCGCCGGTGACAAAGACAAACTTGGCCATGATTCCCCGGGCGAACATTCAAGCTACATGGCTTGACAGTCCAGCTTCAAAATTGGTGCGAGAATCCTTAAACAGCTTCTTTAACAAACCGCACAGCAAATGGGTAATCTTCTTGCAGATCTGTAAATACCAGTAAAGAACTGTACCCTAGCGATTGTAGGTGCTTACCCAATTATATGCAACCATGCTTATAAATAAGGTTTAAAGTTAGCCCTGTGACTGCATAAACTTACGGAGATAACTAAGTAAATTATCCTCAATAGTTCTGGTAGTGATGGAATTGTAAGATAGAATGTATAAATTTCAGCCTTTAATCTACGTTTCAGGGCTGGAATTACTGTTTTTGGTTGTGCTCAGGTCTCTACAGGTATTAGACACATACAACTCATCAAGTTGCGTCTGGTTGACTGTGTTCGGAGCACTAGTCATGAGGCAACGAGCTTGCTGAGTCTTTGGAAAAGCAATCGTGTCACGGATTGATTCCTCGCCGGCTAGTAGCATCACCATCCGGTCCAAGCCTAGAGCTAAGCCACCATGTGGTGGCGCACCCATTTCAAGCGCGTCCATCAAAAATCCAAATTTCTGCTGGATTTCTTCCAAGGATAAACCAATCACCTGCAACACCTGACGCTGTAGGGCAGCATTGTGGATACGTAGAGATCCACCACCTAGCTCCAGACCATTAAGCACTAAGTCATAAGCTTGGGCCCGGGCAGCAGGCAGATTTTTAGACCATTGTTCTGGAGCACTGCCAAGATCATTACTGTTTGGAGCACAGAAGGGGTGATGCAAAGCCTCTAATCGGTTCTCATCAGTGTTAAATGCAAACATTGGAAAATCTATCACCCAGAGAAAGTTCCATTTGTCTCTATCGCGGTCAGACTTTACTATTTCCAGCTCCTGAGCTAGGTACTGACGCACACGGTCAAGTGCCTTATTTACCGTGGTCGTATCGCCGGCGCTAAACAGTAACAAGGTTCCTGCTTTGGCACCGGTACGGTCGAGCAGCTCTTGCTTCTGTTCACTTGAAAGATTATCTTTGATAGCACCGATGGTGTTAATCTCACCACTATCTTGAACACGAATGAATGCTAAGCCGTTAGATCCAGCTGCTTCAGCCTGAGCAAATACGTCACCGCCAGGTTTAATGCGGACGTTGGAGAAAGCATCATTGCCATTAGGGATAGCAATGCACTTGACGGTACCACCAGCTCTCACAGCACCACTAAATACCTGAAAGCCCGTGTTTTTGACGATGTCACTAACATTAGTAAGCTCCATGCCAAAGCGGGTATCAGGACGGTCGGTGCCATAACGTTCCATAGCTTCTTGCCAGGTCATGCGCGGGAAGGGTCGGCGTAGTTCAATGCCCTTTACCACCTTCCAGAGTTTACATACGAGTCGCTCATTCAGGTCAAGAATTTGATCCTGGCTTATGAAACTCATTTCCATATCCAGTTGTGTGAATTCTGGCTGCCGATCAGCGCGTAGATCCTCATCACGGAAGCAACGTGCTACCTGGTAGTAGCGCTCAATACCACCTACCATCAGAAGTTGCTTAAATAACTGTGGTGATTGGGGTAAGGCAAACCACTCACCACTACAAGCTCTGCTAGGCACAAGATAGTCGCGGGCGCCTTCTGGAGTAGAGCGGGTCAATATTGGTGTTTCTACCTCGATAAATCCTTCTTCTTCTAGGAAACGACGGGCTACTTGAACTGTCCGCGCGCGCAGGTGTAAGTTATCATTCATACGCTTACGGCGCAGGTCTAGGTAGCGATAGCGCAGGCGGACCTCCTCGCGGTTGTTTTCCTCATCGTGAATTGATATCGAGAGTGGTAAATTGCGCTTCACAGCATTCAGCACCGTGATATCAGTGGCCAGAACCTCCACATACCCGGTATCCAGTTTCTCATTGATGGATTCACGGGGCCGTGCTTTTACTATCCCACTTATCTGCAGCACTGTCTCACTACGTAGGTGCTCAGCCACAGTAAAAGCTTTAGCTCCAACATTCTGATTAGCAATGATTTGCACTGTGCCACTGCGGTCGCGCAAGTCGATGAAGATTACGCCGCCGTGATTGCGGCGTCGATCTACCCAGCCACAGAGCTGAACCGAACTGTCGATGTGCTCAGTGCGCAGGTCACCACAGCTGTTGCTGCGCATTTGGATAAAGTCCAGGTGTTGACAGGCGAGTTTCTCACAATGCCGCGTTCACCTATGCCCTTTTATAAAATGGCTTCCTCACAACATTGATGGGATAGACCTTGCCACGAATTTCCACCTCTAAGATCGTACCGATTTTGGCTAGCTGATACGGTACATAGCCTAGGCCAACAGCTTGGCCAAGCGTAGGTGACCAAGTACCACTCGTAATCGATCCAATGCTGTTTCCACGGTGTATTAGAGGGCAACCGTGGCGAGCGATAGCGTGGCCTGCCACCTTCAGAGCTACAAGCCGCCGTTTTGGCTCTTGCTCTGCCTCATTCTCAAGAGCCTGGCGGCCAATAAATGCGGTTGCCATCTCAAGATGCACTAGTCGCCCCAGCCCTGCCTCAAAAGGGCTTGTATCTGTGCTTATATCCTGACCGTAGAGATGCATGCATGCCTCTAGTCTCAAGGTATCGCGGGCACCTAGTCCGCAGGGTGTAACCCCGCTATTTATCAGGGTTTGCCAGGTAGCAAATCCTTCTTCAGCTGTATTCAGTAATATCTCAAAGCCATCTTCACCAGTGTAGCCAGTTCGAGACAAAAACAGATCAATTGGTGCACCTGGCCCTTTTGGAAATAGAGTTAGTTGTCGGTGTCCAAACTTTGGTAATCCTACCAGCGAAGTCTCGCTAAATTTTTCTAAAATGCTCGCTGCGTCTGGACCTTGTAAAGCAAGCAGAACACCACCTTTAAGTCTATTGCTGATGTGAACCCCATGTGGCTCGAGATGACTACGCAACCAGCTTTCATCATTTTTCGCACAGACTGCATTACTGACAGTCAGCAGCCCATCATCACCACAGTCATAAATTATTAAGTCGTCTAAGATACCACCGTCAGTATTTAATAGGACAGAATAACAAGCCTCACCTGAGGCTATACGATGTAGATCCGTAGGCAGCAGTCTCTGAAGTTGATCTTTAATATTGTCTCCTTCCAAGTGCAATATACCCATATGAGAAATGTCAAAGAGTCCTGCTTTCTGTCGCACTGCGTGGTGCTCTCGTACTAAGCCTGAGAACTGAACTGGCATTTGCCAGCTAGCAAAGGAAATCATGCGGGCGCCAGCATCAAGGCAAGCTGAGTGCAGTGGCGTCCGACGCAGATTAACAGGTTTGGTCATGCAAAGCCGGTCCTTGTGAAATTCGTTAGCGAACTTGTTTCAATAATTTTGGCTGAGGCCTAGAAGCATAAAAGGGACTCTCTCAAAGTAAGGTTTGCTACTTCTGGCACTTTCTAGCTTAGATCTCTTAATCTTCGTGGAGACACTAAGCAAGCTTAGCTCCCCCCCCATGCGAAAAGATGTTCTTAATTTACCAGCGTTACCTCAGTGGCTTGAGAAATTCATTCTCGCTGTACTCCAACCTTAGTACTGTCGCTTGTCACATTATTAATGCGCTACAAGATATACTTTAATAATTTCTGCAAAGCTTTAACTTATGGCTAAATTTGTGCCTATTTTACCATAAACCGGCTAATTAGAAACTGGGAGTCTGGTTAACTATTATATTTTTTATCACATAATATCTAGAAAGTTTTCTCTAGAACTAGGAAAGGTAAACCTTTGACAAGCTATGTTCGCTCACTACCGAGTCCGGTGCAACTCATTAATGAACACCCTGCTAGTGAACACCTCACCCTACCTACAGGCTCAATAATATTCCACTGTAAGGAGCCTGTCCGCGCTATTTATGCGCTACGGCAAGGTCTAGTCGAGCTAACTAACAAGTGTTTTAGCGGTCGCCTTAGATTTGGTGCCGGAGAGCTTTTTTTCTATGAGGATCTTCTCGAGTGTCGAGAACATCACAGTCGCGATGCACGCGCTGTCACGCCGGTAGCTCTTGCACTTCTTGACCGGGCTAGTTTCCTTGAGCTCATTCACCAGGGTCCCACGATCGGCATATATCTTTTAGGACGACAGTATGTCCGTCTGCGTGAGCAACGCACGACAGAAGCTTGTCATTTTTACTGACCTAGCAGCAAGAGCAGGCTCCGGCATACCTTTGCGGATAACACGCTACTGATTCCTGTGATATCAAGCTGTGGAGCTAGTTCTACTACATCAGCAGCAACTAGATGGTGTTGCCTAAGCACTGAAGCTACAGCAGCGAAATCAGGCCAGTGAAAACCTCCAGGTTCAGGTGTACCAGTACCGGGTAAAACTGCTGGGTCAAACCAGTCAAGATCCACTGTAAGATATAATGGGAGGTGAATTAATGGGGCCAGGGTAGTCCTGAGTTGCTCTGCTAGCAGCTGCGGACTGTCAGCAGGAGAGTGATGTACGAGCCGACCACTCTGTACAAGTTCCTGAAACTCCTCGCGTGTGCCACTGCGAATCGCTAACTGAACTAATTGACCATTTGGTATGACTTCGAGACAGCGACGCATTGTGCAGGCGTGATTATGACGTTCTCCCAACCAATTCTCGCGCAAATCAGCATGAGCATCTAGCTGCAGCAGCACTAGGTTAGGATAATATTCATACACAGCTGCTACAGCCCCAGTGCTAATTGAGTGCTCTCCACCGAGCATCAATGGCTTTAGATTATGTCTGAGCAACTTACGCGTTGCACATTTTACTGCTTGAACTACTAGACTGGGATCCCTGAAAGGAATCTGCACGGAGCCTACGTCAACGTAAGCTATATCCTCCAGATCTAGGTCAAGCTGTGGACAATAACTTTCTAGACCACTGCTTACCTCGCGGATAGCTGCAGGACCAAAGCGTGTACCTGGACGAAATGATGTTGTGCCATCGTAAGGTACACTGAAGATAGCAACCCGACAGTTGGGTAAATCTCGGCGAGCGCCCATAAACACTGCACCTTGACTGTCGAAACCTTTCATCTTTTTAGTGCCCTCTCGATAAAGGCGGGCATAGCATCAAAGGCCCCTCGTTGCCAGCGCGGGCTCCAGATCTTGCAACTATCAGCTACGTTAGCGACACGTTCAGGTTGAGGATTGCGGTAGTGGGGATAACCAATAGCAGCAAAGCTCCAGCTCCAGCAGCCACTAGGGTACATCGGCACCCAACCATAAAGTGGGTCTGAATAGTCAAAGATATCTCTAGTCAGGGACACTATATCCTGGTGAAATTTGCATGAGGCTTCTGGCGACCCGCTCTGGGTAGCAAAGATTCCACCGGGCTTTAAAAGTCGCCGGCACTGTGTCAGGAAGCTACAGCTAAACAAACCCTTAGCTGGGCCAGTGGGATCTGACCCATCAACCAAGATCACATCATAGCTAGCAGTAGCTGCATCTGCTACCCAGGTAGTTCCATCGCCAACAGTTAGATGTAAACGTGGATCTTCCCATGCTGTACTTCCAATTGCAGGTAGATATGTGCGGCTCAGATCAATCACACGACTGTCGATTTCCACTAGGTCGAGATGCTTCACATCCGGATAAAGTAAGCACTGGCGAGCAGTACCACCATCACCGCCACCAATTATCAAGATCCGCTCTATAGTAATAGCACAACAGAGTGCTGGATGTACTAAAGGCTCATGGTAATACCTTTCTTGGTGCTCTGCAGTCATCCAGCAGCCATCAAGTAGTAGGGCCCTACCATAACGATCACTATCAATTACTGTGATGCGTTGAAATGCAGACATCTCCTCAGTAATAACCCGTCCGTGTAGTCCATAACGAGTTCCATCATGAACCTCGTCGACCCAGCTAGAGGTGACAGTCATAGGGTCCCATAACTTAAATTCAAGGGAAACATAGAATCAACATCTTTGTCTAGCACTATGTTGCCATGTCACTTGTCATTAGAGACATAAGAGATTTATCCTCGTACAAATGTCTAATTGCTATCTTGTAAGTCTTACCTTCTCAGAAGGCCAAGCCTAGGCAATTGGGATTAGGGCCAGCTTATAGTTTGATTTGTTCTGCAATGGCATCTGACGCGCAGGAAGTTGCCCTAAGTTGGATTGCACCAATAATCCACATAACCTTAAGGCAGTTAACTTTAGCATTAGTATATATAGTTGTTGTGGATGGGAGGTTTTGAGTGGAGTTGTATGATGTTGCTAATAGTAACAGTGGTCAAGCTTCTTGTAGGCAAGATTTACAATCATCTAGCAAAGAAACACTGTTCTTAAAAGTCTCCTTGTGTCAACTCCTCCCAATGTTAATACTTACAAGACTGGATGCAGTTGCGGTTTGTAGTCCCTGTGCCTTGTAGTAAAGCTATCGAAACCCATACAGTGGTCACTAAGCTTAGGATGCATGATGGGCGATACCGGAATCGAACCAGTGACAGCCTGCTTGTAAGGCAGGTGCTCTACCGCTGAGCTAATCGCCCAAGGTGGAATAGTCTTGGAATACCTATGCAAACTCTTTAAGGACTGGCTTACTCCCTGCCGATATGGGTAGAAGCTTAGCACAGACTTGGGCTTAGTTCTCAGGATGGTTACCCTAGTGACGGATAGCCAAGGAAGAGTCTAAAGTCACAGTCCTAGCATACGTCAACTTCATGGTTGTTAGTTCGTCAACGCTACCACGCGATTCCGACGCTATCTATCAACTGATTAAGTCAGTAGAGTCTTTGAGAGATCGCAGCGATGGCTGCCCTTGGACTCTTGAGCAAACACATATCTCTTTAGTGCCTTACTTATTGAAGGAAGCTCATGAAGTCGTAGACGCGATTAGACATGGGAGTGACGCTGAGTTGTGTGATGAGCTGGGTGATTTACTACTGCAAATCATACTACATACTTGCATTGCTGCGGAGGAAAGACGCTTCGACCTTGATAGTGTTGCAAGAGCCATCAGCAAAAAGCTAATACACCTCCATCCGCATGTCTTTGGTAATGTTCGGGTGGATAGCAGCGATGCAGTTCGTAAGAACTGGGAATCGATCAAAACACAAGAACAATCTACTAAAAATAGTAGACAGGAAAGGTCAATTACTCCACTCAGTGACCATCTGAGGGAAAAGGTGAGGAGTCAATCTGCTTTTTCCAGTGCGATGACTATTTCGGAGAGAGCAGCTCGGGCTGGGTTCGAATGGGATAACGTCAGTCAGGCCTGGGACAAGGTGCAGGAAGAGCTTGACGAATTGAGAGAGGCTGCAGCCGGGTGCAATTACAGTCATACTCAAGAAGAGTTAGGTGACCTACTGTTTGCCCTTATCAATGTGGCTCGCTGGTATGGCATAGATCCTGAGGAAGGATTGGCTGGTACTAATTATCGTTTCCTGGATCGCTTTAGTAGGGTTGAGGCTGTACTCGGCGGAGATCTAACAGGGCAAGGTATTAAGGAGCTAGCGGCCTTATGGCAGCAGGCTAAATCAGATATCCTAGCGGAAAGGTCGCATAGAACCGGCATGTAATAGACATATGACAAACATCAATACTGGCATTGCTGACGAGCAAGGTTTCAGCTCGTGTGATTAGGACATAATCACCATAGTAGTAATTAGGCCTAGTGCAGCCTTGCTGCAGTTTAAGTGATTGATAAAACTACTTTTTCCATCTTCTCTTTCCCTCTTTATATTAACCACCCACTCCAGTTTTGGCTACAGTATCGAGGTATTGACACTTCAAAATGAAGCGTTTGTCCATAGTCACATTGCAAAGATAACCACGCAAGTCTACTAAAGACCAAGCTAGGCTAGCCGCAAGTAGCTGCAGAGAAGTAGTCCTAGGTCCAGTTTAAATACTTCTCTCTTGTGCTGCCCACCACCTCCCCAGCTATTGAGCACAATGGTGCATATGTATTGGGAGGGCTAGTCCTCAGTGGTTAGAAGTGCTAGAGAGTCATTCTGAACAAGTCAGGATCGCTACTGCTGTCCTCGCCATCCTTGGTATGGCAAGCAGCACTGAGTTCGGTGCTCAGTGCTGAAGGCCCCGATCTGCTTCCAGGACCCTGGCGCCTGATGCTTCTCGGAGACGGCAGCCCGACGCGCCATTTACGACTGCTCACTGGACATGCAGTAAGTGTCAGCTTGATTGCCATGGAACCTGATGACCTTTCTGACAGTGGTACCCCAGACGAAGTTGCCGAGCTTGACCCTCCTCTGCTGAGGCGCCAGGTCTGGCTGTGCTGTGGCAATGAGACCCTAGGCTGGGCTGAGAGCTGGTGGAACCTTCATGAAGCGGAGGAGAACCTAAGGCAGCGAGATCAACCGGTTTGGCTCAACCTTACACAAGGACGATCCGAATTGTTCCGGGAGGTAGATGGGCTAGCTTTAGTTAGAAGCGACTGGCTAGAAGCAGCTTTTGGGACTGCAGGACCATTTTGGAGTCGCCACTACCGTTTCTTCCGCCAGGGTCGCGAACTCACTGTGATCCGTGAGGTGTTTAGCCCTGCCTTAGAACGCTGGCTGGGACCAGTCGGCCGCCCTGTAGAAACCTTAAGTTGCTCTGATAAGGCTAAACAAAGATAACTAACTGTGCATTAGGTAGCCATATGCTTAGATAATTGTAGTTTTGAGCACCAGGTAGATGTTCCAAGCAATTTTCCAATGAATTGGGCTTTGCAAGAAAGTCAGATTAACAATCACACTAGTGTTGCTTAGTAAACCGATGGCTTTCTGGCAAATTAGCTTGTAAGTCCATTCCTAGTAAAATATTAAATGATCAATGGGCCTCGGCATTATTCCTCAAGAAGGGTTTTAAGATAGTTTGTTGCCGCTTGTCACTACTTGCCATTTGATTACTAGTTTCGATCTGATATTTACCTAGTTTTAGCAAGTCTGGAGTTTGCCAGTTGTCTATATTCAGATCTTTCTCCGGGCTAGAGTTCCATTAGCCAGCTTGTAATTGAGCCCTTCAGAACATTCAGATACAGTTAAGCACGCCGGCGACTAGAGCGAGGTAGTAGTCTCTGGGACTCTAGTGGTTGCTGCCGTCTGTATTGTTGCTCTGGTCCAGCCCAGAAGATACCCTTATCAGAACTTGGCCAATACTCAGGACAAGAACTAGCATTCTCAGGCTGATCGGATACACTACCGGTGATAGCCGAGTGAGCTACACCAGCATTAACAGAGGAGCGAGGCTGTGACTCAGATGCTCTACGGCGAGAAATGGCCTTCAGAGGACGCTTTTCTGTGTTGCTATGGTGCGCCATTATTGTCTTGTCTCTTTGCCAAGGTTCATGCCAGCTGTCTTCCTCATCAAATAGCCATTCCAAACGCTCTCCCAGCCAGCGGCCTACAGACTCTAGCTTGAAGAGCGTTGGTCGCTCACTGCTCATACTGTGGTGCTGTCCAGGTCGAGTTCCAGCAACGCCGCTCATTAGCTGACGCCCAGTCGATAGCCATTGATTGAATGAGCGTTCAGACTTGCGAGCGCGAGGGGGCCGACGGCAAGGCTGCAATCTAGGTGAGTCCATAATCCTAATATTACCTCTATTACGGTCAGCAATGCTTTAGTTAGACGGTGGTCAAGGGGCAGAAACTTATATATTGCCTCTGGAACTAGAGTCAGAGCAAGTATAAATATCAGTTTCCGAGGATACTCGCCCTGACTCGCTGTTAGGATCTGGATCGAATGCTCAGGGACGCAGATAGATAATACCTCAGTACAGTCTCCTATGGTTGATCCCACATAAGCCTGAGTTATCACTATATTCTTTACTTAAAAATGTCCAGATAATATTTTGCTAAGGCATCAGATGTTCAGTAGTCTTTCACTACCTAGGATAAACCTACGGTATATTAATAGTCTTAATTCTTTGAGCCAAGAAGTTCAAAAGGCTAGTAATATAACAAATGAGTACCGCTATGTGGAAGAGAAACCTAGTTTAGAGACAAGCATAGGAAACTTAGAGTTTTCAGTAGCGGCGCTGGTCAGTCAGACTCACAGCCGAGAAGGATGGGTGCAGCCAATGGATCTGGCTCTAGCAAGAGAAATCGGTACCAAGGCATTACTGGCTGGTGGCGGAGCTTTGCTTCTCTACTGGACAGTTACGGCGGTAAGACTAGTGCTGAGTGCACGGGGAATCAACCCCCTAATCAAGCAGTTCTTCACACAAGTTGCTGCCGGGCGAGTTGATGCAGCTTATCTGCTGACTACTAAGGGTTACAAACAACATGTTAACCGTCAGCAGTTTATCCGCTTCCTAGCTGGCCTGAGATTAAATCGCTTTCGTAACCTCAAGTCTGGCCGGCCACGCCTTCAGGAGGGTAATATCACCTTGACGGTGAAGCTGAAGTCAGACAAGAAAGAAGAACTTCCACTGGATTTTACCTTTATTAGGGTAGAAGAAAACTGGCGGATCGATCGCATCAAAAGAATCAGTGCCTAAGTCTACGGCGCCCACTGCACGAGCGGCAAAGCTGCGCCAGCTCCTAAACCGCGCGGCACACGCATATTACGTGCTTGACACCCCAGTTATGGAAGATGCGGTTTATGATCTCCTTTACCAGGAACTTCTAGAATTAGAGACAGTAACTCCGGCACTGATATCTGTAGACAGTCCTACACAACGAGTTGGCAGGCAAGCCTCTGAGGGTTTCCGTAGAGCTGAGCATAGGATTTCTATGCTCAGCCTCAACAACGTCTTTGATCTCGAGGAACTGCAAGGCTGGTATGAAAAGCTATTACGCCTCCTTGGCAGACAGGCTGATGATCTTGAGTTAGTAGGGGAGTTAAAGGTTGATGGTAATGCACTTGCGCTGAGTTATGAGAGGGGCGTACTTGTTCGAGGGGCTACGCGTGGTGATGGTAGCTGCGGCGAGGATATCACTGACAACGTACGCACAATTGCAACAGTGCCGCTGCGACTGCACCTTGATAATCCACCAGACTGGATAGAAGTGCGCGGCGAGGCTTTTATTCCTAATGCTGCTTTTGCCGCCATCAATGCTGAACGGAAGCGACAAAACCAGACAGCCCTCGCTAACCCGCGCAATGCCTGTGCTGGGACCCTCCGACAACTCGACTCGAAAGTTGTAGCGGAGCGCCATCTTGACTTCTTTGCTTATACCTTGCACGTGCCTTGGGAAATGTCAGGAAGATTGCAGCTAGCTGAACAATGGCAAAGCCTGCAACAGCTTGAAAAGTTGGGCTTCCACGTGAGTCCAGATCGCTGCCTTAGTGCGAACCTAGATGCCATCCGTGACTTCTACAACTACTGGCAGGAACAGCGAAAGTTTTTGACATACCCCACAGATGGCGTGGTGATCAAGCTCAACGATCTTCGTTGCCAAGAAAAAGCAGGATTCACTCAGAGGTTTCCGCGTTGGGCTGTTGCCCTTAAGTACCCTGCTGAAGAAGCTCCCAGCCAACTATTACGTCTACAAGTCCAAGTTGGGCGTACTGGAGCAGTTACCCCTGTAGCAGAGTTCAAGCCAGTTGCTCTTTCTGGTACCAGTGTAAGCCGGGCTACTCTCCATAACGCAGACCGTCTTGAAGAGCTCGAACTACACATTGGCGATACGATCATCGTGCGGAAGGCAGGAGAGATTATTCCTGAAGTAGTACGTGTTTTAGAGTACCTACGTCCGGCAGGAACATCTCGTGCGTCTTTGCCAAAACACTGCCCAGAATGTGCTTCGCTGCTCATCCGTGAGCCTGGCAAGGCTGTTACTCGTTGTATCAACAACAGCTGTCCAGCAATTCTGCGCAGGGCCATACAACACTGGGGAAGTAAAAAAGCCCTAGATATAGCTGGCCTCGGCAGTAACCTAATAGAACAACTAGTGGATTGTGGTCTAGTATTTAGCATCAGCGATCTCTACAGACTTGATAGAAATTCACTAATTAGCCTTGACCGAATGGGAGCTAAGTCAGCAGTTAATCTGATTGCTAAACTCCAAGCCTCACGTGCGCAACCTTGGCATCGCCAGCTTTATGGTCTCGGCATTCGCCACTTAGGTTCTGTAAACGCTCGTGCTTTAGCCAAAGCCTTTTCAACATTCAACAACTTGGTTACGGTGGCTTGTCTAGATCCCAAAGCTGTTACCACTATTCAAGGTGTGGGTCCAGAGATCGCGCAAAGTCTGCACCGGTGGTTTACTGTGCCAGCTAACAGTAGGCTGATTGCTGATCTCCATAGCTTAGGTTTGTTGGTAACCAAAGATGACAATGAAATTGGTGATTTTACTGAGGCTACCGCAATTCTTAGTGGGAAAACTTTTGTGCTTACTGGTACACTACCAACACTGAGTCGCGCAAGAGCAACGGAGTTGATTGAGAATGCAGGGGGGCAAGTTACTAAAGATGTTAGTAGGCGGACAAACTACCTCATAGTAGGCAATAATGCTGGCAGTAGGCTTTCAAAAGCTCAGTCGCTAGGTACTATCATCCTAGATGAAGATGGCTTACGGCAGTTACTAGCTCTATGACACAGCCCCCTACAGCATTTCGTTTTATTAAAACCGACTGCGGCCGCGCCAAGTATATTGACCTGTTGGCACGTCAGGGTGTTTGGGCTCGTCTCCGCCTAAACTGGTTTGTACTCATTGCTGCCCTACGTGACTGGCGGCTACCTGATACTGAACAAACTTAAGTCAAAAGCTAGGATACTGAGTTACTTGCTGCACAATGCTCCCAGACAACTAAGTTGTATTCGCTGTGACAATAACTTCTGGGTTCTCAATACCTAGGCAGCAAAGTTTATGCGGGTAGTAATTATATTATTAGAATATGCTGCATCCTTGTCTGAAATATATCAAATTACGACCAGAATAATTCTACGGCCCTGTAAAGAAAAGATGTGCTACTGAGGCCATAGACAAGTTTCAGGAAGATAAGTGAAAACTGCCAAGAGGTGCCTTAGTAGGACTAGGCTCAAATCCTGACGACTGATACCACACCCAATAGCTCATAGATATGGGGATTTGCCCAAGTTACTGGCAACACTAAGGTTTGGAGGCAAATTAACTAGCTATGAAGGTGATTTCTGCCTTAAGAGGGACACCAATAAACAAGATTGAATGGGACCAGCATGTGCTTGTAGAGAACTTCTACCAGTACTAAAGATTGGTCGCGTTCCTAGTCTTGGTCAAGACTTTGATAATTGGTATCAGGTAGTTCGCTAAGCAGAGTTATCTTACAAGTTTAGAAGGTCTGTCTATATATTAGCAAAGTTGTTGCTATCTTAGGCTAGATCTCTTAGACGTCTTTTAGCCAGCTCGGCTTGGGTTTTTGCTTCTGCAAGACTACTATGGCAGTTAGTAACTACTTCCAGAGGTGCTCTAGTAGCAAAATTTGGATTGGCTAGTTGTCTAGTGAGGCTACCAATTTCTTTCTCTGCTCTGGCAATGTCTTTTTCAAGGCGATCTCGTAATGCCCCTATATCTACCAGACCCTCAATTGGCAACAAAACTTGCAGCTCACCACTAACTCCAGCCAAAACTTTTGGTGTAGGAACTGCCTCAGCTGCCATTGGTGTTAGCACCTCCACTGCATCAGACTGAGTTAATGCAGCAATATCGGGGATGGCTTGCTCAAGTACAACTGCCAGGTCATCCCTGCTAGTAACGAACCGAACTGGTGCACTTTGTGAAGTCTTGAGACCAGCTATTGCGCGCAAGTTGCGCACTACCCTGATTGCCTCAATCAATTCGCAGAAGGATTTCTCAAGCGCATCATCTAAAGAGCCTTCGGCTACTGCAGGCCAGGACTGCAAGGCTAGGAAAGTACTTTCAGGTTCTGCTGTGATGCTGTGCCAAAGCTCCTCGGTAAGGTGAGGCATCAATGGATGCAACATCAGATACACTTGGCAGATCACATGAGCTAGTACCTGCCGTGCTGTATGTTGGTCTTTCGTGGCCTCAGGTGTAGCATTTTGCTTAAGGTTAAGGCGCCGCTTGCTCAATTCTAAATACCAACTACAGAAATCACTCCATATAAAATCATATAGCCCTTTGGCAGCATCCCCAAGAGCATACTCACTATAGTTTTTGGCAGTCTCGTGGTTTACTCGGGCAAGACGTGATAATATCCACCGATCTGTTGTTTGTAGAGCAGATTGCTCTGGTTCTCCTAGTGAGGCTAAGGTTTCACCACCAAGGCTGATCAATGTAAAGCGGGTGGCATTCCAGAGCTTGTTAGCAAACTTACGCGCTGCTTCTACAGTGGTAGAGACCTCTTTCCGACGATCGTAATCTAGGTGTATATCTTGGCCGGCACCCGCTACCTCTCTGACGAGAGCGAAGCGCAAAGCATCAGTGCCATAGCGGTCAATTAGCAAGAGTGGGTCTATACCATTGCCGGCACTCTTGCTCATCTTACGGTTATGCTCATCTCTTACTAGACCATGGATATAGACTTCTTTGAACGGTGTTTGGCCAGTGAAGATATTAGCCATCATCGTCATCCGTGCTACCCAGAAGAAGATAATGTCAAAACCTGTTATCAAGGTACTAGTAGGATACCAGTATTTTAAATCAGCACTTTGATTGTCTGGCCAACCTAATGTGGAAAAGGGCCAAAGACCACTCGAGAACCAAGTATCTAGTACGTCTTCATCTTGCTCGATTACTACATCAGCACCGTATTGTTTCCGCGCTATTGTCAATGCCTCATTCTCGGAACGCGCCACTATGTAAGGAGTATTGTCAGCTACCTGCTGACCAGTTTCGCTGATCACAAACCAGGCGGGAATTCGATGACCCCACCATAGCTGCCGGCTGATGCACCAGTCACGAATATTGACAAGCCAGTCGCGGTAGACTTTCCCCCAACGCTCAGGGACAAATCTAGGCTTGCCATGGTCAAGCGCCTCACAACATTGTGATGCCATTGGGCGGGTATGCACAAACCATTGTGTAGAGAGTAGTGGCTCTACTGGCACATTGCCGCGTTCAGAGTAGGGAATGCTGTAACAATATTTTTCTACCTTAGCCAGTAATCCTTCCAAGTCAAGGGCATTAACTACCTCTTTGCGAGCTTCAAAGCGATCCAGCCCAGCGAAACGACCTGCCTGTTCGTTCATCATGCCGTTTTTACCGATCACTGTGATCTGAGGCAAATTGTGGTGCTGACCAATAATGAAATCATTGTGGTCATGGGCGGGCGTAACCTTAATACAACCGGTGCCAAATTTTTTTGAGACATAGCTATCGGCAATTACAGGTATCTCACGGCCTATGAAGGGTAGAGTGACACTTCTACCCACTAAGTGTTTGTAGCGCTCGTCACTTGGGTTTACTGCTATAGCTACATCACCAAATATCGTCTCTGGTCGGGTGGTAGAAACTTCTAGATAACCATCACCATTGGTAAATGGATAACGGAAGTACCAGAGATAGCCATCAACTTCCTTCATCTCTACCTCTAGATCACTTACTGCTGAACCAGAAGCAGGACACCAGTTCACTAAGTACTTGCCTCGGTAAATTAGTCCTTGCTCATGCAAACGCACGAAGGCTTCCTTAACTGCTGCACTTAGGCCTTCATCAAGCGTAAAGCGCTGCCGTCGCCAGTCTACTGAGTAACCGAGACGGCGTAGCTGGTCAACAATGCGTCTACTGCTCTTCACTTTCCAGGCCCAAGCACGCTCCAAGAAAGCTTGCCGTCCAAGTTTATGTCGGTTGAGACCTTCTTTTTTAAGTTGCTTCTCGAGGATTGCTTGAACTGCAATCGATGCGTGGTCAATCCCTGGTAGACAAAGTACATTCATCCCTTGCAGCCGTTGGAAACGGACTACTACATCGATCAGAGCTGTATTGAAAGCATGACCCATGTGAAGATCACCAGTCACATTTGGTGGTGGAATCATCACTGTGAATGCATCACCATCGTCAGATGGGCTGGGATGAAAAGCATTGTGTGCTTCCCAGGCCTGCTGCCAGCGAGCTTCTGTCTCTACTGGGTCGTAGGTCTTGGACAACTCAGACACGAATTTGGCAATTGATATGGGGTTTGGTTGCGGCCGCAAATGTAGATTGGACCCTACGTTATTATGGCCTGGAGTCAGGCCATAATAGTTTTAATCGGCACCAGTGAGATCAAACAGACTGCTTGGAAGGGCTGCATCGACACGTTGCTGGACTTGATGGTATCTACATTTCTAACGGACTATGCTCTCTGAATACAACTGCCAAGAGACTAATTAGTTTGCTAGGTTTATGTATGATATTCATGATAAAATTGTCGATATTAGCAGAGTTTATCTCAATTTCAGTAGACACTAAACCAATCTTATCGATCAACTCCTAAAACTTGGGGTAGTATACAGCACTCGGTGCTCAAGCCCGGTGTTTGTCGCAATATACCTCTGTATCATACAAGGGTTAGTAACAAGGTTTATGACATGCTTACAAAAGTGACAAAATTCAGTTTTTGGATAGTATTCCTAGCCAGTGCTAACTTCTAGGCTAGATCTGTGCATCTTTACATACTTAGAACTTGTAACTTAAGACTGTAAAGTTTGAGAACCCAGTCCAGCTACAGAAACTCAGCAGTATAGCAAGCGTTCACAGCAGCTAGCCTAGACACAGAGAAGCAGGATAGGTCAATCAGATCTAACTGGCGGTAAGGTCACAAACTAGGAATCATTTTGGCTTGTTAGAGGTCAGACTGAGCTTATCCAGTAACTGACAGCAGCTATGACCCTGGATCTAAATGATCCCGAGCTCGAATTCTCCGACCTGGTGTACGCTTACCAAAGCTGGGTAATGGCTGTCATCAATGACGAAAAGCTTGGTGGCGAGGAAAAATTACTCACCGATGACATTGCAGAAGATGCACTTAATGCAATGCGCTTTCTCCCCGGTGAGGTCACCAGCGCCATAGAAACTAGCCTAGCCCGAGTTTATGAAGTCGATGCTGATGAGCTAGCTGAGCTCCTATTTCCCGAAGACTAAGTGATTCCAACAGAATCGATAGCACATCATAGTTCACAAACACTATGTCCTGGACCGCTATAGACATTCCAGATCAAACCGGGCGTATTGTGCTAGTAACTGGAGCTAACTGTGGGCTCGGTTTAGAAACATGCCGTGCACTTCTAAAGCGCGGTGCCACTGTTCTTATGGGATGTCGTTCCCGTAGCCGAGGTGAAACTGCACGCTCTATGCTAATGAGTACGCGACAATCTGGGGCTGTAGATTTACTAGACCTTGACTTATCTGATCTTGAGAGTGTGCGTCGCTGTGCTGCGTTAGTTACTGAGCAGTATGGCCGCCTAGATCTATTAGTAAACAATGCAGGTATAATGGCGCCCCCCCGAACTCTGAGCCGTCAGGGATATGAATTGCAGTTTGCTGTCAATCATCTTGGCCACATGGCTTTGACTCTGGCAGTATTGCCTTTGATGGAACAACGTCTAGCAGCACGGGTTGTCTGCGTAACTTCTGGAGCACAGTACTTCGGCAAGATTTCCTGGAATGATATACATAGTGAGAAACGCTACCGGCGTTATGAGGCTTATAGCCAAAGTAAGCTAGCAAATGTAATGTTTGCTCTCGAGCTCAACCGCCGCGAGCAACATCGTGGTAGTGGCATTGCATGCCTTGCTGCACATCCAGGCTTTTCACGCAC
Organism: cyanobiont of Ornithocercus magnificus; assembly: GCA_007996965.1. Classification (NCBI taxonomy): domain Bacteria; kingdom Bacillati; phylum Cyanobacteriota; class Cyanophyceae; order Synechococcales; species cyanobiont of Ornithocercus magnificus. The sequence goes on from BIMP01000001.1 coordinate 792,255, forward strand.
TGAATTACAGTTAAAAGCAGTTGCTAGCAGCAATGCTTGGCATGAAAGCATACTCTACCGCTTAATGGATCCTCTCTTTCAAAGTGCTGCCATGGGTGCCTTGCCACAGCTTTACGCTGCTACAGCTGGCACCGCTAAGGGAGGAGAACATTACGGCCCAGCTAGCCTTGGTGGAATACGCGGCTTCCCTAAGTGCTGGCCAGTAGCACGAGCTGCAATGAATGTGAGTGCCTGTAAGCGCCTATGGCGGATTAGTGAAATGTTGCTGGAAGGTCGCCAGGAGGATGCTGTTGAATATTCACTGACTGCTTCAGCGGCAGCGCCCGACCAGCAACAGAACGAGGGCTAGAACACCGATTAGAGGGCCAGGTGGTAGATTTATCAACACCGCCAGAGCAAATCCTATCGCGCTCATGGCACTGCCAAGAGCAGCCGAGCGCCAAATTGCGTCTCCTAAACTTGACGAATGGCTTAAGCCTGGAAGAACTGGTGCACAAAGAAGAGCGATTACTAGTGTGATGCCGACGGCTACCATAGCACCGACTACAACTACAGCAGTGACCAACGTGAGGGCGAACCGTAGAGCCATTACGGGAAGACCAGCTGCAGATGCACCCTCTGGGTCAACACCGAGATAAACCATTTCTCGGTAATGACGAGCTAACAGCAATAGTAAAGCGGCAGCAGCCAATAGTGTGCGGAGCAGGTCAGTGCTATTAACACTGAGCAGATCCCCAAATAGTGCAGCCTCAAGATTCAGGCGAAGACCAAATAGCGGTATTAAGAGAACTCCAAACCCGAGGAAACCAGCAAGTGCAGTGTTGATAACTGCATCTGAGTTGACTTCACCACCACGGGTGAGGTGTTCTGCCAACAACGCACCACCAACACCACTAATTACACCACCGAGAGTCGGGTCAAAACCGAGGCCAAGGGCTAGAACGATACCAGGAAGTACTGCATGGGACAAAAGGTTAGCCTGTAATAAGCGTTGTTGGGTGAGTAGTAAGGTTCCTGTAGCTGGGCATACCATGCCGACAAGAAGCGCCATTAGCAGAGGCAGTGTCCACCAAGGTGCAAGCTCAGCCACAGCGGTGATTACCCATACTGCTAAGTGACCCCAAAGCCTGCCGAACCTGTGTAGGCGTGCCATCGGCAAGCACCGTGCCATTAAGGACGATCACACGATCGTAGGCATCAAGTGCTTTGCCCCAATCATGACTACTTACTAACATGGTATGCCCGGCATCAGCTAGTTGACGTAGCAATCGCAGCAAACCCTGACGAGAGGGAGGATCAATAGCCGCACATGGCTCATCAAGCAGCAAGATGCGAGCAGGTTGCACGAGCGCTCTGGCTAGTAAAGCGCGCTGCTGCTGACCTCCAGAGAGTGCATCGAGACGCTGGCCACTAAGTGAAGAGAGGCCGACACGCTGTAAAGCAGCCTCGCGATCACAGCAGCCAGTACGTCCTCCGCTACCTAATGAACCTAAACCCACCAAGTCGCGCACTGTGATAGGAAAAGACCAATTAATTCGGCCGCGCTGTGGCATAAGCGCTACCTCACTGCGGCAGTGGTGAATGGGGCGGTTACCAAGACGGATATGGCCATGCTGCGGTACTAGTTGACCCTGCAATAGCTGTAGTAGCGTTGATTTACCAGCACCATTAGTACCGACAAGTGCACAAAGACTTCCTGACTCAAGAGTCAAATCGATTCTCTCCAGTACCGGGCGATTGCCATAAGCAAAGACAACATGATGAGCATGTAAACGTGCCGGGATTGAAGGTCTTGATGGCGTGATGCTCTCTTCTAAAACTGGAGACCGGGAAGATACTCGACGGCTTCCGGATAGATGATGCAGCATGAGCATGTTCCCTAAAATATGGACATTGGGGACAGTAGATTTAGGTCTAATGATCAGTTGAAGATTTTCAGTAAAGTGTGCTGTCCGACTCGAGCACACTAGATCTCATAGTGGCAGCCATTATGAGCCTAGCTGTGATCTAGGCAGTACTGAGAATAACTGTGAAGCTGTTCTAGCTACAAGCAGGCTGTGTTACTAAATAGATCACTAGCTGGCTAAACAACATATAGAAAGCCCAGAATCTAGTAACAAAAACAGCTAGTATACTAGCTATCTCTATTACACATTGTCTATATAATACTGGACTGTAAATTGGTAAATGTGCAGGGGCTATCAAAGTAAACAAAATTTATTGCTAGCACCGTATTGCTGGTTTAGCTGCATGCTCTTGGTGACATATTTTACTTAGGCAGTTGGTAAGTTGAAGCTCTGGACACTGCCACGTAGATATCACCGTAGTCAGAACTTATTTTAGAGTCATTGTCTATCGGACAAGTTTTTCTACTAGCATGTAGGAAGCAAAATCTTATGAGTAGTTCATCTTAAGCTATTAAGTCTTTTGTAGTATATGAAAACAAAGGGAAGATCCACAAGTGCTAGCCTCTGCTTAAACGCCAGATCACCCAGATTACAGCAGCGCCAATTAGCCACCAAAGCCAATGCCAGCTTAGTCCTATAGCGAGGCCTACACTAATTAGGAGTAGGATAATAAATTGACTGAGTGTCATCGTAGTGGCTAAGCTGCGATAGGAACTGCCTTGGTTGGTGCCGAATAAGTAACCATACAGTTCTTTTAGATAGACGTCCCTGTGTTAAGGCCTATTGGACTCCTGAAGGTCAGAAGAGTTGATGTCAGGTACAACCTCATTAAAGTCTAGCTTTTTGCCATTGAGGGTAGTTTTGAGAGCAGCGTAAGGTCTTTGTTGCCTCTCTGCTCGACTGCCTTTAAGGCTTTCAGAAGCCTTCGGCACCTTTCAGGAGATGGTAAGTCAGCCATGGCTCGCAGGTAACTAATATCTTGGCATCAGTATAAGCCAGTTTAACCAGTATGTACTAGGGCGACGTTTGCTAGGCTCAAGCTCACATGTTAGACCTATATACACCAAGGCAACATCGGATATTTCACCCAGTGTAGTAAGGTAGAGCAGTTTAGATAGCTAGTTACGCGCTGCTAAATGAAGCACGTCTACGCCTTAAAGCTACCCTTATTAGCAAGTTTGCAGCCAACTAAGATTTTAGCAGGCTTTAGACTTAAAATTTTTCTCCCATACCAGTAATTGAAATATCAAACTTTTCCCCATTACAGAAAGCACTTGACGAGTTAGATAAAAGATTGGGCTGAAGGTAATCACCAGTGGAAATTGAACATTACTTATCTTGTCTCAGCTTTCACAAGTCTAGTCCCGCAATTATAGAGATCTACCCACCCACTAGGTTCAATGGGATCCAAGATTATCGAGGATTAAAGTTTCTTCAGTCTAACTACTACTAGAGCGGGCAAACTTTTACTCTTCTTAAATCTACAGTTGCATCATTTGTAGAAATTAGATTTAACTAGGTTTATTTCTGTTGCTTGTAACTTTTGTGAGGCCATTACAATTCACCCAGTGAACCACAATCCTAAGGTACCACTTTGCCCTCTAGCAGCAAGCCAGCCTTTTTCTCTATCAACAGCAATAAGGGCAAAAAAAGGGCGCTGTTTTATAGTATTTTGTGGAAGATACCAGGTTAAAAGCTTTTTCCCAGCTAAAATTAGCTCGACGCTCTCAAAACTAAATTGAAGCAGTGGAAGACGCCCTTTTAGATTAGCACTCCCTCTAAATTGAAGCCGGAGTGCTCCAATACTTATTTGATTGGTAATTTTCAGGCTGTCATCTTCTGCATCTGACAAGATTAAAGATGCATGCAGAGTGCGCAGCAGGAACACTATACCAGGTACGGCAGATGATCCATCCTTTGACCACAGATCACGAAGAAACCATCTAGCTATTAAGTCATCACATTGTATCCCGCTACCGGCCCTGTGTGCAATTTTTTCTAGCGAGATTAGCTCTAGACCGCTAAGCATGAAGGATAGATGCAGAGATTTTTTCCTCCAAAGTATACAGATGTCAATTTACTTAACCATACGTAGAGCTGATTATTTATCCTATTACTACCAAATAGTTTTATATAGTCAGTTATATTATCAAGTCCGGCCTTTGTACTAGTACTGTCTTTACAGTCTCTTTTGGCCTATTTAAGCTGAGCTACCAAGATTGCATAGTCAACATTTAGTCTCTAGAATACTTACTAGTTAACTGACTGGAGTAACTGTAACCTGTGACAGATATTTTGTTACATATACTACAATTTTGGTCAGGCGTAAATTGTAAACCTACGCCAGAATAGGTGACAATATTTATGCAGTTCGGCAAGCTGTTTTCTTGACATAGAGTAGTAAAGTAGCCTCAACTAATATAAGGTTACCTGAAATAATTGCTCTGAGTCAATACATATGTAGTAAGCCATGGGAGTATAAGTTCAGTCTAATTTGAGAAAACCTGATAGGTTTTGCTTACATTAGGGTAGCATTAGCCTGCATCTGGTTAACATAAGCTGATTGTAGGAAAACAGTGATATACTTAAAGTCTTCGACGTCAAGACGATGCATGCATCACAGCCATGAGGCCAGCTGTAAGGCTTTTACCAGCTAACTGCTTGCTTCTCTAGCAGGTTTTCTAGGTGCTACTACCTAGAGAATTTGTCGATAACTCTGATAGGCTTCTAGGCGATCTGCTGTTTGTCTTCCAAGTTAACTCCGGCAGCGAAAGAGCACAGACAGACTTTGCCTATGGTAAGTGACACTTTTGCATGCCCCGACTAGCACTAGATCTTTTAGCAGGAAAAGCACCGCCTTGGTAACAGTGAATACTAAAACTATGATAGGAGAGATCATAAGCTTTTCAAGAGTTTTCTACCCCGATATGTGTTCAGCCTCCAACTAATAAATTGGTTTCCGTAACCTTTTGTAGCGAAAGCTCTTAGCCGAAAAATTCGGTGTTTTCACCATCAACCGAACTAGCTACGGACCTTTTCTTCTCCATAACGTTAAGGTATTGCAACAGAGAACTATGAGCGATCAATTCATTCCTGACGCACTGAGCCATAAGGACCTAGCCAAACTGCTGAATACGGCTGCGAAAGAATCTGTGGTCGGGTCAACAGAGCAAGAAGACAGAGTGTCACTAACCACTGACTGGGAAGCACGCATAAAGGCGGTGCTTGAGGAAGTGACTAGACAATCCAAGGATGCTGCGGAAGGTAAAACTGTTGATCAGGTGATGGCGCTAGGGTCCTTTCGTACACACCTGATGCTAAGCCTACAAGCACTCAGAGCAGCTGACAAGAATTGAAAGCCATCATTTTCAGCACTTCTACCATGGTGTCTTAATGCTATTTAGTCTTTTCCAGGTACGGTCTGGTATTTTGCACTGCCGAAAAGGGTCACGCTTCACAAAGCCACTGATTCTTCCAGGTTCCTAATCTGTGCATGGTACTTAGCACAGTAAGAGCAAAAACTTTTATTCTATCCCGTAAATGTAATTTAGTATGGGCTTCTAAAAGCAATTTATAGAAGAAGTAGTGCTGGAAGAACATCACAATGATTTGTATAGAGACCACCGATGTGATCAAGATACAGTAGCAATTCAAGCATGCCAAGTTTAAGCTTGTTTAGGCCTGCCCATAATTTTTATTTATTGGGTTCTAGCCTCTGCCGCCGCTGCAGTTCGAGCCAAAGCAATAAGGTCGTCAGGTCAGCTTGACTTACACCTGGAATATGTGCGGCCTGACCCAATGTTTCAGGTCGTACTAGGCTGAGTTTCTCGCGAGCTTCGCGTGAAAGGTTACCAATTATAGTGTAGTTGATGTCGCTAGGTAGCCTTCGTTGTCCCTGGCGTCGGACTTGGTCAATCTGCTGTTGCTGCCGATGTAGGTAGCCACTGTACTTGATGTCAATCTCGGCTCCTTCACGCACAGAGATGGGAAGACTGCTATTAGCTAGTCCAAAACTCACAAGGTCAGCAGTATGCATCCCAGGACGGCGAAGTAAATCAGCCAGAGTAATCGAGCCCTTGATTGCTGCTCCGGTTTTATGGATAATCTCTTTAGCTACTGGATCACTCACTTTTAGGCGCTGGCTTGCCAACCTGTGTTTCTCAGTTTCTATAGAGGCAAGTTTCTCCTTGAATAGTGCCCAGCGACGGTCATCAATTAGACCAAGTTTGCGTCCAAGAGGAGTAAGGCGTCGGTCAGCATTATCGCCGCGCAAGATTAGGCGATACTCGCTACGACTGGTAAGCACTCGATAGGGCTCGTGTAGATCACGACTAACCAGATCATTAATCATTGTGCCTATATAACTTTCTTCCCGCAGTAGGTACACAGGTTTATGGTTAGAGACCTGTCGTGCGGCATTTAGTCCAGCTACTAGCCCCTGAGCAGCAGCCTCCTCGTAACCAGTCGTTCCGTTTAGCTGACCAGCACTGAATAAACCTTGTACTCGCTTAGTTTCAAGAGAGGAAGTGAGCTGAGTCGCAGGCAAATAATCATAATCTACTGCGTAGGCAGGGCGCAGCATCACGCACTCTTCTAGGCCTGGCAGAGTGCGTAACAGCTCTAATTGCAGCTGCTCTGGTAAACTAGTGGAAAATCCCTGAACATAGACTTCTGGCGTGTCACGACCTTCCGGCTCCAGAAAGATTTGATGCCGATCTTTGTCAGCAAATCGAACAATTTTGTCCTCTATTGATGGGCAGTAGCGAGGTCCGCTACTATCAATTATCCCACCGTAAACTGGGGTGAGGTGAAGATTATTGCGTATTAGTTGATGAGTTGCAGGAGTTGTATAGGTAATATGACAACTCATTGCCTCGCTGCTTGTCCAAGCAGTCGGATCAAAGGAGAAAAAACGGTCTGTTGCATCGCTTTGCTGCTCTTCGAGTTTATCGAGGGCGATGCTGCGTCGGTCTATACGAGCGGGTGTGCCAGTCTTGAGGCGGCCAGTATGAAATCCAAGAGTCTGTAAAGCCTCGGTAAGACCTTCAGCAGCTTGTTCCCCTGCACGACCTGCTGACATTGATTGATGACCAACCCAGATACGGCCCCTAAGGAAGGTGCCAACAGTAAGAACTACCGCACGAGCTTTGTAAAAACTGCCAAAGTAGGTGCGTATGCCAATGATGCGAGCTGCCGGCCCACGGCTGGCATCCCAGCAGGCTCCACCACCAGTGGCATCGCCCTCAATCTCCAGGCCGGTAACCATAGCTTCGCGCAGAGTCAACCCGGGAGTAGTTTGTAACACCTGCAGCATCTGCTGGGAGTATTGACGCTTATCAGTCTGTGCGCGTAGAGCCCGAACTGCTGGCCCACGACTAGCATTAAGCATACGTTTCTGCAAAGATGTTGCATCAGCTAAACGGCCAATAAAGCCGCCAAGAGCATCCACTTCGTGTACTAGTTGGCTTTTAGCTGGGCCACCAACAGCTGGATTGCAAGGCTGCCAAGCAATTCTATCGAGGTTAAGAGTAAAGAGAGCTGTGCTCATACCAAGCCTGGCAGCGGTAATTGCTGCTTCGCAGCCGGCATGACCACCGCCAACGACGATAATGTCGAAAGCTTCAGTCGATGGCATAGCTAAACTCATTTCTTTTCGACTATTCAGAACCTTTTTATACTGCCAGATTGCGGAACCTTGTGAATTTGGGCTCGAACAGCAACTTTACTGTACCTACTGGTCCATTACGATGCTTGGTCACAATCACTTCTGTTATGCCACGCTCAGTGGTGTCTGGATTGTAGTACTCATCCCTGTAGATCATTAACACAAGATCAGCATCTTGCTCAATCGAGCCTGACTCCCGCAAATCACTGAGCATAGGTCGCTTGTTCATGCGTGACTCTACCCCACGACTCAACTGCGAGAGTGCGATTACCGGCACATTCAACTCCCGTGCCATGGCTTTTAGACCCCGCGTGATTCTGGACAGTTCCTGCACACGGTTATCAGAGCTAGAACCTTCCATCAATTGCAGGTAATCTATCACTACCAAACCTAAATCGCCTCTCTGCTCTGCCATCAGGCGACGACAGAGGGAGCGCATCTCCAGTATGCTAATAGTGGGTTTGTCGTCAATATATATTGGAAGCTGCCCTAGTATATTAATACCCTGACCTAGTAGAGGCCACTCCTCTTGTTGCAACCTACCACTACGTAGTCGCCCTACTTCAACACCTATCTCCATTGACAGTAACCGATAGGTAAGTTGCTCTTTACTCATCTCTAAGCTGAACATACACACTGGTAAGCTGTGTAGTTGCGCTACATTTTTAGCTAAATTAAGTACCATCGAAGTCTTACCCATAGATGGTCGCCCTGCTACTATCACTAAATCACTACGCTGTAGCCCCTGAGTCATGGCATCCAGATCGTAGAAGTTGACAGGGAGGCCAGCAATCGAGATGCCTAAGGAACGACTTTCAATTTCATTAAATGTGCTGGTGAGAATTTCCGATGTTGGGATTAGCCCTTGCGATGGTTTTTCTTGACTAATAGCGAAGATTATCTGCTCTGCTTTATCTAGTACCTGTTCCATTGGCAGACTTTGATTGAAGCCCAACTGAATAATCTCATTGCCAGAGCGAATTAGCTGACGGCGCAGGAACTTATCCATCACCAAACGCGCCACTTGCTCAATTGAGGCAGTAGAGACTACGCGCTCAACTAATTCGAGCAATCTGCTGCTACCCCCCACTTTTTCTAGAGTACCGGTATCTGCAAGCCAGGCAGTCATTGCAGTCAGATCGGTGGGCTTGCCTTGGCTGTGCAGCATTAAGGCCGTGCGGAAAATTTCCCGGTGAGCATTCAAGTAGAATGCTTCTGGCTGCAGCATGTAAGCTACACGGCTAATTGCATCAGGATCCAGTAAGATTCCGCCTAATACAGCTTCCTCGGCCTCGAGATTCTGGGGTGGAACTGAATCAGGTGGTACTTCAAAGTTAGGTTCGCTGTGGTGATAACCAGTTGATGGGCGCGGGCTTTTTGCCGCGTTATCATCACTCTCGTACAGGGGAATATTCACTACAGCTAAGAGTGATGGAGTCTCACAACACTCTGACGCAAACTTATGCGATGGCTAGAAGTCAGTAGCTAATTACCTCAACATTGATCTCCGCTGTAACATCCGCATGTAGTTTGGCCTGCACTTTGTATTTGCCAGTGCGATGAATCTCTGGTACGAGTATAACACGACGGTCTATTTCCTTTTTGGTTACTTGCTTAATTACCTCAGCTATATCGCCATTTGTCACTGTTCCAAATAGCATGTTGTCTTCGCCAGTCTGCTTCCTGACTGTAAAACGGCCAATAGTATTTAAGGCTGTGCGGAAATCGATAGCTTCTTGCTTGAGATTGGCTTGTCGCTCGGCTTCCTTAAGGCGACGATGCTCGACCTGCTTCATTACTGCTGGTGTTACTGGCATAGCCTTGCCGAAAGGCAGCAAGAAGTTTCGGGCATAACCTGGCGCAACTTTCACCAGGTCACCATAGCGGCCAAGACCAAATATGTCTTCGTTCAGAACAATCTGGACGTGCTTGGCCATGGCGGATTCGCGAGAAGCTTGCTTAACTACAGTAAGAGGAAAGTTGAAGTTGTCAGCCTGCCAAGTTGCGATGTGGTAAGCGGATTTGACGAGCTAGGCCGAGTCCGCGCAATAGTCGGATGTGTTGCCAGGTTAGATCTACTTGACCCGGCTGCAGTCCGTGGCAGGCAGAGTGGGGAAAAGTATGGTGGTTATTATGCCAGCCTTCACCAAAGGTTAAGGCTGCGACCCAGGCGTTATTGCGTGAGTTGTCGCAGCTCTCGTAAGCTATAGAGCCCCAACAATGTGTGGCAGAATTAACTAGCCAGGTAGCATGATACACCAGTAATAGGCGTAGGGGAATCCCCCAGAGTACAAGTGACCAACCACCAACACCGGTAGCTGTGCCAATCCAGAATAGCAGTGCCGCGAGCGGAAGTTGCAATACTAAGAACCAGGCATTCAGCCAGCAATAGTATGGGTCTTTTGCTAGGTCGCTAGTTAGCCGCGGCACAGCCTGAATTGCTGGAATCTCCCGAAGCATCCAACCCATGTGGCTCCACCAAAATCCTCGGTGGCTGTTGTGGTGGTCAGCATCTGTGTCCGAAAAACGGTGGTGGTGACGGTGTAATCCTACCCAATCGATAGGCCCATGCTGGCAGCTAAGGGCACCACAGGTTGCAAAGAAGCGTTCCAGCCAGTGGGGAACTCGGAAAGAACGGTGAGATAATAACCTGTGATAGCCAATGGTTACACCAAGACAGGCGGTAATCCAGTACAAAACGGCCAGGGTTGTGACTGCTTGCCAACTCCAGAACATTGGAGCTAGTGCTATAGCTGCAAGCAGATGGATAGCAATCATGAAGCCGGTTGTTTTCCAGCGCAGACCTTGCTGCAGCGGCATGGCCGATTTACCGCGTTGAGGACGCTGCAACTGTTCCGCTAACTGTAACGCCTTATCCGCCGGTGCCGGGCGACTAGGCATTGCGGGCGCTGCGCTCACGCTGCCGACCATGCTCTGAACCATTTCTGTCGCGACTGTAGCTGATAAGGATTCGCGATCAACAAAGACCACGCTCCTGGTGCTGATCAAGATTCACTGTTCACTTAAGAGTCTGCCAGATTCTGCAACAGCCCTCTCATTGAGAAAACTGATTATAATGTTACTCTACCGTACTTAATTGCCAGTACAAATTTTCCAGGTCATGGTAGTTGTTTATACTAAGCTAGGTAATGACTGTGTTAACTCTGTATCAGAATTCTAAAGCCTTATCATGCGCCCCTCGTCTATTGCAATTCTGCCATAGGCTCCCAGAGTTTGTTTGCAAAAGCCAGAGTCTTCTGGCTAAGAATTTTGCCACTAGTTTTAGAGTCGATGAGGCTTCTTCCGTGTACTGAGGAGTCACAATATAGACTAAATCTACATTGCTGTTTGGCCTCCAATTTCTAGATTGCTTTCAAGTAGCTTGAAATCCCTTAGCCTGGGAGGCTTAAAGCCTTAAAGCAAGTTATCTAACATTAAGAAAGTGTCTAGGATACTGAAAAGTACGAGAGAATTTGAAGGCCAGATATAAGAAAATTAAGCTTACAAGTCATTAAAGTGTAAGCATCAACATCTATATGTTATGGCGCAATTAACCAATCTGTCTGGACACGATTTCAAAACTGTCCTAGTATTTCATGAGCTCAAGTTTTGAGTAGCCTTATTGAGTACTCAATCTGAAATTGGCTTTTATTTCTTAAATTATGGCGTGGCAACGTAATGGACTTAGACAGATTTGATTACTAAGTTAAAGTAACTTGAAAGCTAGCAGGCTGGGATCCAAAAGGCATCGAGAGCAAGAATATGTATAGCGACTAGGTTTGTGCAACAGGTTCCAAGGCAGCAAGCGCTAGGCGATTCTAGTGTATGTAAAATCCTTACAATTAAGGCCACATATTTATAGCCGAACCTAATATAGCACAAATTCCCAAATACAGGCTTCAAAGTCATCTCAGGAATTTAGCTCCTGAGACCCGATATCGGCCTAACGGGACAGTAATCACGCTACTAGACTAGATGACATCCAAGGCGAGGCTGACAATGCAAAAGCAAGCCCGTCGCTTGGTAACATCTGTACTCGACGTGCTGCAACCCATAGTGCGCCAGCGCACTGAGGCGCTTGTGCCGCAGCTTGCCAAGGTACTTGATGCCTTCGCAGCTGAAAACATTGGCACCCAACATTTTGCATCTCTCACAGGCTATGGTCATGAAGATCAGGGTCGAGTAGCTATCGACCGTGTCTTTGCCCGCGTGCTTGGAGCTGAACAGGCAGCAGTAAGACTACAATTTGTTAGCGGCACACATGCTGTTACCGCTGCCATGTTTGGTGTGTTAAGGCCTGGTGATCGTTTGCTGTCAGTAACAGGTAAGCCCTATGATACTCTTGAGGAAGTAATCGGCCTAAGGGGCAGTGGCCAGGGGTCTCTCATAGACTTTGGTATTTGCTATGATGAAATACCCCTCACGGCACAGGGAACCATTGATGGCAGTGCTATCGACGACGCACTTGACAGACCTTGCCACATGGCTTTAATCCAGCGCAGCTGTGGCTACGACTGGCGTCCAGGCCTTACTATCGCAGCAATAGCTGATGTCTGCGAAAGAGTTCATCAACGTCAGCCTAACTGTGTTTGTCTTGTAGATAACTGTTATGGTGAGCTGGTTGAGTACCAGGAGCCCCCTGAGGTGGGTGCCGACTTAGTTGCGGGGTCTCTAATCAAAAATCTCGGCGGTACTATCGCACCTACGGGGGGCTATGTTGCTGGGCGTTCTGACTTAGTGAACCAAGCATGCTGTCGATTAACTGCCCCAGGCATCGGCAGCGAAGGTGGTATTGGCTTTGACTTGCATAGACTCGTACTGCAAGGTCTGTTCCTAGCACCACAGATGGTCACAGAGGCGTTAATAGCTGCTGATCTCATCGCTACAGTGTTCCAGCGATTGGGTCATCCGGTACAGCCAAATCCTGGTGCCAAGCGAGGACACTTGATTCAGGCCGTGCAGCTGGGAAGCTTAGAAGCTGTCAAGATAGTTTGTCGCACCTTTCAAGCTAGTTCCCCTATTGGTGCGTACCTTGAGCCTGTTCCTTCAGCAATGCCAGGATATGCAACTGAGCTTGTAATGGCCGGTGGTACTTTTGTAGACGGAAGCACAAGTGAGTTTTCTGCCGATGCTCCTCTCTACCCGCCTTACAACCTCTACATACAGGGCGCCACACACCATGCTCACGTGTGTATCGCGTTAGAGAGGGCTCTCACAGCTTTGGCAGAGGCAAAACTGGTAAATCTTCCCGCAAACTAGCCAAGAGCAAACCTCAAAATATAGGCTGATGGCCTTTAACTTTCCTGAACGCTTTCGCTACGCTGACAGTCATGAGTATGTTTCTGCTGAAATTGACGACCTAGTGCGAGTCGGCCTAAGCGCCTTCGCAATTGATCAACTAGGGGACATCATTTTCATCGACTTGCCCAAGGTAGGCGATAAGCTCCAGCGAGGCATTAGATTTGGGTCCGTAGAATCAGTAAAAGCTGTTGAGGAAATGTATGCCCCGCTTGACGGCACAGTAGTGCAATGTAACAGTGCAGTGCTCAACAATCCAGAGGAGTTACAGAATGATCCTCATGGTGAAGGCTGGCTGCTGCTATTGCGCCCTTCCGTGTACGCACAGTTTGAGGAGTTGATGAGCGCTGAAGCCTACGCTGCTAAAGTCGCAGTCTTCTAAGCATTCGTAGGGGTAAAGCGAAAGACAAAAGTGACTAAGATCTTGCTCTTGTGCAAGGTCGGTCTGTGACTCTGCTCGGCAACCGTCCTGGTACTAGGCGTCAAAAGCTACCTTCTCCATTTCTCCGGCGCCACCTAGGTCCCAGCTCTGATGACCAGCTCCACATGCTTAATGTGCTTGGTTTCGAACGGCTAGAACAATTCTTAGCCGCAGTAGTTCCTGGAGACATTCTCGATCATGAGGCTCCACAAACTATTTTACCTAGTGGTTGCTCCGAGGCCGAAGCACTTAGTGAGTTAGCGGAGTTAGCTTCTAACAATGTGGTGCTGCGTTCCTTGATTGGCCTGGGCTATCATGGGACAGTCACGCCAGCCCTAATTCGTAGGCATATACTGGAAAATCCATCTTGGTATACTGCCTATACTCCATACCAAGCTGAGATTTCCCAAGGGCGCCTTGAAGCGCTACTAAACTTCCAGACCCTAATCAGTGAGCTAACTGGTTTACCTATTGCTAACGCTTCCCTTCTTGATGAGGCTACAGCTGCGGCTGAAGCTATGTCACTGAGCTTGGCTGTGCGTCAGCACAACGATTCTCTTCGATACCTTGTTGACGCTGAGGTCTTACCGCAAACCCTTGCTGTGCTGAAGACCCGAGCCGAGCCCCTTGGCATTCAGTTGGATGTAGCTGATCCTCGGGAATTTCGCTTTGATGAGGATGTCTTTGGTATAATTCTGCAACTACCGTGCCGTTCTGGGGTAATTCGTGATCCCCGGCAGCCGATCGCAGCTAGCCATGCGGTTGGAGCTCTAGCAACAGTAGCAGTTGATCCACTGGCTCAGGTTTTATTTACTCCTGTTGCTAAGCTCGGCGCCGATATTGCCATAGGCAGTGCTCAGCGCTTCGGGGTACCAATGGGATTTGGTGGCCCTCACGCTGCTTTCTTTGCTACCCGTGAGGAGTACAAACGGCAAATTCCCGGTCGGTTAGTTGGCCGGTCGCGGGATGTTGAAGGTAGACCTGCACTGCGCCTAGCCCTGCAGACTCGTGAGCAGCACATACGTCGTGACAAGGCTACTAGCAACATCTGCACAGCCCAGGTTCTGCTTGCTGTGATGGCGTCCTTCTATGCTGTACATCATGGACCAGAAGGCCTAACCGCGATCGCTAAACGCATACTGCACCTTAGAGGCGCACTAGAGCTTGCTCTAGTGCGCCTCGGGTTCAACATTGTCTCCGCACCACGTTTCGATACACTGGAGTTCCAAACATCTCATGCTGGTGAGCTGATTCAAGCTGCTGCTTTAGCTGGCTTCAATCTACGCACCTTACCTTTGGAGTCATCAATCAATAACTGTACTGGCGTTGGTGTCAGCCTTGACGAGCTTAGCGACGAGGATGAACTCCTTTGCTTACTGGAGGTTTTTGCAAATGTTCTCGACACCAAGACGCCTATGGTCGAAGCGGCACCGAGCTTGCTGAAGCGAGACTACAGTTGCCTTACTGCACGTAATGACAATTGGCTGCAACAACAAGTCTTTCATAACTACCGTAGTGAAACTTCCCTCCTACGTTATATTCACCGCCTGGCCAGTAAAGACCTTTCACTTGTGCATGGCATGATGCCTCTTGGCAGTTGCACCATGAAGCTTAATGCGGCAGCTGAGCTTCTCCCTGTAACTTGGCCAGCATTTGCTGCACTTCATCCTTTTGCTCCTGCTGATCAGAGCCTAGGTTATCAACGTCTTGTAAAGGATCTTGAGCAATGGCTGGCTGTACTCACGGGTTTTGAAGCTGTTTCCCTACAGCCAAATGCAGGCTCTCAAGGCGAGTATGCTGGTCTCCTAGTTATTCGAGCGTGGCACCGCTCTCGTGGTGAGGATCAACGTAACGTTTGCCTAATTCCTAGCAGCGCTCACGGTACTAACCCAGCTAGCGCAGTCATGGCTGGATTACAAGTAGTTTCTGTCGCTTGCGATAATCAAGGCAACGTTGACCTAGTTGACCTGGCATCTAAGGCTAGCAGCTATGCTGAACGCTTGGCGGCACTAATGGTGACTTATCCTTCTACTCATGGTGTCTTCGAGCCAACAATCCGTAAGGTTTGCGAGATTGTTCATGAGACTGGGGCACAAGTCTACCTCGACGGAGCTAATCTAAATGCTCAGGTTGGAATCTGTCGTCCAGGCAATTATGGCGCTGATATCTGCCACATCAACCTTCATAAGACTTTTTGTATACCACACGGCGGTGGTGGCCCCGGAGTTGGACCCATAGCCGTCGCAGAGCACCTTGCACCCTTCTTACCAGGTCATCCTAAGCTTCAATATAGTGCGCCTCAGGCTATTGGCGCTGTTTCGGGGGCCCCATTAGGCAGTGCCAGCATCTTGCCAGTTAGTTGGATGTACCTCCGCATGATGGGAGCAGATTCTTTGCGCAATGCTAGTGCTATAGCCCTACTAAATGCCAACTATTTAGCTCAGCGTCTCAACCCCTATTTTCCCGTGCTATTCCGAGGACCCGGTGGATACGTGGCGCATGAGTGCATATTAGATCTACGGCCACTCCGTCGCTCCGCTGGACTAGAAGTTGATGATATTGCTAAGAGACTGATGGATTATGGGTTTCATGCTCCTACAGTAAGTTGGCCTGTTGCTGGCACTATGATGCTTGAGCCAACTGAGAGTGAGACACTCGAAGAGCTTGACCGTTTCTGCACCGCTATGATTGCAATCCGCAGCGAGGCTACGAATATCGAACTAGGCATTAGTGACCGTAAAAATAATCCCCTTCGACAGGCCCCACACACAATGCGGGCAGTAAGTGCCGAGATATGGGACCGTCCTTACAGCCGACGCATGGCAGCTTTTCCCATAGATAGTCAACTGGAAGATAAGGTATGGCCTGCTACAGCTCGTATTGATAATGCTTTTGGCGACCGCAATCTGAGCTGCACATGCCCTTCTGTCGAGAGTTTAACCACTGTACTGTGAGGCTCGTGCAGTTTACAACATAGCAGTAATAATTCTCCACTTGCCATTATAGTAGTAGTCATAGGTGTAGTGGTTCCATCTGTAACAGACGCTTTACTAAATCTGCGATACTCTCGTCCTTCGCCAATTTGCTGTGATTTGCTAATAGCTGCCTACCTACCACTTGAGCACCAAGGTGAGTTAGTTGGATCCGGAGTGAAATGAGCAGCTCAGATCCACCACCACCAGAGAAGCTTGCCATAGCAATAGGACGCCCATTAAACAGGTTGCGGAAGTCCTCTCCTTGAACTGACAGCCAGGCTATTGCACTAGTAAGCACAGGAGGAATTGATCCATTGTATTCTGGAGCACAAATTACCCAGCGTGGTGCTGTTATTAGCTGCTGTTGTAGCGGACCAAGTGCAGTCGGTGTGCCCTGGCGCTGTGCACGTGGAGTAAACAGTGGTAAATTAACACTTGTTAAATCCAATATCACAGCTTTAGCTTTTTGCCGGTGGCTTTCTGACACAAAGCGCTCTGCTAACTTTAAGTTTTCTCCGTTGCTGGCAGCAATTACCAAGACATCCGTAGTGTCAGTTGCAGTTACAGTGAGGTCTGCCATAATGTTTTGGAATACCTAGATTTACTTAGTAGCTGGCACCACTACGCCGACGATGTACGGCAGTGGCGCCTATTGCATCAAACAAGCCACCATGGTGGATCTCAGCGTAGATTAACCAATGATCACCACATTCCATCCGTTCTTCTACCTTTGCTTCTAGCCAAGCCAATGCTCCAGGAAGTAATGGCTGGCCATTAGGGCTGTACTCAATCTTTAGGTCTGCAAAGCAATCGGCATCAGGAGGAGAGGATTGCAAAAACTGCTTTAGCAAGTTAGTAGATCGACCATCAGCCAGTATGTTTAGGGCAAAGCAATCATCGATTTGCAGTAGTTTCTCAACAGACTGGTTTTTAGCGACTGCTACAGTTATACCAGGAGGGAGAAAGCTGGCTTGACTCACCCAGCTAGCCACCATTGCCTCGCTCTGCTGGGTTGTGGCTCCTTGTTCGTTTTTACTAGCTATTGTTAAGATACAAAGAGAGCCAACTATGCGACCTAATGCTAAAGTAGCTGAGTCAGCACTGCTCTCGTTCAAGCCACCGCCACGTTGTTGCTGCTGACGTCGTTGCTCTTGCTGCAGCAACTGCTGTGCAAAGCGTGCACCTGTTTCCTCAAGGGTTCGCACCATTGATGAATCTGGACTAAACCTAATACGGATTGGCTCGAAACCAAAGTGAAACCCACCATCCCGCAACTTTGTCTCTAGCAAATCAAGAGCCTCGCCACTCCATCCATAACTGCCAAACACACCGATAGGACACGACCTATCTCCTTGTGCAAGAAGCGTGCCCAGAGCTGATACTATAGGTGTTGGTGCATGGCCACCTATAGTAGGTGATCCTATTAGTACTGCACTTGCCTGCCTGATTGCATCCAGTAGCTCAGCAGTTGATGCAAATTCACAGTTTATACTTAGTATGCGAACGCCAGTGCGGTTGATGCCGCGTGCTAATGCATCAGCTATTGATGCTGTGCTACCGTATGCACTGGCATAGAGTAGTAAAATCTTAATGTTGCCTTTCTGATAAGCCTCACCCCAACGGCGGTAATCAGCCATCAAACTCCGCCAACTACTCTCGATAGCTGGGCCGTGCTCAGGTGCAATGGTGCGTATATCTAGCCTCTCAAAGCGCTCGATTAGAGCATCTACTTGTCCAGCCATAGGTGCTATAAGACAGTCATAGAAATGTTGCCGGTCTTCTTCAGTGCTGCTGCGGCTGACCTCGGCCCATTTCTCGCTATGTAGGTGAGCAGCAAATAATTTGCCACTCATTAAAAGGCCACGCTGCTCTTCAAAGGCCAGCAATCCTCCTGGCCAACGAGGGGTTGGGGCTGGAAGTAGTTGTATACATCCGGCAGCACCAAGATTTAAGAGCTCAGTATTGCGGATAACGTGGATTTGTGGGCACTTTAGCAAGGCTGGAGACAGCTTATGCTTCTGTCTAATCGATACTGGAGGATGCTGATTCCAGAGATTCTCCAGCAAAACAGCACCAGCCCTTGAGCTAATTACTTCTAAGTTCGTGAAGGACCCTGATAGACGTCGCAGCAAGCTGACACAGCTTGGATTGATATGGCCTACTACTACCTGCAACTGGCGTGTAGTGCTTGGCAGCGCATGCTCCAAGGCCCCTAAGAAAACATTTGTATATTCTTGACCTGGCGGATATAATAAAACTGCATTACCGCTGCAACTGCCAGGGAATAGGAAACTGTTCGTACTGCTACCACGTCCGAGGCTGTACTCCATCTCAAATTGCTGTTTGTCTAGGTTAAGAGCTCGCAGGCAGGTCAGTTCGGGATCAAGTTGCAGGATGATCACCTTCTGCTGACTCATGCTGGAAGCTGGAAATGCCACAGATTTAACTACTCATCAGTAGTGATTTCCAAACTTGCGATGATGTACTGCCGTCACTGCATTTAGATCTGCGACGCTGCCTTGCTCGACAACAGCATAGACGATCCAGTGGTCAGGTCCTTCAAGACGCCGTTCGACACGGCAGCTCAAGTAAGCTAAGGCTTCAGCAAGAACTGGACCGCCAACGGCCAAGTTTTCTAGCACTCTAATTCCAGCAAAACGGTCACTTCCTGGAGTAAAGCGCTTTAGAAAATGCCGTAGTAGTGGCTGATAGTTTTCCTGAGCAAGTACATTTAGGACAAAGTGGTCCCCAACTTGCATTAGCGCCTCAATTGCACGATCCTTTGCCACTGCAACGGTAAGACCGGGGGGTTGGAAACTAGCTTGACTTACCCAGCTAGCCACCATGGCACTGCGCCGGCTAACTTCATCATCATCCTGACTAGCAGCAGTAACTACATAAAGTCCGCCACTAACTCTGCCGAGCGCGCGATCAAGTTCGCTATTAATGTTGCGGATTGCCTCTATCTTGCGCTCCTGGGTCATTAATTGACCAAGATCAGTTCCTGCCTCCTCGCAGCGTTGATAGTCAATTGCTTCCGGCAAGCAATGAATCCGTAAAGGCTCGAAGCAGAACTTTTGGCCTTGACTGCGTATCTGACTGGCAACTGTATCTATTGGCTCGTCATTACCGCCAAATGCATCGTAAACACCCACAAGTTGTTTAGGCTGCAAAGCAGCTAACAAAGTGCTGACAGAACTCTGCAGATCATCTCCTAGCTCAGCGGGCCATGTGGGAACTACCACAGCACTTGCTTCTCCTATAAGGGTGCTGAGTTCCTGGGAATCAGTGGCTCGCAGATCTATTAACTGGACTTGAGCCTTTGTCTTTCCAGCACCGTGTGCGATGGCCTGACTGATGCGGTCTGAGAAACCATACTGGCTCAGGTAGCAGATAGCTATATAACTCTCTTCCATACTGCGCTGGTTGCTCCAGGTATGATATTCACTTATCCAATGGCTAAGATGGTGGCACAGAAGTGGGCCGTGGCCCACCGCAATAATCTTAACCTCTGGCAGAGTATTAATGCGTTTCAGTGCCTGTATTACGCTACGGGCATTTGGGCCCATGAGACAGTCATAGTAGAAGCGGAAATCAGAGGCAATTTCAGCCCGATCACTGTCAAAGACTTTTTCAGAGCAATAGTGCAGGCCAAAAGCATCGCAAGTATAGAGAACACGACTACCGTGGTCGAATGAGAAAATCGTATCTGGCCAGTGTAAATTTGGGGTGCTTAGGAACTCGAAATGGTGCCTAATGCCACTGATCGGATTAGTACCTAGGTCAAGCTTATCCCCACTCTTCACCACACGTGACCGGAAGGATCGATGGACTTGGCTCTTTAGGAACTGAATAGCTACCCTGGAAGCAACAATCTCAATTTCGGGGTTGAGATCAAGTAAATCTCCAATTAGGCCAGAGTGATCTGGTTCAGTATGGCTAACTATCAGATAACTAATCTGGTACGGATTAATGTACTGCCTTAGTGAAGCCAACCAAGCATCACGAAACTTTGCATGGCTAGTATCGATTAAAGCTATGTATTCACCCTCTATCAAAAATGCATTATAGGTAGTGCCATTACGTAGACCAAACTCGATGTCGAATCGGCTTCGATCCCAGTCAAGTGAACGGATCGTACGGGTATCCTCAGCAATGGTCTCACACTGCAGTGACAGCCGGGGCTTAACGGATGTCATCGTCGTGGTGGGAGCCATAATTCCTAAAAATAGTTAGATCTTAAAACTGTTCACAAGGTAATGTCTAGTAGCGATGAGTTTAGTAGTAATGCTGACTTCTAAGATAATTCTATTTCTGCCTTCGGTCTGTCTTGGTGGGTTTTTAATATCATTATAAATGGTAGCCCGTAAGTTTTATACTGAGGAGAAGTGTTCTAAGTCCTAGACAGATTGCATGCTAATTAGTCTATCAAGATGATGTGGGAACGGCGAAAAATTAGGCATTATCGAGCTCCTTATAACCTCAAACTTCTTAGTCACTAGGGATATCTGCATTGCCCGCAGCCATTGCCTGCATCATTGCCAGTTGAGCTTTAGCATGACCGTGCTGGCGTAAATGCCTTAGAAAATTGCTCCGAGCTTCAGGAAAACGGGGTTCTTCAGCTAGAGGCAGTTCACCAGCAGCATCTAACCCTGTGTCACCTTCCATAGCAGGAGTGATCACAACTAGGTCAGCATGCAAACTGGCTTCGTAACGCCACCAGAGTCCAGGATCTGCAACTGCTGGATGTTGCAGTGCTGGACGTTCCAAATCACGACGCTCTTCGGTTTCCGTAATTGACTTTAATGCCATCCGTCGCTGCACAGCAAGATCCTCGAGTAGCTTGGTGCGAGTGCGTCCGCGTAGCTGAAATAGCACAAATGGATCCTCGCTAAACCGCTCTCCCATTAGAAAATATACCGCACTAATATGTTTGCAAGGGTTAATTTTGTCCGGGCAACTGCATTCACTCCGCACTTCCTGGAGCTTGAATGGGAATAAGCGGCGACCACTGGCAGCAAAAGCTCGTTCTATATCAGAGGGCATAATCCCTGCCAGCAGCTGTGCTGACCAGCGAGCTTTTTGTGTGAGAGCTTCTAGCACGTAACTCCAGTCCTCATCACTGAGTACGTCTAGCCAAAGTTTTACCTTGTAAGGATCCTCCCCAGTGCCTTGCACCCGAGCATGAACGCGACGTCCCTCAAAACGGATTGAAGTGACATTACCTTCACGGGCATAACTCCAGGCACGTTCAAGTCGCTTCTTGAAGCGATAGGAGTTAATTAGCTCCATCCATTGCTCTACCCACCACGGTTGCTGGGCTAGCCCCTCATGATCAGGAGCCATGGTGATGCTGTTGCTGGTGCTATTCATCAAGTCTATCCTCAGCCTTAAGGATTCTCCAAGGACACAAGTTCTTTAAGCTGACTCATGTTGAGCCCACCTAACCAGTCTTCTCCTGATCCTATGATGTCCTCAGCAAGCTTAGCTTTCTCGCGAATCATGCGATCAATCTTCTCCTCAACTGAGCCACTGGTGATAAACTTGTGTACCATCACGCGGTTATTTTGGCCAATGCGGTGAGCTCGGTCAGTAGCCTGATTCTCGACGGCAGGATTCCACCAACGATCAATGTGAAAAACATGGCTAGCTCGCGTTAGATTCAATCCAACTCCGCCAGCCTTAAGTGACAACAAGAATAGCTGGGGGCCGCGCGGATCTTGCTGAAAGCGATCAACCATCGCTTGCCGGTCATGCTTACTAATACCACCATGCAAGAAGAGCACCTCAGTGTGCCAGCGTTGCTGAAAGTGGCTTTGTAGTAGCTGTCCCCACTCAGCAAACTGGGTAAATAACAAGGCTCGATCTCCGGCCTCAATCACCTCTTCAAGAATCTCTTCAAGACGCTGAACTTTGGCGGAACGTTGGCTGAAATCCAGATCTGCCATCTCTTCCTTTAGGGCTAAAGCAGGGTGGTTACATACTTGCTTTAGCCTGGTCAGCAAACCGAGTACCTGACCATGACGTTGGCCACGGGGTGCACGTGCAATGGTATCTAGGGTTTGCTCTACTATGCGGCTATAGAGTCGTCGTTGTTCTCTGCTAAGGCCAACCCATTCGCTCAATTCTACCTTTTCGGGAAGATCAGAAATGATCGCTCTATCAGTTTTGAGCCTTCTCAGCACAAATGGGCTGACTCGAGTCCTAAGATCGCGTAAAGAGGCTATATCACCATAGCGCTCGATTGGCAACTGATAACGTTGTCGAAAGAATTCTTCCTCTCCAAGCACTTGTGGGTTGAGAAAATTCATCAGAGCCCAGAGCTCGCTGACCCGATTTTCCACTGGTGTCCCCGTTAGCGCTATACGGAAGCGGCCACTGCCTCCAGGTCGGGCGAGGTCGCGAGCCGCTTGACTCTGCTTAGCTGTGGGGTTCTTGATTGCCTGGGCTTCATCAATGACTATGCCCTGCCAGTCAAGAGTCTCAAGCAGCTCGCTGTCACGCTGCATCAAGCTATAACTCGTAAGCACAAGGTCAACGCTTTCCAGTGCTTTCTTTAGCTCTGCAGGTGAAGAAGGTCGCCGGGGGCCATAATGTTCCTGTACTATCAGGTCTGGTGTAAATGCTTGAGCTTCGCGGCGCCAGTTGGTAAGTACTGAGGTGGGAGCTACTAGAAGCACAGGCCTGCGCAATTCCTTCTGCGCCTTTAGATACTGTAAGAAAGCCAGCATCTGGATTGTTTTGCCCAAGCCCATATCATCAGCAAGGCATGCGCCTTGATCAAAACGGTGTAGAAATGCCAGCCAGCCCAGCCCACGTTCCTGATATGGACGTAGCCGCCCGCAGAAACCATCAGGTGCTGGCAGGGGATCAGGGGCTTTCTGCTGGTGGTACTGCTCAAGCACTGCTTGTAATCTAGGGCCAGCCTCAAAGTGGTGTATTGGTAGACGCATCAGCGTCTCTCCCTCACTAGCAGTCACCCGCAAGGCATCATCGAGACTTAGCTGAGGTGCAACGTTGCAGAATCTCTCGGCATTACGTAGGTCATTAGGGCGTAGCTCGATCCAGGCTCCCTTGTGACGCACTAAAGGACTTCGCCGTCCGGATAATTGCTCTAGTTCTTTTAGTGTAAGAGTTACACCACCAATCATCAGCTCCCAGCTCCAGTTGAGTGACTCGCCAAGTGTGAAGCCGTGGAATCGATCTGGCAGTTCAGCGCGAACGGATAGTCCCAGCCGACTAGCTAATCCTCCTGAGAGACTGGTAGGCAGGTCAACACCAACACCAACATTGCGTAGCTTGGATGCTGCAGTGCGCACTAAAATAAATGCCTCAACTGGTGTGAGTTGCATGCTCTCAGGTGTGGCACTGTCCAGACCTCGTTCAAGTGGACTAAATACACTAAGAGCACGTCCCAGGCCTTCCAGCAGTATCTCCCCAGGTTGATCTACGGCTATTTCACCTAGTTGCAGGGTGCGTGGCCCTGATGCCCATGCAACGGATGCAGGCACTTTTAGGGTGGGATCTGCTTCTGCCTGTAGAGCAAAACGAAGCTCCCAAAGATCTTCCCCTTCTGCTGGTGTAAATAGTTCGAGGCAAGTCCTAGCAGCAGCAACGTTGCGTGCTACACTCTCGCGCCAGTGATGACTGGCAGTCGCAAGGCGCTGTGCTTCCGCATCACCGATATTCAACACACCGCTCTCCGAACCAAGTGCGTCTTGCCAAACGCACAGTAGAGGGTCAAGCCCATTACGATCTGGAGCAAAAGCACGTCGCAACTGTGCATCTACTAGATCTTCCAACAGATTTGCTACCCGCAGACGACCACTGCGAGGCCGACAGCAAGCAACAGGATTAGCAGCTCTCATTGCCTCTGGACGTAGGCGAGTTATCCGGTTGCTGCGCCTCCCTGTTGGCTCTCGCCACGGCAGAGCACAAGCTGCAACTAATGGGAGTCGGCTAGCAAGGTCCTCAAGGCGGCGGCGGTCATCTTCACGGTTGAGCAGTGGCACCCAACGTGCGCGGTGTGGGTAGCCTTCACCCTTACTTAACTGCACTTGAGGCAGCCAACGGCTCCTAGCGATTATGCTTAGTGCCCAGCGTTGCAGATGACTCCACCAGCGTAGCTCGTCACCAAGGTCAGGATGATGGCCAGATAACGGCAATCGCGACAGCCAATCCGTAGCCGCAGCAGGCTCTAGAGCCAGACCCTGCACCTGCCAGGGCCACCACTCTGGCCGCTTTGATATTGGCTCGCCTGCTTGTAGAGGAAGTCCGGCCCAGTTTTCGCAATCAATCCTCTCAGCAAGGCTCTGGTGAATGTTGATACTGCGACTAGGCAGAGTCAGGCAGGCGATAGCGTCGATAGCGTCGGTCGGAAGTAGATCACGGTCTGCAAGCCAGACCCGCAGATCATGAGTACTCAGCGTAAATGGATGTTGAGCTGGCGTGGAGCCAGGCCCTGCTGGTTCTGCCACGCGCCAGGTGTCTGCCCAGACGAGCAGAGCTGCTCGGCCAGAGCTAGTCGGAGTGCGGATGGCGGGAAGCCAAGTAGCGTGCAGCAAGTTCATGGCTGCAACTTGGGCAGTAGGCAGGAAGGGACCTGTTGAAGGCACGCTTCAACGATCACCGGCACATATGGTCGGAAGTCATGAAGTCATGCTCTCGAATCATGATGCCAGAGAACTAGTTCCTGTGAGGACTCCCACGTGTTGCGGTCGACAAACGATCATAAATGCACTATCCCTTTTTACACTACCCATCCAGACACACTAAGGCTATGGTCGTCTCCACCCTGTCAAATTCTGGAGCGTCCAGGCCCCTTAGCGGTGCTGAGATCCGCAGAGCTTTCTTACAATTCTATGAGGAAAGAGGACACCAGGTGGTGCCCAGCGCTTCCCTGATCCCCAAGGATCCAACGGTTTTGCTCACTATCGCTGGCATGTTGCCATTCAAGCCAGTCTTTCTGGGTCAGCAGAGGCGACCAGCACCGCGCGCTGTTACTAGCCAACGGTGCATCCGTACCAACGACATCGAAAATGTAGGACGTACCGCGAGACACCATACATTTTTCGAAATGCTGGGCAACTTCTCCTTTGGTGATTACTTTAAGGAGCAAGCAATCCAGTGGGCATGGGAGCTGAGTACGGACGTGTTCGGCTTAGACCCGAAAAGTCTCGTAGTCAGTATCTTTCAAGAGGATGACGAGGCGGAATATATCTGGCGCCGAGTAGTAGGGATAAGTCCGAAGCGAATCATACGTATGGGTAAGAAGGACAACTTTTGGTCGTCTGGTCCCACTGGTCCTTGTGGTCCCTGCTCGGAAATATATTATGACTTCAAGTCAGAGTTAGGTGAAGATAACATTGATCTAGAGGATGACGGTCGTTTTATTGAATTCTACAATCTCGTTTTCATGCAGTACGAGCGTGATGCAAAAGGTGAGCTTAGACCTCTAATAAACCGCAGCATCGACACTGGCATGGGCCTAGAGCGAATGGCCCAGATCCTGCAGGGTGTACCTAACAACTACGAAACCGACCTAATATATCCACTGATTGAGAGGGCTGCACTCCTAGCCAGAGTTGACTACCAAAGGCTTGACGAAAAAAGTAAAACATCCCTGAAAGTGATAAGTGACCACAGCCGCGCCATAATCCAGCTGATTAGCGACGGTGTTACTGCAAGCAACTTAGGTCGTGGGTATGTGCTTCGCCGCCTATTAAGACGTACTGTGCGTCACGGACGCACACTAGGAATTGGCAAACCCTTTCTCAAAGAAATGGGAGAAGCAGCAATTAACCTGCTAAAAAGTACAGATCCCAATGTGTTAGAGCACCGTAATCTGATACTTGCTGAGTTGGAATGTGAGGAGAAGCGTTTCTTGGAGACCCTTGAGCGAGGCGAAAAGCTACTAGCCGAGATTTTGGCACTACAGCCAAAGTATATCTCAGGCTCCCAAGTATTCGAACTTTACGACACCTATGGCTTCCCACCCGAGCTTACTCAGGAGATTGCTGAAGAGCAGGGTCTGACAATAGATCTAGAGGGTTTTCGGCAAGCCATGGAGGAACAGCGCAGGCGTGCTAAAGCTGCAACCACAAGTCTTGACCTTACACTTCAAGGTGCGGTTGATCGAATTATAGCAAACGCTTCAGCTACAAGCTTCCACGGCTATGAGACTCTTAACCATAGCAGTGGTGTTCAAGCTTTATTAGTTAATGGTAAAACAGCAGCATATGCAACTGCTGGAGATACAGTACAAGTAGTACTTGATTCAACTGCTTTCTATGGTGGCGGTGGTGGACAGGTTAGTGATCGCGGTGTTCTTATACTTGATCAACCTACTAGAGATAAGCTGATTGTGCGGATTGAAGCTGTAGACAAGGTTAATGACGTGTTTGTGCACAGCGGCCGCGTTGAATGCGGTACCCTGGCTATCGGTGAAGTTGTGCATGGGCGTGTGGATCGCATACATCGTCACCGCGCTCAAGTACACCATACAGCTACGCACTTGTTGCAAGCAGCGCTAAGACTAGTTGTAGACCAGAGTGTTAGGCAAGCTGGATCCCTAGTTGATTTCGAGCGACTGCGTTTCGACTTTCACTCCGCTCATGTCACTACGCTAGCAGAACTAGAACGCATAGAAGATCTAGTCAATAGTTGGATTGCAGAGGCACGAGCTCTTAAAACTCGGGAGATGGAATTAGAGTCGGCCAAAGCCGTTGGTGCCATTGCAATGTTTGGGGAGAAATATGCCGATGTTGTGCGCGTTGTCGATGTACCGGGGATATCGCTAGAGCTATGTGGCGGGACCCACGTAGCAAACACTGCCGAACTCGGTTTATTCAAAATTATCGCCGAGAGCAGCGTAGCAGCTGGTGTACGACGAATCGAGGCTGTCGCAGGTTCAGCTGTACTTGCGCAGCTGAACAAGTATGATGCAGTGGTTCGCCAGCTGAGCAACTGCTTCAAAGTTCAGCCTACTAAGATTGTAGATAGGGTTGTAGCATTACAGAAGGAGCTGAAGTTAACTGGCAAAACTCTGGTAGCAGTCCGATCAGATCTAGCAGTTGCCAAGTCTGCAACACTGATAAAGCAGGCTAAAAACATAGGAGGTTCTCAACTATTAGTGTCCCGCCTTGATGGTATAGACAGCATTAGTTTACAGGGTGCGGCACAAAACCTGGCAGCGCAGCTAGGGGACGGATCTGCTGTTGTGCTAGGTGGATTGCCTGATACTGTTACCAAGAACAGTAAAGTGATCCTTGTAGTTGTTTTTGGCAAAGATGTGGTTAGGGCTGGTCTAAAAGCTGGCAAGTTTATTGCTGAGATTGCTCGTAGGTGCGGCGGCGGCGGCGGCGGTAGAGATGAATTTGCACAAGCAGGTGGCAATGACGCGACTGCACTTGATGCTGCTCTTAGAGAAGCAGAAGACCAATTGACCAAGAACCTTTCCTTAAGTTAACAACTTTTTAATCAGCTCTCATATTTACTAGGCCGAGCATCAGCATAAAACTCTAGAAGAACTTAACCAAATCTTTAGCTAAAGACTGAATGACCTATGGTCTCTTGCCTAATCCTGCAGGTAGGTTGTCTGTCTCAAGCTATCTTTAATGTGGTCCATTAGACGTTGGGCGTCCAAGATACTCAGATGCCCACTCTTAATTGCTTGCTTGCTAGAACGATGTAGTCTCTCCAGTAATACCTCTGGATCATGCTCCATAGTCTCTATTACATTTGCATTAGTCTCACCACATACTATATGTTCTATCTGATAGCTTCCACCAGAGCCAAGGCGAATTGTCACTGCGTTGGTATTTCCGAATAGGTTGTGGAGACTGCCCATTACTTCCTGGTAAGCACCACTCAAGAACAAGCCAATCCAGTAGGGCTCGCCATCGCGAAAACGGTGTAGTTCTAAAAGAGACTTTGTGCCGCTGTGAGCAATAAACCGGCAAAGTTTGCCATCAGAATCACATGTTAGGTCTGCGAAGCTACCTAGCTGATCAGGACATTCACTAAGACGGTGGATTGGCATTATCGGAAACAGCTGATCAATGGCCCAAGTATCAGGGACTGAGCGAAATACAGAAAGATTAGCATAGTACATTCCGGCCAAAGATGCTTGCAAACTCTGTAAATCTTCTGGAATATATTCAGTCGTGGATAGTTGCTTAGCAATTGTTGTGCAACAGGCCCAATAAAGCTCCTCCGCTAATGCTCGATTTCTAAGATTCAGATAGCCGAGTCGAAAAGCCAAGAGAGCATCCTCTTTAAACTTAACTGCATCATTCCAGGCTTCTTGCAAGTTAGAAGCATTAATGTCGGCAAGAGTCTCACGCAAGTTGCGTATTATTAGAGGCTCATTTCCAAGCGGTACTAGCTTAGGCTGTTGATCTGGGACTCCACTACACCCAAGTACATTAAATATAAGCACAGAGAAATGGCTAACAGTCGCCCGACCACTTTCAGTTACTAATGTAGGTACTTTGAGATTATGTGGCTCACAGCACTCCCGCACTGTTGCAACCACATCATTGGCATAATTCTGTAGTGAGTAGTTGGCTGAGGCAGCTGAGGTACTACGAGTACCATCATAATCTATGCCAAGTCCACCACCTACATCCAGGTACCCCATAGGAGCTCCGAGAGCAGCCAGCTGTACGTAGAGTTGTCCAGCCTCCTGGAGGGCACGCTTAAGTACAGCTATATCGCTAATCTGGCTGCCAATATGAAAGTGAAGTAGCTGTAGGTCTTTGAGCAAGCCAGCTTCTTGCAGGGAATCAACCGTGTTTAAAAGGTTAGGCATGGACAGGCCAAACTTCGCTCGCTCCCCTACAGAACTGCTCCAACGACCTGTACTACGCGCGGCAAGTCTTGCACGCACACCAAGCAATGGAGCTGCCCCTAACCTACGGCTCGCCTCAATTATGTGTGGTACCTCATCAACTTGTTCTATTACTAATACTGGCTGTCGGCCTAGCTGTCGCGCCAAGATAGTTGTCTCAATATAGCGCTGGTCTTTATACCCATTGCAGATTAGCAAGGCCTGTGGATCTTCTAGGATGGAAAGTGCTATGAGCAACTCTGCCTTACTTCCAGCCTCAAGGCCAAAATGCCAACGTCGACCACTTTCTACCAGTTGTTCAACAACGTGGCGACGCTGGTTACATTTTATGGGGAATACACCTTTGTAAAGTCCATCATAGCCATACTGAACAATGGCATGCTCAAAAGCAGCGTGTAGCTGCTCTAAACGGTCTTCAAGGATGTCGTCAAACCGTATTAAGAGTGGTGGGGTTAAACCTCTCTGCCTTAATCTTTCCACAAGGTCTACAAGGTCCAAAGATCCACCACGATCACCACGTGGCTGGACTATTACGTGCCCATGAGCATTCGCCGCGAAGTAGGGCTTTCCCCACAGATCAAGGCCATAGAGCCTGCTACTATCAGCAACCGTCCATTTAGCCACTAGTCACTGTTCTAGGGAAGATAATCATTGCTTAGAAGCACGCCTCATCATACAACTGAAGGCACTAGAGTTTAGGAAGTATTCATAGACCGTGCTGTGGTGCTCCTACCAAGCCCAGTGCTTGCCAACTAGGCTCACAGCCACAGACGATGTCTATGCCTTAAATAGTTTTGGTTTAATGGCTACTGAACGCACCTTTATCGCGATTAAGCCTGATGGCGTCCAGCGAGGATTAGTGGGCAGGATCTTAAGTCGTTTCGAGGACAAGGGTTTCAAGCTGGTCGGGTTAAAACAGCTCACGCCTAGTCATGAGCTTGCCGAGGAGCATTACAGTGTGCATCGTGAGCGCGCTTTCTTTACAACACTGGTAGATTTTATCACCAGTGGTCCTGTAGTGGCCATGGTTTGGGAAGGAGAAAGTGTAATATCTAGTGCCCGCAAGCTCATTGGTGTTACTCAACCACTTGAAGCTGAACCCGGCACAATTCGCGGAGACTTAGCAGTCAGCATTAGTCGTAACGTAATTCATGGCTCAGATTCTTTCGAAACTGCCCAACATGAGATAGCCCTTTGGTTCCAGCCTGCCGAGTTGAGTGAATGGGTACAATCTGACCAGTTCTGGCTTGCCGAAAATTTAAAGACTGCACATAATGACTGAATTACTGGAAGCGATCCCAGCGGAATGCTCTTAGAAGAGCAGACTCTTCAGGGTTTTGCACATCGCCCAGCAGATCTGCGCTTAGCAGATCTGCTGTGACAGCAGCCAATAAAACACCATTTCGGTAGTGCCCAGTTGCTAGCCAAAGACCTTCCGTCGCGCTTTTTCCTATAAGAGGTCCCTCATCAGGGGTGCCAGGACGAAATCCCCACCACTGTTCTATCAGCGGCCATTTGTCTGCTTCTGGCAAAAGGTTGAGCATTCGCTCCTTCAGGTGCTTCTGACCATCAGAGGTCAGTTCTGCTTCGAAGCCTGCCTGACGTTCACTCGTAGCTCCCACTACTACAAGTCCGTCATCACGGGGGACTAAATAGGTGCCTTCTGGTCCAAAGATCACGCGGCGCACTGCACCGCGCGGTGCTTGGAGAGAGAGCATTTGCCCCTTGACCGGAAAAATTGGTAGTTCTGGCATCAAACAGTTGGTCCATGCCCCGCAACACAGCACAGCGCATCTGGCTGTCAAAGTTCGCTCTTGCCCGTTGATATCGCGCAGCTCAATAGCATCCAGACCACTCTTGCTGCTTACTAACCGTACAATCTCGGCACTCTCCTGAAACTGTACGCCAAGCCTGATGCAAGCAGTCTCTAGAGCTTGCATCAGGCAGCGTCGGCTATCTATTTGTCCATCCTGCGGGAATATCAAACCAGTAGTCCAAGCCTCACCTATGCCAGGTAGTTCCTTTTCAAGACCAGTTCGATCTAGGGCTCTACCGAAATGAGCTGTTGGGTATGCTTCTTGCTCTACTGCCGAGCGAAACAGTGCCACAATACCCGAGGTACGAAAACCGCATTGGAGACCACTGTCTGCCTCAACTTCCCCAACCCAGGATGGAATTCGCCGCAGACTCCGCTGACCCAGTTCTAGTAGGGCGCCGCTGAGGCCCTCGGCATGAGGTGCTAGCATACCAGCAGCTACAAAACCTGCTGCCTCTCTACGCTGACGGCTGAGCACTTGAACCATGCACCCCCTGCGAGCTAATCGGTGAGCAACTGCCATTCCTATTAGGCCACCACCCAGCACGTGCACATCAGTTGTCACTGCTGCTTCCTGGCATCTGCATCGATGATCTCGCCAATTTAGTCTTAGGAAGATCCCAATCCAGTTCAATTAGGATTGATTGCGAAGGCTCTTCTGCAGGAAAAATGGCAGGTGCAACGGCAATAGCGGATAGGTGGGAAGCCGTGATAGGTCTCGAAACCCATATACAGCTTGGGACTGCCAGCAAGATCTTTACCGCTGCTTCCACTGCTTTTGGCGATGATCCCAACACCCACATCGATCCTGTGGTGTGTGGCTTGCCTGGCACTTTGCCAGTGCTCAACCGCAAGGTACTCGAGTATGCAGTCAAGGCTTCCATGGCACTCAATCTAACTGTTGCCGAGCACAGCAAGTTTGACCGAAAACAATACTTTTACCCGGATCTACCGAAGAACTATCAAATCTCACAGTATGATGAGCCTATTGCCAAAGATGGTTGGATTGATGTCGAGGTAGCTGAAAAAGGGAAAAAAACCTACTTGAAGAGAGTTGGCATTGAGCGGCTGCATATAGAAGAGGATGCTGGCAAGCTTGTACACGTTGGTAGCAGTCGCCTCACTGGCTCAGCCTATTCACTAGTAGACTATAATCGCGCTGGTATTGCACTTGCAGAGATTGTCAGCAAGCCAGATCTGCGAACTGGTCGAGAAGCTGCTGAGTACGCTGCTGAGCTTCGCCGGATTATGCGCTACATGGGAGTCTGTGATGGCAATATGCAGGAAGGCTCACTGCGCTGTGATGTTAATATTTCAGTCCGCCAGGGTCCAGAAACGCCGCTTGGCATAAAGGTAGAGATCAAGAATATGAATTCTTTCTCAGCTATACAGAAAGCTTGTGAGTATGAGATCAAGCGTCAAGTCAAGACAATCAAGGCTGGCCAGGCAATCATTCAAGAAACACGGCTCTGGGATGAGAGTGAGCAGTCAACTAAAAGCATGCGACGCAAAGAGAGTGTTAGTGACTATCGCTACTTCCCTGATCCTGATTTGGGGCCTATCAAAGTAAGCGTGCAGCAGCAAGAAGCATGGCGGCGTGAGCTGCCAGAGCTGCCAGCAGCTAGGCGACAACGCTACTCCAACGAGTTAGGGCTGTCTCAGTACGATGCCCGAGTTCTCACTGATGAGCGGCCAATGGCAGATTACTTTGAAGCATCGGTAGCAGCCGGTGCTGATAGTAAGCTAGCAGCCAACTGGATTAGCAGTGACATTGCTGCCCATATTAATGCTAACCACCTTAGTTACAGTGAGCTAGCATTTCGTCCGGAGCAGCTAGCAGAAATGATTCAACTAATCAAGAACGGTAAAATCAGCGGTAAGATTGCCAAAGAGATACTACCAAGTTTATTGCAGAGGGGTGGATCGGCAGCAAAAATTATTGAAGAACGCGGCTTAGAAATGATTAGTGATCCAGCTGTGATCACAGCAATTGTTGAAGAGTTACTAAGAACTTACCCTAACGAAGTGCGGGCATTTCAGAGCGGTAAAACTAGGCTTCAAGCTTTCTTTATTGGGCAACTGATGAAAAAGACTGGTGGCAAGGCTGATCCAAAATTGGCCAGCCAGATCCT
This sequence comes from cyanobiont of Ornithocercus magnificus, assembly GCA_007996965.1. Taxonomy (NCBI): domain Bacteria; kingdom Bacillati; phylum Cyanobacteriota; class Cyanophyceae; order Synechococcales; species cyanobiont of Ornithocercus magnificus. Next base: position 825,319 of record BIMP01000001.1, read on the forward strand.
CAACCAAAAGCTAAAATAGCTGAGGATTTACGTCTTCTATTATAGCCTTAATTAGCCAACTTTAGGCTTAGTAAACGATCTACCTGCTTTTGCCAGCACCCAGGGGTATCAATATTGCTAATAACAGCATCTGCAAGACAATGCTTGCTAACAATTGGCCATTGTGAAGCTATACGAGCTCGGGCCTCCCCATACGTTAATTTATCGCGCTGTATGAGCCGCTCAAGCTGCTGTTCAAACTTGCAAGATACTAACCAGATTTCACTGCAAAGTCCTTCCATACCTGCTTCAAATAAAAGTGGAATCATTAGCACTACTGTTGCTTTGGGTAGTAGTCGTCCAAGATTATTTTCGAACTGTTCTAGTACTATAGGATGTATACGTTGTTCTAACCAGCGACGGGCACTCAGATCCTGGAAGATTAACTTGCCGAGGACGCGACGGTTGATGGAGGCATCAGGATTTTGAATTGCTGTGCCAAAATGTGCAACCACTTCTGATGTCAGCAAAGCGTTAGAGGTAAGAGCACTACGTGAGAATTCGTCAGCATCGAGGACTAGCAGTCCCTTTTGTGCAAGGTAAGCACCTACACTGCTTTTGCCGCTACCTATTCCGCCAGTTAGGCCTATACGCCGCTGGCTGCCCTGCCAGCGCGACATGCAATTCTGACTGGAGATTTCATAAGCCATAGGTTAGAGAAGGAAAATGTTGTCTAGCTAGTCTCCTCCACTTTTCATGCCCGCAGCTTCTTCAGTGACTTGGTCTACAATTTCTGGTGGTCTTACAGCACCACGTGGTTTTCTAGCTGCTGGTGTAACTGCAGGTCTAAAAGATTCAGGGCGGCCAGATCTAGCCTTATTGCTAGCTCCTGAGGAAGCTGTTTGTGCCGGTCTGTTTACTTGTTCTGTAGTCCGAGCATCCTGCATTGAACTCTGCACATCACGCCTACAAAGCACCTCCGGTCACGCCCGGGCTGTGTTAGTCAACTCTGGCCAAGCAAATGCCTGCACGGGCAGTCGCGGACTCGTCGATAGTGAGCTGGCTACCTCTGCTCTTGCATCTCGACTCGGACTAGCGACAGATGCAGTATTGATCTGCTCCACTGGCCTGATTGGTGTTCCAATCCCGATGCAGCGGCTTCTCGCCAGCTTAGACTCGCTGGTAGAACAGCTAGATCCTGAAGGTGGAGTATATGCATCCGAAGCAATCCTGACGACAGACTTGGTCCAAAAGCAAGCAGCTTTCGAAGCTCAGATCGGCGGCAGAAATGTCCGAATTGGTGGTATGGCTAAAGGATCAGGTATGATTCACCCCGAAATGGCTACTATGCTGGCCTTTATTAATTGTGATGTAGCAGTCCCAGTTAAGATATGGCAAAAGATGTTAGCTAGAGCAGTTAGTCAGTCATTCAACGCCATAACAGTTGATGGCGATACTAGTACTAATGACTCGGTTCTTGCATTTGCGGCTGGCGATCAGTTACCTGAGCACTACTTTGCTGATCTCGAATATGGCTTGACCCTTGTCACCCAGCAACTTGCTCGGGCAATTGCCCGAGATGGTGAGGGCGCAACCTGCCTAATTGAGGTTCAAGTTGAAGGTACGAACTGCGATGTAGATGCTCGCCACATTGCCCGCACAATCTGTGGTTCTTCACTTGTTAAGGCTGCCATCCATGGTCGAGACCCCAATTGGGGACGGATTGTGGCAGCAGCTGGCCGCTCTGGGGTCGCCTTTAACCCTAATTCCGTTGACCTCTGGATTGAATCCCACCAGCTAATGCGGAGTGGCTCGCCGCTGCTCTTTGATCGCAGGGCAGCCAGCCACGATTTGCATGACAGGTCAATTGGGGGCTTATATGCCAATGAACCAGTAATAATTCGTTTGTCCATTGGCAATGGCCCTGGAGTAGGCCGGGCATGGGGCTGTGATCTTTCTGAGCAATACGTCCATATTAATGCCGGCTACACTACCTAACCCTACATCAATCACTGCACAATTTACCTCAGAATATACAAAGAACGCTTATACAATACCCATGACTGATGTGTGTTGTAAACCTAGATATTTCAACTTAGGGGAAAAAATATTAACCGCTTTTCTTTTCAACAGTCGACAAACTGATTTAAAGCTTTATTGACGAAAAAATGTTGAGAGTAAATATACTTCTAATTCATGCAACCGCCACGAAAATTTTTAGAGTCTTCAGTCAGGCTGCTATTCTGATTCATGCCTACTATTCCAGTTGATAAGATTACCGTCTTTATCTTATATCTTGCATGACTTGGTTTGCTGACTACTGTTTCATAAAGGCTAGATAGCTATCTCTGTGAATTAGTATTTAAGACACTTGATTCTAAGGAATGATCTGTTTTTTTCTGAGAGTTAAGACAGACAACTTGAACTGACTGTGTTTGGTTTACCGGCTCACGCTGCGTGGCGATTAATTGGAGTTGCGAATCTCCTTGCGTTCCTATCTTATACTAGTTACCGACGCTGTGCAGAGGTATAGCGATGGTGAGCTTTTCTCCCAGGCAGGTACGGTTCGGCCTGCACTTAAGGGTCTGGATCGTGCCACTAGTCATCGGAGGCTGCTTCGCCCTCGGCTATGGTGTTACCCAGCGAGTTTTAATCATACACATCAGTACGCAAGAGCCTCAAGGTAAATATTTTGCACCTGGGTCTTTCCCAGGCCAAAAGCTTAAAGATCTTAGACACCGTTACAGTGACAACCATCTTGCTCTGCAAGCAGATATTGTGGCAAGTGAGAAAAAGCTAGCTCAAAAACAACGAGCTAAGAAAAAGATCCAGTAGCCTGGGCAAGAAGCCTATATATGATGAAGATGTCGCAAGCGACACTACAGGTTTCCGAGACTGTGCAGCGAGAGGAAGGTGGGATAATTGCTAGTGAGGCATCTAGTGACAAAGTGAAGTTAAACTTAGGCGCTGGTCGCGATTCTATCAAAACGTTATCAGAAGCACAATCACCCAAAGAGACTACGGCTGTTGGTCAAACACCCATCTCTGGACTTGTTCGCGAGGACCTAGTCAAGCCGCTGTCAATAGAGAAGCTTGACATGTTACAGATAGATTCCCTGCGGATTTCAGTACACCCCCACTGCCTCCTCCAATCCCTTGAATAGGCACCAGACTGCCAGAGTTTCCAGTAACACTGAGAACATGCAGACATCGGATGCCTTACTACGGGCCATCATCAATCGACTGACTGCTAGGCTTGGGCAAAGTCTAACCGACACTGCTGCTGGCCTTGCAGTCATTGTTCAGGACACACCCGAGCGATTACGCCGAGAACTAGAACTTTTTCGGGAGGAGGTTGAGGCAGAGGCAGAACGCCTACAGCGGCAAGAACCAGATGCTTCCCCTGCGCCTGAACCACCACCTCGGACATCACCGGCTGATTTGCAGGATCAAGTTGATCAAGTCCGAGCCTGCATTGCTGAGCTCAGTCGGGGTCTTGAGGGACATCCCTAATGCATCAGCAGAGATTCCTACCTCTGCTGATGAGGTTCCTGCGCGCCTTGCGCATTTGGCGTACCATCTTAGGCTTAGTTGTCCTGCTTTGGTGGGATGGTTGTTCTTGGTCTTATCTAAGAGGTTGTACTGAAGCACACCGTGCGTCGCGTCAACGCCAGAGAGCTCACTGGTTGACAGTCGAGCTGCTAACGCTTGGCTCGGCTTTCATCAAGATAGGCCAACTCCTGTCGGCACGACCAGATGTACTTCCTGCAGAATGGGTAAATGAGTTATCGAGCCTCCAGGATCGCGTACCCTCTTTCCCTTTCTGGCAAGTTCAGAATCTACTGAAACAGGAACTTGGGAACCGCTGTGCTGAGATTGACAGTCTTGATGAGCAGCCGCTAGGGTCGGCCTCTTTAGCACAAGTTCATCGGGCTATTCTTCGTAGTGGTCGACAAGTTGTACTGAAGGTCCAGCGTCCTGGATTGGAGCCTCTTTTCCGTCTCGACCTTGATGTGATGGCACAAGTTGCTGCCATGCTTCAACACCACCCTCGTTGGGGACGTGGTCGGGATTGGGTAGATATGGCTGCAGAATGCCGGCATGTGCTGCTGCGTGAGCTAGACTTCCAGCTTGAAGCTCAACATGCTGCCCGCTTTCGGCAACAGTTCCTCGAGAACCCTCGTATCCGAGTGCCAGCAGTGATCTGGGAGTTGAGTAGTCGTCGTGTGCTGTGCCTCGACTATTTGCCAGGAATCAAGGTCAATGACCGCGAGGCCCTTGTTGCAGCTGGTCTTGATCCAGTTATCGTAGCTGAGACTGGAGCAGCAAGCTATCTGCAGCAGCTAGTGCACTACGGCTTCTTCCATGCCGATCCCCATCCTGGCAATCTTGCCGTGGCAAATGATGGAGCTCTCATCTACTACGACTTCGGGATGATGGGATCACTTTCCAGTAATCTGCGTCGTCGTCTCGGCAGCATGGCTCTGGCTGCCGCTGGCCGTGATGCCACTGCCCTTGTAACAGAGATGCAGGCTGCTGGCGTGATTGCACGCGATATTGACACTGGTCCGGTACGCCGGCTAGTACGGTTGATTTTGCGAGAAGTACTTACACCTCCTTTCAGAAGCAACTTGATCGAGCAGCTATCTGGTGATCTTTACGATCTCCTCTATGGTCAGCCCTTTCGCCTACCGGCGGAGTTGATCTTTGTCATGCGGGCGCTATCCACATTTGAAGGTGTGGGAAGAAGTCTTGACCCTAGTTTTAACCTAGTCACTATTGCTAAACCTTATGTTCTTCCCTTGATGGCTAGTAGTGAATCCAGTCCTAATGACATCATCAATGAACTTGGTCGTCAAGTCGGAGCACTGGGAAGTCGAGCTGTTGGTTTACCACGGCGGCTGGATGAAAGTCTAGAGCGTCTTGAACAGGGTGATCTCCAGCTGCAGATCCGGATGGGTGAGTCAGACCGTCAGTTTCGGCGTATGATCATTGCACAGTGCTTCATTGGTCAGTCGGTTCTCCTCAGTGGCCTTGCAGTGGCTGCAGCCTTGATGGGTTCTAGCAGCCGGCCGATATGGGCTTTGTTGCCCCTAGCTGGCTGTATCCCCATTGGTGTCAGCTGGGCGAGATTTCGTCTCAAGTTGCACCAGGAGAGTAGATTTAACTAAAAGCAGTGTAAATATCAGTAGAATACTGTAGTAAACGGCACTTAAGGAAACATATATAGCCTATAGGCATTACAGCCAGGCATTTTCCAAAAGCGAGCTAAATAAGTCTTTGTGAAAGGATAGGGCTAGGGATATTAACCAAGACCAAGAGTTTGAGATTATCCTCATTATTAAGCCCCAATATTTTTGATCTAGATTCTACCTTGGTAGTGTCTTTTCCATAGCATCTCATGGATCCTCAACGGTGGGATATCTGAAACTAATGCTTATTAAGTCTATTAACCCACCATAGGGGTCTTTAGACTTTAGTGTCTTTCTGTAAACCTATATGCGCATAGTTGGCCTGATTATATAACCTAAAAGCTGCTCAGTCAGCAAAAGCCTGATGGCAAGATTAATTTATTGGCACTGCTTCTGCAGCTATCACTAAATATAATATCCAAATAAGGTCTAAATTTTAGGCCACTATGTTTGAACCAAGAAATTACCCTAGAAAAGCAAGCGTGGTGCTGCAGTACATATAAACGCTATAGTCGCGTAATTCACTTCTACTACTTAGGACCTTCCTCGAGGTCCCTGACCTACAGCACCAGCATAAGTAGCCTGGCTGCCTAAGGCATCTTCGATTCGCAGCAGCTGATTATACTTAGCGACCCGTTCACTGCGGCTTAGTGAGCCTGTCTTAATCTGGCCAGACCGAGTTGCCACAGCTAGATCGGCAATTGTAGTGTCTTCAGTCTCACCACTACGATGACTAATCACACTAGTATAGCCAAACCGCCCAGCAAGTTCAATTGCTTGAAGAGTTTCTGTAAGGGACCCAATTTGATTGACTTTGATCAGGATCGAGTTAGCGACGTCATTTTCAATTCCCTGTCGCAACCTGCGGGTGTTAGTCACAAATAGGTCATCGCCTACAAGCTGTACACGCGTGCCCAAACGCCGGGTTAGCAGCTTCCAACCTTCCCAATCGTCCTCAGCAAGGCCATCCTCAATCGATATTATTGGGAAGAGGTTCACAAGTTGCTCTAGCTGATCAACCATCTCAACACTATTAAAACTGCTAGCGCCAAAAACATAGTTACCATCGCGGAAGAATTCCGTACTAGCAACATCCAGTGCCAGAGAAATTTGCTCACCAGGACGGTAGCCAGCTTTTTCAATTGCCTGCACTAGAAGTTCTCCGGCAGCTTTGTTAGTTGCTAGGTCAGGCGCGAAGCCTCCTTCATCTCCGACAGCTGTCGATTTGCCTTGTGCACTGAGTAGGCTCTTGAGAGTGTGAAATACTTCAGCGCCCATGCGCAGGGCTTCACGGAAGCTATCAGCACCATGGGGTACTAGCATAAATTCTTGGAAGTCCAGATTGTTGGCAGCGTGGGCTCCACCATTAATCACATTCATTAGCGGAACTGGCAGCAAGGAAGCCATTGGGCCACCAAGATACCGGTAAAGAGGTAAGCCAAGGCCCTGTGATGCAGCTCGTGCGGTAGCCATACTTACAGCGAGTATGGCATTAGCCCCAAGGACAGACTTGTTACTACTGCCATCTAGTTCTTGCATTGCTATGTCGACTGTCGTTTGATCTAGAGCAGATAAACCACAGAGTGCTGGAGCAATCCGGTCTTCGACATTGCTAATAGCCTGTGTTACGCCCTTGCCTAAGTAGCGATCCTCGCCGTCACGAAGCTCGTGGGCCTCATGGGCACCCGTGCTAGCTCCACTAGGCACAATTGCATGTCCAGTTGCTCCACCTTCAAGCTTCACCTCGGCCTCGACAGTGGGATTACCCCGGGAATCAAGAACCTCGCGAGCCACAATGGTATCGATGACAAAGTCGAGAGGGTCAATCATGCAGTGATGGTTAAAGCCACGGGATCGTAGGGGTCTCCCCTGCCCATTCCCATATGCCCTTTAGCTTCGGCTGCAAAATGAACCTGATCAGACTGACTAACTAATCCATTCAATGCGCCTTCTGCACACGATGCTCAGGGTGGGAGATCTTGAACGATCCGTTCGGTTTTACACTGAAGTGTTAGGCATGCATCTGCTGCGTCGCAGAGACTATCCATCTGGACGCTTCACACTGGCTTTTGTAGGCTACGGTCATGAGAGTGAAGCAGCCGTCCTTGAGCTAACACACAACTGGGATACGAGCAGTTACGAAATCGGCGACGCATACGGTCATATAGCCATTGGTGTGGCCGATATTTACACTACCTGTACCACTATTGCTGAGCGTGGCGGACGGGTTGTACGAGCACCGGGTCCAATGAAGCATAGCAGCACAGTGATCGCCTTCGTCGAAGATCCTGATCGCTACAAGGTAGAGCTAATCCAAATGAGCTCCACCTTGTCTAACCGAACCTAAATGTCCTCCGAGTACACCAAGCTACCAAACCCACAAGCAAGCCTCACCTGTGATCCCGACTGCTTCAGTGATAATGCCTGGGATCTGTTACTAGCTGCTCAGGATATTGCTCGGCGCTGGCGTCATGCTGAACTCGACGTGGAACACGTCCTACAGGCGTTGTTCAGTGATGGTCGCTACCAAGAGTTGATTACAGTCCTAGAAATTAACTCTGAGCAGTTGCTCGATCGCCTTGAGGACATTCTGGCAGGGCAACCTGTAGCTCGCAGCGAAAAGCTATTTATTGGCGAGGACCTCGAGCAACTGCTGGAAGATGCTGACCGCAAACGCAGCAGCTGGGGATCACGACTGATCGACGTCAGTCATCTGCTCATTGCTCTCGGAAAAGACCCACGCATAGGTCGTGAGCTTCTCGAGCAGTTTGGCTGTACAGCAGAGGGTATTGAGTCCCTATTACGACGGGCAGCAACTAGTGATATGTCTACAGCAGCAAGCTCGAGAGATATATCTTCACCAACGTCAGTGTCGTCAACACTTTTACAAGCGTCACCAAATCTTTCAGCTGCATCATCACCATTGCTGCTGCAGGATACCCTTGTCACTGCTGCTGAGCCCCAACCCCTTGACCTCTATGGACGTGATCTGACTGCAGCGGCCCAAGTTGGAGAACTCGATCCTGTTATTGGCAGAGATGATGAGATTCGTCAACTGATCCGTGTGCTAGTGCGACGGGGCAAAAATAATCCTGTGCTGATTGGCGCACCTGGTGTCGGCAAAACTGCTATTGCTGAGCTTCTTGCGCAGAGAATTGTTACTAGTGAGGTACCTGAAGTATTGCGAGGACTACGATTGGTAACTCTGGATCTTGGCGCACTAATCGCCGGAGCAAAGTTGCGCGGCCAGTTTGAGGAACGTCTACGTTCTGTTCTAGATGAGGTAAGTAACCCAGACTCTGGTGTGGTGTTATTCATTGATGAGCTGCATACCATTCTACGCAGCGACCGCTCTACTGCTGATGCAGCTAGCCTGCTCAAACCTGCCTTAGCCCGGGGCAGTCTCCGCTGTATAGCAGCTACTACGCCAGAAGAATACAGTCGAACGGTTGAACGAGACCCTGCACTCAACCGCCGCTTCCAGCAGGTAATTATCCAAGAGCCAGCTCTCGAATTGAGTATTGAGATTCTACGCGGTCTTAAGGAGAGCTACGAACTGCACCATGGAGTAGCAATAAGTGATGCAGCTGTAGTGGCAGCCAACAGGCTAGCCAATCGCTACATTAGCAATCGTTGCCTTCCAGATAAAGCCATAGACCTGGTCGATGAGGCAGCAGCTCAACTCAAGATGGATGCAACTTCCAAGCCACAGGTCATAGAGGAGGCAGAAGGTTTACTGCGACATCAAGAATTAGCCTTGCTAGCTGCAGAAGCAGCTCCAGTAGAAGAGCGACAACGATTGCAGCAGAACTGGTTATCGACGGCAGATCGACTGCACGAGCTCAATGATTGCTGGCAGATGGAGCAGAAACAGCTAACTGAGCTGCGGCAGTTGCAGAAGCAGAGCAAGAAGTTGCAACATGAAATCGCTAAAGCTAAGAGCACCGGTAACTTCAAAGAAGTGGTGCGGCTACAATATGAGCGTGTGCAGCTTGCACAACAGCAGCGTGCTGAGTTGAAAGAGGTGCTAACTAGAAAGCAGACTAGTGGAAATACGCTGCTTCGTGATCAAGTTGAAGCCGAAGATATAGCTGATGTTGTGGCTCGCTGGACAGGCATTCCCGTCCAGCGCCTCTTGGCTGGTGAGCGCCAGAAGCTTCTGCAGCTTGAGGGGTACCTCAACAGCCGTGTGGTTGGACAACCCGAGGCAGCGCAGGCAGTGGCTGCAGCAATCCGTCGAGCTAGAGCTGGTATGAAGAATCCGAATCGCCCTGTAGGGTCTTTCCTCTTCCTTGGTCCTACTGGTGTGGGCAAGACAGAGCTTGCCAAAGCCTTAGCAGCCTCACTCTTCGATGATCCCGGTGCACTCGTACGTTTGGATATGAGCGAGCTTATGGAGCGCAACGCTGTGGCCCGTCTCCTGGGTGCTCCTCCTGGCTATGTTGGTTATGAGGAGGGGGGTCAACTCACCGAAGCAGTACGACAGCGTCCATACGCAGTCCTGCTACTCGACGAGATAGAGAAAGCACACCCCGATGTTTTCAACATCTTACTCCAGGTTCTTGATGATGGACGCCTCACTGACTCACAAGGACGCACTGTTAACTTCCGGCACACTGTCATTGTGATGACCAGCAACTTAGCCAGCCGGGCAATCTTAAATGCATCACTGCGTGCCCGAGAGGATGGCTGTAGTGAGGTTGAGGTCACTCAGGAGCTTGAAGAGCAAGTCAATCGTGCACTTAACCAGCACTTTAGGCCAGAGTTTCTGAACCGCGTTGATGAATTGATACGTTTCCGACCACTTTCACTAGGTGATCTTGAGTGTATTGTGCGGTTGCAGTTAGCTGACCTTGCCACCCTGCTGTCTGAGCAGGATCTTGAACTAGTAGTTGATGATGAGTCTGTGCATACCTTAGCACGTCTTGGTAACGAACCTGAGTATGGTGCCCGACCACTGCGTCGGGTTCTTCGTCGCTGTCTAGAAAATCCTCTGGCAACTGAGCTATTAGAGGAGCGCTTCCAAAATTGCTGCCGGGTATTTGTACGAGCTACTGGCATTGATGGGCAACCATTTCGGTTCGAGCCACAGCCTCGGAACCTCTGATGTCTATTTAGAGTAGCCACTGACTGAAGTGTGTCTCTGCACCAACAACTACATCCAACGTCCTAACACTTGTGACCACGCCAACTTCTGAGGACACCCAACGAAACTCCAGTGCACTACCTGCTGATAAGCCTTCTCAACAGGCTGGCTTTCTCATATCAGCAATGAGAGAGTTGAAGCTAGTGGTCTGGCCAAGTCGCCAGCAGCTACTTAGCGAATCGACTGCAGTAATTTTGATGGTTAGCCTTTCTGCAGCTGCTATCGCAGCCATCAGCCGCTTTTTGGGCTGGGTCGCTTCTCAAGTATTTCGCTAAGCTACCAGGCATCTAAGATGCCTAATAACTAGCTTGCTTTCTCTCGCATCTTTAAATTAAAGATCTTCTCTCGTGGCCGATCTCGAATCCCAAAACCCTGTTGAGGTCCTAAACCTACTAGGCTCCGATGAGGAGAAAGTAGACACTATGGCGTCTGTGGCTCCTATGCGGACTTCTGTGGCTCGCTGGTATGCTGTGCAAGTTGCTTCCAGCTGCGAAAAAAAGGTAAAAGCTACACTTGAACAGCGTGCTGTGACACTTGGCGTTAGCGACCGCATACTTGAGATTGAGATTCCTCAAAGTGCTGGAGTTAAACTTAAAAAAGATGGAAGTCGCCAGTCTACCGAAGAGAAAGTCTTTCCAGGCTATGTTCTTGTACGTATGATCCTTGATGAGGATACGATGATGGCTGTGCGCAGCACGCCCAACGTTATAAACTTCGTCGGTGCTGAGGATCGGCGGGCTGCCGGCAAGGCCCGCGGTCACATTAAGCCTCGACCATTAAGCCGCCAGGAAGTAGATCGTATCTTTAAGCGAGCAGCCGAGAAGAGAGCAGTGGTCAAAGTTGATTTGACCGAAGGAGACCAAATCTTAGTAATTTCCGGACCCTTCAAAGACTTCCAGGGAGAGGTAATTGAGGTATCTGGTGAGCGCAGTAAGCTCAAGGCTTTGCTTTCCATATTTGGCAGAGAAACCCCAGTCGAGCTTGAGTTTTCCCAGATCAGTAAACAGAATTAACCGATGGCCATCTTGCGGAGGATGGCCTTGCAGGGATAAATAGTCTACATCCCAACAGCCGCTACAGGCGGCAATCCGTAGTTGTTCAATGCTATTTGCTGATGGCCGCTAAAAAAATCGTAGCTGTGATCAAGCTAGCTCTCCAGGCTGGCAAGGCTAACCCTGCGCCACCGGTAGGACCTGCTCTTGGCCAACATGGAGTCAATATCATGGCATTTTGTAAGGAATACAACGCACGCACTCAGGAGAAAACCGGCTTTGTGATTCCGGTTGAAATCTCCGTTTTTGAGGACCGCAGTTTCACCTTCATTACTAAGACACCTCCAGCGTCGGTGCTGATCGGTAAAGCTGCCGGCATTGAGAAGGGCTCGGCCCAGTCTGCTAAAGACAGCGTAGGCTCTATTAGCCGGAATCAACTTGAGGAAATTGCTAAGACCAAACTGCCAGACCTCAACTGCATCAGGCTTGAGTCAGCTATGCGCATTATTGAGGGCACAGCCCGCAATATGGGGGTCACTGTTAGTGACTGACATCTGCTCCTAAATCTGTTAAGAACGACTACTTTACTTGCAACGTGTAGCCACTAAACATATGTCAAAAGTCTCAAAACGATTAGCTGGCCTTAGCGTCAAGGTTAGCGACCGTCTGTATGCTCCACTCGAGGCAATCGAGCTTGTCAAGCAAAACGCCACTGCCAAATTCGACGAGACTATTGAGGCACATGTCCGTCTTGGCATAGACCCTAAGTACACAGATCAGCAGCTGCGCACAGCTGTCAGCTTGCCTAAGGGAACTGGTCAGGATATCCGTATCGCAGTTATTACTCGCGGAGAGAAGGTAAATGAGGCCAAGACAGCTGGTGCGGAGCTTGCCGGTGATGATGATCTTGTTGAGAGCATTGGAAAAGGTGAGATCAACTTTGAACTCCTAATTGCTACTCCTGACATGATGCCTAAAGTAGCAAAGCTCGGACGTATTCTTGGTCCCCGAGGCCTGATGCCTAACCCTAAAGCTGGCACTGTTACTACAGACTTGGCTGTTGCAATCAGAGAATTCAAGGCTGGGAAGATTGAATTCCGTGCTGATCGCACTGGTATTGTCCATGTGCGATTCGGGAAGGCTAGCTTCGAGGCAGAAGATCTCCTTAAGAATCTGAAAACGCTCCAGGAAGCTATCGATCGTAACAAGCCAAGCGGTGCTAAGGGCCGTTACTGGAAAAGCCTTTACGTAGCCTCTACTATGGGCCCATCCGTCGAGATCGATGTTTCGGCACTCCAGGATATCAAGCAGGAAGTCTAACCTTCTGTTATGGTTCCAGTCACCTCGGCACTTGCCGATGGTCACGTGCCTGCCCTTAAAACGGGAGACCTGGACTTTGACCTCTTTAGGGACCCTGTTATTCTATCAAAGCAAACGCGACGCCTCAGGTTCAGCAGCCCTATAAGCAACCGGTGCGCGGCCTCAGCCCCATTCAGTGGTGAGAAGCAATGGCTGTATGTACTGATGCCTGTTCCTCTAATCCACATCACAACCCATGAGCCTTACTCTGGAGAGCAAGCAGCGAATTGTCGAGGAGCTTAAGCAACTCCTCAGTAAAGCTGAAATGGCCTTGATCCTGGACTACCGGGGTCTTTCTATCAAGGAAATGTCTGACTTGCGGGCCCGTTTACAGGCTAGCAGTGGCACCTGCAAAGTAGCCAAGAATACCTTGATGCGACATGCTATTGACGGCAATAGTACCTGGTCAGATCTTAAGTTCCTTCTAAGTGGAACTAATGCCTTCATTTTCATCAAAGGGGATGTGGGCAAAGCCGTCAAGGCAGTACAGCTGTTTCAAAAGGACACTAAGAAGTCTCAGACTAAGGGCGGTCTTTTTGAAGGCAAGCTTCTGAGCCTTGATGAGATCAAGGCTATTGGGGATCTTCCCTCTAAAGAGATATTGATGGCTCAGATCGCTGGTGCTATCAATGCTGTGACTACTAAGGTTGCAGTTGGCGTCAATGAAATTCCCTCTGGTCTTGCTAGAGCCCTCAAAAACTATGCTGAGAGCGGTGATAGCTGATCTTTTGATAGATCTATCTTCCCCGATCTCTTAACTTACTGCTTGGTTCTCAAACTATGTCTACAAAAACTGATGAAATTCTCGAGTCGCTAAAGTCTCTCTCTTTGCTAGAAGCCTCTGATCTTGTCAAAAAAATTGAAGAAGCTTTCGGTGTTTCTGCTGCAGCTCCTTCTGGTGTTGTAGTGGCTGCTCCCAGCGCTGCAATTGCTGGTGAGGGTGAAGCGATTGAGGAAAAGACTAAATTTGATGTTATATTAGAAAGCTTTGAAGCATCTGCCAAAATCAAAGTCCTTAAAGCAGTTCGCGAAGCTACTGGCCTTGGGCTTGGCGAAGCCAAAGCCTTAGTTGAAGCTGCACCCAAATCTGTTAAGGAGGGAATCTCTAAAGATGATGCTGAGGCTCTTAAGAAGACTATCGAGGGAGTTGGTGGCAAGGTTACCCTTAAGTAGTCCTGGATTAAGACATATCTCCTAACTCTAACAGCCACTCTAGTTCCCAATTGGCAGGCTAGATTTAACTCCGTAGTGCATTTCTCATTTCTCTACCATAGTGTAATTTAGACTAAACCCCTGTAAGTTAGCTTACTACTGCTTCTAAAAATATACCACTTTGATGAATAATCAGGCTCCAAAAGCTAGAGAAGTACAAAAGTCACAGTTGTAGTTAGCCATTAACATACAAGTAGCAAAGATAGTAGCCCACTACCTTAAGCCCAGAGTTAAATCGCGTCTCTTTAAACCTCATTCTAACGTTATTTAGATGAAGTCGTGGCCATTGCTATGCAAGAATGAGTTGGCTCGTCAATGACTAATACACACAACCGAGTCATCATAGCCGCTACTGATGGAGCCTGCAGTGGTAATCCTGGTCCTGGTGGCTGGGCTGTGCTACTTCGTTTTGAAGATGGCAGTATTGAAGAGTTTGGTGGATATGAGCCTGCTACTACAAACAACCGTATGGAATTACGTGCAGCACTTGCTGCTCTAGAACGGCTACATCAATTACCTCGACATCATGATCTACGTCTACACAGTGACAGCCGTTACTTAATTAATGGCTTTGGCTCCTGGTTACCTGCCTGGAAGCAGAAAGGTTGGAAAACAGCTACAGGTAGACCAGTATTGAACCAAGATCTTTGGAAGGCTTTAGACCATGCTCGCCTCAATGATGTACCACTTATCCACGTGAGGGGACATAGCGGTGACCCGGATAATGATCGAGTGGATGCTATTGCTGTAGCTTACTCTCGTAGTCAACATTACATTTTGGCAGAAAAGTGAGAAACTCCAGGCTATGGTAGTGATAGCTTTATATCTAGAAAAATAATTTGCAAGATTTGACTAGGCATAAGCTCTCTGGCATTATCTTGCATTATCTTAAGGTTGCTCGGCAGAATCCTAAGGCAATCTGAACAGGGCAAACTACCTTAGAGTCAACTGCACAGTAGTGAAACACATTTCCAGTGGTCTTTACCAGCACTGGCTTGACCGCACTTTCTTAAGAGATGACGGAATCAATGCTGAGCAACTTAGCAAAGTCACACTGTTGGCACTGGGACAATTATCGCGGCGGCGTCAATGGCCAGGCATATCTAGGGTGTTGGATAGATTATCCAAAAACCTTGAACGTCAAGACCCAAGGCTAGAGCAGAAACTGTTTGGCTGTAGATTTCGTAATCCAGTAGGCTTAGCGGCAGGGTTTGACAAGAATGGGGTAGCCGCAGCGATCTGGCATCACTTTGGCTTTGGTTTTGCTGAGCTGGGGACTATAACTTGGCATGCACAGCTGGGCAACCCAGCTCCACGGTTGTTCCGTTTAGCTGCCGAACAGGCAGCACTAAATCGGATGGGTTTTAACAACAATGGGGCTAGGCAATTTCTTCAGAACTTAGAACGACAATCTATTCTGCCCATCAAGCAACGTCCTGCCATTCTCGGCTTAAATTTGGGAAAATCTAAAGTCACTCCTTTAGAGCTAGCTGCGGATGACTATGCTTGCTCGCTGGAACTGTTAGCCCCTTTGGCCGATTATGTGGTAATCAATGTGAGCTCACCTAATACACCTGGACTGCGAGATCTACAAAGCCCAGGTATCTTACAGTCTCTTGTCGAACGTCTGAGGCGCTTACCTGGGTGTCCTCCACTACTAGTCAAAATTGCACCAGATCTTGAGGACGACGTTATAAGCAACATCGCACAGCTATCATATGATCAGGGTCTTGCTGGTGTGGTTGCAGTAAATACAAGTCTTGACCGAATGGGGCTTGAAAGTCGGCTACTAACACAAACTGGTCGCACGCTTGCTGAAGAAGCTGGTGGTCTTAGTGGTGCCCCATTACGAAGTAGAGCCCTAGAGGTAGTACGTCGCCTAAGGGCTAGTGCAGGACCATGCTTACCTATAGTTGGTGTTGGTGGAATTAATTCCCCCGAAACAGCCTGGGAACGAATTACTGCGGGGGCCTGCCTCATACAGATTTACACGGGCTGGATCTTTCAGGGCCCTGACCTAGTTCCACAAATTTTGGAAGGCCTCTGCACACAGCTTGATTACTATGGTTTTCAACATCTCAGTGAGGCAGTGGGTAGTGGTGCTCCCTGGCACTAGTCAACAATTTTTTAGCCAAGCCTTAAGTCAGGTTCGATATAAATGAACAGCACTTGCTGCTACCAGCATAGTATCCAAAGTTCGAGGCAGCAGCTTGCATTTCTTCAATATCCCGCCTCATGGAGGTAACTGCGAGCAGGAAGCTCGCTACTTCGGTCTTTCACCTGACAGATTTCTCGACGCAAGTGCCTCGCTAGTACCCTTTGCACTACCACGATCATTACGCATTCATCTACGCCAAGCTATCGAGGGAGCAGCACTTCGATGTTACCCTGACCGCCAACATCACCGCTTGCGCCAGGCCCTTGCAAGCGTGCACAGTATTGACCCAGACTTAGTGTTACCTGGCAATGGTGCAGCAGAACTCTTCACATGGGCAGCACGTGATGCAGCAGCAGCAGGTATTAGTGGCCTACCCCAACCTGGATTTGGGGATTACATCCGCGCCCTAAATTGCTGGAAAGGTGTTTGGCAACCCCTGAGACTCCCAGTAATCCCACTATCTAGAGGTAAAGTCTTTCCACAGCCTTTCTTGTTGCAGCCAACTACTGATGTACTGTGGATTACTAACCCACATAATCCTACTGGTCAACTCTGGAGCCGCGACTCGCTTAAGCTTCTTCTTCCTCACTATAAATTAGTGATTTGCGATGAGGCATTCCTGCCTCTGGTGCCGGGCGGAGAGATTCAGTCACTGTTGCCATTAGTCTCATCTCATCCGAACCTAGTTGTGGTTCGGAGTCTTACCAAACTTTACGCTGTAGCCGGTTTGAGGCTCGGTTATGCTGTGGCAGTACCCGAGCGCTTAGAATGCTGGCGAACTTGGCGCGATCCCTGGCCTGTCAATGGTCTTGCAGTAGAGGCTGGCAATGTACTACTCAAAGATCTGGCTAGTCACGAGCGTTGGACAAGGCGGGTACAGAACTGGGTCTGTTGTGAGGGTGTCTGGCTACAGCAAAATCTCGATGAACTAGGTGACCCACGACCACTACCATCAGCCGCCAATTTTTTGTTGTTGCACTCGGAGCACTCACTGCTGGAATTGCGCGATGCTCTAGCGAGGCGACGCGTGTTGCTACGAGACTGCCGTTCTTTTAGTGGTCTAGGCCCAAATTGGTTGCGACTCAGTTATCAGAACCGCCGTGGCAATATTCAGATCATGCGTCAACTGCGGGCATCTCTTCTGTCTTTACAGCACTAAATCGTGAAGCATCACTTGCTATATAGACGTATCATCAGCTTGGCTAAAAGCTGATTAGCGTCACGGGCTCCTAGTTGTTTCATACCAGCTCGCATCCCTACTAAGAGATCGACGCTTGAGCTCCTAGGCTGTAGGTGGCCAGCTAAGAGATGCCATAGCGCACGACCCAAAGCCGGATGATCTGGAGCATGCTCGTGGATGACCACAGCAGCGCCGAGAGCTGCAGCACAAGCAGCATTAGCTGTCTGGTGTTGATCAACGGCATAAGGAAAGGGAACCAAGATTGCCGGAGTGCAGCAGGCTGCAAGCTCGCTGAGGCTACCAGCCCCGGCACGACTTATTGCAAGGTCAGCATGCTGCAGCAGTCCTGGAATCTCACTACTAAATAGCCGCTCTACGAAAGCCGGGTGTTGCATCTGACCTATATCTGGATCATGGCAACCTGTTAGATGAACCACACGGCAGCCGGCTTTTAGGAGAGCTGGCAGTACATTGCGTACCATCCGATTTAAACCTACAGCACCTTGACTGCCACCAATTACTACTAAAAGTGGTCCATCAGCCTGTGGTACCCAAGCTGGTAGTGACTGAGGCCTTAGGAAAGTTGCGCGCACAGGTGTTCCTGTTACTGCTGTAGTGCATCGGTTTAGATGATTAGCAGTAACTGCTAAACCAAGAGCTACTATGCGACACCAGCTACCTAGTAGGCGGGTTACCCGGCCAGGAACAGCATTTGATTCATGTAATACTGCTGGTAGTCCAGTCCAGCGTGCTGCAAGAATAGCTGGAGCGGCAACATAGCCACCGGTAGTAAACACTGCATCAATCTGCTCACGTAGTATAAACCTGCGTAGTTTGAGTGTTGCCAGCAACAGCCATAACAAGTTACGTACTCTACGCAGTATGCTCCCTTGCAATCCCTCAGCTGACACAGTGATTAACTGAAACCGTTTTGGCACTAGCTCAATCTCAAGGCTATTATGAGTTCCCAGCCAGTAAATCTCCCAGTTATTTGGGAGAGAATCGGCAAGGGCCAAAGCAGGAAATAGATGTCCGCCAGTGCCACCAGCAGCAATCAGAAGCCGTGGCATTATTTTAGGTGTGCTGTAGAGAGATCCTAATCTAGTGCGATTCGGTGAGGAGACCTCTCCGTGCATCGACTGCGGTACACTGCGCTGCTGACACTCTTGCTTGTCTCGCCACTCCTGTCTGCACCAGGTAAGTCTATCGCAGGTAATAGACATTCAGTCGCAAAGCGACTTGAGTTTGCCCTCAATGCCAAAACTCCTAGTGCTTTAAAAGCTCTTTTAGGTGTTCAGGGCAGTAAAGTAGCTTTTAGCCGTATGCGGTTGCTAACCAGCCGCTTTCCAGAAGTAAGCTGGAATGTTCGATCTAGCCAGGAACTCTATAATGGTCTTCTCGTAGTAGATATTAACGTCCGTGGGCAACAGAGTAAAAGTGGCTTTAACTTTACCTTAGAAGCTCAGCAGCGTCTAGCATTAAGAGTCAAGGAAGGCCGCATCGCTATCCAAGAGATAATTAGTGAGCAATCCATTCTGCACAGCAGTTTAGATCCATTGTTAGTAACACTTCTCATTCCTGACACAGTGCTAATGGGTAGTCGCTATGGTGTAGATATAATATTTGATGAACCCCTTGGTAACGCAATGGTTGCTGGTGGTTTAATTGAGGTAACTCCAGATCAAGTCTTAAAACAACAGAGTCCTGATATTCCACTTGAACCACTTAGCAGTGGCGGTCTCTTTAAGAGTGTTCAGGCTCCTCTACGACCAGGCGTACAATTTTGGGCCGCGCTGCTTGTTCACCCACAAGGTGTGCTCGCAGTAACTAAGCGAGTCCGTGTAGTGACGTCACAAGACTAGATCACTTCTTAAATCAGCTGTTTATATGTCTCGTACAAAACAATTAACAGTTCCAGCAACTTTAAACTACGGTTGTGCCAGGGTATTAATAGAAAATAAATCTTACCTCATATAGCAGTCTTTTTCAGGTACTGTAGGCCATGCTTTGATGCCGAGACTTTGCCTGTTACTGAAGAATTAAGACAACCACAAATTGTGCTCGGCTACCAGAAATTTACCCATAGTTTTTTTATAAAAATGGTGTGAATAGCTTTATCTAAAAAAGAACTGGGAGATAAAGAACTATGTGAAGGCAGAGACTCCTAAATGCTGCGGTTTTGCAATCACTTTAATGGCTATCCTTGCAGTTAGAGATACCTTACTTTAAGGACTAAAATCATACTCTGTGTATAGATGAAGACTTATGATTTCTAGCTTTTAGGAGCTTACCTCTAGATCCTGATGCCTTGGCCGAACTCTTTAGTCTTTAAATTGAGCCCGCCCTGTAGCGCTTGCTAAGTGCTTAGATAAGATGCAAATTGCTGGCAATGTCAATTTGCTGTACCGGACCATGACTCCAAGTTAACGAGCTTTGCATTAGCTGACCTAATTTTGTAAGTGCCAACAGTGTCAGGTAGCCTCATCAAGAGCTGCTACGCCAGGTAATACTTTACCCTCTAGCAGCTCTAGGCTGGCACCACCACCAGTAGAGATATGAGACATCTTCGAGCCTAGACCGGCTTTCTCGACAGCAGCAACGGAGTCACCTCCACCAATGATGGTCGTTGCCCCCTTAGCACTCAGTTCAGCTAGAGTAGTAGCAATGGCGTTAGTGCCAGCAGCAAACTTCTCAAATTCGAACACGCCCATTGGACCATTCCAGATCACCGTTTGACAATCTGCCAGGGTCTGCTGGAACAGCTTGATAGAGTTAGGACCAATGTCTAGACCCATCCAGCCGTTGGGAATAGCATTTATGTTAGCAACCTGACTGTTAGCATTAGCTGTAAAGTCATCAGCCAGCACAACATCAGTTGGCAGCAGCAGCTGTACGCCTTTAGCCTCAGCTTTGGCTTCCAATTTTCTAGCTAGCTCTAACTTATCTTCCTCAGTGAGGCTTTTACCTACTGATAGACCACGGGCCTTATAAAATGTGAAAATCATGCCGCCACCAATCAGCACTTTATCGCATTTATCTATCAAGGCTTCTAGAACACTGATCTTGCTGCTTACCTTAGAGCCACCAACAATAGCAGCAAGAGGCCGTTTGGGCTTGTCGATAGCGCTTTGCAGGTACTGAAGTTCTTTTTCCATCAAGTAACCAGCAACACTTGGCTTGAGAAGCCTCGCGACACCTTCAGTAGAGGCGTGGGCACGGTGAGCAGTGCCGAAGGCATCGTTAACATAGACCTCGGCAAGGTTGGCAAGCTTCTTGGCGAAATCAGCTGCGTTTTCTTCCTCTTCAGCAAAGAAACGCACGTTTTCTAAAAGAACAATATCTCCATTACTCATAGCTCTTACCTTGGCCTCTGCATCCTCGCCAATACAGCTATCAGCCTTGACAACAGGCTTGCTTAACAGCTCGCTCAGACGGATGGCTACAGGTGTAAGACGCATCTCATCTCTTACCTGACCTTTGGGGCGGCCGAAATGGGCAGCCAATATTACCTTAGCCCCTTTGCTAATCAAGTCGTTAATGGTAGGTAATGCAGCACGAATGCGTGTGTCGTCGGTAATTGCGCCAGCATGGTTGAGAGGCACATTAAAATCTACCCGCACGAAGACGCGTTTACCACTGAGGTTGGCAGGACCGAGACTGGCTAGAGAAAGTTTCGCCATTGGAGTTTGGAGTTGTCTCGTACAGTATTGGGGAAACGCGTGTGAGATTAACCTGGCTTACTACGAAGCTGGCGCTAGTACAGACGCAGCAGTTGCAGTGGAGGATCTGGAAATGTTCGAGGCTGTCCTTTTACCGTTAGACCAAAGCCGCCAAGCTCTCGAGACTGCTGGCAAAGCTGTTGAGCTCGCCCGCAGCCACGGTGGACGAATGATTGTGTTGTCAGTAGTTCAGCCAGAACATCCAGATATGCGTAGTCACGACAAAATATCTGCACTACTAGAGCAGACTCGTGGACAGGTAGTAGAGGCAGGTGTACCCTGCGAAATTGTGGAGCGTGAAGGCAACCCAGCATTCGTGATCTGTGACGTAGCTGATGAACTAGATGTCGATGTCATCGTTATGGGGACTCGCAGCATGTCCCTGGAGGTAGAAAGTAGCAGCACAGCAGCACGGGTAATTCAGCTTGCTCCATGTCCTGTGCTTGTGGTTCCGTAAACATGCAGGCTATTCATTGGTATCCTGGTCATATTGCTAGGGCAAAGCAGCAGCTAAGCCATCACATTGACAAGGTTGATCTAGTAATTGAGGTACGAGATGCTCGCATTCCTCTAGCAACTGGGCATCCCCATCTACAGCGTTGGATTTGTGACAAGCAGCACTTGCTTGTAATCAACCGTCTTGACATGATTACTGCTAGTGCTCGTCAAGCTTGGGATTGTTGGTTCCGTAACCATGGCGAGAATCCACGCTGGTGCAATGCCCGCGCTGGAGTAGGGGTCAAGCAAATACAGCAAGCGGCAATTCGTACTGGCAACCACGTTAACGAACGTCGTCGTCGCCGTGGCATGCTACCACGACCAGTACGTGCATTAACTCTTGGATTTCCCAACGTAGGCAAATCAGCCTTAATTAATCGCCTAGTACGGCAGCGGGTGGTTGCTAGCTCAAGACGTGCTGGTGTCACGCGCGCACTGCACTGGGTAAGAATTGGCCAGGAGCTAGATCTGCTAGATGCACCAGGAGTTCTACCACCACGGCTCAACGATCAACAAGCTGCGCTGTATCTTGCCCTTTGTGACGATATAGGCCAAGGAGCTTATGACGATGAGCTGGTAGCACAGGCACTGCTAGTGCTGTTACAGCAACTTAACCAAGATAATAATGCTGGTGTTGACACCAACCTGATAGAGGCTCGCTATGGTGTAGCGTTAGTTAACGGAGTCATCGATCCGAAGCCCTGGTTGACAGCAGCAGCAGAGCGACATACAACGTCCAACATAAGACGGATGGCACAGAAACTGCTAAATGATTTTCGTTGCCTTGCTCTAGGCCCTATAGCTTTGGAACTGCCACCCAAATAAGGCTACATAATCATATAACACCACAAAGTCAAGCATGTCATTTGGCCAGGGCGAGGGTGAGTTAGTAATACTGCGATACCCAAAGCCACTGCCAATGCGTCTAGATCGTTGGCTGACTAGTCAACGACAGGAGCAAAGCCGAGCACGGATTCAGAAACTTATTAGTGCTGGCTATGTTCAGGTTAACGGTGTCACTAGTCGTGCCAAGACTCCGTTACGTCAGGGGGATAAGGTGCAATTTTGGATGCCACCACCAGAACCAGTCCCGCACCTGAAGTCCGAGCCAATGGATCTTGATGTGATTTTTGAAGACACACATCTAATTGTTATCAACAAACCGGCAGGAATTGCTGTGCATCCAGCTCCTGGCAATAAAAACGGCACACTAGTCAACGGCCTATTGCATCACTGCTCTGACTTACCAGGTATCAGTGGTGAACGCCGGCCTGGCATCGTGCATCGTTTAGACAAGGATACCACCGGTTGCATAGTGGTTGCCAAGAGTCAGCAAGCATTAGTGCAACTGCAGCGGCAAATTCAGGCACGGATAGCTGCTCGCGAGTACCTTGCAGTAGTTCATGGAGTTCCGCAGGGGAATAGCGGTGAAATTGTAACAGACATCGGGCGCCACCCTGTCGACCGCAAGAAATATGCTGTTGTAGACAGAGGGCATGGCCGTTATGCGTGCACCTACTGGCAACTAGTTGAGCGGCTTGGCAATTACTCGCTCCTACATTTCAAGCTCGATACTGGGCGGACTCACCAGATTCGAGTGCACTGTGCTCACATAAATCATCCAGTAGTTGGCGATCCTATGTACAGCCGCTGTTATAAATTGCCTATTAAGCTGTCTGGCCAGATGCTTCATGCTGTGCAACTAAGCCTAAACCACCCAATCATAGGGCAGCGTATGGTGTTTAGAGCACCACTACCAGATCAAATGGCAAGATTTTTAAAGACAGCGCAAAGATCTAGATGAGGATCCTATCTACACCTTAGTAGCTGAAACAATCGGTACCTTTACTAGCCTAGTAACTAGTTCTCTAAATTCTAGAACCACTACCATTTATTTAGTCTTAAACACTAACTTTGTGCACTAGATCTAGTATTGTTACAGACTCTCTAAACTAGATAATTAATTCTATAACAACTAGCGCTAAGTGCTATAACCTAGTAGTTGCAATACTTAATGGGTGCAGTAAAACTGCTGTCCTTAAATCTTAACCTGAAGACTGTGAGTGTAAAATTCTGCACAAGCCTCTTAGAAACATGTTGCTCTGTCTCTAAACTTTTGTACACTCGGTAAATTGCCGCTGCATCGGTTATACCTTGATAGGATTGTAGTCTCCCAACATATCGAGCAGGCAGTAACTCTTAACATTCAAAGTTGACCGCATAATCATAATTGGGTCTTAAGCATGTTAGGAAAGCCTTCCTTGCCATACAAACTTACCCCACCTTAGTGACCAAGAGCGTAAGCTAACTGCGGTCTCTAGGCAACAATTTCTGCAGCAGTTGTCTAGTGAGGAGTACTACAAGACCGTGCAGTGGCTGTACTGTCGCAGCAACCTATGCAACAACCAAGTGCCAGATTCCTAGATTCAGCTCTAAGATTTGAGCTGTCCGGTATTCATCTCTTAATCGCTAGAGAGCACAGACAGCAAAAATCTCTAAACCTCAGGCATAATCCTAGAGTGTGTCGAGCGATTACCCATCATGAAATATTGTTCACGTACAATGGTCTTGCACATAGACTCACCTAACCAGATGACACACACTAACTCTGCGCTGAATGGAGTCCTGGCCCTAATTATCTAGAAATTTAAAGGATTTAACAGAGTGTACTCCGCTCTACAGCAAATTGACTCTGACCCATGTACTCTCCGGTCGACTAATGACTATGGGATTGAGCTTCCGGACTGGCTAAGGCAAATAGTCAAATCAGCTTCTCGAGAAACTCGGGGTCAAGAACCTGCTGATACTGAAATGCTTATAGCAACCGCCTTCGAGATTGCTTTCAGGTTACACGAAGGCCAGTACCGTGTAAGTGGCGATCCTTACATAGTTCATCCAGTTGCTGTTGCTGGCCTGCTGCGTGACATTGGTGCCAGTCCTCGTGTTGTAGCTGCTGGCTTCTTGCACGATGTGATTGAGGATACAGACATAACTCCTATCCAACTTGGGGATGTTTTTGGAGCAGAGGTACGTACTCTCGTAGAAGGAGTCACTAAACTTGGAGGAATTCACTTCACTAACCGTATTGAAGCCCAAGCGGACAATCTGAGACGGATGTTCTTAGCTATGGCAAGTGATATACGGGTTGTTCTTGTGAAGTTAGCGGACCGGCTGCATAACATGCGTACACTCGGTTCCTTGCAATCTGATAAGCGGCAGCGCATTGCTCGTGAAACTCGAGAGATTTATGCACCTCTAGCAAACCGACTTGGCATTGGTCGCTTTAAGTGGGAACTTGAGGATCTTGCTTTCAAGATGCTCGAGCCAGATGCTTTTCGTGAGATTCAGCAGCAAGTTGCTAGTAAACGTAGTGAGCGGGAAAAACGACTTACGAAAACTGTGCAGATTTTGAAAGAACGTTTAGCCATAGCAAATCTTGACCAGTGCGAGGTTAGTGGGCGCCCAAAACACCTCTACGGAATCTGGAGCAAGATGCAACGTCAGCAAAAAGCCTTCCGTGAGATTTACGATGTGGCTGCTCTAAGAATCATCACACCATCAGTTGAGAGCTGCTATCGGGCTCTAGCAGTAGTACATGATACTTTTCGGCCAATACCCGGACGCTTTAAGGACTATATAGGCTTACCAAAGCCAAATGGCTACCAATCACTACACACTGCAGTTATTGGTCGCCACCGCCCTATTGAAGTCCAGATTCGGACTGCTGAGATGCATCGCATGGCAGAGTTCGGCATTGCTGCACACTGGAAATATAAGGAGGGTGGTTCACCAGCAAGCGGTAAAGCTGAACGCTTCAACTGGCTACGGCAGCTTGTAGAGTGGCAACAAGAAGGAGGTAGTGATGATCATAGCGACTATCTAGCTTCAGTCAAAGAAGACTTATTTGATGAAGAGGTTTTTGTATTTACTCCCAGGGGAGATGTAGTTGGTCTACGAAAGGGATCTACAGCTGTAGACTTTGCCTACCGGATTCACTCTGAAGTAGGCAACCACTGTTATGGCGTGCGTATTAATGACAGGCTTTGTCCTCTAAGAATGACTCTCCGAAATGGCGATTTTGTCCGAATACTTACTAGCAAGACAGCTCACCCTAATCTTGATTGGCTAAACTTTGTTGCCACGCCCACTGCACGTAACCGTATTCGACAGTGGTACAAGTGCAGCCATCGCCATGAGAAGATAAGGCGTGGTCGAGAACTCCTCGAGCGTGAGCTAGGACGCAGTGGATTGCAATCTTTGCTTACAAGTGAGGTAATGATACACGTGGCAGAAAGATGTAGTCTTGACAATGTTGATGATCTTTTTGCTGCACTCGGCTTCGGCGCAGTGACCCTCCAGCAAATACTCAACCGCCTAAGAGAGCGTATATACCTTCAAGCTTTGAGCCATAAACATGGTTCGGATCAGCAAAGTGAGACTACTAACTATGTGGTGCAGAAACTAGCAGTGAAAAGGAAAGAGGCTATACTATCGCGCAAGTACTCAATAGACACTGCGCCACAAATTATTGGTGTTGAGGGTCTTGACTATCAGCTTGGCAGTTGCTGTTGCCCACTTCCTGGTGATGTGATTATTGGTGTTATCAACCTAGAGAAATACGATATCACTATTCACCGATATGACTGCGGTAGTATAGTAGATATCCCCAACGAATATCGGCTACCTGTAGACTGGAATCCTGACATTACGCTAACCAAAGATAAGTTTCCTGCACGTCTGCGTATTGAGGTGATAGACCGGGTAGGCATTCTTAAAGATATTCTCGTGCGCCTTTCAGATGGACGCATCAATGTAAGCGATGCGCGCGTACGTACAGCATTCAACAGCCCTGCAAAGATCGATTTGCATGTTGAACTTGAGAGCGTTGCACAGCTCACACGCACAATGTGCCAGATTCGTGCAATGGCTGATGTCCTTGATATCGCTCGTGCCGGTATTAGCTAGCAATTAAAAATCGTTCTATAATAGACAGAAAGGTTCAGACAAGGCTAATTTGGCCGACTACAGTACCTTAGAAGCATGACGAACGTGGTAAGCCTTAGCAGGAGCACTGTTAGACATTACTCTCACAGCTAGTAGAGGGTTTGCCTAGACTTCTCTATGTTGTAGGACTACTTTTTTGATGATGTGTGATTCGCTGCATACACTTATGCCTAAAGACAAAACTGGTACCACTCAATGTGCCACATTTCTTCACTAGCTTTTCAGCCATTCATCGAAGAGCTAGGAGAAAAATTCTGGGATATTGTTGAGCCTGCAATATTCCCTTGTTCACAACTGCGGTTTCGCAATAACTTCGTTTTAGAGCAGCTTGGCCTTAACTGTTATGCTGTCACTGATAGCGAGATAGAAGCCGCATTTGGCAGATTCGAAGGACGGGCACCACTGCTAGCTCTGCGCTATCATGGTTACCAGCTTGGTACCTATAACCCATCTCTTGGCGATGGTCGTGGCTTTCTCTATGGCCAGCTAGCTGATACTAGGGGCAACCTGCAAGACCTAAGCACCAAGGGCTCTGGTACTACTCCTTGGAGCCGTGGTGGTGATGGCCGTCTAACCCTTAAGGGAGGAGTGCGCGAGATAATTGCTAGCGAGGCACTTCACCGCCTCGGCGTTACTACAAGTCGAACACTCTCGCTGGTCGAGACTGGCGAAGAGCTCTGGCGAGGAGATGAATCTTCTCCTGCCCGTGGCTCAGTAATGGTTCGTATTGCACGTACCCACCTCCGCTTTGGCACTTGTGAACGCCTCCTCTACCAAAATGATTCACAGGGCTTGGAAAGACTTCTACTTTTTGTGATTGCGCTCTACTACCCTGAAGTCGCAGCTGTGTATCCGGCAGACTGTTCTAGTAAAGCAGCTCTCGAGCGACATTTAGTGGCATTTTATGCTGAGCTAGTTAATCGAGTGGCAAAGCTTGCTGCAGAATGGATGGTAGCAGGATTCACCCACGGTGTGCTTAACACCGACAATATGTCTTTGGCAGGTGAGGGCCTTGATTATGGTCCCTACGCATTTCTCAATCGCTGGGATCCCAAATTTACTGCCACACACTTTGACCAAACCGGTCTCTATGCTTATGGACAACAGCCAACAATTTGTCGGCACAATCTGCGGCTGCTCCAAGAACCATTGACAATGTTGCTACCGAAAGAGTTGATGGAGGAGCATCTAGAACAGTTCACTAACATCTACGAGCAGCATCATAGAATTTGTTTTCTCCGTCGATTGGGCCTGACATCAGATTTTGCTACTGAGGGCAAGGAGCTGATAGCTGCCACACTTAACTTGCTCGCAAAGTGGCCAGTGGACTACGGACGATTTTTCTCTGGACTTGCCAAACATGTATCTGCGGACGGTATCCCTGACAAGTTCGAATCTCTATTGCCTTTTCTGAGCAAAGTTCCAGAGCCTACGCGAGAATCTTGGCTCTACTGGCGTGATACTTGGTTATACCAATTACGCCAGCTTTCACCCTCAGATAATTCCAGGAAGGCAGTTGCAAATCGCCTACAGCGCTGGAACCTTCCACATGTACCTAACAGATCTTTAATTGAGGATCTCTGGCAAGCAATCGATGAATATGATGACTGGAGGCCTCTTAAGAACTGGTTGACGGAAGTCATGATAAGTTAGTGTGGGCGAACCACTGCAGCACTATTACGTCGGAATAGCACATAGGCTACTAATCCAAGACTGATCGAGGCGGTAACTGCTACTACACTAGACCCTAGGAATAGCCTGCTGCTAAAGATCCAGCCTATTCTCCAGAACTTATCTATGCTAATTGTATCCAAGTCTGGCAATGATTTACTGCCAGTCAGTGCTTCTCCAACTCTATAGTTAAACCAGTACAATGGAATATAAGTAAACGGGTTGCTAACAAGCGTTCCTGCTGCGGCCAGCAGACGATTTCCACGTAGAAGATTGGCTACAACAATGCTGAAAATGATCTGGAACCCAAAGAGAGGAAAACAGCCGCAGAAAACTCCTGCACCTAAACCACGAGCACGCTGTCCTGCAGTTCCACCTTGTTGCCAGAGGTAATTGTGTACCCGGTGACTAATAGCCTTTCGCAATGGGTACATAACTGCTCCAGACTCCAACACGAGTAGATCAGGGCAATCGTAGGAAAGCAAGGTGCATGGGACCTGAGAGTGGAGGAAGAGTGATGAGCGGACAGCTTACAGCTGAAGCAACTATCGCAGCAGTAGCTACCGCTGTTGCTCCTGGACAGGGAAGCATCGCTATAGTGCGTATCTCTGGCCCAAAAGCTGAGGCCACAGGACGAGCCGTAGTGCGAGTTCCTGGAAGCCAAAGCTGGGACAGTCACCGTGTCCTCTACGGGCATGTTTTGGCAGCTAAAGGATCTGAGCGCCTCGATGAAGTGCTTTTATTGCTAATGCGAGCCCCGCGAAGCTTTACAGGTGAGGATGTTGTAGAGATACACTGCCACGGTGGCATCATAGCAGTACAGGCAGTATTGGAGCGGGTACTCAATCAGCCTGGAGTTCGACGAGCACTGCCTGGCGAGTTTAGCCAGCGAGCAGTACTTAATGGCAGGCTAAGCCTAACTCAAGCTGAGGCCATAAGTGATCTGGTAGCTGCTCGTAGTCGACGTGCAGCCCGCATGGCTCTTGCAGTTATGGATGGCGGTATACAGGCACGTGTCAATGTTTTGCGTGACCGGCTTCTGGAGCAGCTAAGCCAACTAGAAGCAAGGATTGATTTTGAGGAGAATCTGCCGCCGCTAAACAGTAAAGCTGTGCTGCGAGAATTGTGTTCTGTACGTGTTGATCTTGAAGAGTTGGTTGCTGATGCTAATCGCGGTAGATCAGTACGGCAAGGACTGCGTATTGCCCTTATTGGACGTCCAAATGTAGGAAAGAGCTCGCTGCTTAACCGCCTCAGTAGACGGGAGCGAGCAATTGTCACTGATCTGCCTGGGACAACACGTGACCTACTTGAAAGCGAAATTGTACTTGATGGAGTCCCCGTCGTGCTCCTAGACACTGCCGGCATCCATCACACTGATAATGCAGTTGAGCGCCTAGGTATTGCGCGGAGCCTAGCAGCTATTGATAGTGCTGATCTCGTAGTTTTAGTAGTCGATCTTCAACAAGGCTGGACAGCGGAAGATACCAGACTACTCCAAAACATTCCTGGGGAAATCCCTGTGTTGATTGTTGGTAATAAGGTTGACTTGGTAGGTACTGCCACTAGCACAAACATACAGTTTGATGTTTCTCTAAGTGCAGTTACTGGCGCGGGAGAAAATGAGCTTGTGCATGCAATCTTACAACGTTGCGGCGCACTTCATGATCAATCTCTTTTATTAGCGTTGAACGATCGACAGCAAGACCTAGCAACCACAGCTATTCAGGCCCTGCAGAGAAGTGAAGTAACAGCAACCGAGCAGTTGCCTTGGGATTTTTGGAGTATAGATCTGAGACAGGCAATACACAGCCTTGGGGAAATTACAGGGCAAGAACTCACCGAGTCGGTACTTGAACGTATCTTTTCCCACTTCTGCATCGGCAAGTAAACCTGTGCAATGTAGTGTGCTACAGCACCTAAACCTCTTTTGCAAGGCTTTGGGCAGAGGACTATAGCTGCATATCCCCACTCCAAGAACCAATATGATCGAAAATCACTTTACTCTGACTCCACAGCTACTGCAGCAACTTGAACTCTGGCTGCACGAGGACCTTGGTCGTGGTGACCTGACTGCTCCAGCTCTCCGAAATAGGTGTGGGCAAGCGCACTGGATTGCTGGCGCTACCGGTATTTTTTGTGGTGGCGTGCTAGTTAAACCCCTATTTCAGTTGCTGGATCCTGCAGTCGATGTAAAATATGAAGTAGCTGACGGCTCCTCTATAGTAGCGGGCCAGCGTTTGCTGACACTCTTTGGTGAAGCAGCAGCTCTAGCAGCCGGTGAGCGCACCGCCCTAAATCTCGCCATGCGGTTGTCAGGAATAGCTACAACCACGTCAGCGCTGGTACAACAGCTAAGTGGAACCGGCGTGCAATTGGTAGATACTCGTAAGACTACTCCCGGGCTACGAACCCTTGAGAAATATGCCGTCCGCTGTGGCGGTGGTGGCAATCACCGCATGGGACTTGATGATACAGCAATGCTCAAGGAAAATCACTTGGCTTGGGCTGGTGGTATTTCGGCAGCAGTGACAGCAGTACGCCATGAGGCTCCCTGGTCAGTGCATCTGATAGTCGAGGCTGAGACCGATAGTGAGGCTAGGGCGGCAGTATTGGCAGGAGCCGATGGGCTTCTACTTGATGGGTTTAGCCCTAGCCAACTTAGGGTTTTAGTGCCAGTCTTGCGTCGACTGGCTAGCAAGCGACGTGAGGGGCCTATAGCACTTGAGGCCTCAGGAGTAGATATAGTACAACTCAAAGCCTACAGTAACACTGGAGTGGATCTAATTTCCTCAAGTGCACCAACCAGCCGCAGTTCCTGGCTGGATTTGAGTATGCGCTTTGAGAAGCTTGGCCAGTACACAGCATGTACTAGTGGGGGGGGGTAATGCATTGAGCATTTAGACTGCGTGCAAAGCCCAAGATAGATATCACTGGGCTGGCAGGGTAGAAGACACTTCAAAGAGAGATAATCGACCAAGTTCAGGTCTTGCAATTTTGGTACTATGCTCAGTCTGTCACGCATCCTGGAGACCCAGCTAAAAGCTGCACTCAAGCATGCCTTCCCGGAAGCGAATACAGTCGCCTCGAGCAATGGTGTTATAACCGGCTCTCAGTTAATTCCCACTAGCAAAACAGAGTTCGGCGATTTTCAGAGCAACTGTGCCCTATCCCTTGCCAGATCCTTAGGGAGGACACCACGACAAATTGCATCAGCTATTGTCAGCTGTCTTAGTGAAGATCCAGTCTTCACCGAACTTTGTATGGAGCCACAAATTGCTGGCCCTGGCTTCATCAACATTACTGTCCGACCAGAGCGCCTGGT
The DNA here is from genome assembly GCA_007996965.1 of cyanobiont of Ornithocercus magnificus. NCBI lineage: Bacteria > Bacillati > Cyanobacteriota > Cyanophyceae > Synechococcales > cyanobiont of Ornithocercus magnificus. Next base: position 856,754 of record BIMP01000001.1, read on the forward strand.
TATTGAAATTGCTGCACGGTTAGGAGATAAACGGTTGGGAGTGTTGGCAGTGGAAAATCCTGCGTCGGTAATTGTGGATTTTTCTAGCCCCAATATTGCTAAAGAGATGCATGTTGGACATCTGCGCTCAACCATCATTGGTGACTCATTAGCGCGCCTACTAGAATTCTCTGGACATCACGTGTTGCGACTGAACCATGTAGGTGACTGGGGCACTCAATTTGGTATGCTAATCACTCATCTTAAACAGGTAGTGCCTGCAGCATTAACTACCCCTGACATAGTTGATCTTGGTGACCTTGTAGCTTTCTACCGTCAAGTCAGACAGCGCTTTGAAGAAGATGAGGAATTTCGAGATATATCACGCAGGGAAGTAGTTAAGCTACAAAAAGGCGATCCATTATCTCTAAAAGCCTGGAGCCTACTTTGTGAACAATCTCGACGCGAGTTTAACAAAATTTATGACTATCTTGGTGTCCGACTACATGAGCGTGGTGAGTCATTCTACAACTCTTATCTAGAATCTGTTGTCAAAGACCTCAATGCTGTAGGCCTACTCGTGACTGATAATGGAGCCCGCTGTGTTTTCCTCAAGGGTATTAACAGCAGAGCTGGTAAACCATTGCCAGTAATTGTACAGAAAAGTGATGGTGGCTTCAATTATGCTACCACCGATTTAGCCGCAATCCGCTACCGCTTTAGTAAGACTCCCAATGGGGATGGCGCTCAACGAGTGATCTATGTGACTGATGCAGGCCAAGCCAACCATTTCACTGGTGTCTTTCAGGTTGCGCAGCGAGCAGGATGGGTACCTGAAGATTGTTGTCTCGAGCATGTCCCTTTCGGGCTGGTCCAGGGAGAAGACGGCAAGAAGTTGAAGACCCGGTCTGGTGACACAGTGCGATTGCGGGATCTACTTGATGAGGCAGTTAGGCGAGCTGAGTTAGATCTGCGTCACCGCTTGCAAGAGGAAGGTCGTATAGAGGAGGAGAGTTTTATCCAGCGCGTTGCTAATGCTGTAGGTTTAGCAGCGGTTAAGTATGCCGACCTCAGCCAAAATAGAACTACTAACTATCAGTTTAGTTTTGATCGCATGCTAGCTTTGCAAGGTAATACCGCACCGTACCTTCTTTATGCAGTAGTGCGCATCGCTGGCATTGTTCGCAAGGGAGGTACCTTTAAGGCTTCTAATAGTGACCTGCACTTTAGTGAGCCACAAGAGTGGGACCTTGTACGGCAGCTGCTCAAATTTGATGCTGTCATTGCTGAGGTTAGTGAGGAGCTGTTGCCCAACCGGCTTTGTAATTATCTCTTTGAACTAAGCCAGGTCTTCAGCCGCTTCTATGATCAAGTGTCTGTGTTAAGAGCAGCTGACAGAGTGCGAGCCTCAAGGCTCGCACTCTGTCAGCTCACTGCTGATACTCTCAAATTAGGTCTTGATTTGCTGGGCATCTCAACTCTGGAGCGCATGTGAGTCGCACTAGAAAGTCGCTGGCTCAAGATGATGCGCTTATGGCGAGACCAGAGGTCGAATGCCTAAAGCCTTATAATGCTCCATTAGAAGGACGCCGCAATATGCTGCGGCTCGATTTCAATGAGAACACAGTTGGCCCAAGCCCGCATGTGGTAAAAGCGTTGCAGGAAATCACTGCTGAGCAAATCGCAATATACCCAGAATACAATGGTTTGCGCCAGGCAATAATTGCAAATTTAGAATTGAAAGGGCTTAGAGTCTTGCTACGTCCAGAGCAGGTAGGCTTATTCAACGGCGTTGATGCAGGTATTCATGCTGCGCTCCATGCCTACGGTTCTAAAGGCGATATGTTGCTCACTACAAGTCCCACCTTTGGCTACTATGCCTCCTGTGCCCGTATGCAGGGCATGACAATAACTTCAGTTCCTCACAAGCTTCCTGACTTTCGCTTTCCTCTCGAGGCTATCTACTCTAACTTGTCTAACAGCCCAAAAATTCTGATAATTTGCAATCCTAATAATCCTACAGGAACCCGACTGGCACCTAAGCAAGTATTCAAGCTCTGCACAGCTGCGCCCCAGACACTCATCATTGTTGATGAGCTTTATGAAGCCTTCGCTGGCGATAGTGTCCTGCCGTATTTGGACCCTGAGTCATTTCCTAATCTGATAGTGTTGCGCTCTCTAGCTAAGACTGCAGGCTTGGCAGGACTACGATTAGGTTTTGGTATTGGATCATCCACGGTAGTTGATCGTGTCAGCCGGGTTACCGGTCCATACGATATTAATAGTTTTGCTGTTACTGCAGCTCTAGCAGCTCTTTCAGACCAGGCTTATGTGGACCACTATGTAGAGCAAGTCTTGGAGTCTAGAGCCTGGATATTGAAGCGTCTTTACACAGCCAGAGTGAACTACCACGCTGATGGTGGTAACTACCTCTTAATTTGGCCACAGCGCCCAGTTGCTGAGGTCGAATATCAACTCCGAAAATATGGAATTCTTGTGCGCTTGATGGATGGTAAGCCTCAAATCGAAGGTGCAATTCGTGTCAGTCTCGGAACCATTCACCAGATGCAGCGCTTTTGGTCTGTATTCACAGCGATTGAAGGATTAAACATTTGAACACTTAACCTTATATCTACATGTCATATGTAGGAACGTCATCAGACATAGGTGGGACTCTGTAAGAGGCCATATGTATGCTGCAGTAACTTTCACAGTGTATGCAAAGCTAATGGAGATAACTAAAAGTAGCACAGGAATGTAAGCCTAACAGTGATTCTACTCAGCAATCTCTGCCTGGCGCAAAAAATTTGCCAGGAGTTTATGACCGCACTGAGTTAAGATGCTTTCAGGATGGAACTGTACACCTTGGAGGTGAGGATAATCCCGATGACGTAAGCCCATAATTGTACCGTCTTCCAGCCAGGCTGTGATCTCAAGGCAGTCAGGCAAGCTCTTTCTATCTGCAATTAGGCTATGATAACGAGTAGCTGTAAGTGGTTGTGGTAGGTTTGTGAATAATCCTTGGCTGCTATGGTAAATTAATGAGGTCTTACCATGCATTAGTTCAGGAGCACGCACAATCTTGCCACCATATGCTTGTGCTAAGGCCTGATGACCGAGGCAAACACCCAGGGTTGGTGTGAGTGGCCCAAGCTCAGTCAAAACTTCAAGACAGATCCCTGACTGGTCAGGATTACCTGGACCAGGTGAAAGCAAGATTGCCTGTGGCTGAAGCTCCTGGATCTGGTTCAATGTTAGTGCATCATTGCGTTCTATACGTAAGTCATTAGCTACTGGATAACTTGTTGCTAATTCGGCAAGATACTGCACTAAATTGAAGGTGAAGCTGTCGTAATTGTCAATAATAAGGAGCATGGGCATACAAGTTCTAAGGCCCAACACAGATTAGCAGTGGAGGCAGAAGAATTAACAGGGCAATCACAATTGAACCGCTTGCTGCGACCAGTACTGCAGCAGCAGCGCAGTCTTTAGCAATCCTAGCTAAGGAATGAAAGTGATGCCCAATTGTCAAGTCTACTGTAGCCTCAATTGCAGTATTGAGCAGCTCCAAAGCTAGAACCACAGTTGCCATTAGTGCAAGGATTGCTAAAGATACTGTGCTTAGGTGTAGCCAGAAACTGAGACTAAATACCAGAAATGTAATTAGGACATGGATACGAAAATTTCTCTGGCTAACAAAACCATACACTAGCCCATGGATGGCGTAACGAAAACTAGCCGATAGATCGGATGCAGTCTTCCAAGATACCTTTTGATCATTGCTTAGAAGCTCATCGGGGCTGTTGGACGCCTGCTTGGCAGTTTCACGAGGCATCGTCGGATAAGTCTTTAATTAGTCCACAGGTAATGCCACAGGTTTGAGTACTGCTGCTTCTTGCTAGTAGATATTCTTGGCACCGCAGCATATTAACTAAGCTGGCTTCGTCAAGATGATCCCAGCCAAGTAAATGCAATAGGCCATGACTAACGAGCCAGCGTAGTTCCTGTCGCAGATCATGGCCTTGATCAGTTGCCTGTTTTATAGCTGTTGGAATTGACACAATAATATCGCCCAGTTCTACAGGTTCTCCTGCTGGTAATGGGATTCCTCCCTGGTTTATTATGGGAAATGATAACACGTCGGTGGATGTATCTTGCTGTCGCCAGATTTGGTTTAGCTGGGTGATGGTAATATCATCTGTGAACCGCAAGCTTAAACCAAGAACACTAGCAGGTTGAATTTTATCTGCGTAAGGCAGTAATGCTTTGCTGTGTAGAATAGTTAGCCATGTGCTCAACTGCTCTCTCCAGAAAGATATCTCTATGCAGTCAGTTTCTTCTACTGAAGCCTCTACCTCTAGCAAGAGATCCAGTTCGAAGATATCCATTACCTTGGTTTACTGAGGCAATGTAGGACGTCCGATCCAAGCCACAGCCAGGATAAAGCTAGCTAATCCAATAGCAGTTAGGCTTAGGTGAAATAGACTTTGACGACCCTTACGCACCATGTTGCGCATCGCTAGCTTGATAAAGCTGGGGGGTGCTGCTGCCCGCTTGTCGGTTTCGGTTTTCATTAGTTTGCTCTCTAGTTTCATCAGCATAACTCAATTATTTGTGTCTTCTAAGTAGTCCGCGCTATGATGCAAAAGTGCTTTTATAAAAGGATCGAGTTCACCGTTCATTACACTTTGTACATCGCTGGTTTCCTTCTGAGTTCGAAGATCCTTGACCATCTGATATGGGTGAAAGACATAGTTACGAATTTGGTTACCCCAAGCTGCCTCTACAGTATCACCACGGATATCTGCTATCTCTGCAGCTCGTTGTTCCTGAGCAATGACCAACAGCTTTGACTTTAGTAGAGCCATAGCCTTCTCACGATTCTGAAGTTGTGAGCGCTCCTGCGTACAGCGAACTGCAATATTAGTTGGGATATGTAAGATCCGAACAGCAGTTTCTACCTTGTTAACATTCTGACCTCCTGCTCCGCCAGAGCGGCTAGTAGTGATCTCTAGATCTTTATCTGGGATCTCCACATCTACCTCCTTTTCTAGCTTTGGCATAACCTCTACCCCAGCAAAACTAGTCTGTCGCTTATCGTTAGCATTAAAGGGCGAGATTCGTACGAGACGATGAGTGCCTTTCTCATTGCGAAGATAGCCATATGCATAGCGTCCTTCGATTTCGATCGTTGCACTCTTAATGCCGGCCTCTTCACCCTCAGATAGCTCATCGACTGTGACCTTCATACCATGCCCTTTGGCCCAGCGGCTATACATGCGCAGCAGCATCTGCGCCCAATCTTGTGCATCTGTTCCACCAGCGCCAGCATTAACTGTAAGAACAGCACCTTCCCTATCATATTCGCCTTTCAGCAGTCTTTCCATCTCCCAACGATCGAGTTCCTGACGTAACCATGTCAGGCCAGAGCCAGCCTCGCCAAGGATCTCGCTATCCGTCTCTAGTTCGCAGAGCTCGAGAGTTGCTAGAGCATCTTCAACAGTGCGGTTCCAGCTAGTGAGCTGATCAAGCTGTGCTCTTACCTCATCTAGATGACGCATCTGTTTTTGTGCATTCTGCTGGTTATCCCAGAATTCCGGCTGTGCAGCCAGTTGCTCAAGATGTTTCTGGCGTGCGCTTAGTGCAGGAACGTCAAAGACAGTCCTGGGCATTGCCCAGGCGCTCGGTCAATTCAGAAAGATCACGCTTGAAATCGGTAAGGTCCAACAAGGTTCTAGGTGTTCCGCTGACTAGACACTAGCAGTGAGACCATTCTTTCATAAGATCCGCTCTGTTGGTTCTGGAGTCCATAGTGAACGTCGAGATTTACACTTGGAGCGCCTGCCCCTTCTGTATCCGGGCTAAGGCTCTGCTCGATCGTAAGGGTATCAGTTACGTCGAGTACATGCTGGACGGCGATGAGCAAGCTCGGGGCAATATGGCTGCTCGCGCTGATGGCTGTCGCAGTGTTCCTCAGATCTTCATCAACAATCTTCATGTTGGCGGTTGTGACGATCTGCATGCCATGGATTACAACGGGACGCTCGACAGTTTGCTTGGTGTGGTCTGAGCACATGCATCAGCTCTTTATTTTAGATGCGCTCGCGTGCATAAATTCAGCGAGGGATTCCTCTGCAGCCCTAATGCAAGCTGCCTCTCGCGCCGGATTTGAAGTCTGGATTTGTACCTTGGCAGATCTCTCTGTGCTTGGTGATCAGACCCACGTGCTGGCTGCGCCAGTAAAGCCTGAGCCGTGGATCAATGTGGGACATCGGCAGAAATATAAGCTAAATATGTTCACCATTGTCTGGATGCGGAAAGATCCACCAGTCGATGATGCATATCTTTATGCTACCCATATCTTGGAGTTGGCGGAGAGAGTAGGAGTAAATGTTATCAATCGTCCTACTGCTCTGCGAGCTTGGAATGAGAAGGCTGGCGCTCTCCGGTTTCAACATTTAATGGTGCCTACCCTTGTAGCATCTCGTGTTAGTGATCTAGCAGCTTTTGCTCGCGACCAGGTTGACCTAGTACTGAAGCCTTTGGGAGGCCGAGCTGGACAAGGAGTAATACGCATTGATGCTAGATCTCCTGGTCTTGAGGCTCTGCTAGAACTGGTCACCGAGCAGGAGCGTCTACCTGTAATGGCACAGCAGTTCTTGCCAGCTGTTAGAGATGGCGATAAGCGAATTCTGCTTGTAGACGGTGAGCCACTTGGAGCTATTAACCGGCGTCCAGCAGCAGGAGAGTTCCGCAGTAACTTAGCAGTTGGCGGACAACCTGAACATTCTGATCTATCCACTCGAGAACTAGAGATTTGTGACTGTCTAGCCCCCGTGCTACGAGCAGAAGGACTTTTCTTTGTGGGAATTGATGTCATTGATGGCTATCTTAGTGAGATTAATGTCACTAGCCCAACTGGAATCAGAGAGGTAGAGCGACTGAGCGGTATTCCTCTTGCCGATCAAGTAATTGCAAGACTGCCAGGTGTGTCGAATCCTCTGTCATCTGGAACTACATGTTTCATTTCTAGTTGATTGGCTAGGATTGCTAGCTTTAGGCCTACTTCTTCCAATTCACGTTCTGCTACTGACCCACGTACCAGTCCTGCCCCCGCAGTAAAATGTAGCTGCCCCTTATAGCTATGTCCGCAGCGAATTGCTACGCGCAATTCAGCATCCCCACAAGCATCAATCCAGCCGATTGGAGCTGCGTAATTACCACGTTCAAAAGGTTCGAGTATCCGGAGCCAGCTCATAGCTTCTAGGCATGGAAAACCAGCTACAGCAGGAGTAGGATGTAAGATTTCGGCCAAAGTCAGTGGATGTTGGTTATTTACATATGCAGAGATCGGAGTAAACAGATGAACAAGAGGTCCATGGCGAGCTAACTTAGGAGACCTTGGACGTGAAGGCACAAGCCCCTGCTTGAGCAATAGAGCACTGATTGTCTCTGCGACCACTTCATGCTCGCGTCGGTCCTTGTCAGAGAAGAGCAAACTCTGCTCGTGTCCGCCTCGTGCTGCAGTTCCTGCTAGAGCGTCGATGTTTAAGCATCTACCCTGCAGACTTAATAAGCGCTCTGGTGATGCCCCAAAAAACACATCATCACGGTTGCGTTGCCAGAGGAAACGGCAACTACCGGACTGCTGTTTTCTTAGACGAGTAAGCAATGGCAATGGACTAAAACTAGAGTTGAGAACAATTGAATGCCGCACAGCCAAGACTAACTTATCTAGACTACCACTATTAACAAGCTCAATGCCACGATTCAGGGCTGGACGGTAACATTCTTGCCAGCACTGCAGATTGAATAGTATGCTACTTTCTTCAGAAGAACAGGGTAGAGTATCGGAAAGCAAAACACTTGATTGCAGTCGTTCAGCCATAAGCCACAACTCTTCGGCCAAATATCTGATATCAGTGCGCTCTGCAGGAAGGCCATTAAGGCGCAGCCAGCCGCAACGTCCTTGCCTGCTGAGTTGCCAGCGCGGTAGAATTGCCTGTGCACCTACTAAATCTTGCGTTCCAGGACGATGTTCTGCGCGCTGGTCGAAGAAGCTGAAAGCTAGTAGCACGCGTGGTCGTGCTTGAGCAGGAGCTTCTAAGGAGGTATCTGTCAAGCGATTCAAGATATTATCGCTAAAGCGGCGCACTAATTCAAAGCGGCGCGGGCCACTCAGGTCCAGATGCTGACACCTACCCGCTGCAGCGAAACATAGCCCTGGAGCACTATCCCAGAGAAAGCAGAAATCTTCATCCTGCGCTAGAAGAGGCAGATAGAGCAGTGGATCAACTCCAGTGACTGGCGTCGCCAGACTAAGCACGCCCCCGCTCGCACAGTCCGAGGACCAACCTTGGAGGGCACTATCTAGTATGCCCTTAAAGTTAGCGTTAGCTGGCATCCTGGGCAAGGATGGTGTAAGGAACTGCTCAAATGTATGGAAACTATTTTGGTCTTCGGGGTTTTCTGCCATGCCGGAGGGTCAGGCTGTCGTAACCCGTTACGCTTCTGCTGCTGAGCGGCAGAGACTATGGTGTGCAGCGATTAAATGGCCAATCTATTCCGTCGCAGTTATGCCAGCGCTATTGGCAGCTGGTTGGCTGTTAGGAAATGGAGCACCCATGCGATTGTTTCAATTGTTGGGCTTTTTGCTCGCCGCTGCGCTTCTACTACTCTGGGAAAATGTCAGCAATGACCTCTTCGACGCTGAGACGGGAATCGACTCTGGTGTTAAGCCCCATTCGTTGGTTGTTTTACTGCGGCATCGGGCAACTGTAAAGATGATAGCGCTGCTTGCACTAGCCGTTGGACTACTGCTGATGCTGCTTCTCGCTTTACGTAGTAGCCCAGCAGTGATTTCGCTTGTTCTACTGTGCTGTGGTATTGGCTATGCCTATCAAGGGCCGCCCTTACGTTTAGGTTACCTAGGTCTTGGCGAGCCGCTCTGCTGGTTTGTCTTTGGCCCATTAGCAACCACTGCAGCCTTGCTTGCACTCTCTTATCCAGAACATCTGGTTATAGTCCCTTGGGACAAGGCTCTTCTGCTTGGCGCTGGACCTGGCTTAGCTACCACTTTAGTGCTCTTTTGCTCACATTTTCACCAGGTAGATGCTGATGTAGCCCATGGTAAGCAATCCTTGGTTGCACGTCTTGGCACTGCTCGAGCAGCTGCATTAGTACCTTGGTTTGTTGTAACGATACTAGCTCTGGAATGGATACCTGTGATGTGTGGCGATTGGCCACCCACTGCCCTATTGGGAGTAGCAGGGCTGCCGGCAGCAGCTTCTCTGACCTGTTTACTACATCGGTACCACAACCAACCTGATCGCGTCAGCGGCAGTAAATTTCTAGCACTACGCTTCCAGACTTTCAATGGTCTAGGTTTAGCGCTTGGCTTAGCTCTTAAGGTGTCTACTGGAGCTGGTTGATGAAAGGTACTCTACAGGTCCAGCTAAAGATCCGTCCTTTTTGTTTTCAGCTGCGCCAACCACTACACACCGCTGCTGGGGTACTTAGTGAGCGACGTGGCTGGCTACTGCGACTAGAAGACACTTCCGGTCAATGTGGTTGGGGTGAGGTTTCTCCTCTTGACCCTGCTAAGCTCCCAGCCTGTGCCTTAACTTTAGGCAAGCTTGGTACCCAGCCTCTACGAGCAGAACTCAATGACGCAATTATCTATTGCCGTAGTGAACTGGCTTTTGGCCTTGCTGCAGCTCTAGCAGAGCTTGATGGAGAAATTAGTAGGATAGGGTCAGCTATCTATTTTAAGCCACCGCCGCCTGCAAAGCTATTGCCAGCAGCAGAAGCTATGCCTAGAGAGTTGGAACGGTACCTAGACAATCTGACCAGCTGGACACCAGGAACAGTGTTCAAATGGAAGGTAGCTGCGGCTTCAGAAGAGGTAGAACAGAGACTATTTGGCTGGCTGCAAAAACGCCTGCCAACAAGTGCTCGATTGAGACTAGACGCTAATGGTGGATGGGACCGACTGCAAGCAGATAGGTGGCTTAATCTGGTGCGAGATGAGCCGCGCCTAGACTGGTTAGAACAACCATTGCCGCCAAGCGACCTATCTGGCTTACAGCAACTTGCTAGGCATGTGCCTGTAGCTCTTGATGAATCACTTGTAGCTAATCCTTTACTCCGGGAAAGTTGGAGAGGCTGGCAAGTGCGCCGCCCATCACAGGACGGTGATCCTAGACCTCTATTGAGATCGCTCATATCTGGGGTCCCTCGGCTAGCGCTGAGCACAGCTTTTGAAACAGGTATTGGCCGCCGTTGGCTTCATCATTTGGCAGCGCTGCAGTGGCATGGGCCAACGCCAGCGGCCCCAGGACTAGCAATAGACTGGTGTCCTGAGACACCACTTTTCAGTCCAGATCCCCAACAGGTCTGGGATGCCTCATGACCAATTTAGTTCTCCTCCAATGTGATCCAAGTTGCCCACACATTAGTGCGTCGAGGATAGCTCGAGAGATGCAGTCCCGAGCCTGGGTTCAGTTACAAACTATTGGTGACTTTATGGTCCCTCCACCAGTGTCAATTCTTCCCCCAGGCCCTGGTGTGATTTTACCTACTGGTGGTAGCAGTGGAGGTCGTGGACTGTGCCTTCAGCCCCGCTGTCACCTTGATAGATCAGCAGCAGCAACAGCTGCCTGGTTGCGAACAATAGACCTTGCTCCAGCTGACTGTCTTATTCTTAACCCGTTGCCACTGCACCATATCAGTGGACTAATGTCTTGGTGGCGTAGTCATTGCTGGGGTGCATCTCATCATTGGCTTTCTGCTAGCCTTTTAAAGCAACCGCTAGAACTCGAGCGTAGTTGTGCGCTGATCCCAAACTGGGAAGTAGATCCAGTGTTGCTGTCACTAGTGCCAACACAGCTAGGAAGGCTTTTAGAAAATCCGATTGGATTACGCTGGTTACAACGCTGTGCTGTGATCTGGGTAGGTGGAGCAATTCTGCCAAGATGGATGGTGCAGTGCGCTAGGGAAGCTCGCTTGAGGCTTGCGCCCTGTTATGGAGCAACCGAAACAGCAGCAATGGCAACGGCACAAACTCCTCAGGCATTCTTAGCTGGGGAAGGTGGATGTGGCTGCCCTCTAGAAGATGTAGAGCTCAAGTTAGCTGCAAATGGTGCATTGCAGATACGCTGTAATAGGCTTGGAGTTGGCCTTTGGCGAAATGGACAGCTAGAAACTGTGCAGGACCCTAACGGGTGGTGGCATAGTAGTGATGCTGCACGGCTGACAGTAGTCAATGGCTGTTACCACCTCTTGGTTGAGGGTCGCATCGATGGTGCACTTCTCAGTGGTGGCGAGACTGTCTTCCCAGAACAGCTGGAGCGACGCCTATTAGATCAGGCGAAGGCAGCCTCGCTTCCCTTGGCAGCTGTGTTAGTGCTCGCTATTCCAGAGCGTGAATGGGGCGAACGACCAGTAGCCCTTGTTCGCTGGCATGACAGTATTGATATTGATAAGCATCAAAGTGAACATCTTGAGAGCTTGCAGCTGATGGTCCGTAGCTGGCCTCCAGCAGAGCGTCCACTGTATTGGTACCACTGTTCTGAGCTAAGGCCTGGACCTGCTGGCAAATGGCAGAGAGAGTTCTGGCGATGCTGGCTTCGTCACAGGATTTTAGTAAAAGGACGACCTAACTAGTCATCTCAAGATGAGGCATCCAGCCAGCTATTGATACTGTCTGGTAATAAGCAGCATTGACGATTGGTGGTACTTATTGCTAGATGTCGTATTACTCCTAAAGCCGCAGTTTGATTATCTAGGGAGATTTCACTCCTTACTTCAAAGCAACTGAGGCTTAGGCGTTTAGGTCTCAGCGTTAAGACCAGATTATCGCCAACACGTAGGGGATGTAAAAAGTCTGCCTCGCAATGCACAATTGGTAGAGAGATAGTTAATTGATTTAATCCAGCTCGATTAGTGGGAAAAATTTTCTCCGCTTTAATCCCAAACTGATAGAGGCTTTCCTCCCAAGCTTGATGGCACCAGTTAAGTATAGCTTGAAAATGGACTACGCCAGCGCCGTCTGTTTCGCCGAAGTGGACGACACGTTGCAATTCTAGCCAAGTAGCTGGACTCAACGGTCTACAGAACCCATGATCACATCTATTGAGCCCAGGATCGCCATGATATCAGCGACTTTGTGGCCGCGTAGAATATGTGGGAGGATCTGCAGATTGTTACTGTCTGCAGCACGAATCTTAAAGCGCCAGGGGGTAACATCATTATTGCCTTGGATAAAGATTCCTATCTCTCCCTTACCCGACTCAAGTCGGGTGTAGAGCTCACCTTTAGGAATCTTGAAGGTTGGCGCCACCTTTTTAGCAATGTACTGATAGTCAAAGCGAGAAAACTCGCTCTTTTTACCTTCGATTAGTCGCTGGGCTTCAAGATTCTCAGTTGGACCGCTAGGGATCATATCGCAGGCCTGAATCAGAATTTTTAATGACTGGCGCATCTCTTCAATTCTGACGCGATAACGGGCATAACAGTCACCTTCTTTCTCCCAAGCTACATCCCACTCAAGCTCATCATAACACTCATAGTGATCCACCTTGCGCAAATCCCAAGGTACTCCAGAAGCGCGCAACATAGGTCCGGAAAGACTCCAGTTGATAGCATCACTACGGTTGATTATTCCTAGACCCTCGATACGGCGCCGGAAGATTGGATTGTTAGTAATTAACCGCTCGTATTCATCAATCTTGGGGCCAAACCAGTTACAGAAGTCTTTGCACTTTTCGAGCCAGCCCCAGGGAAGATCGGCAGCTACACCACCAATCCGGAAGTAATTGTTATTGATTAGGCGTTGGCCAGTGGCTGCTTCCCAAAGGTCGTAGATCATCTCTCGCTCTCGGAAGATGTAGAAGAAAGGTGTTTGCGCTCCTACATCTGCAAGAAAGGGACCAAGCCAAAGCAAATGATTGGCAATGCGGTTAAGCTCCAGCATTAGTACCCGGATATAACTGGCGCGTTTAGGCACTCTAATACTAGCCAGCCGCTCTGGGGCGTTAACTACAACAGCTTCATAGAACATACCAGCTGCGTAATCCATGCGGCTGACATAAGGGACAAACATCACGTTTGTCCTATTCTCAGCAATCTTTTCCATACCGCGGTGAAGATAGCCAATTACAGGCTCACAGTCGATGACATCTTCGCCGTCGAGTGTTACCACGAGCCGTAGTACCCCATGCATTGATGGGTGATGGGGGCCGAAGTTGACCACCATCGGCTCCGTGCGCGTTTCCAACTGCGTCATGGGAATGGAGGTCCGAAGCATCTACGTGATCTTAGTGAAGTACCTATGCTCAAACCAACAGCTGTAGAGAATTTCCGGCATGAGCCAGTGCTCTTAGGAGCTGTGCATGCTGCAGCCGGGACAATACCGCCTAGCTTGCTTGCAGATGGACTACTGGTTGACGTAACGCTCGGCAGTGGCGGACACAGCGCCTGTCTTCTACAGACTTACCCTGGACTCCGGTTGATTGGATTAGATCAGGATGGAACAGCACGGGCTGCAGCTGAGAAGCGTCTAGCACCTTTCCAGGATCGTGTACGCATAGTCGCTAGTAACTTTGCCATTTACCACCCTGTAGAACAGGCTGTAATGGTACTTGCTGACTTGGGCGTTAGTAGTGCTCAATTAGATGTTGCTTCCCGCGGCTTTAGTTTCCGCAAGAATGGACCTCTCGATATGCGAATGGACCAGCAAAGTGGTGGCGAGACGGCAGCCTCTCTAATCCAAAGGTTAGATGAGACTTCACTCGCTAATCTGATATATGCTTTCGGCGAGGAGAAATTTTCCAGACGTATTGCACGACGTATTAAATCTGATCTGTCAATAGCAGGGCCCTATAGTGGAACAGTAGAGTTTGCTCATGCTATTGTCAGTTGCTTTCCACCAAGCGCTAGGCGAGGCAGGACTCACCCAGCTACTCGCACTTTTCAGGCGCTGCGAATTGCCGTTAATAGTGAGCTAAGCGCACTAGAGAGTTTACTTCGACATGCACCAGGCTGGCTTCAGCCGCAGGGAGTTATAGGCATAATAAGCTTTCACTCTCTCGAAGATCGCCTTGTAAAAAGGGCTTTTCTTGAGGACTTACGCCTTGAGCCAATCACCAGGAAACCAGTTAGGGCAGATCCTGAGGAGCAGGTAAAAAACCCACGTAGCCGTAGCGCAAGGTGGCGGCTGGCTAAACGTCGTTTATTCCTGTAGGTCCTACTGGCTGACTACCATTTGCTCTCAAGGCAGAAGTTTGGAACAGAGCCTTAGCCTGAGGGTCTTAGTATATTGTTGAGATTTTAAGGATCGACAACTGTGTAAATTGCACACTGTTTGCTCAGGACTCTTGGTAATGTGTTACTCTTAATTCTTAGGATGTACCTCTCAACTTTTTTACAGCCTCGCCGATAATTTCAACTGTAGTTTCTATGTCTGCAATTTCTGTCTGCCGCCCTAAACTAAGCCTTAGCGAAGCTTCTGCTTCTGCAGGACTACGACCAAGTGCAAGTAGCACGTGAGATGTTTTGCCTTGACTACAGGCAGAGCCACTGCCACAGTAGATTTGTCTTCTTAAAAGTCTATGCAGTGCGGTTCCCCGCACACCATAAATACTAAAGTTAAGGTTGTGGGGTAGTCTATGCTCAAGACATCCATTTAAGGCCAGGCCAGATAGACGTTCCTGTAATCCCTGCCAGAGAAGTTCCCGCAGCTTAGACAACCTTGCACTACGTTCAGCCAGATCAGCCATTGCCAGCTCAGCCGCCCGGGCAAACCCAATAACCAACGGTACCGGCAATGTCCCAGGTCTTATACCTTGCTCTTGTCCACCACCCCACTGTAGGGGATCTATTTCTAAACCCTCGCGGATTAATAAGGCTCCAATCCCTTTAGGGCCGTAAAGCTTGTGAGCGCTTAGACTAAGCAAATCAATACCAGTTCCATCAGGATCTAGCGGGCAGTGTCCAAAGGCTTGGGCAGCATCACTGTGTAAAGCCACTCCTCGCTCTTGGCAGACTGCGGCAAGCTTTTGTAATGGCTGCAGCACGCCAATTTCGTTGTTAGCAACCATTATACTTGCTAGTAAGGTATCAACCTCAAATGCAGCAGAAAATTGCTCAGGATTGATCAATCCTGTTGGCTCGGGAGTCATCTCTGTGATGCGAAAACCTTCACGCTGCAATTGTCTCAAGGGGTTAAGTACTGAATGGTGTTCAGTACTTAGTGTTATCATGTGCCCAGGTGTGCCACGCTGACGTGCTATTGCTCTCGCATGACCAAGTAATGCAAGGTTGTTGGCCTCAGTAGCACCACTGGTAAAAATTAGACGTTCAGGTGCAACGTTTAAACAGGCTGCTAAGCGCTCTCGCGCTATTTGCACAGCTGCTGAGCTCTCTAGGCCAGCTCCATGCTGGCGGCTAGAGGGATTGCCCCAGAGCTTACCCCAGTAGGGTAGCATAGCCTCCACAGCTTCTGGAGCACAAGGTGTAGTCGCTTGGTAGTCAAGCTGGATTGGTAACATGGCCACCTATGCTAGCAGTGTATTTAGCTTCTTCAGTATCTTTATAGCTCAACTTTTTTATATTTCGACCTACCTGTTGGCAACTCCAGATGCTGAAAGCATGATAGTAGTTGCCTAACAAATGACACCTACGCTAAACATTTCAGTCACGTGAAGTTCTAACACATTTAGCTTATGATCCTAGCTAAGTAACTGACCAACAGCTCTAAATGCAGTGTCCTTAGAGTTTCCTGTCGCTAAGTTCATTGGTCTTAATATTCAGTTATTGCTAAACTACTGATTCAAGCCGCAATTTGACAAGGGTTTCGTCAGCATTACATCGATGTCGATTATGGCGAAGGTTAAATCAGTTAAGGAATCTCATCCTCAAGAATTATAGAACTAAGTACTGAACACTTATCTTCGTATCTTTCAAGAGTCCCGTCCTTCAGACTTTAGACTCTGAGCAGATGCATACAGTGCATGAGTGAACTCTCCTCTCCAGCAAGACTGCTACTAGTTGATGATGAACCTGGCTTACGCTCTGCTGTCCAAGCCTATCTTGAAGACGAGGGTTTTGAGGTTTTAACAGCGATAGATGGAGAAGATGGCTGGGAGAAAGCTCAGCAGCAGTTACCTGATCTAGTTATTAGTGATGTTATGATGCCACGCTGCGACGGTTATGGATTGCTAAAACGTATGCGTGATAATGAGCAACTTGGCGGAACGCCCCTAATTTTTCTCACTGCTAAGGGTATGACAGCTGACCGTACTCAGGGTTACTTAGCAGGTGTGGATGACTATATTCCTAAGCCATTTGATCCCGAGGAATTGGTAGCCCGTATCCGTAACGTTGTACGCCGTCAGGATCGTCTACTTGCAGAGGCTGCACGATATGCTGAGGTAGACGTTAGCCAAATGGCACGTCAAATTAGTGAGATACGCTCTATGCTTGGCCGCGGAAGGGGTGAAGTCTCACTCCTAGTAGCTGACGATGCTGTCAATATAGATTTTACCCAACGTGAATCCAGTGTATTGCAACTAGTAGCTGAGGGTCTTATGAACAAGGAGATTGCCCGCCAACTGGAGACATCGATTCGTAATGTAGAAAAATATGTGAGTCGCCTATTCAACAAGACCGGTACTTGTAGCCGTACGGAGCTAGTACGCTATGCGCTAGAACACCGACTTGTCAACTAGAGTAATATGAAGATAAAATGTTAGCTAAGCTGGCATCACAGTAGTGGAAAAGTAGAGACTCTGGTGGTTATTTCTACGCTGCAAAACTTCATCCACTTTATACTCTAATTTGATTAATCTGAGATAATAGGGCCTAGTCAACGCCGATGAAACTCAATCAGTCGTGAGAAGTAGAAAGGAGCTCTGTTAAGTGATCGCCGTACTGGCTTAAAGTCACACTTGAGTGCAGCGAGCACTATTCCTTGCTCCTGCAATGTGTAGGCACGAGTCGCTTTACTAGAACCTGGGAAAAGCTTACCAATAGTTTTCAGAGCGGCTAGCATTGGTGTATAAGGTGCAAAGCTTACGATTAAACGCTTATTCGCAAGGCTACATAAGTGTTGCACCATTGTCTCAGCAGCTTTCTGTGGATAATGGATGAAAACATCAAGACAGATTACTATGTCGAAGCATTCATTCAAATCCTCTAAATCTTTAGTAAGAAATGTAATTCGCTCCCCATCTACACCAAGCTTTTCGGCACGACAGCGTGCCTCTGCAACCATCGATTCAGAGATATCGCTGGCATTCACGAATTTAGCACCCATCTGCACTAGGGGCAGGGCAACACTACCGACACCACAACCGGCATCGCAGAAGCTGTACTGCTTTAGATCTCCACGCTCATGGATCCAACTTAGTGCTTCATCCACAGTTTTCTGGTGGCCGATACGTATGCTTCGCTGTACTTTATTAACATCTTCGCTATCGCTGTAAATCCGGTTCCAGCGGTCAAACCCAGTGTTGTTAAAGTAATCTTCTACCCTTGTTTTTTCAATCTGATTTGCGGACTGCAGATCCAGCATAGCCATGGGCAGATGCAGTTATGGAACTATTGAAATTCTAAGCGGTGCTTTACTATGTGAGCCTCCTGTCGTTTTCTCAGGCAAGGCAGGACAAAGACATGGCTTAGTAGAATGCATGCTATTAGCAGTTGGCGCAAACTCAATATAGTTCTTCCTTGACGGAGGCCCTAAGAGGGCAGACTTAAGGATGTAGTAGTCTGGTCTGTGATATATTCAGTCATACTTAATATCTAGACTTCTAGCAACCACAGACTTTAGCTTGACTAAGTATCTAGAGGTATTTCACCCAATGTAAGATACACAGGTATTATTAGGAGTACTTAATAATCGGTAGTAATTTTGCCCCTATTTGTTTTTTTAGGTTAGATGTGCATTAGGCTTGGCCATACTATTGATTCGATCTTAATAGTCGTTCCTATACCATCGGCGGCAACACATACATATTAAGCTGCCACAACCAACTGTGCAAGAAAATGTTGCGGTGATTGCCAGCATCTGCGATAGCGTGGAGGGAAAGAGGAATCGAGAAACTTGGGTACCAGTAAACCGTTGTATGTAGAGGGACTAATGCAAGACTATGTCAGTCTGACATACCTTTATCATATTCCTTATGTCCAAAACCTTGAGTTGTTCTCTACAAGCAGCAGTAGTCATGGGTAGTGATTCTGATCTACCTACGATGCATTCAGCTGTTGATGTGCTCCAGGAATTTGGGGTCATTGTTGAAGTGAGAATTTTATCGGCTCATCGTACACCTTTAGAGATGGTCAACTTTGCACGCGAGGCACGTAAGCGTGGTCTTGGAGTTATTGTGGCTGGTGCTGGAGGAGCTGCACATCTGCCTGGTATGTTAGCAGCGCTCACCATTCTGCCAGTAATAGGAGTTCCTGTTGTGAGTAAGGCGCTTCTTGGTATGGACTCACTCCAATCAATTGTGCAGATGCCTACTGGAATTCCTGTTGCTACTGTCGCAATCGGTGGAGGACGTAATGCTGGGCTGCTAGCAGTACAAATTCTAGCCATTGCAGATTCTGATCTGGCTGACCGCTTGGAGACATTTCGTCTAGCCCAACACGATGCAACTGTCGCTAAGGATACACATATGCTCACAGTCGGTAGTGCTACTTATCTCTCAGAAATGAATTGAAGTCTGAAGTCACATAGACTAAATTGTAGGTGGTTTCAACTATGGTAAAAATGCTCAGGGTTAATGAGTGTTTGGGTGGTTCAGTGCCTAAAAAATGCAGGTTAGGCTATGCTTAGATTAACACACTTTTAGTATAAACTTTGGTACTTCACGCATATTTTACCCACTTTAACTTTTATCTGTTAGACTACTATCCTAGTCAACTATCTGTGTCTTAGAAACTTGGAGAGCTCTGGCAGGAATTAGTAACCGGCCTCTTAACATCGAGAGTACATCATCAACGCAGTCACTTAGGCCCCTACTACCAGTATCCAAACTCAACTCAGGAGCTTCAGGGATCTCGTAAGGGCTGGAAATTCCAGTAAAGTCTTCGATCAGACCAGCACGAGCTTTAGCATAGAGACCTTTGGGATCACGCTGTTCACAGATGTTCAGATCGGCAGCACAGTGAACCTCGAGGAAATCTCCATCATCTACTAGCATGCGTACTCTTTCGCGGTCGCTTCGGAAAGGTGAAACAAATGCAGTAAGGACAATTACGCCTGCGTCTACAAATAACTTAGCAACCTCTCCAATCCGGCGAATATTCTCTTCTCGATCACTATCAGAGAAACCAAGGTCTCGGCAAAGTCCATGTCGAATGTTATCGCCATCGAGTATATAAGTAGCTAAGCCCTCAGTATGGAGTGCGGCACCTACCATGTTAGCTATAGTGCTTTTCCCAGAACCTGAGAGTCCCGTAAACCAAACAATTGTGCTGTGATGTCCGTAACGATCTTCGCGCATGGCTCGATTTACCAAGGTCTCATGCCAGAAGATATCCGGGTTCCTTGGAGCAGTTTCTTTAGGTGTTGGACGTAGATGTTTAGCCATTCTGCATGTCTGTTACTATCAGGCTACTGTGGATTAGGGCCTGGATTCTGGGTCAGAAATTTAGAGGTATAGTGACTTTACCTTAATTGCATTGTAAGCCCTTGGTTCTCGCTGCTGCCAGTATGTTTCTCAATTCTTCCCAAAGCCTTCATGATACGCAGCTGATCCTACTACAGCCACAAGTAGGCCCTACAAGCCTGTGTTATTTAGGATGAGCCTAAAGTCGGCTAACTAAATATTTGGGTCCCCTGCATCTGGACTCAGTTCTCTAAAAATACCGATCTACTACCACTTGACAAGAATACTTTGGCGAACTGTCATGCTTTTCTAGCTGAAGCCAGGTGGTTCACTATCATACTCTCCGCAGATGTTGCATTATCCTTGACTAGTATTTCACTACCTCAGCATAACCTGGCCAATTTTGTCAGCACATCCCAGCCTGACCGCTTCGGTCGCTTCGGTCGCTTCGGAGGCCAGTACGTACCCGAGACACTGATGCCTGCATTAGCGGAGCTGGAATGTGCAGCTGCTTCGGCCTGGCGTGACCCCAAGTTTACTGAAGAACTTGGTCATCTCTTACAAAGCTACGTCGGGCGTGCTACTCCCTTGTATGAAGCAGAGAGACTAACTGAGAGGTACCGCCACACAAATGGCGGACCTCGCATCTGGCTCAAGCGCGAGGATCTGAATCACACCGGAGCTCACAAGATCAACAATGCTCTTGGCCAGGCTTTGCTTGCACTACGGATGGGCAAGCGGCGAATCATCGCGGAGACTGGTGCTGGCCAGCACGGTGTAGCAACTGCCACAGTTTGCGCTCGCTTTGGTCTTGACTGCATTATTTACATGGGTGCCGAAGATATGCGGCGTCAAGAACTCAATGTTTTCCGCATGCAACTGCTTGGAGCTACAGTACAACCTGTTACATCCGGTAGTGCTACGCTCAAGGATGCAACCAGTGAAGCAATACGCGACTGGGTCACTAATGTTGAAACTACACACTACGTACTTGGCTCGGTTGCTGGACCTCACCCTTATCCAATGATAGTGCGTGATTTTCACGCCGTCATCGGTCACGAAACCCGTCTTCAATGCAGTGAGGCATTTCATCGCCTTCCTGATGTTCTGCTCGCTTGTGTTGGCGGTGGTTCCAACGCCATGGGTCTATTTCATCCATTTATAGGGAACCCTAAAGTGCGCCTGATTGGTGTTGAAGCAGCTGGTGATGGCATTAGTACTAAGCGTCATGCTGCCACTCTTACTAATGGACGTGTCGGCGTACTACATGGTGCTATGAGCTTTCTGTTGCAGGATGCAGAAGGACAGATACAAGAAGCACATTCCATCAGCGCTGGCCTTGATTATCCTGGGGTTGGGCCAGAGCATAGCTTTCTGCGGGAGACTGGTCGAGCTGAGTACGTCACCGTGACTGATGAGGAAGCTTTGAGAGCTTTATGCCTTGTCAGTCGACTTGAAGGCATCATCCCTGCTCTAGAAACTGCTCATGCTTTTGCCTGGCTGGAGAATTTATGTCCTAGCCTGCCCCCTGATACTGAGGTAGTAGTTAATTGCTCTGGTCGCGGCGATAAGGATGTCAGTACTGTTGCCAGTCATTTGGGAACGCAACTCTAAAGATTGCACTCTTAACTTGCTAGGTGTAGTGCTTTAGGTGAGCAGTCGCTCCAGATGAAGAGCCACGCTGCGAACAGAAGCCATTGCTGTGGCATAAGCCATGCGCATTGGCCCAACTAAAGCCACCTGACCGATGCCATCACCAGAGCTACGGAAGCTTGCCTGCACCACTGAACAATGTTCTAACGCGAGTTCCGGATGCTCGCGACCAATCCAAACACCATTACGGGGGGCTGTTGTAGCAACCACCTCAGCTGGATGGCTATCCATCAATTCCAGAAGTGGCTGCAGACGTTCGCTGTGATGAAATTCAGGTTGCGCCACCAGGCGTGCAAGTCCGTAAAATGTGATGTCGCTAGAGCCTAGCGTGCGAGCTTTGCGGTGATTATCAATGCTTTCACGCAGTAAGTCGCCCCAAATTTGCAGATGTGGCGGTACTGATGACCAGTCTGGGCTACCGTCAGGCTGTCGTTGCAGCTGATCGCGCGTCCAATGCTCCATAGCCTCTAGATCGCCTACCCGGTCAGAAGGCAAGCGAAGGTTGAGGTGGCTGGCCTGACAGGAAGTATCTACTAGCAACACAAGCAAGTGGTTGCCGCTGCGGACAAGGCGTAGATCTTTTAGGACGGGTTTAGATTTGACTGGAGGAGTAATCAAACTCATCAAGCCGGTGAAAGCCGTTAAGCGTTGAGCTAGCTGAACCAACAGGTCGTCTAAGGCTGCCCAGTGCAAATCTAGGGAAGTAAGTTCTCGCTCCAGATGCCCCACGCTAGGTCCAGGGGCAGGCAGTAGGCAGTCTACATAGTGGCGATAGCCCTGGGGACTTGGTATCCTTCCAGCGGAAGCATGCGGCTGCGTAAGAAGTCCACGTTGCTCCAAAGCTCCCATAGTGGACCTTACCGTCGCTGAACTTGCTTTCAGGCCAAAGCGCTGTACCAAGGTACGGCTGCCGACAGGCTCGATGGTATCGACATAGTGGTGCACCGTAGCTTGGAGAACCTGCTGCTGGCGAACGGACAGGTGCTTCAAGGCAACAACGATCCAGACTACATCGGTAGCCCGATGTTATAAATAAAGAGCATCAATAGGTAGTGTCTCGCCAGAGATTTTCAGTAACGCGGTACTGCTGGGTCGACATCGACACTCCAAGCGTCGATCCCACCCTCGAGGTTCCAGACCTCTACTCCCCAATTCTGTGCCAGCAGCCAACTTCCGAACTGCCAGCTTCTTACACCTGCGTGACAGAGTACCACTACTGGGTGTTGCACCGTCAGTAAGTCTGGTAGAGACGGCACCCAGTAAGAGGATTTGCTTAGTGGCAGATGCAGGAACTCAAACGGTAGACGCGCAAGGTCTAACTCTGCTAGTTCACGCACATCAATCAGCATGGGCGGATTAGCTTGCTGCAACCAACACTGAAGTTCTACTGCAGTCAGCCGAAGCGGAAATTTTGAGAACACTGATCCAGGAGCTCAAAGATACAAAACAGCAATACTCTTACCGGGTGATCTCGAGACGGCAGCAGTTGACGAACTCAAGGGTGGTTAAATCTCTCTTATCTCAGATTGGCCTATGAGGGCTCGCCCCTTTCTAAGCGCTCTAGCTGTGGTGCTAGCTGTGACTCTCACAGGGTTTGCTGCACTCACCTGGGCAACGGCTCATAAGGGCCCAATGAGCTTAGTTGTACAGCCTCTCAATGTTCCCAAAACTGCCCGTTTTATACCACAGCAAGCAGACCTGGCTCTACATTGGCTTGGAGATCCAGCACGTCTGCCAGCCTATGCACAAGCGGTTGCCCCAGATCACCGGCGTCGTGAGGCGCGGGAGACTGTTGCGAGCTTACGTACAGGTCTTTTCGCTCTCGCTAGCATCGACTACGAACGTGAGCTGCGCACCTGGCTAGGGCCTGAGGTGAGTGCTGCTCTGTTGATACAGTCTGAGGACATAACAGACTCCGGCTGGATATTAGTACTTAGTAGTCGTGACCGTGATGGTGCTCGCCAATTTCTGCAACGTTTCTGGCAAACGCGCAGTTTTGCAGGAGCTGAACTTCAAACCAGTCAATACCGTGGTGTGAGCTTGATCAGCGGCCGTGGTACCTTTCTAGGACGTGAGCCGCAGACCCTAGCTACAGCACTGGTCGATGATGAGCTGTTGCTCGCTTCAAGTCAGGGGATTCTGAAGCAGGCTTTAGATAATTCCCAGTTTGGCCTAGAGAATCAGCTAGAGGATGGTAGATACGACTGCATCACGCAGAGATACCGTTCTGGAGTTGCTTTACTCAGCGCTTCACCCCGCGGCCTTGAGGTATGGCTCGGAATGTCCCCTGCTTTAACTCAACGCTCAGATCTGGTTGGTTTAGTAGCTACTCTAAGCCTCGACAACACCACTCTGCAGCTGGACGGAAGCATTAACTTCTCGAGTCTCTTTGAGAGCACCACGACTTCAGCTGATACCTCCCAGCTTCTCGCAAATGCGGGTGGTGCAGCTTCTGCTCTTGCCCTCTTAAGCAATCCGGCTGACCTGCTTATTGGCAAGGGATCCAATCCCCTAGTCCAGTGGATTAGACCCATCCTGCGTCGTCAGCTTGGCGGTGCTGGTTTTGCTGCTAGCGCAGTCGCTGAGCTTGACAGGGGACCTCTACTTTGGTTACAGGAAGCAGCAGGTTGGGCATTTGTAACCTCTGATGGTCAGCCGGATATAACTACTGTTGATGCACAACTTACCAACAATAGCATTGTGCATAGCTCCCTACCAGCTGAGTCATTTTCAGGTGAGGGAACAAACAGTGTCGATGTTTGGACATATATCGCACGCCAAAGGGGTCGTGGTAGCAACGATGCAGATGCTCTGCGAGCAGAGCTCGTTATGGCGCATGCAGTAAGTCCAGGACAATCATGGTGGTCGAACTCTTTAGCCGCTTTACAGCAGCGCCACATTAAGCGAGATCTGCAACCACGACTTGCCCAAGTCCGTGATCTTGCGACTAACGAGGCACCCAAATGGACACAGCAGGTCGCTCTCAATGCTGATCTTGCTGCAGGTCTACTCAGTTCTTGGCGCCCATGGATCCTGATGCAGACTCTGGCTGGCAGGCAACTCTTGCCATCTCTCAGAGGATTAGCGCTTGCAGTAGCGGCTGAGAACCCGACAGTAGATGGACAGGGTGAAAATCACACAAACTTGCAACTGCGCGCCCGACTTAGTTTTGGCTGATCTCTTCCTATTGCGCCATGGTATTGCTGAGGCTCAAACCAACAGTCAAAGTGATGCAGGGCGTAAGCTGACTATGGTTGGCCGCCAAAAAACCTTAGCAGTAGCTCGAAGGCTTCGGAAACTTGGCTTCCGAGCAGACCGACTCTTCAGCAGTCCTTACCGGCGAGCTCGCGAGACTGCCGAGATCGCAGTGCTATGTGGACTCGCTAACCGGATGGAATTGGAGGACAGCCTGATGCCAGGTGGTGACTGTCTTCCTCTGCTTGTTAGTTGTCATGCACGGTGGCTTTTTGTAGGCCATGAGCCAGATCTGAGCAAACTTGCAGCACGTCTTATCGGTGCCAATGTAGGCTGTTTCGCACTTCACAAGGCTGGCTTTGCTCATCTCCACTGGACAGCTGGCAAGGCTAATCCCTGTGGTAGTGCTGTCTTAATGGTGTTGCTGCGGCCTCGCGTACTTCTATCAGACTCCGTTTAAGTTGCGCTGCGATGGTGTGAAGTGTGGCGATGGGACAGCAGATGCCGCAGACTCCCGCCGGCGAGATCCGCCATGAACAGAGTGGCCTCATATTCCGTCCTGGACTTGAGGGTGTACCTGCAACACAGTCTGCTATCTGTGATATTGATGGCCAACTAGGCCACCTTACTTACAGAGGCTATTCTCTTGAGGAGCTTGCCCTCCACAGCACCTTCCTCGAAACTGCTTACCTACTGATCTGGGGTGAACTTCCAACGCAGCAGCAGCTAAAGGCATTTGAGCATGAGGTACAAATGCACCGCCGGGTTAGTTTCCGTGTACGCGACATGATGAAATGTTTTCCTGCAACTGGGCATCCTATGGATGCTCTGCAGTCTAGTGCGGCATCTCTCGGGCTATTTTACTCACGTAGGGCAATTGATAATCCACAATACGTCTATGATGCTGTAGTGCGGCTAATTGCGAAGATTCCTACGATGGTTGCTGCTTTTCAGCTAATCAGGAAAGGACAAGATCCAATCCAGCCAAGGGATGATTTACCATATTCTGCTAACTTTTTGTACATGCTCACTGATAGGGAGCCTGATCCTCTCGCAGCGCGTGTCTTCGACCGCTGCCTAATTCTGCATGCTGAGCACAGTCTCAATGCCAGTACTTTTAGTGCTAGGGTTACTGCGAGCACTCTTACCGACCCCTACGCAGTTATAGCGTCTGCTGTTGGAACTCTTGCTGGCCCACTGCATGGAGGTGCCAATGAGGATGTTTTGGCAATGTTGGAAGAGATTGGCAGTCCTACTAAGGCGGTAGTTTATCTAGACGAAGTGATACTTTCACGGCGTAAGCTGATGGGATTTGGACACCGTGAGTATAGAGTCAAGGATCCACGGGCAGTCATTCTGCAGTCTCTTGCTGAAGAACTCTTCGCCAGATTTGGGCAGGACTCACTATATGACGTAGCTAAGGCATTGGAGCTTGCGGCAGAGTCGCGACTTGCTCCAAGGGGCATCTATCCAAATGTCGATTTCTACTCTGGTCTCGTCTACCGTAAGCTGGGTATTCCCAGAGATTTATTCACCCCTGTCTTCGCTATTGCCCGCGTTGCTGGCTGGCTTGCTCACTGGCGTGAGCAACTAGGTGCTAATCGGATCTTTAGGCCTACGCAGATCTACACTGGCTCGGAGCCCCGTTCCTGGATCCCCCGCGAAAACCGTATAGCCGCCATGGTCGTCTAAGTTGCTTGCACCTGCCCTCTGCCCATGGTGACGTCCACCGCCACCTCTGCTATGCTGAGCTCGGGTCTCGACCTCGAGACAAGCTTTAGTCAGGCCCTAGGCGGGCTAGGCATCTCGCCACAGTCTGCCCGGCTGATTTGGCTTCCTCTGCCAATGCTTCTTGTCTTGGTCGCGGCTGTTATTGGAGTACTTGTGACTGTATGGCTAGAACGCAAGATTTCTGCTGCTGTCCAGCAACGCATTGGCCCGGAATATGCTGGAGCTCTTGGCATACTTCAGCCCATCGCGGACGGATTGAAGCTCTTATTTAAA
The DNA here is from genome assembly GCA_007996965.1 of cyanobiont of Ornithocercus magnificus. NCBI lineage: Bacteria > Bacillati > Cyanobacteriota > Cyanophyceae > Synechococcales > cyanobiont of Ornithocercus magnificus. The sequence continues at coordinate 883,195 of BIMP01000001.1, forward strand.
GAAGATATCATTCCTGCTCGTGCTGATGGGATTCTGTTCACGCTAGGGCCAATACTGGTAGTAGTGCCAGTTATTCTTTCATGGTTAATCATTCCTTTTGGCCAAAATCTGCTGATTAGTAATGTCGGCATTGGCATTTTTCTCTGGATCTCACTAAGCAGCATTCAGCCAATCGGCCTGTTAATGAGTGGTTATGCCTCTAACAACAAATACTCCTTGCTAGGAGGTTTAAGAGCCGCTGCACAGTCGATTAGCTACGAAATCCCATTGGCTCTGTCCGTATTGGCCATTGTGATGATGAGCAACTCCCTAAGCACTATTGATATAGTTGACCAGCAAACAGGAGTAGGACTTCTTAGCTGGAACATCTGGCGTCAGCCAGTTGGTTTCTTAATCTTTTGGATCTGCGCTTTAGCAGAGTGCGAACGCCTGCCATTTGACCTCCCAGAAGCAGAAGAAGAACTAGTTGCAGGCTATCAGACTGAGTATGCTGGTATGAAATTTGCACTTTTCTATCTTGGCAGTTACATCAATCTTGTACTATCAGCTCTGTTAGTCTCGGTCTTATACCTTGGTGGCTGGGGTTTTCCTATTCCAGTGGAGTGGTTAGCCAGCTGGCTTGGTCAATCTATAGATTCTGCGCTGGTACAGGTCATAACAGGATCTGTCGGCATCGTAATGACAGTGCTCAAAGCCTACTTGCTGGTCTTCCTTGCAATATTATTGCGCTGGACTACTCCCCGTGTGCGTATTGACCAGTTACTAGACCTTGGCTGGAAGTTCTTGCTTCCTGTCTCCCTAGTAAATCTGCTAATAACTGCAGCCCTTAAGCTAGCATTTCCCATTGCTTTTGGAGGTTGACCGCGATCCACTACCTCTACCTGCAATGATGAGTAGAAATACTTGTTCCTCTCAACGATCCCGCTTTTGAGTCATGTTCGATTTTCTCAAGCAGGTAGGTGACTACACCCGTGATGCTGTTGATGCAGCTCGCAATCTTACACAGGGTCTAGCCGTCACCTTTGACCATATGAAGCGCAGGCCAGTTACAGTTCAATACCCCTACGAGAAACTGATCCCTTCGGAACGCTACCGCGGGCGCATACATTATGAGTTCGACAAGTGCATCGCCTGCGAAGTTTGCGTACGCGTTTGCCCTATAAACCTGCCAGTAGTTGACTGGACTATGAATAAGGAGACTAAGAAGAAAGAGCTCCGCGATTATTCTATCGACTTCGGTGTCTGCATCTTTTGCGGTAACTGTGTAGAGTACTGTCCAACCAATTGTCTCTCTATGACGGAAGAGTACGAACTTTCTGCCTTCGACCGTCATAGTCTTAACTTTGATAATGTTGCTCTCGGGCGTTTACCCACAAATGTCACAACAGATCCCTCAGTACAGTCTCTGCGAGAGTTAGCCTACTTACCAAAGGGAGCAATAGATCCGCATGATGTTTCTAACAATGAACCTCGGGCTGGTCGTCTTCCCACAGAAATATTGAAAAGCCAGGAATCAAGCCTTGATCCTGGAAAAGATACGGAGAATAGCAAATGACGGTCTCTTCGTTAACCGAGCAGATCTGTTTTCTCACCCTATCCTCAATAATTGCAGTGGGGAGCTTGGGTGTGGTCCTGTTACCCAGTATTGTTTATTCTGCTTTCTTACTGGGTGCTGTATTTTTATCTGTGGCGGGTCTTTACCTGCTGTTAAACGCCAGCTTTGTAGCAGCTGCTCAAGTACTAGTTTATGTCGGTGCAGTAAATGTCTTGATACTGTTCGCGATTATGTTGGTAGACAAAGGAGAAAATCTGCAGCCTGTTCCTGGATTACTCTTAAGGCGCTTGCTGTCTGGCATAGTTTGTGCTGGACTGTTAGTTCTTCTCATACGTGTTACCTTCGATACAAACTGGGCAATTCCCGGACCAGTATCTGTTGGTGAAGCCGCTACTGAGAGAATAGGCGAGCATCTCTTCAGTGATTATCTGCTGCCCTTCGAACTTGCCTCCGTGCTACTTTTGATGGCCATGATTGGTGCCATAGTCCTAGCCCGCCGTGATGTGCTGGCTCCTGATGTTGAGACTGGCGAGATTACTGACCAAGGGCTAATTGAGAAGCCCAAGACCCCTCTCTTTGCTGACAAGTAAGTTTTGGGGACTACAACCAAACCAAAAAACTCTGCTAGTTAGATCAATGCTTCCTGAGTCAATTTCTCCCGTGCCTCTACAAGCTTTTCTGCTACTAGCAGCTTTCTTATTCTGTATTGGTGTCTGGGGCCTTATCAATAGCCGCAACGCAGTGCGTGTCTTGATGAGTATTGAGCTGATGCTTAATGCAGTTAACATTAACTTGATGGCCTTTTCCTCCTATATCGATGGCTCTTTAATCCACGGCCAGGTCTTTGCAGTCTTCGTCATTACTGTTGCAGCAGCAGAAGCTGCTGTTGGTCTAGCGATATTGCTTTCCTTGTACCGCAACAGGGTTACGGTTGATATGGAACAGTTTAACTTGTTGCGCTGGTGATCAAACATTATGCGTCTTAAGCGCGTTTGGGTCATTTATAGAGCAAATAGTCAAGCAGCACAGACCGAGTCACGTCGCTGCACCTGTGAGCTTGAAAAACTTGGGACTCACGTGGTTATGGCCATGAGTGGGCTCTCAGTTAACCCATTTCCCGGATTGCTGGCCTCTGAGAAAAACTTACCTGATTTGGTAGTAGTTCTTGGTGGAGATGGAACTGTGCTGGGAGCAGCACGCCACCTGGCTATCTACGACGTACCTATCTTGAGCTTCAATGTTGGCGGCCATTTAGGTTTTCTCACTCATGAGCGTAATCGTCTTGAGGATAAGGAAATTTGGAACCGCTTCTATGAAGATCATTTTGCGCTCGAACGACGCATGATGCTCGAAGGACACATTGAGAGAAGCAGCAGATCAACTCGTAAAACCGCTAATGCCAACAAAGATTGGGACCATGAGCCTCACTGGGCCTTAAATGATCTCTATATGCGTCCTTATCACAATGAGATCTCTCCAACTTGCTCTCTTGAGCTGGAGATTGATGGAGAGGTGGTTGATCAGTATCGTGGCGATGGATTAATTATCGCCACGCCGACTGGGTCTACTGGTTATTCAATGGCCGCTGGTGGCCCAATTCTGCATCCCGGCATCGATGCTATGATTATTAACCCAATCTGCCCAATGAGCCTGTCGAGCCGACCAATTGTAGTGCCTCCACGTTCTCGACTCAAAGTCTGGCCTCTAGGTGACTCTTCTAGCCAGGTTAAACTCTGGAAAGATGGTGCAGGTGCTGCAGTACTTGAACCCGGTGACTGCTGCATAGTGCAGCGCGCACGCCACTGTGCTCTAATGGTTATCCTTGACCGCAGTCCATCCTACTACCGCACTTTGTCCCACAAGCTTCACTGGGCTGGCACGCTCGTAAGCAGTAGTCCTTCCCTGAACTGAAAGCTTGGCACTAGAAATCGAAAGACGCTTTCTGGTAACTTCGGATGCTTGGCAGCCATTGGCTAGCGAGCCTCAAGCCCTGCGTCAGGCTTATCTGACTACGATCCATGAGACATTTACCATCCGTGTAAGGATCCTTGATAACAAGTCCGCTTGGCTGACCATCAAGTCATATGCAGGTAGATCTAGAAACTACGAGTTTGAGTATGGAATTCCTATGGAGGATGCCCAGCATCTCTGGCAGCTTTGCCCTCACCGTATTTATAAGACGCGCTATGCACTAAGGCTAACAGGTGGTCACTGGGTCATTGACTGCTTTAAAGATGAAAACTACCCGCTCGTACTGGCAGAGGTTGAGCTTCCTAAGGAGAAAGTGGAAATCAACATACCCTCCTGGTGTGGCCGTGAACTGACTGGTGACGTGCGCTGGAGCAACGTGGCCCTTGCAATCACACCCTTGAGCAAACGGCCTCGATGACCAGCTTTATAACAGCCTGATCTAGCAGACAAGGACTCAAGACGCCTAATATTTCCTTTAGAATTTGCTGTAGCGGTTTTTACACCGCTCTCGTCTTCTAATCTTGGAGTAAGCCTCTTGGCACTGTTTGATCTCTATGACCAGGAGGGCATCTTGCGCTTCACAGGGTGCGACCGCGATGCATGCCTCGATTACGCTGAGCTCTTCAGCCTGGATGTGCCCAGCTGCTCTTTACTGTCTATCCGGGAGCAAGAAATCGATGTTAGCTCGAGCCATTCGCATCTCGCTCCGGCAGAGAGCAGCAGTTGAAGCCATCACGACAGATCTTGCCGCGATCCATAGCCCAATTCAGTAAGGCCACTCTGTTCTTTGTCCCAGTCTTGGTGAACACGTTACTGACGTGATTGTCCACCGTGCGCTTGCTGATAGTAAGACGCCCAGCGATTTCCTGGTTGGTCAACCCCTCAGCTACCAATTCAATAATCTCAACCTCGCGCGGCGAGAGAGAGACACCGGCACTGCCGGCAGCTTCACCTGTGGCCATGCGCTGCTGTCCCAGCATCCCAAGTCATCCTAATCAGACCTTCTGGCTCCTTCTCAATCAATCCCCCATAGTGAGACACCTGGATGCAAGCAAGCCCCTTGAGCTCTGCGCTGCAGCGTGCCTTTACTTCTGGAACATCCACAATCACCGCTGAGGTAATGCCGCCACGAGGTGGAGATCCTGCGCGAACTCTCGCTATGGCTAGTGGACTTAGGGGCTGGGTACATGCCGTCAATGTCACTGATGGCAGCCGTGCTGTGATGCGTATGTGCAGCCTAGCTGTCTGCCGCTTACTACTGGACATTGGTATCGAGCCTGTACTTCAGCTTGCCTGCCGCGATCGCAACCGTATAGCTCTGCAGGCTGATCTTCTTGGTGCCCATGCACTTGGGATACGTAATCTACTTTGTCTCACTGGCGACCCTGTTCAAGCAGGTGACCAGCTCAAGGCCCGTGCAGTGCACGATTACGAGTCTGTCAGGCTGCTTGAACAGGTGAGTGCCTTCAACCGTGGTGAGGACCCAGTCAATAATTGCCTAGCGGAGGGTTCAACAGCATTATTTGCTGGCGCTGCAGCTGACCCGAACAACCGCAACCTAAGTAGTCTCCATCGCAGACTTGAACGTAAGCGCAACGCGGGAGCTCGCTTCCTTCAGACACAGATGGTGATGGATCCAGCCATTCTTGAACATTTCCAGACAAAATTGGCAGGCCCGCTTGAACTTCCTGTGCTAGCTGGGGTGTTCTTGCTTAAGTCAGCAAGAAATGCTCGCTTCATTAACCAGATGGTTCCCGGAGCCTGTGTTCCCGAGTCCCTTATCACGCGCCTCGAAAATTCTTCTCACCCCTCATATGAAGGTATTACTATTGCTGCCGAGCAAGTGCGACGATACCGTGATATTTGTGCGGGGGTGCATGTAATGGCTGTGCGAGCTGAGGATAAAATTCCAGAGATTTTGGACCGGGCTGGAGTTAGTCCTGTACTGCTGTAAAGTTTGTTCCTAGAAGTTCAGCTATCGCCTTCTGCTGGGGTGAAGGTTTGACTAAATCCTGCCGTCTTGCATCGGTAATTAGCCAATCGAGAGCTGCTTCTTGCAAGTCAAAGTGGTTACCGTCACGTCCGACGCAGTAGCGGCCAAATACTAGCTTTTCTACTAGTTGAACACCAGGACCAATACGTGAGTAATCGAAAATAATTGAGTTGTCAATCGCAGAACCCTCGCAGATATAGCAGCTAGGGCCGATCATCGCAGGCCCGATGATTGAGGTACCATCTTCGATCTTGGTCATGCCCCCTACATAAACAGGTCCTTCCGCGTGGATGCGATCCCAGTTGGCAGCGACATTGAGACCTGTGTATATGCCTGGGCGTACTTGCTTGCCAGGAATCGCAACTTGCCGCACCTCTCCCAGAAGAACACGACGGATTGCTTGCCAGTAGTCAGGCACTTTACCTATGTCAACCCATTCAAAATCCATTGGCAGGGCATAGAATGGTGCTCTAGCTTCAACAAGCTTTGGGAAGAGATCAGAACCGATATCAAATGATACGCCGGAAGGAATATGGTCGAAGATTTCTGGCTCAAAGATATAGATGCCAGTATTAATTCTGTTACTGAGAGCATCTGTGACGTTTGGCTTCTCTTGAAAGGCTTTGACGTGGTCTTCACCATCAGTTACGACAACTCCGTAACTGCTTACCTGGTCTATTGATACTTGTTTAGTAACCAGGCTTGCCAGAGCACCTTTCTTTCGATGTCTTCGGACCGCTTCAGAAAGATCTAGATCAATTAGGGCATCTCCACAAAGCACAATAAATGTGTCATCGAAGAAACTCTGGAAATCCTGGATTTTTTTCAGGCCACCAGCAGAACCAAGAGCTTCACCAATCAACTCTCCATCCTCAATCCGCCCCTCAAAGCTGTAAGCAATTTCGACGCCGAAACGCTGGCCATCCCTAAAATAGTTTTCAATTTCTTCAGCAAGGTGAGAGACGTTAACCATCACCTCGACAAAGCCATGCTCCTTGAGTAGCTCGAGGAGAAACTCCATCACGGGCTTCTGCAAGATCGGAATCATCGGCTTAGGGATCACATGTGTGATCGGCCGGATACGCGTTCCTTTGCCGGCCGCCAGGATCATCGCCTTCATTGGCGTTGTCAACTTCAGGTCGGACAAGTCAGTTAGATCTTAGCTCATGGTAGCAATCTCTGCCACAGCCGGCGCTGCAACTGGCCACAGCATCCTTGATGAACGGAGGCTACTAACAAATATTGATGGTGGCAAGCGTCTAAGACATTCCGCTTGCCTTGGAATGAGAGAAAAAGCAACATCCAGAACGCACTGACTTAACCTAGTGGCAAAATACCTACCTGCTACTATCAAAAGCCACCTGAGTTTTTGAGGTCAGCTCTGCCACTTAGCTTTGGACCTGACTAGTTATCTCATCGCAGCTAAGTGGCTGCACTATGCTTGCCTTCAAGCCTTTAAGTGTGATTTGCTTTTGCTGTGGGTTTTAGTTACTCAACTAGCTTTTCAAGCTATTGATTATTATAACACCGTGACTAATTTTTGCACAAAATGCAGCTAATCTTACTGTTTTTAAACACACCGGGCTGGCTGGCTTGACTAAGGCTTGCGAAGCTTGGTTCAAGCGCAGTGTCTATTTTATGTACCTCCATCTAAGCAATCTAAACTACTATGATTTTACGTTACCGGTCTTAGCCAATGGCGGTGATATTATAGGAGCATGTAGCACCATAGGTGTCAAAACAAAGTTACGTACTAGTGGTGCTGCTGGGCTTTTTATCGCGGTAATATTTCTAGCAACTAGTTTCTCAATCGAGCTACGGTAACTGTCGGTGACTAAGCGAGGATAAAGTCCAATGCCAATAATTGGTACTAGTAAACAACTGATGATGTAAACCTCGCGCGGTTCTGCATCCACTAGGCTGTCACTATTAGCAAGGTAGGTATTCTCGCGGCCAAAAAAGATCTCTCTGAGCATGGATAGTAGGTAAATGGGCGTTAGGATCACTCCGATTGCTGCAAGACCAGCAATTACAATCCTAAATGGCAGCGTATAGGCCTCACCAGTAGTAAAACCAGTAAATACCATAAGTTCAGAGACAAAACCGCTCATGCCTGGTAGTGCAAGTGAGGCGAGTGAGCAGATTGTCCATAGAGCAAACATTGTTCGCATTCGTTGACCTACACCTCCCATTTCATCAAGTTGAAGGGTGTGTGTGCGGTCATAGGTAGCACCTACAAGGAAAAATAAACTAGCGCCGATCAAACCATGGCTGATCATCTGTAACATTGCCCCACTAGTGCCCAAATCGCTAAAGCTACCTATTCCTATTAGAACAAAGCCCATATGACTAATTGAGCTGTAAGCAATCTTGCGCTTGAGATTCCTCTGAGCAAAAGATGTCAAAGCGGCATAGATGATATTTACAACGCCTAGCACAACAAGTAGCGGTGCAAATTGGGCATGGGCCTCAGGAAGCATCTCAGCATTAAAGCGAAGTAGTGCATAACCACCCATCTTGAGCAAAACTCCTGCTAGTAACATATGTACCGGTGCAGTCGCTTCACCGTGAGCATCAGGGAGCCAGGTATGAAGAGGGATAATTGGTAACTTGACGCCGAATGAGATTAGTAGTCCTGCATAGCACAGTAACTGAAAGCTTCCACTAAAGTTTTGCTGGCTCAAGTAAGAATATCCGAAATTAGGTTCGCCTGGACTCTGAAAGCCCATTGCTAAAGCTACGATAAGGATGAACAGTGAGCTGCCGGCAGTATACAAAATGAACTTAGTGGCAGCATACTGGCGCCTTTTACCTCCCCAAATAGCTAGTAACAGATAAACAGGGATAAGCTCTAATTCCCAAGCTAGAAAGAAAAGGAGCATATCTTGAACAGCAAAGACAGCAATCTGCCCGCCATCCATGGTCAGCATCAGAAAGTAAAACAGACGCGGCTTGAACGATACGGGCCAGGCGGCTAGCACAGCAAGAGTCGTTATGAAACTAGTTAGTAAGATCAGTGGCATTGACAGTCCGTCAGCCCCAACGGACCAAGCCAGACCAAGCTCTGGGAGCCAGCTCACCTGTTCAGAAAGCTGCAGACCGCTCAATGAGGGGTCATAACCCTCGAGATAGGCTGCAGCTGTAATCAGGAAGGTAACTAGAGCGATACTGAGCGCATACCAACGCAGTCGGCGACCATCACCCGAGTCAGGAATAAATGGGATAAGCAGTGAGCTAATGATCGGAAACAGGATTGACAAACTCAGCCAGGGGATCCGCGCCGAAATGATTTCCGCAGTGAGAGCCCCTGTTGGGTCAAAGGGTAGACTGACATCAAATTCCAGCACGGACAGGTTTTCCCATCTCTAAGCTGAGTGTAGAAATCCTCAGCGCCTTGACATCTTTTTGATAGGGGGATGAACACAACTCACAAGGCAACGCCGAAGGCGCCGAACAGAGCAACCAGTCCAATTACGCCGCCAAAGACGATCAGGGCATAGAACTGAACACGTCCAGTCTCAAAATACTTAAGACCTTCACCGCTACCGAGAGTTAGCAGACCGGTGAGATTTACCACTCCATCTACGATCTTAGCATCGACCTCTAAAACTTCTCTAGCTATCTTACGGCTGCCACGAACAAAGAAGTGTTCGTTAATTGCATCTAGATACCACTTATTAGCAAGAAAGGAGTTCAATGCTGGCAGCCGTGTGGTGGCAAATTTTGCGAGGTCAAGGCGGTGTAATGCATAAGCTAGTGTTGCAACTATAATACCGAGAATAGAAATAGCCACAGAAGCTCCTGCAAGAGTAAGGAACTCAGACCATCTAAAGTGCTCAGTCATTTCTACTGCCTCAGAAGCATCAAGCAATTCTGCAAAACGGCTGTTCCAGGGTGTTCCTAGTAAGCCAATTAATATTGAAGGCACTGCGAGCACAGCTAGAGGGACCGTCATCGGCCAAGGTGATTCATGCAGAGAAAGCAAACTACCTTGGTGAGAATGCTCTTCCTCTCTTGCACAGCCAGCTACAGCCATAAGCTGCTTTTGCAACTCTTTATCTTCTCCACGGAAATTGCCCTCAAAAGTTAAGAAATAGAGGCGAAACATGTAAAATGCTGTCATGCCGGCAGTTAAAAAACCAACAGCCCATAAGACAGGAAAAGTCTGGAAGGCTCGCCCAAGGATTTCATCCTTGCTCCAAAAACCTGCCAGTGGTGGGATCCCACTAATGGCAATGCACCCGATTAAAAAAGTTATTGCAGTAACAGGCATCTTGTGGCGGAGACCTCCCATCAAACGCATGTCTTGTGCTAAAATTGGTTCATGTCCAACAACTTCTTCCATAGCGTGGATAACAGACCCAGAGCCAAGGAATAGCATTGCCTTGAAGAAGGCGTGTGTCACTAGATGAAATATGCCTGCTATGGGGGCACCACAACCCATTGCTAACATCATGTACCCTAGTTGAGAAATAGTGCTGTATGCTAGTCCTTTCTTTAGGTCCATCTGAGTTAGCGCGATTGATGCCCCAAGGAAGCAAGTAATCGTGCCGATAACAGCAATTACTGAACCTATGACTGCAAACTGACTGTAGAGAGGCTCTAGCCGCGCAACGAGAAAGACACCTGCTGCAACCATCGTAGCAGCGTGAATTAGTGCTGAAATGGGAGTAGGTCCTTCCATCGCATCTGGCAACCAGACATGGAGCGGGAACTGGGCTGACTTTGCCATCGGCCCCATGAATACCAATAAACATAAAGTAAGTGCTGCCCACTGTGGTACATTGCCTTTGTCTATAGAGATAGCTAGACCATCAGCAATATTCTGGAAATCAAAGCTACCAGTGGCCCAGAACAAGCCCAAGATGCCTAAAAGCAGACCAAAGTCTCCAACTCGATTCACCACAAATGCTTTCTGGGCAGCATGAGCTGCCCCATCACGGTCATACCAAAAGCCCACTAATAGGTAAGAGCACATCCCTACAAGTTCCCAAAACACATAGGTCTCAAGCAAGTTTGGACTAATTACAAGGCCCAGCATCGAGCTGCTAAATAGGGCTAGGTAAGTAAAGAAACGCACATAGCCACGGTCATGAGCCATGTAGCCGTGCGAATAAATCATCACCAGGAAAGTGATGAAGGTGACTAGCGTTAGCATCACTGCCGCAAGCGGATCTATCATGTAACCCATTGGCAGACTAAAGTTGCCAGCGCTTGCCCAAATGAACAGATGCTCCGCCGGCGGTGCACCACTGATTTGTTGGCTAAGAATAATTATGCTGATTACGAAAGCAGCTCCAATCAAGCTGATCAATAACACAGCCACCGGCTTGCGTAGGCGGTTAATCGTGCGGTTAAAACCGATGAGCGATAGTCCCGTCAAGAGTGCCCCGACAAGGGGTAGAACTGGGATCAACCAGGCAAAATCAGTAGCCGAATGCATCCCTGGTCAAACATGCTGTGATGAGTGTAGGCAGTTAGTTGAGCAATCCCTCTAGTGGGCTTTGCAGAAAGGCAAGGGAGACTACTGAAATATAGCGATGGGCCCACCAGAAAATGCCTACTGCGACTACTATGCCTAATTGGGCTGGCTTAACAAACTCCTGCCACACAAGTTGCTGCCGTCCGTCCAAGATTGCTAGGAACGGCACAACGGACGTGCTACGCCGAAGCTCCTCAAAAGAATTGCCAAATCGTTCTTGGAGTCGCCGATCACCATGCCAAACCCCGAACAGGTGGTGGCCTATAAGTCCTATGCAGGTAACAAGCATAAAACTGCTGCCAATCCAAAGAGCGTGGGCAAGACACCAGAGGATCTGGCCGATTGCCTGTGGGTGACGACTAATTCGAATTATGCCCGTTTCATAGAGACGGACTCGTGGCTGTAGAACAGCTGGTATCTCCAATAGATTATATGTAGCTGGGTATAGGAAGAGAAAGCTGATTGCGGTTAAGGCCCACACACCTGGAACTACACCGGGGAATCCCTGAAGATTCCAAACACGATAGCCATCGTAGCGGTGGGCTAGAAAGTAGCCGATAATGGTGGTTGTTGCTAGCAAGCTCAGCCCAGCAAAGAGAAGACGCCAGATGCGTGCTCCTACTATGCGCTCTGCATGTTGCCGCAGAGCAGCGCCGCCACTATGCAGCACAGCAAAACCAATCAACAGCAGCAGCATTACCAAACTGCTGTGGTGAAGGCCATCTGGGTTAAGGAAAGCCGGTGATTCGGTCATGACCTGGGGAACGGAGGCTGTCAATTCTTGCTGTCGGGCGTCTGTATGTCACTTAAGGTTGTTGGGAGTGTCTACGGATCAGCGGGTCTCCACCGATGGCTGATCTGCCTTTCACACTCGATCAGCTGCGCATCCTTCGAGCCATCGTCAGTGAAGGGAGCTTTAAGAAGGCTGCCGATAGCCTGTATGTCACTCAGCCAGCAGTCAGTCTTCAGATCCAGAATCTAGAAAAGCAGCTCGAAGTGTCCCTATTCGACAGGGGCGGTCGCAAGGCACAACTAACTGAAGCTGGGCAATTACTCCTGAGTCACTGCGACCGTATCCTCAGCCAATGCAATGAGGCTTGCCGGGCTCTCGAGGATTTACACAATCTTAAAGGAGGCTCTTTAGTAGTTGGAGCAAGCCAGACGACTGGCACCTACCTAATGCCTCGGATGATTGGTTTGTTCCGTCAGAAATATCCTGACGTTGCAGTTCAGCTACAGGTTCACAGCACTCGCAGAACAGGCTGGAGCGTTGCGAATGGCCAAATTGACCTAGCGATTATCGGAGGTGAGCTACCGCCGGAACTGAATGATTTGCTAAATGTCGTACCCTATGCAAGTGATGAACTAGCCCTTGTACTCCCGGTAAAGCATCCTCTTTCCAAGTTACTCGGACTTACTAAGGAGGATCTGTACCGCTTAGGGTTTATCTGCCTCGATGCCCAGTCGACCACTCGTAAGATGGTAGACCAGCTTTTGGCCCGCTCAGGCCTTGAGGTACAACGCCTCCGCTTAGAGATGGAGCTCAATTCGCTTGAGGCTATTAAGAACGCTGTGCAGGCTGGTCTTGGTGCAGCTTTCCTGCCAGTGGTTTCAATTGAGCGTGAGTTAGCCGCTGGAACTATCCACCGACCAATGGTTGCTGATCTCCAAGTGCGCCGCCAGCTTAAGCTAATCTCACATCCTGCTAGGTACTGCTCCCGAGCTGCCGAAGCATTCCGAAGAGATGTACTGCCAGTGTTTGCTAGCCCTGACAGTCCTCTGAAGCAGAATAAGATTGAACCCAGTAAACATGAATCAGTAGCAGAGCTATAAACCTTTCTAAGGTTCCTAGAATTGGCTGGCCTCAGGGGTCATACCCAGAGAATCATCAGCTATGCCACGGATTATAAACTTGTTTTCACTGATATCTGTCTGATAGACACAGCGGACTACGGGCTTGTCGCGGATTGAGCCTATGTATGCAAAGGTGTTCATTCTCTGCTTGCACTCACGTTCCTGGGCTGCAGTAATTGCTCCTTCCTTGCGCAGGACTGTCCAATTCTCACGGCGGATTACGCAACCAGGCTGTAGCTTGGGTTGTGTGACAAAGCTACTGGATGGATTCATCGTAGTATACATTTCTACGTCCACTACAAAAGCGCTAGCACCCCACTGCCGACAGAACTCAGGATCTGGCACAGCCATGTCGAGCTGCTGTGAGCTTGCAATGTTGCCTTGGTTTCCCTGAGTTGTGCTGGTGACGGCACTGCCGATCCCGACTCCTACGACCAACACACCCGCGAGTACCGCTATGGTAGAAGTATTGAATTTTAAGTCGACACCGTTAGAGTCCCCAGCAGAGCCACTGTATCTGTAGCGTGCCTGCTCAGGTAGAGAACGCTGGTCATAAAAATCACGTTCGTATGGGCCCTGCTGAGACCACCGGTCATACCGAGAACGGCTCACAGCAGTCCTGGAGTTCTGGGTAGACCCATGGAGTAGTTTAGAACTCGACAGTTTGGGTTATAGCTTAATTCACCAGCTTGGAGCATCTGGCGAATAAGACCCTCAATCTCTGTCCCGATCTGGCGGAGACTATAGTCACTAAGACTACAGCCAGCAGCTCCTGCAACAAGCTCGCGGAAATAACTATGGACCTTACCAATGGCTTCCTGAGTCCACAGGAACTCATTATCTGGATCTAGGTCCATAGTTAGCTTGTCATCAGAAGATATGAGAGTGCCATCATGCATGAACGCTGTAAACAGGCGTACGTGGCGGGTTGTGCATTTTAGCAGGGTATTGGCCATGACAGTAGGCACTGCGCGGGTGCATCAATTTACCTAGATTCTAAGAAGCAGCGCCAGCTGAACTCCTCCTAGAGTTGGGCCACAAACGGAAACTTTGGCTATGCGCATTGCTGTCGCTGGAGCAGGACTGGCAGGGTTGTCTTGCGCTAAATATTTGTCCGACGCCGGCCACACACCCATCATCTTTGAGGCACGTGATGTAATTGGTGGCAAGGTTGCAGCTTGGAAAGATGAAGATGGAGACTGGTATGAAACAGGTTTGCATATCTTTTTCGGTGCTTACCCAAACATGCTGCAGCTATTGCGTGAGCTGAATATCGAGGACAGACTCCAGTGGAAGAGCCACAGCATGATTTTTAATCAACCAGACGAGCCAGGCACTTACAGTCGCTTCGATTTTCCCGACTTACCAGCACCTATCAATGGTGTGGCAGCAATCTTGGGTAACAACGACATGCTCACTTGGCCAGAGAAAATCTCTTTCGGCCTCGGACTAGTTCCAGCAATGCTAAGGGGTCAAAGCTATGTCGAGGAATGCGACAAATATTCCTGGACCGAATGGCTGCGGTTGCACAACATACCGGAGAAGGTGAACGACGAGGTCTTCATCGCTATGAGCAAAGCACTGAATTTTATTGACCCTGATGAAATTTCCTCAACAGTGGTACTCACAGCATTGAATCGATTCCTACAGGAAAAAGAAGGATCCCGTATGGCTTTTCTCGATGGTGCTCCGCCCGAACGGCTCTGCGAGCCTATAGTTAATTACATCAAGACTCGAGGTGGAGAAGTTCACCTAAACAGTCCACTTCGTGAGATCTGTCTCCATACTGATGGCAGCGTTGCGTCCTTCATGGTTGGGGGCTTGAAGGGTGAGCCAAATAGAGAAGTAATCGCTGACGCCTATGTCAGCGCTTTGCCAGTTGATCCCTTCAAGCTATTGCTTCCTAAGCCGTGGAGAAAGCTTGAGATCTTCCACAAACTACAAGGCCTGCGTGGTGTGCCGGTGATAAATCTACACCTATGGTTCGATCGTAAACTTACTGATATAGACCACTTGCTTTTTAGCCGCTCTTCCCTACTAAGTGTCTATGCTGATATGAGCATTACCTGCAGAGAGTACGAAGATCCTAATCGCTCGATGCTTGAATTGATATTCGCTCCTGCTCAAGACTGGATTAGTCGTAGCGATGAAGAAATTATTGAGGCAACCATGGAAGAGCTGAAAAAGTTATTCCCGATGCACTTTAGTGGTAGTAATCCTGCACAGTTGCGCAAGTTTAAGGTAGTCAAGACACCATTGTCTGTCTACAAAACAACGCCTGGCTGCCAAAGACTACGTCCTGAACAGACAACTCCAGTGCCTAACTTCTTTCTTGCAGGAGACTATACCATGCAACGCTACCTTGCCTCAATGGAGGGAGCTGTGTTTAGCGGCAAACTATGTGCCGAGGCTATTCAGACAGCAGATAGATTGACTAAGAGGCCTTGCGAGGAGACAGCGTTAGCAAGCACTGTATAAAGATAACAATCTCTTGAGATATGCTGAAAGTGGATGTTAGTACTTTTCAAGATCAATTTGTGAAGAGTTATACTGCCAAATGCTTCACTGTTTATCAAACTGTTCAAACACCTGTAGAAAGTGTATGTATGCTGCAAATGTCAGGAGGCTGATTAATAATGGACTCCACAGATTATCGACCTTTCCTAGCAGGCAATCGGACTAAGTGTACTCTATCTCTAGAAGAGGCCTATGAGGGCTGTCGTCGCGAGACAGCTAAGTGGGCCAAGACTTTTTATCTTGGCACACTACTGCTACCGCCTGAAAAACGTCGTGCTATCTGGGCAATCTACGTCTGGTGTCGCCGTACTGATGAGATTATGGATAGCCCTGAAGCATTGCAAAAGCCCTATCAGGATCTTGTACATCAGTTAGACCTCTGGGAGAAAAAGACGCGCGCTCTTTTTCAAGGAGTAGTGCAAAGTCCTCTCGATCTGGTAATGTCCGATACGATCCAGAAGTTCTCCCAACCACTTCAGCCTCACTTAGACATGATCGACGGTATGAGGATGGATCTTAATTACTGTAGGTACAGACATTTTTCAGACTTGCAACTTTACTGTTATCGCGTGGCAGGGACTGTTGGCCTAATGTCACAGAATATTATGGGACTAGATCACAGTTATACATCAGCCCCCTGGAGTTTGAGGGCTGACACATCAGAAGCTGCCATTGCACTAGGGATTGCTAATCAACTGACCAATATCTTGAGAGATGTTGGCGAAGACCGTTATCGTGGAAGAATATATCTCCCCTTAGAAGATCTAGAGCGCTTTGATTATACGGAGAGCCAGCTTATGGCCGGAGAGCTAAATGACAATTGGATTGCATTAATGCGCTTTCAAATTGCAAGAGCTCGGTCTTGGTTCCAGCATTCTGAAGATGGGATTCGTTACCTATCACCTGATGCACGATGGCCTATCTGGACTTCTTTGCGGCTATACCGTAGTATTCTCTGCGCTATTGAGTTCAATGGCTATGACGTTTTTAGCCGGCGAGCTTTTGTATCGCGCTTCAGAAAACTGATTGATTTACCATTTTCATTTCTTCTCGCTCAACTATAAGAAGCTCTTGCCTCAAGGGCACAAGTGACTCGTTTTAATGTCAACTAAGACATGAGTGTAGCTGAAGCATTGATAGTAGCACCGGGTTAACTCTGTCTGGAGCCTCATCATGTGGACAGTGTCCTAGTCCTGGTAATTCTTCTAGCTGTTGAACGCAGGGGAAGGAGGTCCAAAGGCGTGCCTCTGAGATTGGTTCCCAGGGATCTGCCTGCCCCCAAAGTATCCGAACAGGTGTTTTCAGCTGTGCAAGTAGCTCTGTAACTAGCACATCATTAAACATATTGATAAACCCGCGAAAGGATTCAGTTGCGCCAGGATCTGTGGCAGCGCGATGAAGCATCCTGACTAAATCTGCATCAATATGCGATCCAGTTGGGTAGGCAAGCTTTAGGATTTTTTGGATCACTGCTGGCTTGGATAGTAGCCAGAAGAGAGGTTCTGTCAGCCAGCGACGCCTCACGAGTTGCTTTAGCAGAGGCCTACCAAGATGATGCAATGTTGCTTGGTCTTTAATATTCTTGTCATCCATTGCCCTTTGGGCGCAGTTGATCAATATGATTCCCGTCACATGACCTCCTTTGCACTCAATTTGATGAGCAGCAGCGAGAGCCACAACACCACCAATGGAATTGCCGATGAGATGGACCCGCGTTGTTAAGCGCTCACGTATAAGCGAAGTAACTTGCTGTGCCCAAAGATCTATTCCATAACAGACAGAATGTTTGTCAGCGGGCTCGCCTTTGAGGCGGGAATGTGGCTTGGCACTAGCACCAAAACCTAGTAAATCGACGGCTATGACGTCATACTCGCGCTTAAGGGCACCAATGTTGAAGCGCCAGTGTTCCTTGCAGGCGCCGAACCCATGGATTAGTATGACTACATCACGTTTTCCTGAAATTCCTGGAGAGGCTAGACTAATAGACTGTCCGTTCCACTCCCAGTCCTCTATCCAAGCAAGAGGAAACAGTGTGCTTGAGCAAGAGACATTGCTCACAATACGCGAGGCTTGTAGGTGGTAATCCTAATTATATTGGCCGACAGCGGCTGGCTGATCTTCAGTGCTTTAAGGTTTGAGAATATGTCTTGAGAGGACAAAAGTTTGCCAAGTGCAAATATGCATAAATTAAATATCGCTGATATCGGTAGAATTGAAAACAATTTTGTAAGATCACTTGTTAGAGAGGTACTAGACTCTGTTGGCGAGGATACAGAGATTACGTGATATCAAGATCTTCTTCAGCCCTGGTTCAGGATTCGTTTAAGCAATGGTCTTCTGACTTTCCAAGAGTTGCTTCAGCTTAGATAGCTCACCACCCCAGCGAGGATCTGGAGCATCTTCAGCAGGGGCATCACTATGTACAACCTTGTTCATGACACGGCGTTGGCTTCCTTGAACTTGGTTGCCAACACTGCTGTTGCGCCGGCTACTGTTTCCTGCTTCACGACGTTCAGAGCGTTCAACTCTCAGTGCGCTTCCGTTGAAATTCCGCCCATTGAAGTGTTCAATCACAGCCTCAGCCATCTTCTCGTCATTCACGGTGGCGAATCCGAAGCCACGACAACTACCGGTTCCACGGTCGAGCACCGGCTTGAAACGGATGCCTTGCACAATGCTAGCGAGCTCTTCCTCAAGCTCCTTGCTCTCAAAGGTCTGTGGCAGATTGCCAAAATACAGGCGAATGCTCATGGAAGGGGAAAGGGAATAAAGGAAGCCGGTCGGCTAGCCAAATCTATAGATAGATCTGGGTAGGTGAAGTTAATCACAGCTTGGGCGACGGCAATGCCACCACCGACTAGCTTCTACAAAGGCTGTATGCCGCTGAGCACCTAAGCGACCAAAAGCTCTCTCTTGCTCCAGATGTCGCAACAGCTGTCCGAGTACTGGTCCTGCGGGTATGCCAAGGTTTTCTTGTAGCTCCTTACCGCTGAGTGGCGAGGATGGGTGAAATAGTGGGTCGCTGGGATTGCGCCAACGATAGAGCCATGATAGCCGTTGCTCAGTATTCAGAGAGGGAATCAGAGCTGGCAGATCCGAACTTAAATCGCGATGTAGACTGAGACGCTGTTGCTCGTCTAGGTAGTCGGGATTGGTCTTGCTTAAGCAATTCTGCCACTGCCGCAGCACATAGCAGCGACGAATCCAGCGCTTGCTAAACCGTAAGTTGTTGAGTCCTTCATTACTGACAAGTTCTGTCAGGCGATGCAATGGCAGGAATCGATGTCTCTCTTCATGATCCAGAAGATCAGCAACTTCTGACCTCGCGTTAGCATTGGCTTCCGCATTATCATTGCAGTCTGACTGCCAGGGCTTGAGTAACTTTGTGCAGCGGAGAATTGACAAAGCTACCTCAGCATAGGGAGCCGAGGTAATCCGCAGTAGCTCGGCATTAATTCTTTCTGGGGCAGCTTGCTGTAGTAGACTAGCATAGCGGTACAAACATATCCTTGTTGCCGGCTCAAGATGCAGATTGAGCTCAGCCACGAAGCGTATTCCTCTGAGTAGTCGTAAAGGGTCTGCTACTAGGTTTTTCTCAGATACAGCTACTAGACAGCCATTCCGCAAATCATCTAGGCCTCCAGTAGGGTCAATCAGTCTTATCTTTGGACTGAGGACTAACCCTAAGGCATTGAGACGATAGTCTCGACGACACAGGTCTTCCTCTAGGCATTTGCCTTCGCGCCGGGTGAAATCAAAAGTCCATCCTGCTAGTACGAGACGCGCCATATCCCGCTGCATATCAAGAGCAATGCAGGTGCCTCCAAACCGCTCTTTCAGATGCCGACAGAGAGCTAAAGCTCCCTTTTCTACTACCAGATCAAGATCGAGTTGCTGCGATAGACGGTTAAGCAGCGCATCACGCACGGCTCCACCCACTAACACACAGTTGTTCGGAAGAGCACTGGGATGTACTGGCCAAGAATATCTTTGCAGCCTTTGCCAAGCCACATTCGCCAGCGCAGATGACACCTTCTTTGAGAATGACAATATTAACTGCCGTGTTGGAGGCTAAAGATGTGCATCTGTGTGAATTGCCGATGGGTTGACCGCTGTCAGACCTATCATGCAGTAGAACGTCAGCATGGAGTACCTCACCTATCAGGCTCACCGGACCTTATGCCTGTGAGCCCACGTGTTCACATCAGTGTGACTGATCTCCCTGATGGAGGCACAGGCATTGAATGGGATGTACAAGCGTGCGATAGCTTTGCTTCTGATCTCGGGCGTTGGCAGCGGCTTCGGCCTGGGGAGATTTGCCCCCAGTGACCAGATCATTGCTGCTCGTACTTCACAGTTCATCACAATCGCTTGGGGTAGCAACCCTTGATCTTTGCAAGCCACTGACTAGCCAGTGCTCAGAAGTGTTTCCAGTGGGTCGTAACCTCACTAATGTTTTGTTTAACTGTGTCCAAGAGCTTCTACCAGCTAGCCGCTGGCCTGAGATCTGTCGCCTCGCTGTGGCTATAGGTCCAGGTGGTTTTACAGGAACTCGTTTGACAGTGACTATGGCCAGGATATTGGCACAGCAGCTTGACTGTCCACTTGATGGTATCAGTAGCTTTGCTCTAATGGCCCCAAGGCTATCTGAGAGCTTAAGTGAGGAGCAGCGACAGTGCCCATTTTGGCTAGTACGCCACTTGCCCCGACGTGGAATGCTAGGAGGGCGCTATTGGCTAAATGGAAGAGCTGGCCAAATAGTAGAGCTTGATTTACCCCATCTACTTAATGAAGCTGATGAGGTCATACCACCAATCCTAAAGGCTGTAGACGATGTTGCCAGAGATACACTAACGCTCTTAGATTGCTGTGCCTTGGCAGCAAGGAAAAATACTCCGGGACCTTGGCATAGCGTACTACCACTCTACGTCACATCACCAGTAAGCTCCTGATTGTTAGTCAACAGTTACTTACTTTCTGTGCTGTGTGACTTTTTCCTAATCATGCTCTAGCTGTGTGACTTCTAACGCTACTCTCATAGGGCTGCCATCTTGAGTTAATTAATACTTCTAGCAGCAGTGCATAGTGCTTGCTCAGCACTATGCACTGCTGCCCAGGCCTAAGCCGGAAAGTCATTAAGCTAACTTTGCCGTTGCTACTCGGGCGGGCAGTAACAACAGTTCACCCATTACCCATTTTGCTCGAAGTTGATATAACCCACTAGCTTGTGGGCCCAAAATCTACTCTTCGGTGATATCTGGGATCTCTCACACAAGGGCCACTTCTAAGGAAGTATGCTGGGCCGCTGTTCGCTGTAGGTAATTAGGCCCTGATCCAAGAGGGCGTTTATACGAGACATTAGTTCATGAGTGATACTCCTGAGATCACTCTTACGACAACTCATGGGAGGCAGAATAGGCTTTCCGATCCTGAGATGTACGGGAACTGGAACAGGCCAGCATCGACCGCGACCAAGCGCGCGGTGACTGTTAATAATCGCCACTGGCAGCAGGGGCGCTTGGTAGCGTGAGGACAAAAGTGCAGCTCCAGGAAGTGGCTGATGCACCCTTCCATCACTCTGTCGTGTCCCATCCAGGAATACGCCAGTTGCCCAACCATCTGCCAAACGTTGGCTTGCCACTCGAATGGCGTTGAGATCACCAGTACCACGATATACAGGATAAGCACCACAAGCACGAATTAGAGGGCCTAGAAGCGGAACGTAGAAGAGCTCAGCCTTAGCCATAAAGGCTACAGGACGGCCAAGTGCATGTCCAAGAAGGGGCGGGTCAAGGTAAGACCCGTGATTAGCTACAACTACAATCGGGCCTTGTCTGGGTACCCACTGGCTACCGCTAATTCTACCGCGCAATACTATACGGAAAATTGGAAATACCAGTAAACCATTAACTAAGCGGTAGGCAAGGCTCGGGCGAGCGTTTAGTAAAAGCGGGACCTGGTGAGTGCCTCTCTTCCAAAAAGACTTCATGGGTCCGTGTGGCCGAGATCCCCAGCACTACTTATCTGACTAGTGTTAACTCCCTCCATTGCTCTTTTTGCAAGCCCACTAAGCACATTTCCTGGTCCAATTTCTACTAGGGTACGGACATTTTCTCTGGACAAGGATTCCATTATCTCACGCCAGCGAACCCCAGTTGTCATTTGATCATGAAGGCGTTTCTTCAATACGGCACCATCACAGGATGGAGTTGGATCGGTGTTGCTCAATACTGGAACCTTTGCATCTTCAAAGGCCGTTTGTTCCAATTCTGCCCCAAAAATATTAGCCGCCTCGGCCATGAAAGGTGAGTGAAATGCTCCGGAAACTGCCAGAGGAACCACACGTTTGCAGCGCAGACGTGTGGTTACACTACTAACTGCATCCGGCGTGCCCGATAAAACTACCTGAGCAGAACTGTTGTCGTTAGCAATTACTACATCAGTAGATTGGGCTACTAGTTCTTCTAACTCAGAGCGATTGAAGCCGATAACTGCTGACATGGCACCACCGCCAGCAGCTGCCATTAAATCTGATCGCCTCAGTATTAGTTTCAGACCAGTCTCAAACTGGAAAACGCCAGCAGCATAGAGGGCGATCAGTTCACCCAAGCTATGCCCAGCCATGAAAGATGGTTCTCGGCCCTGTTGTAGTAAATCGTCAACTAATACAGAGGCTATGGTGAAGAGAGCTGGCTGTGTATTGCGCGTATCATTTAGATCACTAGGGCCATTTCCTGCTGTTTCCCCGCGGCAGATAGCGAGAAGGTTTCTCCCAAGTAGATGAGACGCTAAAGCAAAGCGCTCCTCGGCATTAGGCAGAGTTAAGACTGGCTCGGCCATACCTACTTTCTGGGAGCCTTGACCAGGAAAAACCCAAGCAATTGACATAGAGGGATTGTTAAAGATGCATTCAGATCTTAGTTGGGACCTTTCCAGCGGAACAGGGCAGCCCCCCAGCTAAGACCTGCACCGAAGCCGCTGCTAGCAATGCAATGGCCTGGCAGGACTCGTCCGTCGCGCACAGCCTCATCCAACATCAAGGGAATAGTTGCTGCTGAAGTGTTGCCATAGGCTGCTAGGTTGCTGAGGACCCTTTCTGCTGGGATAGAGAAGCGTGTCGCTACTGCATCCAGAATACGCTGGTTGGCTTGGTGCAGTAGCAACCAGTCAATCTCTGGCGGAGATATTTCTGCTGCAGCCATTACCTTCTCGAGAAGAGCTGGAACTTCCCGAACAGCAAATTTGTACACCTCTTGACCATTCATCTGGATTGGTTGATAACCACCTTGTTGATGGCGATGCCCGTCCACTAGTGGCAGAAAAGTCTGTGTTTGCGGTAGATTTAAGCAATCACCACGTGCACCATCAGAGCGTATACGGAATCCAAGGAGACCATTGTTCTCCACATCGACTGCTTCCATGGCAAGAGCACCAGCACCATCACCAAACAGCACGCAGGTGCGCCGGTCGTTCCAATCAACCCAGCGGCTGAGCTGGTCGGCAGCAATCACAAGGGCTTTGCGCACAACACCAGTCTGGAGAAACTGTGCTGCGGTTACCAGACTAAAGAGAAAACCACTGCAGGCTGCTGTTAGGTCAAAGGCTGCGGCTTTAGAATTTCCAAGTGCAGCCTGTACTGCTGGGGCCATACCAAATAAATCATCAGGTGTAGATGTGGCCAGGAGGATAAGGTCCACATCAGCAGGACTCCAGCCTGCCATCTCCAGAGCCTTCTGACCTGCACCGGCGGCTAGAGCAGTAAGACCACCCTCCTGATCGACAATACGTCGTTCTCTAATGCCAGTACGGCTGCGTATCCATTCGTCGTTAGTCTCGACACGCCGACTGATCTGATCGTTGCTGATCCTGAGCTGGGGGGTGGCACTGCCGCTACCGACTAAGGCCACTCCGGTGAGGGTTGCGACTGAACCAGCCAAAGTAGAGAGGGATCCCGGGTCGCGTCAGTTAACCATAGTCGCAGGTCTGATTGTTCAAGTACCTGCAGCAGCAGAGGGTTCTAGTGCAGCTAAGTCATCCATGATGCTGTGGCTAGCTGCAGAGTGGGCGAGACGGAGAGCGTTGATAACTGAAGGCGCATCACTACTACCGTGTCCAACCACACATACTCCGTTCACACCTAGCAACAAGGCACCACCGTGCTCTGCATGGTCTAGCTGCTTTCTGATACGCCGTAGATTGTTGCGCAGAAATGCAGACCCTACCTTACCTCTGCGACCCCGTGGCAGTTCTGTGCGCAAGACGTCCAGCAACACCCCGCCCACCGACTCGAGGAACTTCAGTAGGACATTGCCAGTAAACCCGTCGCAGACAATTACGTTGAAGGCACCTGAGAGAATGTCATGCCCTTCACAGTTGCCTGCAAAGTGGAGCCGTCTATCTTGACGAAGCAACTTGTAGGTGCGTAAGCAGAGCTCATTACCCTTGCAATCCTCTTCCCCAATATTGAGCAAACCTATGCATGGTCTTGGCACTTGCAAGATGTCTCGACTGTAGATGTTTCCCAACAGTGCGAATTGGTGTAGGTATGCTGGCTTGCAGTCCATATTAGCGCCCACGTCCAGCACCAAGACTGGTTGCCCTGGCTCTTTTGTTGGCAAGAGGGCGCCGATGGCAGGTCTATCAATTCCTGCAAGACGCCCAAGACGGAAGATAGCAGAAGCCATAACTGCACCAGAGTTGCCAGCAGAGAAAACTGCGGCAGCTTGGCCTTTTCTCATTAGGTCCATAGCTACATTGACGCTGGCATCCCGCTTGCGACGCACGGCGGTGACATCATCATCCATTCCAACTGATGGTCCGCTGGCAACTAGTTCCAGGCGCTTAGCCGCAATAGCTGTCTCAAGGCCTTCGCTGAGATTCATCGATTGAGCCGCATTGCGGACAGTGTCAGTCTCTCCAACGAAGCGGATTTTCAGTGGCAGGCACTCCAGTGCTTGTAGACATCCTTGTAGGACAGGCCCAGGCGCACGATCGCCCCCCATTCCATCTACAGCGATCCAGATCCGCTCAGCATCGTCAATGTTTTTATCTCCTGCCCTAGCCCTAGGCGATGGGACAACACCTTGTAGACGTCTTAGTGGGTCAATTACTAGCGGTTGCAGCACTGTCCCAGCTCCTGAGACAATATTGCAGGCCGCATTTCCAGCAACGTTGCTGGCTGCCATTGCCGATGTTGTCGCTGTCCCTACCAAATTTGTGACGGTTGAACTGCGCCGGTACCAGACCGCAAGCCGGCGTATCGCCCGAGCGGGTCCAATCCTGCTCTGCGGTCCGGAGGCTGGGGCTTGATCAGGATCCTTCGGAGGCAACGGAGTCGACGATGCGCTGGAACAAGTATCCGGTGCCACGGGCTGTGAGGATAAGCTCGGGGTTGGCCGGGTCATCCTCTAGTTTGGACCGAAGTCTGGAGATATGGACATCAACTACACGGGTATCTACGTGTCGCTCTGGGGTATAACCCCAGACTTCCTTCAGGATCTCGCCACGGCTAAAGGGCTCACCAGAGCGACTTACTAGAAGCTCTAGTAGGCTAAACTCCATGCCAGTCAGTCGCATGCGTTCATCATCGCGGAAGACTTGCCGCTTGTTTGTGTCTATCCGTAGGTTACCGACCAAAATTACACCAGAATTGGGAATACCAGCGATCTGCTCTTTCTCAACGCGACGCAAGACGCATCGAATACGAGCTTCTAGCTCCTTAGGACTAAAGGGTTTGACAACATAATCATCAGCTCCTAGCTCTAGTCCGGTGATTCGGTCAGCTACATCGCCCAGTGCGGTAAGCATCACAATCGGGACATCTGACTCCTTTCTCAATTCTTGGCAGACGCCGTAGCCATCAAGTTTTGGCATCATGACATCTAGCACGACGAGATCTGGCTCGCAAGTGCGGAAGCTTTCCAGTGCCTCTTGCCCGTCACTTGCCGTAATGACGTCGTATCCGATCATTGAGAGGCGGGTTTCAAGGATACGGCGGATGCTGGCCTCGTCGTCTACAACGAGAATTTTTTCCTTGGAGGATGGACTGTTTGCCGTCATGGGATCTATGGATTTTTACGACATCTCGACACACATAAAAGAGACGTGATGTTCCTGACTCAGCCAAAGTCAGCTTTCTTCATGGATTTGTGTGTGGCCCATCCAACAGCTGTTACCTACGTCTGTCAAAGCTGCGGTGCCCGAACGCGGCAGTTCTTTGGCCGTTGTCCCAAGTGCGGGAGCTGGGGTTCCCTGGCTGCATGTGCTCGCTCTAAAACTAACAATCGACGGCAGCATCCGCCATCAAATTCGCTGGCAGTGCCTAGCGCCCGGCGAGCAACGCCTATAGCAACATCTAGCGGAGAACAGCCATGGCGCCTGCCGACAGGCTGTGGAGAGTTTGACCGTGTACTTGGTGGAGGTCTTGTCACAGGCTCTTTAGTCCTAGTGGGTGGAAATCCCGGTATCGGCAAGAGCACTCTCCTGTTGCAAAGTGCTAACGCCATGGCCAGATCTAGCTCTGTTCTCTATGTCAGTGCAGAAGAATCGGCACAGCAAGTAAGACTGCGCTGGCAGCGACTCGCAGTTGCTGAGACAGATCTGCAGCTACTAGCTGAGACTGACCTTGATCTCGTGCTCGAAGAAATCCAGGCACTACAGCCAGCAGTCACTGTAGTTGACAGTATTCAGGCATTACATAGTGCTGACCTAGACAGTTCACCAGGATCTATCGCTCAAGTGCGCGAGTGCACAATGGCACTTCGATGTCTTGCTAGGCGACAGGGCACTACTCTGATCCTGATAGGGCATGTTACCAAGGAGGGGATATTAGCTGGCCCCAAAGTACTTGAACATCTCGTAGACGCTGTGCTCACCTTTGAGGGAGATCGCTTTGCTAGTTATCGGTTGCTACGAGCTGTCAAAAATCGCTTCGGAGCCACACATGAGCTCGGACTGTTCAAGATGCATGGATGTGGCTTGATTGAGGTCAGCAAGCCTAGTGAGCTATTTCTTAGTGAGCAGCGTTCTGTTGGCGTTGCCACCATTGTTGCCTGTGGAGGCACACGCTCACTAATAGTAGATTTACAGGCTCTTGTCAGTGCTACTAGCTATGCCAGCCCCCGGCGCACAGCTACCGGGGTGAGCACCAATCGCTTGCACCAGATCCTAGCTGTGCTCGAGAAACATACGAGAATTCCACTCTCGCGTCACGACTGCTATTTAGCAGTTGCTGGTGGCTTAGAAGTAGAAGAACCAGCTGCTGATCTGGGTGTAGCTGTTGCTATTGTATCCAGCTTTCGTAATTTGATACTTCCTGTTAGCACAGTACTCATAGGCGAGCTAGGCCTCGGTGGCCAGCTACGGCCGGTTAGCCAGCTTGAACTGCGCTTACAGGAGGCAGCTCGCCTCGGATTCCGTCGTGCGGTTATTCCAAGGAGCCCTAGTTTGGAGACATCGGTGCTCGGTCTGCGAATTCTTGAAGCCAGCAGCATTACAGAGGCCCTAATGCTAGCTATGAGTAGCGAGGCAACATCAAAAATAGACGTCGACATTGCTACGACCAGTTGATTTCAGCCAGTTCTCAATATCGAGGTAACCACCAGGATTGAGCCGTACCGCCTGTGTCCAAACCTCAGCTGCACGATTGAACCAGATATCAGCTTCATCTTTTCGGCCAGCTTCCTCAGCTATGCGCCCGCGCTTCTCATAGATGAGGCCCATATTTTTTAGACAAGATGGTTGTTTAGGGTTTTCGCTCAGGGATTTTTGATATGTCTTAATCGCATGCTCCTCATCCCCATTGCTCATGTAGATAATAGCCATATTCTTGAGAGTCTCACTTCGGTCAATGGCGTTTTCCTCGAGCTTTAGACTCTCCTCATAGTTCTCTAGAGCCTCAGCATAGTCACCATCATTCTGTGCTGAGAGGCCATCACGGTAGTATACGTAAGCTTCCTTGGCTCTTGTATTAATTGGCAGTAATTTTACAATTAAGTCTGCCATTACGGTAAAGCTTTTGTCTATGAAATTGTCATTGCGGCTGCTGCGAGGCATGGGATGACAGGTCAAGGCAGTATCTATCCTCGCTACCTAGTGCAATGTTTGAGCACAATGTAAACCAGCAGTCTGACTCCTAGCTTGAAGTCACTCTCGTCTCAGTGAGGTAATTGGTTATGCGTTCAGTAATTACTCAGGCTCCTTTCCTTGGCTGCCATAGACTTTTAGTGCTTAGTGTTGAGGGAATGAAGTGTGGTGCTTGTACTCGCGCAGTCGAGCGTACGCTACTTGAGCAGCCATATGTACGGCAGACAAGTGTGAACCTGGTTACCCGTACTGCTTGGGTGGACTACTGCGGAGACAGCTCTAAGGTTGAGCTCCTACTCCAAGCACTTGCTGCACGTGGATTTCCTGCCCGGCTTCACAGTGATGAAGGAAAGCAAGAACTCAATAACAAGAGTAAAACTACTTGGTGGTATCAATGGCAAAGCTTAGTAGTAGCTTTAGTATTACTCTTGATTTCAATCTTAGGACACCTAGCTGAAGGTGGAAAGCTACCATTATCTCCCTTAGGCACGCCATCTTTTCATGCCATTTTAGCCACAGGTGCCCTAGTTGGTCCCGGGCGCTTGATTCTGACAAATGGCCTTCGTAATGCCTTAGCTTTTACCCCCAGCATGGACACCTTGGTAGGTCTCGGGGTTGGTAGTGCCTATACAGCCAGCTTAGTAGCGTTGATCTGGCCCGCTGTCGGTTGGCCTTGCTTCTTCAATGAGCCAGTTATGCTACTCGGCTTTGTGCTACTTGGCCGTTTTCTTGAAGAGCGTGCTCGTCTACAAACCGGCCGTGCCTTACAACATTTGGTGCAGCTTCAGCCAGAAGTTGCACGACTTTGTATTGATGATGATAAAGTTATTAGAGAAGTTCCGGTTTCTAGCCTTAAGCCTGGCGATCGCTTACAGATAATTGCAGGAGACAGAATTCCCGTAGATGGTTTAGTAATCACAGGCTACGCAGCAGTCGATGTCTCCAGTCTCACGGGAGAACCAATGCCTCTTGAAGCAGGTCCTGGTATAGAACTAAGTTCAGGAATGCTGAACCTTGATGGCACATTCCTGATGGAGATACAGCGTGTGGGCACTAACACCGCGCTAGCCCAGATCATCCAGCTTGTTGAACAGGCACAAGCACGCAAAGCACCAATTCAGAGATTGGCAGATCGTGTCGCTGGAAGCTTTTGCTATGGCGTAGTTACCCTTGCTTTAGCAACACTGCTGTTTTGGTCTACTATTGGTACCCGTATATGGCCTAGTGTTCTCCATGACTCGGCACAGGATCTAGTCCATGGTCATGTGTCTCTCGGCAGCACAGCAGAGACACCCCTTGGTCTTGCTATACAGCTTGCTATAACCGTGTTGGTTGTTGCTTGCCCTTGTGCTTTGGGACTAGCTACTCCTACAGTTATTACAGTAGCCTCTGGTCTTGGTGCAAGGCACGGCTGGCTGTTTCGTGGTGGAGATGTTATCGAACGGGCTGCGTCCCTTTGTCAAGTCGTATTTGATAAGACCGGCACGCTCACGACTGGCCGACCAACAGTCATATCTGTGCTTGATCCAAAGCATCCTGGCCAGGCTCTTAGACTAGCTGCTAGCCTAGAGCAGCAAAGCCGCCATCCTCTTGCCCATGCCTTGCTGCAAGAGGCCCAACGTCGAAAACTTGAATTGTTGACTCCTCGCACGTGCCATACTGTACCCGGGCAAGGACTAGAAGGAGAGTTACAAGATATCTGCGGCGTTGTGCGAATAGGAAAGCCTGAATGGTTAGAATCTTGTGGAATTAATTGGGATAAGGAGCTAAGATATCACCATCCTGAAGAGATTATTTCCCAGCAGTACTCGCTTATAGCAGTAGCTGTAGATCAAAGGTTAATAGGGATTATAACTGTAGCTGACCAGCCTCGCCTCGATGCCCAAGTTGCAATTCAGCGCTTGAAGCAGCTTGGTCTCCGGCTATGGATTTTTAGCGGTGACCGGCGCGAGTCTGTTCAGCACCTGGGTGCGGAGCTCAATTTTGACTCAAAGTATCTCTACTGGAATATGTTACCTGAAGATAAGCAAATGCATCTGCAAGCTTTGAGTGCTAGCGGCACTACTGCCATGGTTGGCGACGGTATAAATGATGCTCCCGCTCTAGCAGCTGCAGACCTAGGTATTGCAGTCGGTACAGGCACAGCTATTGCCCAGGAGTCGGCTGACCTTGTCCTGATGGGAGATCGTCTTGAGGCATTACCGGAGGCCTTAGTCTTGGCACGCCGCACGATGAACAAGATCCGTCAGAATTTGATTTGGGCCTTCAGCTATAACTTGGTTGCCCTGCCAGTAGCAGCTGGTGTCCTCCTGCCAAAGTTTGGTCTATTACTCTCGCCTCCACTAGCAGCGCTACTAATGGCACTGAGTTCTATTGCTGTCGTAGTAAATGCACTCACACTGCGTCTGCCATGAAAGGCCGCTTCCTTGTCCTAGAGGGTATCGATGGCTCTGGAAAAAGCACTCAGCTAGATCATTTGCTGCGGTGGTTTCCTGTTAGTGGACTCATGCCGTCTGGCAGCCGGCTACTCCGGACCCGCGAGCCTGGTGGTACATCTCTGGGTTGTGTTCTGCGTGATCTCTTGCTTCAACCATCAAGCAGTGACTCTGTGCCAGAAGCTATGACGGAGCTACTGCTTTATGCAGCTGACCGTGCTCAGCACGTTGCTCAGGTAATCCGTCCAGCACTTGACCGTGGAGACTGGGTTATCACTGAAAGATTTAGTGGCTCAATGCTTGCTTACCAAGGTTACGGTCGTGGCCTAGACCACAGTTTAATCCGTTACCTAGAAGGTGTTGCTACCTCTAACTTGCACCCTGATATTACTCTCTGGCTAGACTTGACCTTAACTGAGAGCAAGCGGCGCTGTAGAGAAGGAAGAGATCGCATCGAGTCTGAGGGAATTAACTTTCTGTCAAGAGTAGCTCAGGGATTCAGCGATATTGGCCGTGAGCGTGGCTGGATTCGTATCGATGCCGCGTCTGCAGAAAGCACTGTTAGTGCTGAAATCAAGACTGTGTTGCATTCTGTTCTCAGTAAGTAGGCCTGACACATCCTTTGAGAAATGGCTAGCCCCCTAAAGTCTTCTCCTGAGCTTTTTGATGATCTTATTGGTCAGCCACTGGCCGTAGCCTTGTTACAGGCAGCTCTTGACCAGGGTCGTTTAGCTCCCGCCTATCTATTCGCTGGCCCTGATGGCGTTGGTCGTCGTTTAGCTGCTCTTCGCTTTCTTGAGGGTGTGCTTTCTGTCAGTAGAGTGAGCCCAATTCTTCCGAGACAACAGCGACGCCGGCTCGAGGATCGCAATCATCCTGATCTTCTCTGGGTTGAGCCCACCTATATGTATCAGGGTCGTACCGTGCCCCTATCAGCCGCTGGCAAAGTTAGCTCGCATCGACGTTCACCACCTCAACTACGTCTGGATCAGATCCGTGATGTAACTCGTTTTCTTGCCCAACAACCCATTGAATCTTCCCGTGGCCTTGTAGTAATTGAAGCAACTGAGAGGATGACTGAAAGTGCGGCGAATGCTTTACTCAAGACATTAGAAGAACCGGGGGCTGGTCTATTTCTACTGTTGACATGTGCACCCAGCCACTTGGCTAGTACAATTCGGTCACGTTGTCATCTTATCCCATTCCAGTATCTCAAACCCGAGGCAGTGGACCGCATACTAGCTAGATTAAATTGTGGCCACCAGAGTGATAGCACTGAGATTATCTCTATGGCTGCAGGATCACCAGGGGCGCTTCTAGAACATCGGCGCCGCTTTAAAGAGATCCCTGATCAAGTCCGAGGTCGACTTAGTCTCCTACCAAACTCAGCACTAGAGGTGCTTTCGCTAGCAAAAGAAGTCAGTGAGGTTCTCGATGTCGAGCAACAACTTTGGCTAATCAGCTGGTGGCAGCAACATCTGTGGATGCAGCGTAGAGATGCTAGAAGCCTGCGATATTTAGATCAGCTCCAAAGAAACCTTCTTGGACTGGTACAGCCAAGGCTCGCTTGGGAGGTAGCTCTCCTCCAACTCATCAATGCTTGTACTTAGACTACATGGTCCTGAGTACCAGCAGGCAGCTCTAGGCAATATCCTGCACCGTAGATAGTCTTGATAAATTTAGGTTTGCGCGGATCAGGTTCAAGCTTTGTGCGTAGGTGTCTGACATGGACGCGGATGGTCTCAATATCATCGTCGGGCTCGTAACCCCAGACCTCCTTGAGAATTATCGATGGCGCAACAGTCTGTCCATGGCGCTGGAGTAGGCAATGCAGAAGCTCAAACTCAAGATGCGTAAGCCGGACCGGACAGTCAAACCAAATAGCCTCAAATCTTTCTGGAACTAATATAAGAGGCCCAAAGCTAAGAACTTCATGATGGCTGCTGCTAGCAGGAGCACGATCGCTGCGTCGCAGGAGGGCTTTGATTCTGACCTGAAGTTCCTCAAGATCGAAGGGTTTGGTTAAATAGTCATCAGCTCCTGAGTTAAACCCGCTCACTTTATCCTTTGTGCCGCCAAGAGCGGTTAGCATTAGGATGGGAATTGAAGCTGTGCGATCGTCTCGGCGAAGTCTCTGGCACAGTGTGAGGCCGTCGACTTTGGGAAGCATCAGATCTAGCAAAATCAGGTCAGGCGTATATTGCAGAGCAAGTGCTTGCCCCTTGATACCATCTTCAGCTCGCTGAACGCTAAAACCACTGTGCTCAAGATGGCATCCGACAAGCTCTCGCATGTCCTGGTCGTCTTCGATCAGAAGAATGCAGGGCTTCATCAGAGGGCAGAGCAGGAGTGGGAGCGTTCAATTTTGCTACCTTGGAGGCGATGGGGCGATCCTCTCAAGCTTTTACAGTCTCCTAAAAGTCTGTGTTGGTAGTTAATTACTGCATACCAGCAATGCAGATGCACTCCACTGCAATGGATCGACCCACTCTAAGGGTGGATGGAAGCAAACTCGTCTTTAAGAAAGTTTCTAGGTTTGTGTCGTGCTTCTGTTCCATACCGGTCAATTTAGCGAATGGGTGCCACAGCTGTGCAGCCGTAGTTTTAAAGCTCCTCGGGCGGGATTCGAACCTGCGACCAATCGATTAACAGTCGACCGCTCTACCGCTGAGCTACCGAGGAATGATTTTCAAGGAACACTACCTCTCAGCGTTGCCGTGCTGCAAGGGCCTCAATCTTTCGCCTAAGGCTATAGCCCGATTGCCATGGCCCAATGCTTCCATTCTGAATCCAGGCCGCGCCGTCAGCCTCTTCCAATTCATCAAGACGGTGAGTGACCCATAATGCCGTGAGTGGGAGATGCGGACGGCGACAGAGTTGAAGAACTGTGGTAAGCACGCTTCTTTGACTTATAGGGTCTAGCAATGCTGTCGGCTCGTCTAACAGCAGTAAATCAGCTTGACTAGCCAGGGCCCCTGCAATTGCTAGCCGCTGCTTTTGTCCGCCGCTTAGCGTGTGAACGGGGCGAGATGCCATGCCCATAAGCCCAACCTCCTCGAGAGAGCAGCGAACTTGGTGATGTCGCCTTGCCTGTGGGAGCTCCCTAGGGAGGTGAAGCAGCAACTCACTGCCACAGCTTGGTAGTAAGAGTTGATGGTCAGGATTCTGGAACACCAATGATGTTCGTGTTGGTCGGTATATGCAGCCATCTTGGGGGTCAAGAAGACCACCAATTATCTTTAGCAAGGTGCTTTTGCCACTGCCGTTATTTCCTGCCAGCATCCACAAACCTGGAGTTGCAAGCAACATATTGCAGTTGTTGATGGCAGGTTCTCCAGATGGCCATCTGAAACTGACACCTTTTAGCTTGAGGCTAACTGTATTCGACATGGCTCTCAAGTCTCAATTGAGAAGCCTGGTCTTTTGCTGCCACTGCCAACACTGGACTTCTTATACAGCTGAACTGCCAAGATTTCGCTAGTCAGGACAGCAATTTGCTTATCTGTCATCTTGTCGCAACTTAGTTCAATCAGGCGTGGTTGTTGCACCTCCATGGACTGACGTAACTCCCTATATGTTTGCTCAGCAGCCTCAAGGTCCTTACGCTGCACAGAGACAGAAACAGGACTCGATTTTAAGGCAAGCTCGATGATGTGCACGGACTTGGTTTCGGTAGGGCACATTCTCTACTGCAGGCCGGCACCATTGCATGGCAATACAAGTGTGAGTAATTAGACTCATCTCTGACATAATCACTAGCCAGGTACCCTCGGAGCCATGACCAGCTACTAGAATCCGCGCGTAAAGCTTTGTAAAGCTCCTCCTATGACGATTGCTGTAGGACGCGCGCCACAGCGAGGTTGGTTTGACCTCCTCGATGACTGGCTCAAGCGCGACCGTTTTGTTTTTGTCGGTTGGTCCGGCATCCTTC
This sequence comes from cyanobiont of Ornithocercus magnificus, assembly GCA_007996965.1. NCBI lineage: Bacteria > Bacillati > Cyanobacteriota > Cyanophyceae > Synechococcales > cyanobiont of Ornithocercus magnificus. The sequence continues at coordinate 917,017 of BIMP01000001.1, forward strand.
TTTTCCCAACAGCTTACCTGTCACTTGGTGGCTGGTTCACGGGTACTACTTTCGTTACCTCCTGGTACACCCACGGCATTGCCTCTTCGTACCTTGAAGGTTGCAACTTCCTTACAGCTGCTGTCAGTACACCTGCTGACGCTATGGGCCATAGCTTGCTGTTGCTTTGGGGCCCTGAAGCCCAGGGTGATTTTGTGCGCTGGTGCCAACTCGGCGGCCTTTGGTCCTTTGTTGCGCTCCACGGAGCTTTCTCCCTGATTGGCTTCATGCTCCGTCAGTTTGAGATCGCACGTCTTGTCGGCATCCGTCCTTACAACGCCATAGCTTTCTCCGGCCCGATTGCAGTCTTTGTAAGCGTCTTTCTGATATATCCTCTCGGCCAGAGCAGCTGGTTCTTTGCGCCCTCCTTCGGTGTGGCAGCAATCTTCCGCTTTCTCCTCTTCCTGCAGGGCTTCCACAACTGGACACTGAATCCCTTCCACATGATGGGAGTAGCTGGCATCCTTGGTGGTGCTCTGCTCTGTGCTATCCACGGTGCCACGGTAGAAAATACCTTGTTCGAGGATGGTGAGCAAGCCAACACTTTCAAGGCTTTTGAGCCTACCCAGGAAGAAGAGACCTATTCGATGGTCACTGCTAACCGCTTCTGGAGCCAGATTTTTGGCATCGCTTTCTCCAACAAGCGCTGGTTACACTTTTTCATGCTGTTTGTGCCGGTGATGGGCCTTTGGACCAGTTCAATCGGTATCATCGGTCTGGCACTAAACCTGCGCGCCTATGACTTTGTTTCACAGGAGATACGTGCTGCTGAGGATCCTGAGTTTGAGACCTTCTACACGAAGAACATTCTTCTGAACGAAGGCTTGCGTGCCTGGATGGCACCGGCTGACCAGCCACATGAAAACTTCGTCTTCCCTGAAGAGGTCTTACCACGTGGAAACGCCCTCTGAGAATCTCTAAAGCTTTTATATATTTTAAAGCAAAGAGCTTTAAACCCCCTCGTTTAGGGGGTTTTTGCTCACAGTCCTCTTAACCTGATAGGGGCAAAACCAAAGTTGCCAATCTCCAGTCACTACTGTTTCCTGCGCATAGCAACCCGGGGGCGGTTGTATAGCAATAACGTAGTGATCAGAAACCTTTTCGGCATCGTGGCTACTCTTTAAAGGTCTATTTGCATACCACTCTAGTGAGGGCCGATTGGGGCCTACAAGCCTGATGTCAGCTTCAGCTGGAAGTCGCCGAATTTGGGCAGCTACTGAACGTGGATCCCAGCTCTCATTTAGTTCCCAAAGCCAAAGACCACTGTGCCAAAGTGTAATCAGGCTGATACTCCAGCCCACCAGCAATACCGTTAGACCTCTGTGACGCTGATGATAGTGTTTACTCTTCAACATTAGCGCACCTATTGTTAGTCCGATACCGGCTGACAGAAAAGTAATTATCGGCGCTGATAGGTGAATCCAGTTTGTGGCAACTCCCAGACTCCCAAACAGTAGCGCGATGCCCGCCAATGTCCAGAGATTACATACCCATCTATGGCACCTATGGTCCAACACTTTTATCAAGCCTTCAGCACAGATCAAAGCAATTGGCGTCCAGAGAAGTTGGCTATACCAAGGGAGTTGTGTGCGTAAGGGTAGAACCATGACAACGCTGCCAAGTAGCAAAACTATTAGCCACTGGCCTGTGATTCGATGCTGATATTGCCAGACAGCACTTAATCCAGCTGGCATTAGTGCTAGCCAAGGCCAGCCACCTTCTAGCATTTCTATGATCGGAATTACCCAGCTGCCAGTACCATCCTCAACAACGCTGGTAATTCTTGCAAGACCCTGGCTTCCCCACATTACTAAAGCATCAGCCCCACGTGCTCTGAAATGGCCAATGTGCCAAGACATGCCTGGTATTAGACCAGCGCCAAACCAGAGTAGAGCTTCACGACGTGGTACGACACGTTCCACAATAGAAAGAGCTGTGACTATAAAAAGGATTCCAATGATTACAGGGGGTTTTAGCATCAATATAAAGCTACCAGCAAGGCCTGCTATAAACCCCAAAGATGGCTTCCACCTACTAGATAGCCAGCCCCACCACACAAGCAAGTTAGCGCTCATGAGAGCACCATCTAGCATCACTAAACGGCCATGTCTAGCAACAGGGAGCAAAGTTGCTAAAACTAGTCCAGCAAGAATACCGCTGCAGTGTTCGCGTTTTGTCCTTGTATTGTCAGCAACACCAAGATCCCAGCGCAGTAGTGTGAGTAATGGAATCGAAAAGCTGGCTAGCAAGCAAGGAACAAAACGGATAATTGCTTCGCTGTTGTTGAATAGGTAAATCATACTGCCGACTAGCCAGTGAAGCCCGGGCGGTTTGTTTAGATAAGGTCTATCCCACTTGAAAGCAAACCAGTGTGGCCAGCCATTTATTGGCACAGTAGAAGACGAGACAATGGCAACTAAACTCTCGTCCCAGTCTCTTAGGGGCAGAGACCCAAGTCCAGGAAACCAGATAAGCAGTGTTAGAAGCCAAAGCAGCAGAAGCCAGATCCAACGTTCCCCCATCGGTTAGTTTTCGTTAGGATTGACTTGTACAGTTCGCAGCAATGCGGAAGTTCAGTATTGCTCTGGTCTTCCGAAGGCATTGCCAGCGTTCACAATTCCATGGAGGAGATGCCCGTGAGTTCTAGTTCTTTGATGAAGGGTTCGCTGATCGTGGAGAAGGCCGTCTGACGGTTCAATCCTCCAACTGATTGACGGTTCCGCGTCAGAGCGGGCCCGGTGAGAGCCCCTGCCCACTAAAGTGGGCAGGGGCATCACTAATTATATGACATAATTGGTAAGAAGACTTTATTCAACTGTGATGAGTTTATACTCAAAAAATTGAGGGGAATAAGCTGCCTAAATAGCAAAGTCTAGCTCAGGCAACCCAAGTAATTTTACTCGAAAAGTTACTCAGCCTACGGCTATTGACTATAGTTAACCAAGGAAGCATGTCAGACCAGTAAGATATAAACAAAACCATGTCAAACACCTATGATAGCTTGACTTAACCCGCTATTATCAAAAGGGTCTGAAAAATACGATCATGTGCAAAAATACCAGTTAGCAATCTGGTATATCTTATCAGTAAAGGTTAAAAATATGACGTTGGTTAGCAGTATATCCTGATACGGGACGTGAGAGAATCTGTCACATTGTAAAAAGGGTGACGACGGATAAATATGCAGAATCACGAGTGAGAGGAAGTTTTCCCGCATCATTCGTATTAAGGAGCTCCGAATGAGGATTTTCCAAAGACTACTGCTAACTCCTGCCATGCTTGGAATTCTCGCCCCTGTTGCTGTTGCTGAGACAAATGTACCTGAAGTCTCTAAACGCGCCGCAACCAGCGAGCAAGTTACAAGCGTCTTCCAATTTTCCGACATTTACCCGACCGACTGGGCCTACCAGGCTCTGAGCAGCCTGGTCGAGCAATATGGTTGTGTTGCTGGTTACCCCAATAGGGCATTCCGAGGCAACCGAGCTATGACTCGCTTTGAGGCTGCCGCCCTGCTAAATGCATGCCTTAACCGCGTTGGTGAAGTTACTGATGGGGTCAGGCGCTTAACCAAAGAGTTTGAGGCTGAATTGGCTGTCCTAGGTGGTCGCGCTGATGGTCTCGAGGCCCGCATCGGTGAATTGGAAGCAACTCGGTTCTCTACCACTACCAAGCTGAGAGGTAAGACATCATTCGTAATTGGCTCTAATACTTTCAGTGGTAACGCTTCTATCTCAAAACAATTCAGCTCTTCTGGGAAAGATACTATACCTTCATCCACTGAAACTACTAAGAAGATGGCAGATGTAGCTAGGGAAAACCTTGGCGCTGTCACTTTCAACTATGACCAGCGCCTGACCCTTGATACGAGCTTTACAGGCAAAGATCTACTACGCACTCGCTTCAGGACTGGTAACTTTGGGGACAGTGCTTTTGGTTTTTCTACAACTACTGGGATCCCTAGTCCTTTTGAAGGCAACTACAGTGCGTTCTCTGGTCTTGAAACAGCTTCTGAAGAAGATGACATCTTTAGAATTGATCGCTTGTTCTATCAGTTTCCTCTAGGTAGTGAACTCACGCTAATCGTAGGTGGCTTAGTACGTCAGGATGATATGCTTCCTACTTGGCCTAGTATGTATCCATATGAACCGATTCTTGACTACTTTACTTATGCAGGGGCTCCGGGAACCTATAATTTAAACATTGGTCCTGGTGCTGGTATTTGGTGGAAAAAAGGTGGCTTCAGCATCGCTGCTAATTACATCTCAAATGACGGCAACTTTAGTAGTCCTGCTATAGGAAGTTTCATCAATAACACTTCTAATTCAACTAGGACGGTCCAACTAGCATACAGCAATCAAGGTTGGGCAGTTTCTGCTGCCTACAACTACAGCTCTAAGGAGTTTGGTAATATGTATGAAAGTACTTCAACTCCTCTGGCTACTAGGATTGGTAGTCTTGGGGACACCAACTCTATTGGTCTCAGTGCCTATTGGCAGCCAAACAGAACTGGCTGGGCTCCCTCAGTAAATTTTGGCTGGGGGTTGAACAATACGAGCGGAGATAGCAGCTCTAAGCTGCTGGGCTACAAATTCAACTCTGCAACCACTCAATCCTGGTATGCAGGCCTGCAGTGGAGAGATGTCCTGGCAGAGGGCAATAGTGCAGGCGTGGCGGTTGGGCAGCAAGGCTTTGTCACGTCTATAGATCTGGCAGGCACAGGCGACGGGCCTGACAAGGCACACAAAGTGGAAGATGTCCTCGCCCGCGATGGCCAGTACTCCTGGGAGATTTGGTACCAGCTGCGAGCTGCTGACAACGTCTATGTCACTCCTGCGCTTTTTTACCTAAGCCGTCCCCTAGGCGCAGCTACACAAGGCTTTACCTTTGACCAAATCGGCGCCCTTAGTCAGAGCAACGTTCGCTTTTTGACCGTGGGGACAGGGATGTCTGCAGTCCTAGCACTGCCTCTCTGGCCCGAATTCGGGCCAGAGAGTATACTGCTGAGGGGATTTGGACCAAAATCGGCATCTCTTGTTTCCAAACCGGGAAGAATTTTGTAGCTTCTTAGTGGATCGCCCAACGATCCAGCCACTTTCCCGACTTCTCTCCTAAGGAGCTCCGAATGAGGATTTTCCAAAGACTACTGCTAACTCCTGCCATGCTTGGAATTCTCGCCCCTGTTGCTGTTGCTGAGACAAATGTACCTGAAGTCTCTAAACGCGCCGCAACCAGCGAGCAAGTTACAAGCGTCTTCCAATTTTCCGACATTTACCCGACCGACTGGGCCTACCAGGCTCTGAGCAGCCTGGTCGAGCAATATGGTTGTGTTGCTGGTTACCCCAATAGGGCATTCCGAGGCAACCGAGCTATGACTCGCTTTGAGGCTGCCGCCCTGCTAAATGCATGCCTTAACCGCGTTGGTGAAGTTACTGATGGGGTCAGGCGCTTAACCAAAGAGTTTGAGGCTGAATTGGCTGTCCTAGGTGGTCGCGCTGATGGTCTCGAGGCCCGCATCGGTGAATTGGAAGCAACTCGGTTCTCTACCACTACCAAGCTGAGAGGTAAGACCGACTTCGTAATTGGCGGGACTGGCTACACCAGTGACTATGAATCAAATGATTTGGAGGACCAAAATGGCAATTACTTAGGCACCGATGCAATCGCTTTCTCCTACCGACAGACTATCGACATAAACTCGAGCTTTTCTGGAAAAGATTTGCTCCAGTTACGAGTCCGCTCTGGCAATTTTGGAGAGAATGCATTTTCTGGTAAAGGCTATACTGGCAAGCAAGCTCAGGTTGAGTGGGCTAATAGCAATGCTGACACACTAAAAGTTGACAAACTTTGGTACCAGTTCCCTCTCGGCGATGATTTTATGGCCTACATCGGTGCTAAAATCGAAGCCGACCAGATGCTTGCTACGCAGCCTTCCATCTATAGACATATACTCAAGCAGTTTGATCTTGGTGGCTACTATGGCGCATATAGCACGGTTGCTTCTCCTGGCATAGGTATCAACTGGAAGGGTAAGCGCAACTCTAATCCTGATGAGCCCAAACTCAGCTTCAGCGCAAATTATGTGGCTCAAAACGGCAACGTGAGTAACCCCACACGAGGTGGCATCGGCAACGATGACTCTCAGAGCAAACTCCTAACCCAGATTGCTTATGGCAATCCCCAGTGGCAGGTCTCTGCAGCCTATTCTTATATACAGGGTGGGGCAACAGTTGGCTACGGTACTCCTCTAGCAACTAGTACCGAAGGCTTTAAGGAAGCTAATGCCATAGCTGTCAATGCTTACTGGCAACCCGGTGAGAATATATGGATTCCTAATATTAGTGCTGCCTGGGGACTTACTGACTTTACACTCCTCGATAACTCTATGGGTGGTGTGCGTGATCAAAGCCAAAATTGGTTTGTAGGCTTTAACTGGAAAGATGCCTTTGCTGAGGGCAACCTTCTCGGCTTTGCCGTTGGCGGGCCTGGCTGGGTTACTGAGAGCAACGGCCCTGGCACACCTAATGATGGCAACATGGCTTTTGAGCTTTACTATAAGTTCCAAGTCACTGATAACATCTCGATCACGCCAGCAGCCTTCTACCTTAGCCGTCCTTTTGGCGAGAAAACCGGCACTAGCTACAAATATGGTGGCTTGGGCAATGATAGTTTCGGAACCGTCGGATATCTGCTGCAGACTAACTTCAAATTCTGAATATTGGAATAGCCTAACTTAAGTATTATACTTGCCTAACTATAATCAACTCTAGCTTAGGGTAGCTTCAGCTGTGCCTTAGCCAGACAAAAGCCCCTACAAAGGGGCTTTTGTCTGGCTAAGGCACAGCCTAGAGATTTTAGAGACTACCCTACTTGTAGTCACCATTCATTCGCCCATGCACAGCCATGCCGATTGCTCATGACATCACGGCTTTGGTAGGACGAACACCCCTGGTAAGGCTAAATCGGTTACCTACAGCATTAGGCTGCAGGGCAGAGATAGTTGCCAAACTTGAGAGCTTTAACCCTACAGCTTCAGTGAAAGATCGTATAGCCAACGCCATGGTCTACGCCGCCGAGGAGAGTGGAACTATTACACCTGGCTATTCAGTTCTTGTTGAACCTACCAGTGGTAATACAGGTATTGCACTAGCAATGGTAGCCGCTGCCCGTGGTTATCGCCTTGTGCTTACTATGCCCGACACAATGAGTACAGAACGTCGAGCTATGCTGCGGGCCTACGGTGCTGAATTGCAGCTAACACCAGGCAGAGAAGGTATGCAAGGCGCTATTAACCTAGCGCAGGAACTAGTTCGAGAGATTCCAGGTGCCTATCTGCTCCAGCAGTTTGATAATCCTGCTAACCCAAATGTGCACCAGCAGACTACGGCGGAAGAAATCTGGGCTGACTGTGAAGGCCGAATTGATGTTCTAGTTGCAGGTGTTGGCACTGGTGGCACGCTTACTGGTTGTGCACGCCTACTCAAGCAGCGCAACCCAGATTTACGAGTAGTTGCTGTCGAACCAGCAGCTAGTGCTGTTCTAGCTGGCGGGTCTCCAGGTCCTCATCACATTCAGGGCATTGGAGCAGGCTTCATACCCATGGTCCTCGAAACAGCGTTGATCGACGAGGTAGTAACTATTAGCGATGAAGAAGCTATGGAAACCGGTCGGCGTCTGGCACGGGAGGAGGGTCTACTAAGTGGGGTTAGTAGTGGGGCTGCTGTTACTGCTGCTTTACGTGTGGCTAGCCGCCCAGGAATGACTGGTCAGCGGCTAGTAGTAGTACTGGCCAGTTTTGGTGAGCGTTACCTCTCAACTCCAATGTTCAGTACTACCACGCCACTAACGCCACGCCGGGATAGTGATCTGTGATGGATCACTACAGCATTCTTGGTGTTTCTCCCACTGCCAGCACATCTGAAATTCGTGCAGCTTGGTTAGATCAGGTCAAACGCTACCATCCTGACACTGGTAATGATAGCAACCGAATACTTCTGATCAATGCTGCATGGGAGGTCCTAGGAGATCCAGAGCAACGGCACAGCTACGATTGCGGCAGACAAGGTAATAACCTTAGTGGGAAATATCAACACAATGTTCGCGATGTGCGAGCTAGTCGGGCCTCCCGAAAGGTTAGCATGCACTCGGCGCAGGCTGATGATGACTTAGCACAATGGCTACAAGCAGTCTATATACCTGTAGACCGTCTAATTGGTGATGTTCTCAATCCCTTCCAGACCCAGCTACGCGCACTGTCAGCTGATCCTTATGATGATGACCTAATGCAAGATTTCTGTCACTACCTTGATAACAGTCGCCAGCGTCTAGAGAAAATTAAAGTACTGTATCAATCACTAGCTGTTCCATATTCCGCTACTGAATTCGGATTAAGTCTCTACCATTGTTTCTCACAGGTTGAGGATGCTTTGACCGAGCTTGAGCGTTACACAATGGGATATGTTGATGGCTATCTTCATGATGGTCGTGAGATGCTGAGAAATGCTAGACAAAGACGTCAGCTTCTACAGCAAGAGCGACGACGCCTGGAAATCAGGTGATACGAAACCGAACGTTTTCTCTAACAGTCTTTCTAGTTTGGTTTCTCAGCACAATAGCTGACCGACTTTGGTGGAGTAGCTGTAAGGGAGTTCCAGCTTGGGATCAAGCTGACTACCTCAATAGTGCACTAGATCATGGCCGCGCACTAGGGATTATGCCTGGTAATGCTTGGCAAGGCTGGCCTGCCCTACTAGATCTTTCCCCAAAGATTCCCCCACTTGCCTCCTTGATTAATGGCTCAGTAATGGCAATGGCTGGAGACACTCCTGCGCAAGCTGCATGGAGTCTTAGTCTTTGGAATGGAAGTCTAATAATTGTAATAGCAGCTTGGGGCTGTCGCCTCAGTGGAAAGAAACTTGCCCTTCTTTCTGTGCTATTTGTTTCTCTCGCTCCGGCTTTACTATTTTTGCGCACAAACTATGTTCTCGAGCTACCGTTAGCTGCTGGCGTTAGCCTAGCACTCTGGCGACTGGGATGCTGGGCTGATCCACACACAGGCGGAGCTTGGAATCAAGTTCTAGTGTCTGCATTTGCAGTTTCTATAGCATTACTTATAAAGCAAAGTGCTGTCTTGATACTGCTTGTGCCGTGTTTATTTGCTAGCTGGTGTAGGTGGCACCATAGTCGCGGACGCCTACAAGTTTTGGTAGGAATAGGGATAATCTTAGCTTCCATGCTGCCTTGGCTGCAGCACAATTGGGTTACAGTTGTAGCTGGAACTAATCGTGCTGTAATTCAGTCGGCAGCTAAAGAGGGAGATCCCTCTCTGCTCTCACTTGATAGTTGGACTTGGTATCTAAGGTTATTACCACGCCAATCCGGTCTTGTGCTGCTTGGCATTGGCTTCGTCGGACTTTTGCTAGTTTGGCAATGCTATACAAAACGAGTTAGCTGTAATGAAAAAGGTCCTGAAAATGTCTGGGGCTGGCGCTGGTTAGTTTTTTCCTTGATGAGTGGCTGGCTTCTGACTACTCTCAGCCCTAACAAAGATCCTCGCTATATTACACCATTGCTGCCATCTCTTATCCTATTACTTGCTAGAGGCTGGCTAGAATTGGGCTTCTGGCTACAACATATCGGCCAATATAAGAAACGTCATCCAATGCTTGTCATACTTTTGGCAGCTGCGTTAATCACTACTCTGCTCTCAAGTTGGTCTGCTCAGCGGCGGCGATTGGTTCAGGAATGTCATAATGCTCCTTTAGCTAAGGTCGTTAAGATAGCTGGTGGTGCAAACCCAGACAATTTGCCAGGCACACTTATTGTAGTTCCTAGTACTCCTGACATGAATCAACATAATGTCAGCTTTTATGGTCGTCGTGCTGGTGGACAATTGGTAGGTCGTCAGCTTGGGGGACAAGATACTGACGTTAAGCCAGTTCTTGACGGCGCTAATTGGGTTGTTTTAGCGGAGGGTAAGCAGGGATCAGTACGACTCCATCAGGTAAATCGGCTAAACACTGCTATTCAGACCAGCGGTACCTTCTTCAGAGTTGCTATTTTTCCGCGGTTAGGTAGATCTAGCTATTCTCTCTGGCGTCGGCGAAAAGAATATCGCTCCCATAATGATTTTGAGAGCTATTTTTTTGGTCTTGCCACAGGTTTAGCCCAAGGACCTACTCATCTCCCTGCAATCTTTGATGCAGTAGCTGTTGAGCACATGCTAGATGGCCATCGGCACTATCAGGTCTCAGTCAGAAACATGGCACAGCAGCGCCTGATAAATGACCCCACAGATTCTGAAGCCTATTGGAGCTTGGCACTGCTAGCCATCCTTGATAATCGTCCTGCAATGGCCTCTAACTATTTCCAAGTCCTGCAGCAATTACACCCAGATTCACCTTGGCCAGCGGCCTATGCAAGTGTCACTAGCCTCGCTGCTTGGGATCCGTGGCAGTCTCGGGCTATTGCCACTGCAGCATCAAGACAGTACCAAGAGCCTGTCTTGATTGCGCTTGCAGATATTAGTAGTGTTTTCTCTGGAGCTATCTGGCGGCTGCCTGCTGCCTTGAGCTCATTGCCTAATGCTGTAAACATGTTGAAGTCTCACTTACAGGACGTGTAGGAAAGTGATTCCTAGGCTCGTTTTTCGGCGAAAGGCTCTAGATAGTCTAGGCAAAGCCACACATCTGGCACTGGTCTGTGCCAGCGGATTTGTCCGTAGTTACCTCTTAAAGCAAGAATCTCACCTGGGCCTTTGAAGATATAATGTGTTGCTGTGATATCTCCTGTCCCAGCTTCAGAGTTGCGAGTCCAGGCTTCATAGCTGACCCTAACTAGCGTACCTTTCCGTAGCAAGGTGGTAGTAGTTTTGGTGGTAGCAGTGTCAGTCATGGTTTTGTTGCAATGAAGTAATCTTACAAGATAGACTAGAGCTTAGTCATATGTCCTAACTAATGCTTACAGACTTAATTTGCTGATGGTGAGTAGTCTATTTTTACGATGCTTAATTATCTTAGCGGCTATTATAAGTAGATTATCCGAAGACAGTTCATAGTCAAACACTATGACTTCCTCCTAACCTCGGCATATTCTGCCATCTTAACTTAATGCGTTTATTGCTTCTAGGTTGCACAGGCCTCATTGGGCGTGAGCTAGTACCTATGCTCAAGGCTGAGGGACACAAGTGCACAATTGTAAGTAGGCACTCCAGCAAAGCTGATCTCTGCCTAGATCTATCTAAACCTACCACTTGGAGGAACGATGCACTACTGAGGGTACTTGACTCAACAGACGGTGTAATCAATCTCGTTGGCGAGCCAATTGCGGATCAACGCTGGAGTTCTGCCCATCTACAGCGGCTACGTGATAGCCGCCTCTTGACAACTCGCTGTCTAGTTAAAGCTATGAATTGCTGTAAACATCCCCCTCTAGTATTGATTAATGCCTCAGCGGTTGGTTTCTACGGGACTGACCCAGTACGCCAATTTGCTGAGAGCAGTCCAGCAGGCAATGACACGCTTGCTAGTCTCTGTTGTGATTGGGAGATAGCAGCCCAAGAAAAACCAGACGCCACACGCTTGCTAGTGCTACGTATTGGTGTTGTCCTAGCACCTGATGGTGGGGCCCTTGGCAAGATGCTGCCAGTCTTCCGTGCTGGTTTCGGAGGCCCAGTCGGTGATGGCCGCCAGTGGATGAGCTGGATTTATCGAACCGATCTTTGCCGAATGATTAGCAATGCCCTATTAAATCCTGACTGGGTTGGTGTAGTCAACGGGGTTGCACCTAAGCCTGTGAGTATGACTGATCTTGCTACTTCTCTAGGTCGTGTTCTCGGTCGTCCAAGTATTTTGGCCGTACCAGGGCCGATATTAAGAATGCTTCTCGGTGAAGGAGCTAAGGTAGTGCTAGAAGGCCAGTATGTCATTTCTGATCGTCTCGAGTCTCTCGGCTTTACATTTTCCCATCCTGATCTAGCTAGTGCCCTCGCTGCTGCCACCAAACCCACAAACCACTAAGCAAAGAAGACAAAATAAGCACGCTGATAGTTGGTACAAAGAGTGGGCTCCATAAGAGGCGAAATAATAACATTGGCTGTTCTATATGATAGGCTAGTGCCACAACTGCTACTGTAAACCAGATAGCACCTGTTATTACCACGAAAGCGTTGAATATAAGCGCTCGATCCAGCCAGCACTTCCAGGCTGGTTCTTCCAATAGTCCCATCCTACAAACTGTTCAATTTAGTTAGTTCGTAGGAGCTGGTTGATAGCCCTAGCAATGCGGGAACTGCCGCCAGGTGGCCCAAGCCTTTGCACTGCTTCCTTGCGACAAGATTGTTGAAACTGCACATCGAAAACTGAGCGCTCAAGTAAATCTAGCGCCAAGCGTGCTGTTGCTGCTAACAGTTTGGGAGAGCCAGCGTCTCCTACGGCACAAAACACACCAGGCCCTAGCAGTCGACGCTGAGCCTCAGCAAATTTACTGGTAAACTGTGGCCCAAGTCCTGGCAACTGCAGTACGGGCCTCCCTAAGCCAACCGCTTGCTCTGTGGCTGTGCCAGCCATGCTCAAAAGTAAGTCACTGCCCTGAAGTAGAGCAGCAAACTGACCGCGCCGCACATTTACCCTATGCCTCCCCCAGCATAGCTTATGAATAGCTTCTCCTGTATAGAAGCAGTCTTCAAGTCGCCATCCTCGTGCTGCACCCAGCTGACTCAAATCCTTATCTGTTAAGCTCGCCACAAGAGCTATATCTACGGCCAGTTTTCCGCTCGCTAGCAGTGACTCTGGCAAGTGCTCTACAACCCGCATTAGCAGTTCCAGGTTATTCTTCAGCTCAGGTTGACGGCTGCCTGGTAGCAGTCCCAACCGCCACTGTTGTGGTAGTGGCGGTTGGGACTGCCACACTGGGTCCATGAAAGGATTTCCTAGGAAGGTAACTGGACAACTAAGCTGACCGGAAAGATCTTCTGCAGTGAGGGCATCACGGCTAAACACGGCTAGTACGTGGCGTGTTGTTAGGCAGTTTCTACAAGGCCATGGAAGCCTCAACCGCCCTTCATAGTAGCTAGAGTAAGCGACTAGGTAAACGGCTGTAGGGCGCCGGCATAACCATGCTGCTGTTACAGGAACTACGTCGCCAACAACCACTACAAGGTCGTAATAGCTAGCATAGGACAACAAATATACGAGATTGCGCAATAGATAAAGTGCTTGCCCTTGCAAGATCTCGGTCAGCCTACCACGCCAACTAGTATATCCCAGTCCACCGGTGCTAAAAACCCGCGTGCCGTTCAACAACAGAGGAATACCTAAGTCAGTATACGGGCAGCCCTGCCCTACAAGGGGTAGGGCATCCACTCTGTGGCCAAATTGCAGTAGAGACCGCCCAAGCATTGCCCCGGACAGATCTTCACCATGCCCATTGCTGAGTATGAGGAGCCGAGACATTGTCTTTTAGAGCTCTAACCAAGTCTTAATTTTCAGAAGGGCTGGCCAACCGGGACGCCGCTCCAGGCCATCACCAACTGATTCACGAAGTTCGTGAGCCATTTCAGGAGTTATGCTAACAACTCGTTGAACTATTCTGATCTGGTCACGCACACCGCTGGTACCAGTCTCTAGCATAGCCAGACTAAGATTTACACGAGCTTGGAGATCCTGACCATTAAGCTTCACAGCCATCCGTGCTGACCGCAGTGCATTTTCTGGTTGATCACAAAGCAGCTGTAGCCAGGCAAAACAAGTCCATCCCGATGACTGGTGTGGATCTGCAGCTGTGATGGCGGCGAAGTCCTCGAGCAAGTCAGTAGCAGGGGTGCCAGCCAGATAACGAGCCACGGCTTGCTCAAGAGGACTTTTATTGCTGGGTTCCATAGTTTCTAGCGCACTACACTTGAATTTCCATTTCACATAATGCCTGTAATATCCTACTCATACAGCAAAAGAACTGCCACAACCGCAAGTCTGGCTAGCGTTAGGATTGTTGAAGTTGAATCCGCCTCCGATCAGGGCAGTACTGAAATCAAGCTGCATGCCGTAGATGTACAGAAGACTCTTAGGATCACAGATAACCTGGAACTGGCTGCCATCTGGGGAGATATAGTCATAGGCCTCATCATTGTCCTGAATATCCGAGACTGGTACAAAGTCCATTGTGTAACTCATACCACTGCAGCCCCCGGAACGGACCCCAACCCTCAGTACGCAATCTCCTCCTTGCTTGCGGCAAAGCTGTGAGAGCTGCTCCATAGCAGCGTCAGTAATTAGGATGCCTCGCCCATCCTTAGCGGCATGAGCGTCATTCAATGGTGTGCTGCTTACCATGGCATTGCAAGGCTTTCCCCTAATGTATTAAGCGTTTCATCCGCTTGTCAGATAACAGCCTGCGACTGTCACTTCATAGAGTTACTGAAATAATTATCGATGGGCAGAAAGTGCGGATCGCGATTGTTGGTGCTGGCCTTGCTGGTCTCTCAGCTGCCATTGACCTGGTCGACGCGGGCCACAAAGTAGACCTTTACGAAGCTCGACCCTTCATAGGTGGCAAGGTTGGCAGCTGGGAAGACCAGGACGGAAATCACATAGAGATGGGGTTACATGTCTTCTTCTTCAACTACACCAATCTCTTCGCTCTAATGCACAAAGTGGGAGCAATTGAAAACTTGCTTCCCAAAGAGCATACACATCTCTTTGTTAATAGCGGTGCTGATCTAAGGTCTCTTGACTTTCGCTTTGCCCTAGGTGCTCCATTCAACGGTCTTAAAGCTTTCTTTACAACACCACAGCTCGATTGGATTGACAAACTCCGCAATGCCCTTGCTCTTGGCACTAGCCCAATTGTGCGTGGTCTTGTGGACTATGAAGGAGCTATGCGCACTATACGCACGCTAGATGCCATTAGCTTCCAACAGTGGTTCATCAGTCATGGCGGTAGTCCCAGGAGTATTTGCAGGATGTGGAACCCCATCGCTTATGCTTTGGGATTCATCGACTGCGAGGCGATATCTGCACGTTGCATGCTCACAATCTTCATGATGTTTGCAGCGAAGACTGAGGCCTCAAGGCTTAACCTGCTTAAAGGATCGCCGCATCGATGGCTCACAAGACCTGCTCTTGACTATATACAGGCTCGTGGTGGGCAGCTACATCTCCGTCACCGTGTTAAGGAGGTGCACTTCAGAGATGGTAATGCTCCGCTTGTGACAAGGCTTCAACTCAGCACACCAGATGGTGAGATCGCAGTCAAGGCCGACGTATACCTAGCAGCTTGTGATGTTCCAGGAATCCAACGCCTTATGCCCAATGCTTGGCGTCGCTTTCCTCAGTTTGCTGCCATAGACCATCTGGAGACGGTGCCGGTAGCTACCGTTCAGTTACGCTACAATGGCTGGGTTACAGAACTAGGAGAGGGCTCCAAGGGTGAAGTCGCTCGCCAAGATTGCACTAAGCCATGCGGTCTAGATAACCTTTTGTATACCGCTGATGCAGACTTCAGTTGCTTTGCTGACCTCGCCTTAGCCAGCCCAGAAGATTACTGCCGTAAGGGACTTGGTTCTTTGCTCCAGTGTGTGTTGACTCCTGGTGATCGCTGGATTAAAAGCTCGAAAGAAGCAATAGTAGCTCATACCGACCTACAAATCCGTAACCTTTTTCCTTCTTCCCGTAATTTGACCTTAATGTGGAGCAATGTAGTTAAGCTAGCTCAATCTCTCTATAGAGAGTCACCTGGGGCTGAAATCTTCCGGCCAGAGCAACGTACGCCCATAGCTAACTTTTTTCTTGCTGGTAGCTATACAAAGCAGGACTACATCGACTCGATGGAGGGTGCGACTATGAGTGGTCGCCTTGCAGCAGCGGAGATCCTTGGTCAATCAGTCCAGCTAAACAGAAATATTGCAGTAAACTGGTAATGGGAAGTTGGCTTGAGCACACTGTTTCTACAAAGGTCCAGGCTTCTGCTCAGAAGGTATGGGCAACTTGGAGTGATCTTGAAGCCATGCCCCGCTGGATGCGCTGGATTGAATCTGTGACTCCCCTCGATGATCCAGACTTAACTGACTGGACACTGGCAGCTCAGGGGTTCCGGTTTCACTGGAAAGCTCGTATCACTCGCCGCGTTGAGGCGCAACAATTGCACTGGGAGTCTGTTGGGGGTTTGCCTACGAAGGGTGCCGTGCGCTTTTATTCTGAATCTGAAAGTCACACATTAGTCAAGCTTAGCGTCACCTATGAGTTACCACGCATACTAGCACCGTTAATGGAGCCCTCGATCTTGGGAGGAATAGTCACGCGTGAGTTACAGATTAATCTTGACCGGTTCCGCGATCTTGTTGAGACTGGCGACGGGGATCCTAAACTAACTTGGGCTGTCCCACCATAAAATCTCCCAACCCTAATCATCAGCAACAAGCCTGTACTGGTAATCTAACGGGTACTTTCAGCTTACAGGTTTATCAAGCCGCTGTTATTTATGGACGTTTAGTTGCTGTCAATCGAAATTGCTAGTAATCATCTAACAGTTTCTGAATACACAACTTACATCAAGCTTACAGGAAGATGTTCAATCAGATTTTTGATGTTTCCAACGTCTCTATCACTACTCACTACGTTAATCAAAGCATCTTAAAATCTAAGCTACTCATAACATAAATACCCTATCCAGAACTTTGCATAGAACGAAGACAGGCTTGTACCAAACCATCAACGTCATGAGGATCTGCCTCAAGATCAACCCATCCCAGAACCTCACGGCAGCTACGACTAGTTTGTGGGCCGATTGAAATCAATTTAGTTCCCTTCAGGAGCTTCCGCCAGGATGAGCCAAAGTGTCCCCTTAAAAGCTGTGCTGTGTGGTGGACAGTCTTACTGCTACTAAAAGTAATTGCGTCAACAGCTTTCTGTTTTAGGTAATTGACTGTAGCGTTAGGGATTGTGGTAGGGCATCGAGACTCATAAGCTGGTACCTCAACAACCCGAACTCCGGCCTTGCCGAATACATCAGCAAGTAGTGTACGGCCGCCACTCTGTACGCGGGGCACCAGCATGTTTAGGCCTAAGCAAGAGGCAATAGGGAAGTGATTGATTAGGCTATCGGCCACAAAGTGTGGCGGAATGAAGTCAGCATGTGCACCAAAGCACTCAAGCTGCTGGGCTGTCTTACGACCGATAGCAGCAATTCTTACAGATTGGGGTCGGCATGCAAGAGATTTTCCCTGACATTTAAGCCGTTGCTGGACAGCACGTACCCCATTAGCGCTCGAGAAAATGACCCAATGAAAGTAACCAAGGTCCTTGAGAGCATTATCGAGTGGTCTCCAATCATCTGGAGGACCGATTTCAAGAGCTGGTAACTCCAGTACTGTCATACCCAAAGCAACTAACAAGCAAGACATCTTGCTCTGCTGCTCTACAGCACGGGTTATGACGACAACTCGTCCCGGTATAGAAGGGTTCACTAATCTTGTAGTAGCTAATACAGGTTGTCCCATTCTGCATAATTGCTAGCAATCCAAGAACGACACTATGATTGGCCTGTTAAGAAGACAAATCTTTAGGCTAACTCTAATAGATTCTCTGAAATCCTGATGGGCAAAAGCCGTATCTATACGATTTTGAGTTTTATAACTTGCTTAATTATGCAGACATGATAAATTTATCATCTAACGCGACTAGGGGCTGCGCTGAACATGCGCATTCAGCCGACCTAGCTAGGTAAATTGATTAAAGAATAAAGGTTAGCAGCCGACATCATATACAGAGGCTCTAGGCAGCGTAGCTAGGAAAGAATTATAATGCAGCCAAGCACTCTACCTACAATAGAACTGGATTTATGGAGATTTAGCTCTTCGCATCTTCAATTCCAGCAGGGATATCGCTGTGCCCCCGACGTTTTTCCTCTAGGCGGTTTAGAAGATCAAGTACGACCATACCCTTTTCTAGTCCTCTATCGAGCCGGAATACCACTTCCGGTGCACGACGCATCTGCAGGCGTCGACCCAGCTCACCACGTAGGTAACCACTGGCCGCCTGCAGACCAGCCAACACCTCCCCACTGTCGCTTTGTTTCCCGAAGATGCTTACAAAGATCTTGCAGTGCTGCAGATCACCAGACACTTCGACCTCCGTAATACTCACCATGGCCTGGTGTACCCGCTCATCACGGATACCGTTGATCAGCAACTGGCTGACTTCCTTGCGGATCAATGTAGCCACCCGCTCGGTTCTACGCCCTTGTCCCATCTCCAATTTATGCTACCGGTGTAGGACTTACCATGGCATGTAGCACCAGCACCAAGGCGGTGAGACCACTGATTAGAGCACCTATGAGAGCTGTGACAGTAACTGGATTATTGCTTCGCCGGGCAAGGGGCTCAACAACCGAATTGAGTATACCTAAGCCGAAAGCGATTAAGTAGCGTGGATAACGTGTGACGTTAATGAAGAAGTCCCGCATTATTTGGAATTGGTAGGAACCTTAAGGATTAGTAGCAAGACTCAGATGATGTAGCTAAGCTATAAAGACTTATACAAAGATTTAGTATCTGGCAAATTGTAAGTGATGAACGCAAATCCATGCAAGCCGCATACTGTTATCTAGTTAGGAGATCTTGACAAGTGTCGAGAGTCCTTGAGTCTCATACTGAAAGGCCTGTGATCTCAGTCTAAAGTACTGCATCAGCAACCGGAAACTCTTTAATCACCACCCTGTATCTCCTGATCAAGTCCCTGTTACTGAGCAGCAATCTCGGGAGATCACGAGCTAGGGTTCGGCAGTCGCGGATAGTCCTGTCATGCTGGAGTTGCATCAATTCCGTCATTCGGCCTTCTGCCTTAAAGCACGGATGGTGCTTCAGGCTAAGGGTCTTACCTACAGGACAGTTGAAATCACCCCAGGTATTGACCAAGTATCTATCTTTCTCCTTTCTGGCCAACGTCAGGTACCTGTACTGGTAGATGGCGATGCAGTGCTAGCTGACTCCAGCGTTATCGCACGCTACCTTGAAAGCCGTGAGCCTTTGCCGGCTCTCATACCTGCAGATCCGCAGCAGGCTGCCCAACTGCACCTAATTGAGGACTGGGCTGATACTACCTTGGCTCGCGCATCAAGCTCAGCACTAGTTGAGGCAGCTGCTGCAGACCCAGGGCTTCGGGTTGCGCTATTGCCGGACAGCCTACCTAATCCGGTACGTCAGGCTATGGGTACGCTGCCGACAAGTTGGATAAGCAACCTAAGCGGATTGCTTAATCCGGACAAACGGGCTAACTTGCTAACCAGCTTGGAGCAATTAGCCCTAGCTGTACAGGTCAACCCATGGCTAGTAGGCGACACAATGTCCATAGCAGATTTAGCGGTAGCTGCCCAGCTATCTTTATTGCATTTTCCAAGCTCTGCCGATGTTAGGCTAGCTGGCAAGGGGGTACCGGGCCTTAAAGACCACCCACGGCTACAACCACTGTTCGAGTGGCGAGATCAGCTAGAGCTTAAGCTTATGGAACGGTCTCTGGAAGAGGTTTAAGACATAGATAGTAGTGATTCGTGCTTATAGCTGATCTGCGCAGGATGCGTTCCGGTCCAAGGTAGCGAGCTTGCCACTGCTCAGCACAAATCCACGGTTCACCATTATCTCCAATGCACTGCTCGTAACGGCTGAGAGTCTCTATTTGACTAAGACGTGGTGTACCGCTGCTATGCAGGATCTGTAACACCAGCTCATCAGTCAGGAATGTGTTTTCTTCTGGATCTGCCTGATAGCGACCGATAACACTAGTTTCCATGCGGAGATCACCCTTTAGTTCTGCCAACTGGCGGTTGGCTGAGAAGGGGTCATTCTTGACCCGCACTAGCTGATCGCCTAATAGTGCACGGCCAACTGAAGTAGCATTAAAGACTCTATCGCCTAAGATACGACCACGATAGTCAGATAGGAAACGCGCGTGGTGTTTCAAGACTGGTTGGCTAGGCTCATTTACGTCAGTACTCTCTACTTGCCAATTACCCCGGAACCAACTGGGGTAAACTAAGTCATCATCAGCTTTTGGCCGAGTTAGGGAAGTGGGCAACCTCCACTCTGGCCAAGCTTGCTGACGTTGCTCAAGTAAAATATTTGTATTCGCACCAACTGAGGGAACCCATAAAGCTTTGTCTACACCAAAAGTGGTCATTGCTAACAGTAGTGCAAGTAACAAAGCTGCCATGTCCAATCCTCTAATCCGTGCCTGCGATGACTACGTGGTACTGGAACCTGGTCAACCAGAGCGCTTACTCAGCTCTAATGATACTTTGATGTGGTTGACAAGTTGGTTAGAGCGACTAGATGAACTGCCAGAAGATCTGAAAGATCAACCTTCAGTCCATGAGGCAGCGCAGCGATTACTAGACACTGCCTGCGACCTAGAATTGAGTTCTGGTCTTAGCCTGCAATGGTTTGCGGTACGGTTAGATTCCCTGGGTTCTTAAGCTGACTTCGGAGAAGATTGAAAATCTGCTCTACTACCTCACTCAAGGACTCTGCCCCTACTGTTACCTGCAGGTCTGCTTCGTTGTAGAGTGGACGTCGAGCTTCAAGAAGAGTATCAAGCACTGCTAACGAATCAGCCACTTGTAATAGGGGGCGCTGCACTTCATCTGCACCTAAACGAACCAGCAACTGGTCGCGGTTCAGATCGAGCCAGATCACTATGCCTTGTCTCAAGATTCCCCAATTATCTGGCCGGGTTACTGCACCACCACCCGTAGCCACAACTAGGGAGTGATACTGACTGATAGCACCTAGCGCCTGTGTTTCCAGTGACCGAAATCCTGACTCGCCTATCTGCTCGAAGATTTCTGGGATCGAGCTACCAGCCATCTGCTCAACCACTGAGTCAGTATCAACGAACCTATACCCGAGTCGCTGAGCCAATAAGCGGCCAGTGCTACTTTTGCCGCTTGCCATCATCCCAACTAGATAGAGGCTGCAACCCTGCAACTGACGACGCAGAGGATGCGGAATACTTGCATTCGACATCACTACCCGTTCACAACGGATCCCTAGGATGGCGTATGGGTAAGACATATCATGACCAAAATGTCCCATCAAACGCGACATGGGGTAGGCCGTGGCTGTGTAATTACCCGCCGAGCCTGCTTTAGTGCCAGCCATCACTACTGGCTCCCTGAACTCTCATCTGATGACAACATCGCGCAATTCGGACCTTGCACGCATTCACCTGGCCATGGCCACAACTACGAGTTACTCGTTTCAATGGCTGGAGGGCTCAATGCTGACGGAATGGTGCTCAATCTCTCTGAGGTCAAGCATGCCATCCATAGCCAGGTTACTAGTCAGTTGGACTTCCACTTTCTAAACGAAGTCTGGCCAGAGTTTGATGTTTATCATCCACAGGGATGCCTCCCCACAACGGAGGCACTAGCACGGGTAATTTGGAAACGCTTGTCACCTTACCTGCCGATAACGGCACTACGCCTATATGAGCAACCAGTTCTCTGGGCTGACTATCTTGGACACACTATGGACGTCTTTCTCTCGATCCGCACTCACTTTGCTGCCGCTCACCGGCTGGCTCGACCAGAGCTCAGTCAGGAAGAAAATGAGAGTATCTATGGCAAATGCGCTCGACCCAACGGCCATGGACACAACTACCTTGTCGATATCACTGTGCGTGGTGCCATCGACGTACGCACAGGTATGGCATGCGACCTCTCTGCTCTCCAGCGTTTGGTGAATGATCTTGTAGTTGAACCTTTCGACCACACCTTTCTCAATAAGGATATACCCCACTTTGCTGATTGTGTGCCAACAGCCGAAAACATTGCCCTCCACATTGCTGATCGCCTTACCTCACCTATACGGGCAATTGGGGTAGAACTGCACCGTGTTCGCCTACAGGAGAGCCCTAACAATGCTGCCGAAGTCTATGCTGAGACCCCACAGCTGGAAATGATTCCTATGAATTCTACGGCCATTGCTGCTAGCTAAAGACACTGGGCCAGTAGTAAGGCTGGTGCTAGCCATCAGTCTCGATGGTCGGCTGTCTCCTTCCTTGAAGGATGCTGCCTGGCTAGGCGCTTCTGGTGACCGCCGTGCCCTTGAGGAAGCTTTGGCCTGGGCGGACGGCACCTTGATGGGTGTTGGCACACTACATGCCTACGGCAGTACTTGCCTAATCCATGATGCTGACTTACTTGCCCGTCGTGCCGCTGAGGGCCGAAGTCCACAACCAGTCTGTGTTGTTGTAGGTGGCCGTCGGGTCTTTCAGCCTCACTGGTCATTCTTCCAGCAACCAATTGAGCGCTGGCTCTTGGGGACAACAGATGTATCTGGATTTGTGACCCAGTTGAAGCCAGCTGAGTCGTGGTACTTAACACTGCGACAGCTAAAAGTGCTCGGGTTGAGGCACCTCGTGCTTTTGGGAGGTGCACGTCTGATTGGTTCGCTTCTCTCTGAAGACACCATCGATGAACTTCAGCTGACCTTGACACCACATCTTTTAGGAGGTGAGGCCTGCTGGCTACCGACTAGTCTTGCTAAGCTCCCAGATAAACTGCAGTCTAAAGGTGCTTGGCAGCTTCAGCAAGCCGACAAGCTTGGTGGCGATGAGTTACTACTGATCTACAGCAGATGCCGCCTACCAAGCCCTGATGTATGTAAGAGTGTACTGTAAGAGGAGCAAGCTCCAATCCGGCAGAAGTTAAGCAATGTCTTGCCTGCCACACATTGGACAAAGTATGAACATAACTCTAGACTAGATTCTGCTAGCTGAGCCTTCACTCGAAACTTTAACATTTGCAATGCTGCCTCTGTCAATGCGCTGGCACCGCTCGATCCAGGAAATCTCACAGGAAAACTGGGATCAGTTACTTGGAGAACACAATATTCCCTTCTATCGCTGGCGTTGGCTAATGGATTTGGAAACCTCGGGTAGTATTGCCCCAAGTGAAGGCTGGCAGGCACTACATCTTGCTTTATGGCGTGGAGAAAATCTGGTTGCTTTAGCTCCTCTGTACTTGAAAGGGCACAGCTATGGAGAATTTGTATTTGATCAATCCTTTGCGCGTCTCGCCGCCGATTTAGGACTCCGCTACTATCCAAAGTTGATAGGCATGAGTCCGGTTAGTCCTGTTCAGGGCTACCGTTTCCACGTGGCTTCCGGGGAGAACCCTGCTGAGCTAACAACATTGATGCTGAATTTGATAGATGAGTTTGCCAAGCGCAATGGAATCCTTAGCTGCAATTTTCTTTATGTTGACCCTGAATGGCAGCAGCTTGCTCAAGCCTCTGGTTGTGCTGTTTGGTTCAATCAGCGTAGTTGCTGGAATGCTAAGGACCAAAAAGACTTTGGTGACTATCTTGCTGGGTTTAATGCCAACCAGCGTCGTAACATACGTAGGGAACGTCAAGCAGTTAAAGCAGCTGGCCTTGAGGTGACGCCGCTGACTGGTACTGCCCTAGATGCACCGCTACTGACCAGGATGTACAGTTTTTATGAACAGCATTGTGCGCGATGGGGTCCTTGGGGCAGCAAATATCTCCGGGATGAGTTCTTTACCAAGCTATCTAATGACTATTATCGTAACCAAGTAGTTTTGTTTAGCGCCCATCGTGGCGACCCTCATAAACCCGTAGCTATGTCACTTTGTATCCAAGATACGAACAATCTCTGGGGCCGCTACTGGGGAAGTGATGAGGAAATTAACTGCTTGCACTTTGAAGTGTGCTATTACTCTCCTATAACTTGGGCGCTAGAGTGCGGCATTAACTGCTTTGATCCTGGAGCTGGCGGAGCACACAAGCTCCGTCGCGGTTTCACTGTACGTGCCAATGCCAGTCTCCACCGCTGGTATGATTCACGCATGGATAACCTAATCCGAAGTTGGTTGGAGAAGGTTAACCCATTGATGCTTGAAGAAATTGAGGCAATCAATGCTGAACTACCCTTCCGTCAAGAGACGCCTTCACTTACTCTGTAGTACCTGTGGCATGCGCTAGCGATAGAAAGGTGATCCAGCGGTCTAACTCTCCTAGGGCAGCAGAGTGCTTATCTGATGCAGACGTCACTGCATTAGCTCAATATGATGACCAACTGTCGCAACGTTTTATCTCTCTAGATCCGGCTGGGTATTTTTTGATCCGAGTGGATGCTGAAGCTGGGGAAATAGTGGCCGAGCACTACAATAACAACATTGATGCGCGAGGTAGAGCTGTCGATCCTGCCAGTGGAGAGGTACTGTCTTGCCATAGCAATAGTCAACGTGCTCCTAGTGTCACTTTTCGCGGACGTTCAGCAAAAGAGCTAGGAATTCAGCTCACTGAGGGAAAAAGACCTTACCCAGTCTCACGCTTAGATCACGCTTTTTATCTCGGTAGAGAGCTTCAAAAGGCAGAAGCATGCCTGATCAGCGGCCGTTGCTATAATCAGGACTAAGATTCATTTATGTAAGATAAGCTCTAGATTTTAGGCAGTTTGCAATGCAGGAGAACTTCCTGAACTTTCCTCTTCTTCTGGAGGCAACAGCTTGAGTTGATCCCGAATTTCTTGTTGTACGATTGTACGATACTCTATGAAATGTTCATTATGAGCAAGTACTATGAGGAACTGCTCTAGCAGTGCTGGATTCCTGCGCCTTATACCAAGGATATAACGCCAAAAGCGCCAACGAGTACTTCGGCGCATGCCCTGGCGCCAGATCACAATTGTGAGAGCCTGAATATCTGTCCAGGAAGGTAGTTTAGGAGTTGCCTTCCAGCGAGGTGGACCCATTTTCAGGTAGTAGGAGTAAACACGGTCCATATATGCACTGGGCTCATACAAAGCCCAAAATGCCTCCACGTACTCGTTAGCAATATCCCGGATTGGCCGAGTTGGCCGGAAGTTAAGGAGATTAGTCTGATTGACACCTTTAGCCGCTGACTCATTTTCGACTAGACGGCCTTCTTTCTCAAGGCGATGCCAAAGCGCAGTATTTGGAAGTGCTTGCAACATACCCATCATAGCAGCAGGGATTCCAGTACGACTTACAAAGTCGACAATGCGTTGCCCAGCTCCAGCTTTCTCTCCATCAAACCCGATTATGAATCCCGCCATAACCCGGATTCCATTAACAGTAATCCGGTCGACAGCTTTATCGAGTGGGCTGCGAGTATTCTGTAATTTATGGGATGTTTCTAGACTGGCTTCATCAGGTGTTTCTATACCTAAAAAGACACTCTCGAAGCGTGCGTCGTGCATCATCCGCATCATTTCTTCATCGTCAGCGAGGTCTACAGAAGCCTCAGTGCTAAAACTGAATGGGTATCCTCGATCTACCTGCCACTCTTTAATCGCGGGTAATAGTAACTTAGCATTACGCTTGTTGCCAATAAAGTTGTCATCAACGAGAAAAATAGAGCGTCGCCAGCCAAGATCATAGAGAGTTTGCAACTCGGCGATTAGCTGATTGGGCGACTTCGTTCGGGGCTTACGCCCATAGAGTACGATAATGTCGCAAAACTCGCAGTTAAAAGGGCAGCCACGCGAGAATTGTATTGACATTGAATCGTAAGCATCAAAGTTAAGCAGATCGAACCGGGGAATAGGTGTTGCAGTTACGTCTGGCTTGTCACCCTTGGCGCTGAACTGGCCACTCTTATCGCCTCGCGCGATCGCGTCGACGAGTTGAGGCAGTGTAATTTCACCCTCATCAAGAACCTTAAAATCTGCCTGACATAGCTCTGGTGCGTCAGGCGTTGAGCTAGCAAATGGTCCACCTACAGCAACTGTCAGATTCCGGCGCTTAGCCTCAGCAATCTGACGCTGTATATCGCTTTTTTGAACAATCATTCCGGAGATGATTACGAGCTCTGCCCATCGCCAATCATCTTCAGTCACTTCACAAACATTACGGTCAACCAGCCGCATCTCCCATCTCTGGGGTAAGAGAGCAGCTACGGTGACTAGTCCGAGCGGGGGAAGCAAAACTTTCCGATTAATTAGTTCAAGGATTTTCTCGTAACTCCAGAATGTCTTCGGGAACTCTGGGTAGAGTAGAAGGGTGCGCATGGCTGGCGAGTGGAGTTGCAAAAAGACCGAACTTGTCTGTGACCGACAGCCACGGATAGACATATCTATACGGAATCTTAGACTGTCCTGCAAACTCCTACCTATTCCCTGCTTTAATAGCAGGATTCAAACGGCATTTCTTACTTATGGCAATTGTTCTTTATCTTGGTCTAGTTGGAAGTGGACTTTTGATTGCCTACATACTGAATACTGCTTTGAAAGGAATCAAGTTAATCTAGCTGAAACAGCTTAAGCAATGATGCAACTAGAATCTGCTCACTTCCTCTTCGAGAGTATAATTTGGCTTGAACTAGCTACATAGTTACATAAAATTTCTACCAAGACTCAATCTTCTCATTATCAGGCCTGCATGATAGGGATAACATGACTAGACTAGAGGTGTTAAGAAAAACTATAATAGCGATCTAATTATAACCAAGGCAAAATACCCAAGATATGTACTCACATCTTTGCTCTCGTGCCAGCAGAGTTAACTATCTCTCCTTGCAGATCATAAATATCTGAACTGGTAATGTGGACTGGTACCATTGTCCCACAAATAACTTGGTGACTGCTATTGCTGGCCTCAATCCTCACATTACCGTCTACTTCGGGTGCAAATCTTGCACAGCGCCCTATCATAGCACCAGTGTCTGGATCCTGCCTCTCAATCAGTACATCTACTATGCGACCTACCCAACGACTATTACATTCTGCAGAAATTGGCTGCTGCACTGCCATTAGCCAATCGCGTCGTGCTTCAGCTAAGGCTTTGGGAATTTGATTCTGTAATACTGCAGCCGGAGTGCCACTCTCAGGGGAAAAGGCGAAAACGCCAACATGGTCAAAGCGTTGTCTCTCAAGAAAGTCTACAAGGTGCGCAAACTGTATTTCAGTCTCTCCAGGAAAACCAACAATCAGAGTAGTGCGTAGGGTAACATCTGGAAGCTGATCTCGTATTCTGTCTAGCAAGGCAACATTGACATCTGCCTGCCAGGGTCGGTTCATGGCTCGCAGTACATCCGGATGACTGTGCTGTAGGGGCAAATCTAGATAAGGTAATAGATTCGGAATTTCCCGGAAGGCTGTAAGTAGTTCTAGGGTTAACCCTGTGGGGTAAGCATAATGTACGCGAATCCATGGTATTTTGACTGCGCTAAGAGCCCACAATAAGTCGGCTAGTCTAGTCTGGCCGTAGAGATCTAGACCATAGTTAGTAGTAATCTGACTGATCAGTATTAGTTCTTTTACTCCTTGCTCAGCTAGCTGGTGAGCTTCTGCCACAATCGACTCAATTGTTCTAGAGCGCTGACTACCACGTAAATGAGGAATGATGCAGAATGCACATCGATAGTTGCAACCCTCTGCTATCTTTAGATATGCTACTGCCCTGCCAGTAGTATACAATCGTGGCAAGTGCTCATTTGCAATAAAGGTAGGCTTGTCACTGACACAATTAACTCGTTCACCTGCTTCTACCTGTTGGAGCACTTTGACAATGTGATGGTAATCTCCAGTACCAACAACTGCTTTTGCCTCTGGTAATGAGTCAAGCAGCTCCTCGCGAAAGTGCTGAGCTAGGCAGCCAGCTATGATTAGATTTTTGCCTCGCTCTGCTAGGTTAACCAACGTTTTAACTGACTCCTCACGCGCCTCCTGGATAAAACTACAGGTGTTGACCACAACGACACTAGCGTCATATTCATTCTCAGTAACTCCATAGCCTGCGTGGGTGAGTAGACCCAGCATGTGCTCGGTGTCCACCTGATTCTTCTCACATCCGAGATGGACGAAAGCCACACTGGACTTCCTAGCAGTTGACTCCACCCTGCCAGTATTTCTACTTAAGGAATTGACCATGGCAGGACTTATGCAGATCTCACACCATACGGAGTAATCCTAGCTATCAGCGTTATTAAAAGTTTTCTCATCTGAGCTCTACCATGGGTATTAATCGCTTGATTACTCGCCGTCGTCAACAGCCTGGTTCTAGATGGATTCGTATTGCTATTGCCGTCTTAGCCACTATTGGTATGATCGATACCGGATCGATTACATTCGAGAATTGGGGACTAATAGGCAATCTTAGCTGCCCAGGTGGTGCTGAGGGCTGTGATAAGGTGCTTAATAGTGCCTGGGGCACTCTTTTTAAGAGCAGTGGCTTTAGTCTTCCACTGTCTCTTGTTGGATTCTTAGCTTACTTTACCGTACTTGTGATGGCAGTCATTCCATTGCTTCCTGGCTTAGATAAAGGTCGCATAGCCCTGTTACGTCGTAGTTGGTGGGGTTTGTTAACAGTCTCTTGCAGCATGGCTGCCTTTAGCCTGGTGCTTGTAGGCCTGATGATAGTCAAGATTCAAGCTTTTTGCTTTTTCTGTACTCTCTCTGCCATCCTCGCCATATCTCTGTTTGTCCTTGCTTTGCTCGGAGGGGGCTGGAACGATGCTGGTCTCGTCATATTCCGAAGTCTTTTGCTGGGGCTGACTGTTCTGCTAGCATCTTTGGGTTGGGCTTCAGTCGTCGACCCTGATCGGTCCAGGTTAGCAGCTACTGAATTAGGCAAACCGCCACTGGTAACTACGGTCAGTTCGACCGCTGCAGTTGAACTGGCTGAGCACCTCAGCTCCACTGGTGCGCTAATGTATTCAGCTTACTGGTGCCCACACTGCCATGAGCAAAAGCAGCTGTTTGGCAAGGAGGCAACTTCAAAACTGAGGGTAGTGGAATGCGCACAAGATGGTCAAAACAGTGAGCAGGTACTCTGCAAACAGAGAAGAATTGAGGCTTTTCCTACTTGGGAGATAAATGGTCAGCTTGATCCGGGAGTAAAGTCTTTAGAGCAACTAGCTAAGCTCAGTGGCTACAAGAATCCGGAGCCGCTTCGATAATTAGAAATTTAATTTTAGTTTGCGGACTTCAAGAACGGACTGGTCGAGTCGACAGCTCCTTATCCCTCTGAATCTGTGTGTGGCAACGCCACTGTGACAGTGGCATTGGTGCATCTTGCCGAAAATGGCCGCCGCGGCTTTCACGGCGGAACAGACAGGACTGTAGCAATAGTAGGCTAGCTCGCTGGCGATGACCTAGATCTAACAGCAGATTAAGAGCCTGTCTTGTTGGCTCCTCTAAAAGCAAACATTGATCTTTTGGTTGATTCCGCATCATTCCTAGCAATGGCCTCTGCCACAAATCACCGATAGCTGGTTTCAAGTCTCGCAATCCGGATTTCAGGTCTCGGGCACTGCGATCTACTCCCGCTGCAAGCCAGCAAAGCTGTCTCAACTGGTCAATTGCCAACACCAAACCAGCTGTCTCTTCAGGTCCACTTAATGGCCCAGTACTCCACTTTTGCTGACTCCATGCACTAGCTATTGCTACTTTAGGCTCTTCTGGAAGAGTGACTTTGGCTAGCTGCCCTGCAAACACTAAACACTCCATTAAAGAATTGCTAGCTAGACGGTTAGCTCCATGCACACCTGTACAAGCCACTTCACCTACAGCGTGAAGTCCAGGCAAACTAGTGGCGGCAGTAAGGTCAGTAGCTACACCGCCCATCCAGTAATGTGCTGCTGGTGCAACAGGAATCGGCTGTTGCAATGGGTCTAGGCCAAACTCTCTGCATCGCTTTAAAATAGTGGGGAAACGGCGGACTAGTTGGGCTCGCGGAATTGGCGTAAGGTCTAATAGGATTGATGTATCTCCTGCTTTACGCATGGAGCGAATCAACGCTTGGCTTACCTTATCCCGTGGTGCAAGATCACGTCCGGGGATATGAGCAACAGGGCTAACCCCTCTTGCATCTTTGAGGATAGCTCCCTCACCACGTACAGCTTCCGAGATAAGGAAACATGGTGCTTGTGGTAGATGTAATGCCGTCGGATGAAATTGGACGAACTCGAGATCTTCAATTACAGCGCCAGCCTCCCAAGCAAGAACCACACCCTCGCCGCAAGCCTGCCTAGGATTAGTGCTGTTAGTAAATAAGTGGCCACCACCACCAGTGGCTAGAACAACCATGCGGCTGGGGATCCAGTGTAGTCTCGCACCATCAAGCACCTGAACTCCACAACAGCGGCCTTGCTCTACCCATAGTTGTGTTACACGGATACCGCGGCGATGCAGCAGTCCAGGGCGATGTTCCACACGCTCGCGTAGCACATCTATGAGTGCTCTCCCTGTCCTATCTTGGACATGCAAGACACGCTGATGGCTATGTGCTGCCTCAAGAGTGGTTGCCAGCTGACCATCCTCTCGATCAAATGTCATACCTAGTTTCTCTAGGTATTTGACGCAGTTTGGCGCCTCGCCGACAAGAAGCTGAACAGCATCAGTGTCACACAAACCTGCTCCTGCTCTCAAGGTATCCTCAGCATGACTTGCCATACTGTCTTCAGGCCGCGTTACAGCTGCTATGCCACCCTGGGCCCAGCGGCTGGAGGATCGCCTGCTCGTGTTGCGATTAATTAGCAGGACATTAAGTTCGAGAGGCAGTTCTAGGCAAGCCATTAGCCCAGCGGCCCCAGCGCCGATTACTACCACATCCCAGCGAATTGATGGGATTGGCTTGCCAGCTGGCAGAGGAGTCATTGGTTAAGTATGACTATAGCTGCTAGAGACTGCCAAGTAGAACCAGGCTTTGCCTCTGTACTGGGGTTGAGGAAGAGGCAAGTTAACGGTACTGGCCGTCGTTAATCCTGTCGAAACCCTCATTGAGTGCAATTGATGGAGCAGTAACTGTGAAGTTATCCCTATATTTCTCGAAAAGTTCTCGCTGACGCTCTGTTAAGTCGAGATCAAGCACATCGTCTATAGTCTCGTAGGGACCGCCAAGAACAATCTTGCCTGCCAGTGTTGGGTACATACCGGGAAATTGCTGAAAACGACGGACCGAGGAATTATTAAGATCCACTTTACTACCTCGTTCAGCTACTTTGTCGTCCGCAATGTTGCGTGGAGATTCCTCAGCTGTTGCAGCAATCGGGAAAGTCATGGACAAAACCAGACTCACTCTCAACAAGACTCGTATCAGCTGCGATACCAGTTGCTTCATCTCAAATTCCTCGGGGATGCTCAAGAAGGCACCATGTAATTCAGTACCTGCATGAGCACACTACCGGTGCAATGGCGCCAAGGAGGATTTAAGGCGCTCAGCATTGCAGATCGTTTCAGATCAGTCCACTAAGCCGAGGCTGCATCAGAGCACCGAAAAAGAAAGACCCATCGACAACTAGCGTGGCTAGGAGAACAGAAGCTGCTACTGCCCACCCCTGAGCGTACTTAGTATCGGCTGCACGGTTATGGGCTTGGCGTGAGAGCAATACTACTCCAGTTGCTGCTAGGCAAACGACAAGGGATGGCAGTGGCTCTAGCAGTCGAGTTGCAGTATCGTGAAGGAGAGTTGGGGCTGTTGCCAACGGTGCAGTTACGATGACAGGCCAAGCCTCCATAACTCTAGCCAAAATCATTGTTATGTCAGTACAGACAGTTCCCAGCAGTGATGCCAAGTAAAAGGCGCATCCCAATTGCCATCGGCTGCGCAGACCAGTGAGTGCCCAAGGTAAAGCAATAGATTCCACTGGCAGGTGCCAAATTGGAGCTGCACGTAACCATCCCCAGAATAAGCAACCTGCAAGCCAGCTACCGCTGAGCCCAACTAGCAGGGCGCCTGCATCGGCTAGTTCTCTATGGGCCTTGAGCTGTAGCAAAATCCCGACACATAGAATTACACCGGTGAAGAGACAGGCAGAGAATGGCTGTTGCCGCACCCAAGGTGCTTGAATAAATACTGGTAACGCAACCATTGCTGCAGCCCACCACTGCAGGTAACGACTACTAGTGCTAGGATCTCTAGGGTTAAAAGTCGAAGCCTGGATACGTGTTACTGATCCGGTCAATTCCAGCACCTCAACGATTTGTGAAGAAACTTATAGAACCTTAGTAGGCCCTTCCGCTCGCATAGCTGGCCAGAGTCAACAACGTGATTACAGAACCCTTGAATATTTCGATCTTCCATGATCGATTCTGCTGAAACTTCAGAGCTTTTCAGGGCCTGCCTACACAGTCTTGTCCTTGGGGTAGTACAAGGACTTACCGAATTCCTGCCCATTAGCAGCACAGCCCATCTTAGAGCTATCCCTATTTTAGTTGGCTGGAAAGAGCCTGGTGTTTCCCTCACAGCTGTAATCCAGTTGGGAAGTACTACTGCTATGCTCGCGTACTTTCGCAGCGACCTCAGAAACCTCCTAAGTGGGCTGGCTGTTGCTGTACAACGTGGTCAGTGGCGTGAACCAAATGCTCAATTGGGTAGCGCAATAGTAATTGGCACCTTGCCAATTTTCCTGGTTGGGCTGGGAATTAAGTTATTTTGGAGGAAAAACTATGAGTTTTCACCACTACATAGCTTGCCCTCAATGGCCATGGCGTCGATAGTGATGGCTCTACTTTTAGCTATTGCTGAGCGTTTCGGCTCACACCAAAAGTGTCTACTCAACATTCGCGGACGAGATGGAATACCCATTGGTCTTGCTCAGACTCTTGCCCTGATTCCAGGTGTCTCACGTTCGGGCAGCACTCTTACTGCATCACTGTTGGATGGCTGGCAGCGGTCTGATGCTGCTCGCTTCTCTTTTCTTCTTGGTATACCAGCAGTTACGCTCGCAGGACTTGCTGAATTTCAGAATGTCTTCAGCAGCCTTCGTACAAGTGAGATAATACCACTATTTGTTGGCATTATCTCAGCTGCTATAGTGTCCTGGCTTGCTATAGATGGCTTACTAAAGTTTCTCCGCCAACACAGTACCTGGATTTTTATCCTGTACAGAATACTATTCGGTATCCTTCTGCTAACTTGGCACTTTATTAAGATTCATAGTCAGGTTTAATCTTAGAATTCTCCCTAAGGCTTTCAAATATGGCAAGCTCGGTGTCTTGCCATCTAACACTGTTCAGATAATTGAGGATTCCAGTGACCATATAGCATAACACTAACTAAACACGTTCTGTGTGGAATAGTTTAAGAATATATATTAGTTATACCTAACAAGTTCAGTATTAGCTTGGCTCTTGTTTAACTATGTTGTACCCACTGCTAAACTAGTAATTAAACTAGGCTTTCTAAGCGACGCTGCCCGACTAAAGTCGAAGCTCCTCGTGCAAACCTGGGTTTTCAAGTGTTAACACCTTACTGAACTAATGTACTGTTTATTTGCTTGGTCTGAAATTAAGTTGCGTAATCACTTTTTGAACGCAGGGCTAGTGCTAAGTTCTGCTGAGAGATTTTGCGCAAAGTATCTCTGTAATTCAGACCCACTGGTTTTTTACGGAGGCCTTAATTAATTCCCAAATGAGAAATATGACACTTGCAATCTAGTGATTAGACCCCAAGTCTAGGATTAAGACCAGTCCAGGATATTCAGGAAACCTAGGCCCTTACAGTCAGTTATCCTTCTAAGCTGTAACTGGATAAATAGCCAAAAGCTCACCTAAACTCTGTACGTAATTGCACAATTTGAAGGATACAGCAGAGATCCAAACCAAGGATCTAATTGCCTTTAGTGTATGGAGTAGTCATCATTGTGACTGTCATGCCTGAGTAGGATGACAAAGTTTCCTAAGCTCCGCGCAGTCCTGACCCCATCGTGCGCCAGCACATCATCAGTTTCATTACTGCCACCGGTCTCATTTTCTCCGGCTCCATCAGTTTGCATGCCCAGGAGGACAGTGCATCAACGACTGGGAATAGTAGTGCCCAGGAAACTGATGGTTCTATGCCAGTCGACCAGTCCAAGCTTCCGGCTATAGTCTATGAGGAGGGACTACGCCCTAAGGCAAACCTGTCTGTACTTTCCCCAGCTGCAACAGCTCTTGGCATCACTCTAACTTCTTTGGAGGGACCTCCTAACTTTGCCCTTCCAGATAAACCATCGCAGGTGAGAATTACTGGGTTGCGGCCTCTAACTTTGAGGGAAGCTAAACGCATTGCTGAGGTCAACAGTCCCTCGTTAAAGGCTGCCGCTAGTGAGGTTGATCAGGCCCGTTCGGCTCTCCGCACAGAAATCTCTCGTTGGTATCCCACAGTCAGCATAACTGCCAATGGATTGCCACAATATCTCTATGGAGAAGGCCAAGATTATGAGTCTGATCGCTATGCCCGAACTACTAAAAGTGATGTCTGGTCCACTGCATTCACTGCTCAAGCACGGTGGAATGTCATTGACCCAGTTCGAGTTCCTGTCATTGCTGCTGCACGTGATGTCTTAGAGCGCACCCGTGATGCTTACCTAATCGCACTGCGTGATCTACGCCTCCAAGTTGCTGAGACCTATTTTAGGTTGCAGCGTGCTGATACCGGAGTTACTATAGGTCAGCAATCAATGCAAGCATCGCTGGTTAGTCTCCGTGATGCTCGCGCTCGCTTTCAGGCCGGAGTTGCTACCAAGCTTGAGGTACTTGAAGCTGAAACTCAACTCGCCCGGGACCGTCAATTACTGGCAAGTAGCCTCGGTGACCAGGACATTTTTAGACGTAGACTTGCCACTCTACTTAACTTACCCCAAGATATCAGTCCCACAGCTGCGACACCAGCGCGAGTTCTGGGAACTTGGGAGTCAAATCTCCAGGAAAGCATCATAGCGGCTTATGCTTTCCGAGAAGAGCTTGATCAATTAGTTCTAGACATTTCAATCAACAATAGCTCTGCTAACGCAGCAATCGCAGCAGTGCAGCCTACCCTCTCACTATTTAATGCATTCTCTACAAGTCGCTATGATGGCAACCGTGGTATTGAGATTAGTCGACCAAGGACTGGATCTTATGGCTGGAACTTTGATAATGCTATAGGTCTTAGTGCGAGTTGGCAACTATATGATGGCGGGCGAGCAGAAGCTGAGTCGCGCCGCTTTAAGCAACGTGCTAAGCAGAGCGAGTTTCAATTTGCTTCTCAACGAAACTCTATACGTCAAGAGGTAGAACAGAGCTTCTTCAATCTCCGCACTGCTAACCAAAATATTGCAACTACGTCACGGCAGGTTGTCTCTGCTACCGAGTCGCTGCGATTGGCCCGCCTCCGCTTTCAGGCAGGTGTTACCACTCAGCGTGAAGTAGTCGACACACAGCGAGATCTGACTCAAGCTCGGAGTCGCTATGCCGACGCTATTGATCTCTATAATCGAAGTCTAGCGAGGCTCCAACGCCGTACCGGTCTCGATCGTGTAAAGCTTTGTCCTTCTCCAATGCTCTCGTTGAAAAAGCCCGTAGATGGCATAATGACTGAGGCACCAATCAAACCAATGCCCTTCCGTCCTGCTTGCGGGGCTCCTGTGTTTCCATCCCAAGGCTGATGGCCATTGCCGTGACGGCTCCTCTACTCAGTGCCGCTCAGCTGACTGCAGTTCACACACTGCTAGACAGAGTTGCTGCTAGGCAGCGACACGACTCTGGTCGCATTGTTTCCGACCTGAAGCCAGACGGCAGCTTGATAACTGCCTGCGATCGCTGGAGCAACACGACCTTATCACAAGGAATTGCGGCATTAGCTGCCTCTGAGGGTATCCTTAGCGAGGAGGGTGATCAGTGTGTACCTGATTCCAGTGCCTTCTGGGTAGTAGACCCCTTAGACGGTACAACTAACTTTGCAGCAGGTATACCCTACTGGGCTATCTCTGTGGCCCGTTTCATTGATGGTACTCCCTCTGAGGCTTTTCTTGACATTCCGTCCTTACGGCAACGAATTGTTGCTATCCGTGGCCGCGGTGTTTGGCGCAATGGCAAGCCTATAACAGCTGAGATGCGACACCAGGTCACCAGTGCTTGTGTCTCATTTTGCAGCCGCTCTATTCGTGTTCTCCAACGGCGGCCGGGTAAACTGTTCCCAGGAAAGATCCGACTTCTCGGAGTTGCTAGCCTAAATCTAATTAGTGTTACGATGGGCCAGACTATGGCTGCGCTTGAAGCTACGCCAAAGATTTGGGATCTGGCAGCTGCTTGGCTAATCCTGACGGAGCTTAGCTGTTCAATCCAATGGCTTCACCGTAATCCCTCGCATCTTTGTCCTGGCGAGGATCTTTCTACTGCTGACTTTCCTGTGCTTGTAGCAGGCAATGACCATCAGCTAGAGCGCTTGCTCCCATGGGCATCCGCCTTAATGAAGTGACATCTAGAGAGTTGCAACAAAAGGGAAGGTGTACTATGCTATTGGACTGGGTGAAAGAACTGAGTTCCGACATTCAGCCCACGAGACCGGGAGCTTGAGCAAACGGTATCTGTGGGTGCTTACAAGGCCAAAGGGAGCGATCCTTACGGTGTTGTAGCTTTCACGATGCGGTTGGAAAAATCGCAAGGCCACGACTTCCTAGGAGCTAGGAACAAAGTGGCAGAACCTGGACAACTGAAAAGTTTAGGAACTGATACTTTCGTCGCAGGGCTCAGAGCATTGTCCCTTAAATCACTACCTTAAATTGGAAAGTGATGAGCACTATGCTTTAGACGCAGCGATGAGAGTGTGAGACCCGTCAACAAATTTTAAGTTGACCAAACCTGCTCCCGACTTGGCAGAAAGGCTTCACAACCTGAGACCAAGCAGAAAAAACATGACAGGAATGGCAACATCCGGATCTGAGATCTGGGAAAGTCACGAGGCGATAAAACTCTAGTCGTGCACTCTTTAAGAACCCTTCTACGAATTTGAAGGAGGCGACAACTGCAGGTAGTAACAAATACTTCCAAGCAGGTGCAGCAAATCAAGCTGAGTCAAGGCATGTTCATGTTGAGACAACAAGGCTTGATCTACTACGGAGAGTTTGATCCTGGCTCAGGATGAACGCTGGCGGCGTGCTTAACACATGCAAGTCGAACGAACCCTCGGGTTAGTGGCGGACGGGTGAGTAACGCGTGGGAATCTGCCCTCAGGAGGGGGATAACGGCTGGAAACGACCGCTAATACCCCATATGCCGAGAGGTGAAATGAATTTCGCCTGAGGATGAGCCCGCGTCTGATTAGCTAGTTGGTGAGGCAAGAGCTCACCAAGGCAACGATCAGTAGCTGGTCTGAGAGGATGATCAGCCACACTGGGACTGAGACACGGCCCAGACTCCTACGGGAGGCAGCAGTGGGGAATTTTCCGCAATGGGCGAAAGCCTGACGGAGCAACGCCGCGTGAGGGATGAAGGCCTCTGGGCTGTAAACTTCTTTTCTCAAGGAAGAAGATCTGACGGTACTTGAGGAATAAGCCACGGCTAATTCCGTGCCAGCAGCCGCGGTAATACGGGAGTGGCAAGCGTTATCCGGAATTATTGGGCGTAAAGCGTCCGCAGGCGGCCTTTCAAGTCTGCTGTTAAAACGTGGAGCTCAACTCCATCACGGCAGTGGAAACTGTTAGGCTCGAGTGTGGTAGGGGCAGAGGGAATTCCCGGTGTAGCGGTGAAATGCGTAGATATCGGGAAGAACACCAGTGGCGAAGGCGCTCTGCTGGGCCATAACTGACGCTCATGGACGAAAGCCAGGGGAGCGAAAGGGATTAGATACCCCTGTAGTCCTGGCCGTAAACGATGAACACTAGGTGTCGGGGGAATCGACCCCCTCGGTGCCGTAGCCAACGCGTTAAGTGTTCCGCCTGGGGAGTACGCACGCAAGTGTGAAACTCAAAGGAATTGACGGGGGCCCGCACAAGCGGTGGAGTATGTGGTTTAATTCGATGCAACGCGAAGAACCTTACCAGGGCTTGACATCCTGCAAACCTCTGAGAAATCGGAGGGTGCCTTCGGGAATGCAGTGACAGGTGGTGCATGGCTGTCGTCAGCTCGTGTCGTGAGATGTTGGGTTAAGTCCCGCAACGAGCGCAACCCACGTCTCTAGTTGCCAGCATTAAGTTGGGCACTCTAGAGAGACCGCCGGTGATAAACCGGAGGAAGGTGTGGATGACGTCAAGTCATCATGCCCCTTACGTCCTGGGCTACACACGTACTACAATGCTACGGACAAAGAGCAGCGAACCCGCAAGGAATAGCAAATCTCACAAACCGTGGCTCAGTTCAGATCGTAGGCTGCAACTCGCCTACGTGAAGCAGGAATCGCTAGTAATCGCAGGTCAGCATACTGCGGTGAATACGTTCCCGGGCCTTGTACACACCGCCCGTCACACCATGGAAGTTGGCCATGCCCGAAGCCGTTACTCCAACCCTTGTGGAGGAGGACGTCGAAGGTGGGGCTGATGACTGGGGTGAAGTCGTAACAAGGTAGCCGTACCGGAAGGTGCGGCTGGATCACCTCCTAACAGGGAGACACACGTAATTCTGGTGTCTGAGCAGCTTATAGTCTCGGACTAGAATTCTGTCACCTTAGGTCGATCGGTGTCTCAACATCACAGTCACCATAAGGACAAATTTTTGTTTTTCGACCACGATGTCCAGTTCCTAAACTTTTGTCTAGGTTACGCCCCGTGAAGGTTCTCCTGGGCCATTAGCTCAGGTGGTTAGAGCGCACCCCTGATAAGGGTGAGGTCCCTGGTTCAAGTCCAGGATGGCCCATTCGGTGTTGGGGGTTTAGCTCAGTTGGTAGAGCACCTGCTTTGCAAGCAGGATGTCAGCGGTTCGAGTCCGCTAACCTCCACTGACCAAACCTAACCTTCGGGCTACGGGAAATACTCAAGATGAGCGTGATCTAGGCGGTTTAAGCTGAAATATGAAGCTTCTGACCCTAGCTTCCTGTCATTCCTCAATTGAAATAATCGTGGCTGACAAGAAGCTGGGCTCAGTAGAGCTAGTACATAGCTCGACTGAACTTCAGCAGAACCTTGACAACTGCATAGGTAAGTCTGGAAAGAACGAAGCATCTCATAGGCATGCCACTCTTTGTATGCTGCTCTCTAAACGAGGACAAACAGCTCAAAGCAGTGGTGCTATAGTTCACTTTAAGGCAAGAGCTTAGGAGCCTACATATGCTCTTGTAATGCGTAGGCTCCAAATCTGGTCAAGCTACAAAGGGCTCACGGTGGATACCTTGGCACACAGAGGCGATGAAGGACGTGGTTACCTGCGATAAGTCTCGGGGAGCTGGAAACACGCACTGATCCGGGAATTTCCGAATGGGGCAACCCTTATGACGGTCAGCTGAATCCATAGGCTGGCACGAGCCAACCCAGCGAACTGAAACATCTTAGTAGCTGGAGGAAAGGAAAGTAAAAACGACTCCCTAAGTAGCGGCGAGCGAACGGGGAAGAGCCTAAACCGATGGTTTTTGCCATCGGGGTTGTGGGACAGTAACGTGGATCAGGGATGTTAGTAGAAGTGTTTTGAATGACACGCCATAGAGGGTGAGAGCCCCGTACACGAAAACTGAACTGGCCTAGCTGTATCCCGAGTAGCACGGAGCACGTGAAATTCCGTGTGAATCTGCGAGGACCACCTCGTAAGGCTAAGTACTCCTGTGTGACCGATAGCGAAACAGTACCGCGAGGGAAAGGTGAAAAGAACCCCGGGAGGGGAGTGAAATAGAACATGAAACCGTGGGCCTACAAGCAATAGAAGCCCGACTAAATCGGGTAACTGTGTACCTGTTGAAGAATGAGCCGGCGACTTATAGGCACTGGCAGGTTAAGCCGGAAATGGTGGAGCCACAGCGAAAGCGAGTCTGAATAGGGCATTTGTCAGTGTTTATAGACCCGAACCCGGGTGATCTAACCATGGCCAGGATGAAGCTTGGGTGATACCAAGTGGAGGTCCGAACCGACTGATGTTGAAAAATCAGCGGATGAGCTGTGGTTAGGGGTGAAATGCCAATCGAACCCGGAGCTAGCTGGTTCTCCCCGAAATACGTTGAGGCGTAGCGTCTGGTGCTCCAGCAGGGGGGTAAAGCCACCATTTCGGTGCGGGCTGCGAGAGCGGTACCAAATCGAGATGAACTCTGAATACCCTGTGTGTAGCCAGGCAGTCAGACTGTGGGGGATAAGCTCCATGGTCGAGAGGGAAACAGCCCAGACCGCCAGCTAAGGCCCCTAAATTAACACTAAGTGATAAAGGAGGTGGGATTGCATAGACAGCCAGGAGGTTTGCCTAGAAGCAGCCATCCTCAAAGGAGTGCGTAATAGCTCACTGGTCGAGCGATCCTGCGCCGAAAATGAACGGGGCTAAGTGTTATGCCGAAGCTGCGGATTTATGGTAGGGGAGCGTTCTATGTTGGGGTGAAGCGTTAGCGTGAGCGGACGTGGACTGCATAGAAGTGAGAATGTCGGCTTGAGTAGCGAAAACATGGGTGAGAATCCCATGCCCCGAAACCCTAAGGGTTCCTCCGGCAGGCTCGTCCGCGGAGGGTTAGTCTGGACCTAAGGTCAGGCTGAAAAGCGTAGTCGATGGATAACAGGTCAACATTCCTGTACCGGTGATGTTTTGGGAAGGGGGACGGAGAAGGCTAGCCAAGCCAGACGCTGGTTACTGGTTCAAGCGTTTCGAGGCATTGAGGAGCGGTGAAAACGCTCTGAGCTGAGGCGTGAGCACGAGCTGCCACGGCAGCGAAGTTGGTAATGTCATGCTTCCAAGAAAAGCCCTATACCCGTTAAGGCATCATCGCCAGTACCCGAAACCGACACAGGTGGGGTGGTAGAGAATACCGAGGGGCGCGAGATAACTCTCTCTAAGGAACTCGGCAAAATGGCCCCGTAACTTCGGGAGAAGGGGTGCCAGCGAGAGCTGGTCGCAGTGAAGAGGCCCAGGCGACTGTTTACCAAAAACACAGGTCTCCGCTAAGTCGCAAGACGATGTATGGGGGCTGACGCCTGCCCAGTGCCGGAAGGTTAAGGAAGCTGGTCAGCGCAAGCAAAGCTAGCGACTGAAGCCCCGGTGAACGGCGGCCGTAACTATAACGGTCCTAAGGTAGCGAAATTCCTTGTCGGGTAAGTTCCGACCCGCACGAAAGGCGTAACGATCTGGGCGCTGTCTCGGAGAGAGGCTCGGCGAAATAGAATTGTCTGTGAAGATGCGGACTACGTACACCCGGACAGAAAGACCCTATGAAGCTTTACTGTAGCTTGGTATTGTGTTCGGGCTCTGAATGCGCAGGATAGGTGGGAGACATTGATCTAGTACTTGTGGGTACTAGGGAGTCAACGGTGAGATACCACTCTTTCAGGGCTAGGATTCTAACGCTTACCCGTCAGCCGGGGAGCGGACAGTATCAGGTGGGCAGTTTGACTGGGGCGGTCGCCTCCTAAAAGGTAACGGAGGCGCGCAAAGGTTCCCTCAGGCTGGTTGGAAATCAGCCGACGAGTGTAAAGGCAGAAGGGAGCTTGACTGTGAGACCTACAAGTCGAACAGGGACGAAAGTCGGCCTTAGTGATCCGACGGTTCTGAGTGGAAGGGCCGTCGCTCAACGGATAAAAGTTACTCTAGGGATAACAGGCTGATCTCCCCCAAGAGTTCACATCGACGGGGAGGTTTGGCACCTCGATGTCGGCTCATCGCAACCTGGGGCTGAAGTCGGTCCCAAGGGTTGGGCTGTTCGCCCATTAAAGCGGTACGCGAGCTGGGTTCAGAACGTCGTGAGACAGTTCGGTCCATATCCGGTGTACGCGCAGGAACATTGAGAGGATTTCTCCCTAGTACGAGAGGACCGGGAGGAACGCACCTCTGGTGTGCCAGTTATCGTGCCAACGGTAAACGCTGGGTAGCCATGTGCGGAGTGGATAACCGCTGAAAGCATCTAAGTGGGAAGCCCACCTCAAGATGAGTGTTCCCATGGGGTAACCCAGTAAGGTCACGGGAAGAACACCCGTTGATAGGCTCTACGTAGAAGTTCAGTAATGGATGCAGCGGAGGAGTACTAATAGACCGAGGGCTTGACCAATCACAGGTTTTTGCCTGAAAACTTCGCGACTTCCAGACCCACATGTACCATTAACATAATGTTGCGTGATATCTATGCAGTTCTCAGGGTTCTTACAACTTGAAGCAAAAGCAATAGTCATCCTGGTGTTCATGGCGTTGTGGAACCACTCCAATCCATCCCGAACTCGGCTGTGAAACGCAACAGCGGCGACGATATTTGGGGGGCAGCCCCCCGAGAAAATAGCTCAATGCCAGGTCAAAACTTTCTTCTCAGTACGGTGTGCATACATTAGGTATTACAAGTAGTAATTCACGTTTGACATCTTGGGCACCAGTGGCTACTCCTTCCTGCCAGATAGGTGCGACAGATGTGAGTACCGCAGATACGACAGGGCTGGTTGTTTCGCCGGTAAACCCATGCTTGAGAGAGGTAATTACCATTTACTCCCTCAAGATTCCGAAAGTCCCGAAAGGTGGTTCCACCGGCTTTAATACCTTGTTTAAGTACATTAATTAAGCTAAGTCGTAGGCAATTGACTCGCTGTCTCGAAAGCTGGTAGCAGGCGCTCTGAGGCAAAACCCTTGCTTGAAATAAACTTTCATCAGCATAAATATTGCCTACACCAGCTACCAAGCGTTGATCTAGTAGTGCTACTTTGATCGGACGCTTTGATTGCTGTAGTTGCTCTACGAGATAAGTAGTACTAAAAGCATCAGAAAATGGTTCAGGTCCGAGAGAGCGAAAGCTAGCAATTACCGTCCCCACTGCGGTTCTTGGTGGAACCCACCACATCTTCCCAAAGCTACGCACATCTACAAAACGGATCTCTCGTCCGCTCACATCCCATATGCGAACGCGCGTGTGATGGCAGACGGGCTTTGCTCTCTCTTGCCAGAGAAGTTGTCCAGTCATGCGCAGGTGTACAACCAAAAGACCACGCTTGCTGGTGCAAGCACTGTTGTGGCGGTCTTCAAGTTGAGCTATCAGGTACTTGCCCCGACGCTGCCAGATACCGATCCAGGCCCCGATCAAAGATTCACGAAACAGAGTAGGGCCTCCCCCACTTGCAATTGTACTTTTGTGCAGGACATCAACACCATGAATTCTGAAATTGTGGAGTCGCCGCCCTAGTCCACGGCGAATCGTTTCGACCTCGGGTAGTTCAGGCAAGACTACAATAGCCTTATGCTGGTTCTAACTCTCCTTCTGCGAAGTTATTAGTATTCACTCCGCCATCAATACCACAATAAGCACTATAGTTGACTTTATCGAAGCGTACAACAACTGGATATCGTATGCCCGATTTATCAACTGAAGCGATTGTTCCAACCTCATTAAACCAGTAAGATTCGGGGCGTTTAATGCGAACTTTGTCACCCCGGGAGAAAACTGTCATTGCTGTAGTGCGGCAAATGGAGATATTTAACCATACCCCCATATTACAGGGCTACAGGAGCTGTGTTACAGAATGTCGTGATATCACTGATATGTGGACATTGACTAACCCTTGTAACTTTCTGAAATAATTTGGTGATCTATCTACATCGCTGCTCTAAGAGTATGATAGTGTTAAACTACTAGTGTGTTACTGTCTTATATAGTTGGGGCAGAATTCAGCTCTCTTAATCATGCAATCCTATGTTACCCGCTAGCTAAAATTTACAATCTGTAGGCTAAGACATCAAAGGTGTCTTAGGATAGTTTTAGTCTTAAGTTTGACCAAGAGCTACCCACAAGGATAAACAATCTCCATACAGCGAGGTCGCTTGAGGTGTGTACTTAGGGAACCGCAGGATAGCCTCCGAGCTAAGATAATTGCATCAACCCTCAGCTTGTTATTAATCCCACGCTATGCAGCAGTATTCTAGTAGCAAGGAGAACAGGAACTAGAATTTAAGATGACTAGTTACCAAAGTGCTATTGGTGTAAATACGCTAAGAGAAACACTGCAAACAGTCAGATAGGATAGTTACCGACAGAAAAATTGGCTGACGAAGAGTAATCTCTAGTAGCAGGGAAAGTGGCAATTTTCTGAGGCTGGCGCT
Source organism: cyanobiont of Ornithocercus magnificus (assembly GCA_007996965.1). Taxonomy (NCBI): domain Bacteria; kingdom Bacillati; phylum Cyanobacteriota; class Cyanophyceae; order Synechococcales; species cyanobiont of Ornithocercus magnificus. The sequence continues at coordinate 960,954 of BIMP01000001.1, forward strand.
ACAACATATGTCATTTACACATCGCTTTTGTTACAGCGGTCTTTTAATAAAGTTCTTTCAAAGTTTAAAGCCGGTGAAGACCAGGTCTTCCAATTACCTTTAGCTCCCGTGACATTAATCTTTTTAGCAAGACAGTTAATGGCCAAGTATAAAGGCTGACCCTTGCGGTTGAGTGTGGGGGCTACATAGCTACCACCTATTGATTGCCAATTAGCCCAATCTACACGAATTGGACCATAAGTACGCCACTCAGCCTTACTTATTTTGATAGATGAGGGTGTTTCTTCTATTGCATCAGCAGAAATACGATTGTCAGGTGGAGATGACTTAGTAAAGGTTCTAGTCTCTGATTCTATGCTATAAGTAGGCCTAGACTGTGTACGAGTTTTTGCAGGTGCCCGCAGTAAAATTTTAGTGCCTATGCTCAAACGGTCGGGGTTTTTGATGCTATTCGTGCTAATTAGAGTTGCTAGTGGGATCTGGTAAGCTCGAGCTATTTGTGCTAAAGTTTGACCTCGGGCTACTATATGAGTAGTGGCACTAGGGTTAGTCTTAATTGGCAATGGCCGTTTATCGAAACTTGATCTAGATGCAGCTTGCTGAGGGAATATTGCAGTTGATGGAAGCATCAAAGTTTGGCCAAGCTCAACGTGATCAGCATCCCGCAGCTTATTAAGAGTCATCAAGTCACGTTCGCTCACACGATATAAAATAGCTATAGTACCGAGAGTGTCGCCGCTCTGTACTATATGCCGTCCACTTCCTGATCGAAGCATACCACCACTGGTACTAGGTATTATCAGGCGCCTACCTGCCTCTATATTGTTGGGGTCGCGCAGCCTATTTAAGCGCACCAGAGATTCTAGAGAGACACCATACCGATCAGCCACTTCGGAAAGACTTTCGCCAGGCATAACAGTTATAGTATTAGCATATGTGTGAATAGTAGTGAAAGTTGCTAGCAAAAGAGCAGCGGCAAACGTATGGCGCATGCAGGATCAATAACACCTAGGTGAAACCATGAAGCTTTTCCATTTTTCCTAACAGTACCACTCACTCAGTATCTTGTAAAGTACCTCAACGTGATAGGTCTCAAGTTCGCGCATGCACTACTAGTTTACATCTCAACTTAGTCTCAAAGATTACTAATTGTAGTCTCTGCCAAACAGTTTTGGCAGTGGAGTAACTTATCTAAGCTTCTCCTATAGAATAGGTTTTAGTATGTAGACTAAAACCTCACATAGCCATAGTGGGCATAGGCTCCTAAAGAGAAACACATGCCTCGTAAGGCCATCTGACTAGCAATTTTCAATTCCACAGTAGTAGTTTAATACTCCTTCAGGTACTGACCTAGTAAGGCTTATTGCACTCATGTAGCATACTAGTCTAAGTTGGATAGTAAGTTGAGCACCACACGGCAATAGACTAAAGCTTCTTAAGCCAAGTTAGAATTGCTCCAATAGAACACCAGAGAAGACTGTCGGTGATGTTGCTAGCTATGGCACAACAAAATTCAGGATATGAAAAAGTGTAATCCGTGGTGGAACGGTGCCGTGATTTACCAGCTAATCGTGCGCACCTTTGCTGATGATGATGGGGATGGTATTGGGGATCTCCAGGGCTTGTCTAATCACCTAGCTTACCTACATTGGCTTGGTGTAGATGCTATTTGTCTAACACCTATCTACCCTTCACCTCTGCAAGATGGCGGCTATGACATAACAGATTTTCACGCTATCCACCCAGACCTTGGTGATTTCTCAGCATTTCATCGCTTGATGACTGCAGCTCATGATAAAGGGTTGAAAGTAGTGTTAGATCTTGTGCTTAACCACACAAGTAATCTTCACACTTGGTTTCATCGCGCACGCTGGGCACCAAAAGGTAGTCCAGAACGCAATGTCTATGTATGGAGCGATGACCCACATCGCTATGCTGCTGCACCAGTGCTATTCCGCCATTTTGAATCCTCAAACTGGGAATGGGACGAAGTTGCTAAGCAATACTATTTGCATCGTTTTCTGCGTCACCAACCCGATCTCAACTACGAGAGTCCCTGGGTTCAGGAACAGATGTTAAGTGTGGTTGATTTTTGGCTTGACCGTGGCGTCGATGGTTTTCGCCTTGATGCAGTTCCTTTTCTCTATGAAGAAGAAGGAAGTCGCTGTGAGGGCCTACCCGCAACTCATGCTTTTTTACAACTTCTGCGGCAGCGCGTAGAAAACCATGGTCGTGATATACTACTTCTTGGTGAGGCAATCCAGCCTATTCAGGAGGCAGCTTCTTACTTAGTAAATAATGAGCTGCATAGTGCATTTAACTTCGTATTAACAGCTCATCTATTTGCAGCAGTAGCCAGTGGTACGGCTGACCAACTGCAAAAAAACTTACAAACAGCACAGGATGCTATACCCGGTTGCCGCTGGGCTTTGCCGCTACGCAATCACGATGAGCTGTGGCTTGGTGACGGACATCTAGTGCCTGAATCAGTGATTCAGGCAATCTATTCTGGGCTGCACCAAGGGCAAGGTCACTGGCTCAACTGGGGTATCAACCGCCGCCTTGCTCCCTTACTGAACGGGGACCCGCGACCAAACCGGTTATTACACGGCCTGATTTATAGTTTACCTGGCATACCCTGTCTCTACTATGGCGATGAGCTGGGCATGGGGGACTGGCCAGGGCTGAGAGACCGGGACCCTAATCGCACACCAATGGCTTGGACACCTGAGCGTAACGGTAGCTTCTCATCTGCGCCAGATCCGCTTCTAGTCCTACCAGCGATTACTACACCTGGCTACGACTACCGAATTATTAATGTTGAGGTGCAGAAGCAACTATCTGGGTCGTTGCTTGATTGGCATCGACGGATGTTGACTTGCCGCCGTCTGCTAACAGCTTTGCGCCATGGCAACTTTGAGTTGCTTTCCTGTGATCACCCTAGTATCATCACTTATGTACGCACCAATAGGGAAATGACAGTGCTTATAGCTGCCAACCTATCAGCTACTGGTGCTTCGCTGAAGCTTGATATGAGCCGCTGGCAGGGCCAGCGCACTAGGGAGGTGCTTTGGGGCTGTGAATTCCCCGCTGCATCAATCGACTGGTTTGTTTATCTACCTGCTTACGGCTTTAGCTGGTGGCTAATTGGGGAAGTTAAAACAGCTGAAAAGATAGAATAGATAGATGGTAAGTTCGCTACTGCTAGAATTCAATACTTTGAGATCCTAACTTGATTAGGTACCGCTATAACTATCACAGTTTGTCGATGCTAGAAGATGAATTGCCATCAAGGTAATAACTATAGTTGCGAATCTGTGTGGCGGAATTAGAAGTGACTTAAGATGTTTAGCCCAATCCCCTACTGTGTTCAGTTAAGATAGAAACCACCAAACATCTTAGTTTAATCTAGAGATGTAAACCGCACTAGCTACCCAAACGTCTTGATCCAGTTGCAGAGTGAGAAGGCAATCCTGCCGCAACTACAAGTTCTTTATTGCCAGTGATGGAAAACCTAGTTGTAAGGAGCATATAATCTAGACTTGCATTATCTACCTTATGGGCCCCTCTTGGGTATCTAATGCTGTAGTTTACCAAATCTTCCCGGATCGCTTCCAGCGTAGTGGTAAGGTAAAATTACAGGCAGATTTACAACTAATGCCATGGGGTGCTAACCCAGCTGAGCAGGGATTTCAGGGCGGTGATTTGTATGGCATAATCGAAAGTCTAGATCGCTTGCAGGCAATTGGAATCACCTGTCTCTATTTAACGCCAATCTTCACTTCAGCTGCCAATCACCGCTATCATACTTTCGATTATTTTCAAGTAGATCCTCTCCTAGGAGGCGATACAGCACTAACTGCCCTAATTAGCGCCCTCCATACTCGTGGCATGCGGATAATTCTTGATGGTGTTTTCAATCACTGTAGCCGTGGCTTCTGGGCCTTTCATCATGTAGTCGAGAACGGCCCTGCATCACCCTACCGTGGCTGGTTCCACATTGTGTCCTGGCCATTACAGCCATATCCGGCTGTTAATGAATTCTGTGGCTATCACTGCTGGTGGAACAACCCAGCCCTGCCAAAGTTCAATCATGAACATCCATCTGTTCAAGAGCTGCTGTTGAATGTCGGGCGTCATTGGCTCCAAATTGGTATTGATGGCTGGCGGCTGGATGTGCCTGATGAAGTGCCTGCCAGCTTTTGGTTGAAATTCCGGCAGATGGTAAAAGAAGTGAATGCTGAAGCCTGGATCGTTGGTGAGATCTGGGGAGATGCACAACCTTGGCTAGCTGGTAACCATTTTGACGGAGTGATGAATTATCGACTTGGCTGGAGTATTCTCTCTTGGGTTGGAGGCAATTGCCTCATGGAAAACTGCTCTAACCCACAGTATCCATTACAAACTATAACAACACCTGAACTTATTACCATTTGGCAGCAGATATTCGGCAATTATGCTCCAGAAGTAAACTGCTGCCAGCTTAACCTACTAGACAGCCATGATGTGCCACGCGCTCTGCACACTCTTGTTGGCAAAGTTTCAGCGTTAAAACTGGCCTTGACATTACTGTTCTTGCATCCTGGTGCACCCTGTATATATTATGGCACTGAAGCCTGCCTAGATGGTGGTGCTGAGCCTGGTTGCCGCGAGGCTTTTCCATGCGGTAGGCCCTGGTCAGGAAATCTCAGCGAGGTCCTACGGTCACTGGCAGATTTACGTAAAAAACACCCCAACTTGAGCACTATAGAGCCATATTGGCAAGCATTAGGTAAACATGGACTTGTTGGAGTTTGGCCAATGGCAGGACTCACTGTCTGGCTTAATCGTAGCCGGGAGAACACACTACCGATTCCCTCAGATCAGGGAAAGGTTATCTGGAGATTAATCACAGGTGACTCTAACAGTGTATCACCTCAAGGAGCAGTATTATGTGAGTCAAGCTCTCTATGCTGAATGAAAGTTCTCAAGCTCTTAAGCTGCTGCAGTTAGTTAAGGGTGAACTGTGCCTCCTAGTCGAAGATTCCGACGCTTGAGAAAACTACTGACCTTCACTAGCGCTGTGGTTCTAGTCATAGTCTTAGTCGTCTTAGTTCAAAGATATGGTTTAGTGCCCCTGCGTATCCAAGTCGAACGTATGGGCACTTGGGCTCCACTAGGAATCTTCATACTTCGGTCTATCAGCATAATTTTTCCAGCCCTTCCAAGCACAGTTTACTCTATACTTGCAGGAGCCTTACTAGGTTTTCCTGTTGGCATTTTCACCATCATTCTTAGTGACTTAATTGCCTGTCAAATAGCATTTCTGCTATCTCATCATTATGGTCGTACGTTAGTGAGGAAATTTGTCGGCAAGCAAGCAATCACCCGTATTGAGCATTTTAGCCGGGGCCAACTAGAGGGTAATTTCTTTCTAATGACAGGTCTTTTAATGACCGGTATGTTTGACTTTGTCTGCTATGCTGCTGGCCTTGCTGGCATTCGTTGGAGGTCTTTTACACCAGCACTCTTACTTAGTATTATGATTTCAGACCCCCCGATTGTTGCACTTGGTGCAGGCCTTCTTAGTGGTGGTCGGTTAATTCTTAGCCTAGCTTTACTTGGTATAATTGGTTTAGCAATTATCTCTGCATTAGTGCGACGATCAGTTCCCAAAAAAAGCTGATTAATGTTTATTCGACTTAAACTTCACTGCCCTGAGTTACTAGGTAAATAAGACAAAACATTTGAGTCAATACACCCCATTTCTTCTTCAGTTAATATGATAGAGAATCGAAGCTTCCTAGCAATGTAAATATCCTCATAATGCCTTGATCTGTAAGACTATACTTAAATCACATCTTTGTATTATGCGCAGGTCAGTTATTCTCGGCTACTTGTAGCAGGCCGGCTACCCTGCGCTACTCAGACTAATTAGCTAGGAGCCTAGCCAAAAAATGACTCAAACCACTGGTTGATAAAGGCTGGCGATATTCTAAAGAAGCATAACAAGCACGACACCGAAACCTACTAGCTCTAGCCATTTCTAGATCTGAGTGAAGTCAGGATCACCTCTAAATCAATGGAGCCCTTGACGAGATTTGAACTCGTGACCTCTCCCTTACCAAGGGAGTGCTCTACCACTGAGCTACAAGGGCATGTGGAGTGGGCCGGGTTGGATTTGAACCAACGTAGGCAGAGCCAGCGGATTTACAGTCCGCCCCCATTAACCACTCGGGCACCGACCCAAGACCACGCACATGACACTACCAGCTCAGTCAACAACCTACACGGCTGGAACATCATCGATACGATCAGCACAATGTCGCTTGGCTGTTGAGGAGAAGCATGAACCTACTGCTAATCAACGGTCCCAATCTCAACCTTTTAGGGAAAAGGGAGCCAATCTTCTACGGCAGTGCTAAACTAGAAGCAATTGAAGCTGATCTTCGACGTGAAGCAAGGCAGCGTGGAGCCCGGTTAGACTGTTTTCAGAGCAACAGTGAGGGTGCTCTTGTAGATAGGATTCAAGCTGCGCTTGAGGAACAATGTGATGGTGTTCTAATCAACGCCGGTGCTTACACACACACCTCAATTGCCATCCGTGATGCACTGCTTGCGATTGCCCTTCCTTTCGTAGAACTTCACATGAGCAATGTGTATTCTCGCGAGCCATTCCGACAGCGCTCGCTGCTAGTAGACTGTGCTGTTGGTGTGGTGAGTGGTTTTGGGGCTCTGAGTTATAGTCTTGCCTTGGAGGGTCTACTACAGTATTTGCGTACAAGTGACGCAAAGATTAAGTCTGGCTATGGTCTAGGCTCTTAACCTATTCAATTTTTAGTAGTCAATATCTACTGACCATCAATTGAAGTGAGTTGTCTTTCCTAATCTCCCGAATATGGGTTGTAACAACATGCTAGATGTAAATGAAAAGTTGTAGATGTATAAGTCATAGCCGCATATGATTAAGTATGTGTTTTTTGTATGTTTCTTCCTGCTTAAGATCTGACAAAATAGGCTCCGTAACTAATGACATGGTACTGACCAGTTTCAGGTGTAGTCACCTAAAACAGTGATTGATTTCATTTGCCGGGAGTTCATGACAACCATTAGCGTCTCGGATCCACAACAAAGCGGTCAACTCTCTATCGTTGGTGTTGGTCCTGGAGACCCTGAGCTAATCACGCTTGCTGCCTACCGCGCTATTGCCAATGCTGATGTTGTTGCATACCCAGTAGCACATGCAGGCGGTGATGGAATCGCTGTTACTATTGCTGGTTGCTACCTTAATCCTAGGCAGTGTCTTCTGCCGCTTCACTTTCCAATGTTGAGGGAGGATAAACCACGCCTCCAAGCCTGGAACTTAGCAGCAGATATCCTGGCTACCGCTGTTAGGAGATCTTGCCGTGTTGTACTTCTCTGTGAAGGGGATGTTTCCTTATTTGCAACAGCCAATTACGTGCGGCTAGCCCTACAGCAGCGCTACCCTAACTGTTCTGTGCGTTTAATTCCCGGAATCATGGCCGTTACAGCAGCAGCAGCAGCGGCACCGTGGCCCCTTGCCTTTCAGCATGAAGGACTGCTCATACGTCCCTGTCCAGATAGGCGCGAAGAGTTTATACAGCTACTGTCACAAGCAAGGGTAAACGAAACAGCATTAGCCCTGTTGAAGCTGGGTCAACGTTGGTCCTGGGTTCAACCACTACTACAAGAGTATGGACTGTTATCGAACTGCTTATTTGCTGAGCGCATAGGATGGCCCGATCAAGTCTTGAAACGAGCAGATTGCATACCACCTGGACCTAGACCTTACTTTTCATTGCTTCTAGTCCGTCAAAGTTGCTCTGTTCTGTTACCTGAAAAAGTGACTTCAGATTGCTGCTCTGCAGCAACAAGTTAGCACTTAAGTTCTCACATAAACCTAATCGGTATCTTACGATGTCTGTTTTCGACTGTATTGATTGCAGTTTATCTAGTAAGCATATCCAACTTAGTACAGACTCCTAGCTCATAGTTACAGGATGTGTACCGAAATTTAGAGTTGCCGTAAGACCATGCTTAGAAACAGATTGCATATTTACTAAACTAAACTTAGGTAGGTACTCAAGTAAAGTTTAAAAACTATGTAAGCTTAGAAGTATAGAGTTGTGTGTTAGTCAGAGTTAACAGACTGGCTTTATGAGCTGCTCCTATAGCCAGCCTGATGGTTAAATCTGACATCGGTACCAGCAATCACCAAAGTTACAAGTAAATTTACCTGAGTAGTTGTACTTTAGCTGACTACTCCTAGCAAAAATTTACCTCTTAGGTTTAGCTGTAGATAGTTCAGCGCTCAAGTAATTACTCTACACACACCAATGTGCGGATATAGGTTTTGCCTACCAGGTTAGGTGGTGATGTGTAGCTAGAGATAGCAGCCAATAACACTCGGACCTATTTTTCTTAATCTGTGCCCAGATCTTATTCTGAGGTTTTATCCAGGCATCTAGGGGTTTTCCCTAATTTCTGCAGGATTCAGGATATTATAAGATTTTCTGTGGCACTTCCAGTCATAGTTGTAATTGGTCGCCCCAATGTTGGTAAGTCTACGCTAGCCAACCGCCTCTGCAATAGCCGTGAGGCTATTGTCCATAACAGACCTGGTATCACACGCGATCGCAACTACCAAGATGGCTTCTGGAAAGATCGTAGCTTTCGCGTGGTTGACACTGGAGGTCTCATCTTCGATGATGATACTGAGTTTCTGCCAGAAATACGAATACAGGCTAATGCTGCTCTAGCCGAGGCAGCTGTAGCACTAGTAGTTGTTGATGGACAACAAGGAGTAACTGCTGCCGATGAAGCTATTGCTAACTGGCTGCGAATCCAAACTCATCCTATCCTTCTTGCTGTAAATAAGTGTGAATCTCCCCAGCAAGGTCTAGCAATGGCCGCAGAATTTTGGGGTCTTGGCCTTGGCGAACCTCATGCCATCTCGGCCATACATGGTGCAGGCACTGGTGATTTGATGGACAAAGTTCTCGAACTTCTACCCCAAGATTCTGAGGGTCAAGAAGTCGAAGAGCCAATCCAGCTAGCAATTGTTGGCCGTCCTAATGTCGGCAAGTCGAGTCTGCTAAATGCCATCTGTGGCGAGATACGTGCCATTGTCAGTCCAATTCGTGGCACCACTCGTGACACAATTGATACCTATCTCAAACGTGAGGGCTACTCTTGGCGACTCCTTGATACTGCTGGTATACACCGCCGCCGTAGCGTTAAATATGGACCAGAGTTTTTCGGGATTAGCCGCAGTTTCAAAGCCATTGAGCGCAGTGACATATGTATACTTGTTATTGATGCACTTGACGGCATCACTGACCAGGACCAGCGGCTTGCTGGTCGCATCGAGAGTAGAGGGCGTGCCTGTGTTGTAGTAATTAATAAATGGGACGTTGTCAGAAAAGACAGCTATACTATGAAAACTATGGAAAAAGAGCTTAGGGCCAAGCTCTATTTCCTTGACTGGAGCTCAATGCTATTTGCCTCAGCAATTACCAAGCAGCGAGTGAATAGTATCTTCCCACTAGCAATTCAAGCTGTGGAGCAGCACCGCCGCCGTGTGAGTACCTCTGTTGTCAATGAAGTACTTAAAGAAGCATTGCGCTGGCGTAATCCTCCTGCAACACACGGTGGCCGCCAAGGCCGGCTTTATTACGGAACGCAAGTAGCAAGCCGTCCTCCAAGCTTTACACTATTTGTCAATGATCCGAAGTTATTCGGAGATACATACAGACGCTATGTCGAGCGGCAACTACGTGAGGGTCTTGGCTTTAAAGGTACTCCCTTAAGACTATTCTGGCGTGGTAAGCGACAGCGTGATGCCGAGCGTGACCTAGCCCGGTAGCAAAAATCCAAAGACTGAATTTACTCCATGAATTGGCTGCAGCAGATACCTATTGGACAATATGTTGTTGGCAACACTAGCTGGTTGCTGCAGCTAGATCCCCGGCTAAAATTAGTTTGGGTGCTGATGTTTCTAGTTACCCCAATACTTGCAGGGCCTATCTGGCGCTTGAGCCTTGTTATTGCTCTGCTATTGATCACACTTGCAAGCGGGTTACCGAAGCGAATCTGGTGGCGATCATTGTCACTGCTGTTACTATTAGCACTTGCTATCGGTTGTTTGTCTTTAACACTTCCTATAGGAGAACCAACAGCAAGCCTGAATCTACGTCCCTTGGATGAGCTTACTGGGAGCATCGATGTTGATGATGGCATGTCTTGGGAGTTACTACGCTTAGGGCCACTCCGCATATATTCTTTCAGTCTTGGTCCTTTGAGTATTAATCGCCGCTCTGCCGAACTAGCTCTCAAAAGTGCCACACTAACTGTTACATTAGTACATAGTGTGAACTTGATGTTACTTACCACACCAGCAGAAACATTGGTCTGGGTTCTGAGCTGGCTATTAACCCCGCTAACTTTGCTAGGGCTACCAGTTGATCGCCTCAGCTTCCAATTTCTGGTGGCTTTGCGCTTCCTTCCACTTGTTCAAGAAGAGCTACAAAACTTACTTCGATCACTGGCTAGCCGAGCTGTTAGTCCACGTAACTTAGGTATGAAGGGCTCTTTTAGCCTGCTTTTGACCATTGGTGAGCGTTTCCTGACCAACATCTTATTGAGAGCCGAACAGGGTGCTGAAGCTTTGCTCGCTCGTAGTGGAAACTTACTGCCAAGGGTTGATCTGCGTCCTGATATTCTAAGGCACGGCTGGAGAAGCTGGCTTAACTGGGTAGCGGCAATAGCCTTACTAGTTATCCTTGGTTTACGCAGCAAGTACGGTGAGCTCTGACTTCCAATAGTATTGGTGAATGCCGAACGATATCTAAATCATCCCACCTTTGGCATGCTGTACCGTGTGGCACCAGCTGGAAAGGGCCGTGAGATCTACGCCACCTTATATACACAGCGGATGTACTTCATGGTTGTACTTCAACCATGTGGCGCCCAGTTTGAGGTAATTCCCTTACAAGATGCTCGCTACCATGCCGAGTTGCATCTCAGCCGCTGTCGCCGCACAGCCTCGCCAGATTTTCTTCTCTGGCAAGAGCTTTTCAATCAGACCTTCCTCTAAGTGTCGGTCAGATGCTGTTCTCTTCCTCACCCATTGATTACACAATGCTTTCTAGTCGCTTGCAAAGACTGCAGCGAGACTTACCATCGACAACCCAACTGCTAGCTGTTAGTAAGGGCTATCCTGCATCTGCAGTTGCTGCACTAGCGAAAGCTGGCCAGAGAGACTTTGGTGAGAGCCGCCTCCAAGAGGCATTGGCCAAGCAGAAGCTCCTGGACGTTTTTCCGGGACTCCGCTGGCATTTTATCGGCCGGCTTCAGAGCAACAAGGTACGGCGTGTCGTGCGCCAGTTTAGTACCATCCATTCACTTGATAGTTCAGAGCTGTGTGAGCGGGTGTCCCGTATTGCTCTTGAGGAAAAATGTCAGCCAAAAGTCTTGTTCCAAGTCAAGTTTCGTGATGATCCTAACAAGGGCGGCTGGGTGCCAAACTCTCTCCGTCAGGCTTGGCCAGATCTCTTGAGGTTGGCTGGCATACATCCAATTGGTCTAATGACTATATGCCCACAGAGTCTGGATGAAAGTGGCCGACTCGATGTCTTCCGTGATTGCCGTGCCTTAGCTGATGAGCTTTTGCTGCCTGACTGCTCGATGGGCATGAGTAGCGACTGGCGGTTAGCAGTGAGTGAAGGAGCTACCTGGATAAGGTTGGGGTCATCTCTGTTTAGCCCTCGCCTAGCGGAAGTTATGTAACATCGCTGTCTAAGTGTAATCCGAATAGCCCATCTCAGAGAGTAAAGCCCAAAACTTGAACGTCATCTTGAAAGGAGCCCAACGGTGTCTCTAATTTCCCGTCTTCGTGCTGTCGTTGCTGGAGATGACTACCTCGTCAACGAGTATGATGAGCCTAACTATGATTCCCGTGAGCGGGACTCGGAGACCCTGACAGGGTCTGCAACATCCACAGGCAGTGGTACTCTCGCCAAAATTTCTGAATCCAGCTCCTTTGAATTTGGCAATGGCGCGCAAGGATCTAATGTAATCGGCATGCCTGGCATTAGCAGCACGGCTACTGAAGTCTACCTAATGAAGCCTCGCAACTTTGACGAAATGCCTAATGCTATCCAGGCACTGCGTGAGCGTAAAACGGTAATTCTCAACTTGACGATGATGGAGCCCGATCAAGCACAACGCGCAGTAGATTTTGTAGCTGGTGGTACTTTTGCTATTGACGGCCACCAAGAGCGAGTTGGCGAGAGCATTTTTCTATTTGCCCCTAGCTGTATAACAGTAGTTAATATCGGCCAGGAAGGAGCATCAGCTACAACTGCTCGCGACGCAATAGCGGACTCGGCAAATACTTCTACCTCGGGCAAAAACTGGGACAGCAATGTTACAGCCCTCTAAGCCTGGCTCAATCTCAATGCCAGCAATTGGTGTAGTTGGACTTGGTCAGATGGCTAAGGCCCTGATCAAGCCACTTCTACAATGTGGTGTACTGCAACCCTCAGAGCTTCTCGCTATTGTTAATACTACAACCAGCTGCCAGCACTCACTCAAGACCTTGCCAAAAGGCATAACTGTCTACACAGCTGACGACCCTGTCGCTGTTAAAGTTTGGCAAACTCCAATGCAGCTTCTAGCAGTAAAGCCACAGCAGTTAGCCCAGGTTGCAGCTTCCTGCCCATCCAAGTCTCTTATTGCGCAAGAAGAGCAACCCTTATTAGTTTCTATTCTAGCCGGTGTATGCCTGCGACAGCTGCAAGATTACTTTCCTTCTCACGCCTGTGTCCGCGTTGTTCCCAGCATAACATTATTAGCTGGTGCAGGCTTGACCGGCATAGCCTGGGGGGATAATATACACAATAACCATCAACGTTGGGCCCTACAGCTTTTCCAGGCTGTGGGTGAGGTCCTGGAACTACCAGAAAACCAGCTTGATGCCTTCTTGGCCCTTACCTCGTCAGGACCAGCATATGTAGCTCTTGTAGCTGAGGCAATGGCCGATGGTGCTGTTGCAGCTGGACTGCCACGGCAGCTCGCGCTGTACTTAGCCCATCGCACTCTGGCTGGTACTGCCACTTTACTTCAACTGCATGAGCTTCACCCTGCCCAGCTCAAGGATATGGTGACTTCACCAGCAGGTACTACAGCAGCGGCACTCCGTCACCTTGAGCGTGCTGGCTTGAGGTCTGCTTTAATCGAAGCAGTTATAGCAGCAGCTATACGTAGTAAGGAGCTCTCCGTAGAGTAGTGGATTACTACTTTAGGAGGCTCGACTTAGTAGCTACACTTCCCATTAGTCTAGCGTAGAGACGCTCGAGAGCATCAATATTGTCACTGAGGACGTAACGGTCTAGCACACGCTCACGTGCGCGTCGCCCTAGCTCGGCAGTAAGTATGGGTTGATCGCACAGTACAGGTAAGAGTGTGCGTAACTGGTTGGTCACTCCTTGAGTACTTAAGATAATGCCAGCTCCGCCGGCCAGCACCTCACCATCCGCACCAGCGTCGGTAGCTAAGCAAGCTGTGCCAGTTGCCATTGCCTCTAAGAGTGCCAAAGAAAGACCTTCCACTAAGCTGGGCAATACAAAGACCTCTGCACATTGCAGTAGAGCTACGCGCATCGCCTCCTCAGATTCATAGCCCCACCAGCTCACAGCTTCTATGTCATCGCTGCTATTTTCGAGGATACTGCGTTGTGGCCCATCACCAACAATTACTAGTCGGCATCCTGGCAATTTTACCAGTCTCCAGGCTCGCAGAAGCGCTTCAACATTTTTCTCAGTTGAGATCCTGCCCATATAGAGGAAGAGTCGCTGACCTCCTAGGCGTTGCCTCACACTATGGTGAGAACTATCGTCGCTAGCTGGCTGGGGAACCCAGCGGTATGGATCAACCCCGTTTGGGATCACTGCTAAACGACCCTCAGGCACACCAAGTCGCATCAATATCTTGGCCTGCAGACCCGAAAATACAACTACACTGTCGTAACGTGCTAAAGCTGGGGCGTAAAGTTGATATGTAAGTTGCTGAGTACCAGCGGTTAAATTACGCAGGCCAACATCGAAAGGCGGATGGAAAGTAGCAACTAAAGGAACTCCTAGCTGCTGGCACAGTTCCGGTAGCCGGAAGTCCAGAGGAGAGAGTGTCAAGCTGGCATGAACCAGGTCTGGCTGGAGGCGTTCTAGTGATTCGCGTAGCTCTCGCTGGGCTCTTGGGGATGGGATGGTGTAAACTTGCGAGCGTAGTAAGTAAGGTAAGCTCACCTCAGGGTCGTCTACTACAAGTGAATTTTCCTCACTCCCTCCACCTGCTGCCGACGGATTGTCAAAGTGTATAAAACTTGTTTGGTGACCTCGGTCCCGGAGTGCTTTAGTTGTCCTAGCCCCGTAGGTCACATTGCCGCAAAAAGGCGTCCTCTTACCTAGCCAGGCGATGTGCGCCACCTACAGCGGTCTCCAGGGAGGTGCTGAAAACTAGTAGTGTTCCCAGGGTCGCTCTAATAGAGCTGCGACTAAAGCTATTCCAGCAAGTAACCACAGCACCAGATTGAGTCCGTACCGGCTCACTAGAGTTCCAGCCAATACAAGAGGTAGACTAAGTGCAATGTTGGTTAGGTTGTTCTGAAGGCCAAATACTTTGCCACGCTTAGTTTCAGGGGTATCTTCCTGGATGATGGTCTGTGCTGGGATCGCCACCATTGCTGTACCAAAGCCAAAGACACCACAGAACAGGAGTGTCGGGCCAAGTAGACCGTTGAGCTGAGCTAACATCACTAGACTCCAGGTAATTATGCTTAGGCCGCTGCTAGTAAGTCTTCTTCGGCTGCAGTGATGACCAACCTGAGCCACCAATACAGAACCAAGGGCTATACCCAGACCGCTCATAGCTAGCAGCGTGCCGAATTGTGTTGGTCCGAGTTTTGGTATTATGGCAGCAAGAGAGATCGCAAGTACGTACATAGCTGCTAGTAAGCTATAGAGCAGTACTAGATGGAGTAATGCACCCCGGACACTTGATTGCTCCCTTAACACCTGTAACCCTTCGCCTACCTCTCTCCAGATGGTGTTGTCAGCCTGGACCTGTGGCGGCTTGCACGTTCTAATGCCGCTGAGACTAAGGGCGGCCATACCATAGCAAAATGGCAACAGTAAAAATTCGCCACCCGAAAGGCCAAGACGGATAAATCCCAATCGAAGTAACCTCAAGATGGGTTCCCCAAGAGCGAATCCTACAATTGTTGCTCCCATGCTGGTAGCTTGATAAAGTGAGTTAGCCGCCAACAGATGTCTTGGTGGGACTAGAAGTGTAATTGCAGCCTGTTCTGCTGGGGCGAAGAACTGTGTCAGAATTGACTCGAAAAAAGTCATTAACAACAAGGCCCAATAGCCCCAGCCCAATCCGAACCAGCAGGGGCCTGGCAAGAGGCAAAGTGGGGTTAGCAGTACCAATAGTGCCCGCAGAGCATTGGATCCAACCATGACTGGACGCTTAGACCACCGGTCTGCCCATACACCAGCCAAAGTTCCCAGTGCCATTGCTGGAATTGTGTTGGCTACATAAATCCCTGTTGCCAACAGGGTAATCATTTGGGACTGTGTTTTGAGATCTATCCGGATTGCGCTAGCAATCCCGTTCAAAATACTGTTGTCTTGTGGGATCTTGATTGCCCAGTACTGAGCAATCAAGTACACCATCAGGACTATGTAGAACTTATCTGCTAGTTGTGAAAAAATCTGCCCGATCCAGAGACGTCGAAATTGCCCTAGCCTGATAACAGCTTTTAGTCCTTGATCCCTTTTACTGCTGCTACTGTTTGTTACAGTACCTGGATTATTCAGCTGCAAACCACTCAAGGTCTCCAAACTAAACAGTTCATAATTGTGCATACTCTGTACCATCGAGCAACTTGCGCGGCGCGACTGTTCCGGCAATGGCCGACTTGAGTAACACCCTGGAACGCAAGCTTTGCCTCTCTGCCTCAGTGGACCTAATGTGAACATTTTGTTAGTTGGGATGTTTACCCCTGGGCAAGAATTCAGTGGCTAGAGCCTTATTGTCGAGATTGACGTAGCTCTTGCGCTAGCTGCGTTCCCCGGCTAGTACCCAGTAGCCCAGCTCCAGACTCCACCAGTTGCAGAACCTGGTTCAAGCTACTCACACCACCAACAGCTTTAATCGCGCAGCGACCACGACAGAGCTCGGCAAGTCTTTTGATCTGTATGTCGCTGACCACCGAACCGAAGCCATTCCCACTCTGGATACCCGTAGCTCCCGCGTCGATAGTAGCCTCGACTGCTAGAGCTAACGTATCTTCTGGTAATCTAGCTATATCAAGTACTACATGTACCGGGAGCCCTATAGCACTAACAGTGGCGATTTCCTCAGCGAAAGCATTCAGGTAGCCGTTATGCAATGCCCAGAAACTTGGTACTAGGTCAATGTTATCTGCACCTTGATCGGCTGCCCACTCTGCTTCTGCAAGCTTAAGGCTGGCTGATGTAGTACCGAAGGGAAAACCAACCACGGCCACTAGTCGCGTTTTACAAGCTGGTCCTAGTAACTCCCGGGCTACATTGAGCCGGTCGGGATAGGTACAAAAACCACCAAGCCCAAGGTGGCAAGCAGCACTGCAAGCCTCATGAAGTACTGCATCATTAGCATGAGGATCAAGCTGAGCATGGTGGATTATGGCAAGTAAATCCGGAACATCTTGAAGTCGCTTAGATCCGGACATAGCGAAACTCAATCCCGTGCTTGGATCACACCGTAACCCCCATGATTTCTCCGATAGATTACCTGCAATTGACCGCTTTCACCATCGCGGAAGAGATAGAAGTCATGGTCAATGAGATCTAACTGTTGGCGAGCTTGCTCGAGTGTCATAGGTGGCATAGCAAAGTACTTCCGGCGCACGCCAGGATCGGGAAGTTGCACTTCTCGGTCAGGGCTTAAAGGCGTATCAGCTGATGCTTCCTCAACTATTATATCACCAGCCAAGCTAGCTGAGCGTTTGTGACTAGCGCCGTGATGGTTGTTGTTGCGTTCCTTATAGCGGCGCAGCTGGCGGCATAGCTTGCCTGCAGCCAGGTCTATGCTGGCATAGAGATTCTCACTACGCTCCTGAGCTCGGATCACCGTACCATTTGCAAATACAGTGACTTCTGCAGTCTGCTGTGGCACTCGCGGATTGCGGGCAACGGAGAGATGGACATCTGCCTCCTTTACCAGATCTTCAAAATGTTGGATTGCTCGCGACAACTTGGATTCGGTGTAGTCGCGCAGGGCAGAGGTTAGTTCAAGGTTGCGACCATGAATTAGAAGCTTCATGGCATTCCTCCGATGCTGTCTCATATCCGCAACCTAGAGAGTCCAATCAACCATTCCCCTACCTCTGCGGCAATTCTTCTTGAGCCTCAGAAACCTGTGTCTGTTGAGCTAGCATGGCACTGGCAGCGAGCTTGGCAGCATCACCTGCTGCAGGATCCTAGCGGCCTTGAAGCCGTCTGGATATTACAGCACAAGGCTTGCTATACCCTTGGTCGCGGAGCTACAGAAGACCATCTACTATTTTCACCGGCGCAGGCTCCGCTGCCACTACACCGAATCGATCGAGGTGGTGAGGTAACACATCATCTGCCGGGTCAACTGGTAGTTTATCCTGTGCTCGATTTGAAACGACGCCAGAATGATCTACACTGGTACATGCGTCAGCTTGAGCAAGTAGTTCTAGATGTGCTTGCAGGTCTAGATTTAACTGGTGAGCGTCTAGAAGGTCTTACCGGTGTCTGGCTAGAGAAACGTAAGGTTGCAGCTATCGGGGTTGGTTGCCGCCGTTGGATTACTCAACATGGTCTAGCTTTAAATGTGACCTGCTCACTAGAAGGGTTTGACGCCATTGTGCCTTGTGGCCTTGCCGGGCGCACAGTTGGCTCTCTCAACCAGTGGCTTCCTAATCTGCGTGAAGTAGATGTCCAACCACTACTGCGGTGCGCACTAGCACACCGACTCAGCTTAAATTGGCTTGAGCCAGCGATGGCTAATCTAGCGAGACCAATGATCTGATAAGTAGCTGCAGTAAAGTGCAGATATAACAAAGGTCTATATGTGAAAGTGCTTCCAGTTAAAGATAAAAGGGTACAATAGGTCAATACTCTGAATTTAGGCATAGGTAGTAATATATCCCACATTCTGGTCAACTATTGCTTGCCGGCTATTAAATAATACCGCGACGACGTGACTTGGCCTAGATCAAATAGTCAGCTTTTTTGGACTTGACCCTAAGCCATATATGGAATTAACCTAGTCCTGGTTTTGGCCACAACGTTGCTTGGTTAGGCGTATACAGTCGGTTAATAGTCTGATGAAAGTTGCTGCTCTAGGTTAATACTAGTTTAGCGACTGTGAAGCTTAAACATTATCTAGGAGAGTTCTGATAATGATTGTAGCTTTAAACATTATATGCAGGCGTGTAAGCTATTGCTATTATTGTGTCAGAGTCTAACGCTCAGCTAGCAGTCAATTTTAGTAGGTATTACTGATAGTTCTTTTAAGATCCTTGACAGTACTTGTACATACATAGGTCAGCACTAGCCTGGCTCTCTTAGTGCTTAAGTGAGGCCTAGACTAAGCAATCACCTAAGGACCCTGCGGAGTGCAGATTTTGTAGCAGCATGTGACTATATACAGTCTACTACTTGTAGATCACAGCTGCGAGCAGGGAATTTGCTGTGATTGACGGCTGCAGCAGCGACTGAGACGCTGCGTATCCCTCAGCAAGCACCATGTCTGAAGTTACCACACTCACGATCAAGCGTTCGATCACGGTGAGGGCTGTGGTGACGCCCGCTTGGAAAGAAGAAGCTGAGCGTGAACTCAGCAGCGGCATAGCTGGCTTGGACCAGCAACTGGCACAACTGGTACAGGAGGGGCAGCAAGTTGTCGATGAGGTAAGGCGTCAAAGCATCAATCCTCTTGACCCACGAGTTCAGGAACAAGTTGCTCAAGTCCAGCAGCAGGTTGCGGTTAAACAGGCCGAACTTGAGGAGCAAAAGCGAGGACTGCTGCAACAGCAGGCCCAAGTGCACGATCTTGAGATAGAGCAGATTGTTGAGCAAGGCCAGATCGAGAGTCTGTGCGATTTGACAGTTGGTGATAACCTTATCAACAAGATGCAAGTAGCGATCGTCGTGCGCAACGGCGTGGTCGAGTCGATTGAGCAGGGTTGACTTCTTAATACAGAGAGTTTTACCCCAAGCCTGGCTCGTTAATATCGTTCTTGCTCAGTTCTTAATCCGGAGAAGGCTTTGGCGACCCACGACATTTTTATGCCTGCCCTCAGCTCCACTATGACGGAGGGTAAAATTGTGGAATGGTTGAAAGGGCCTGGCGAGCACGTGGGTCGGGGCGAGACAGTGCTCGTTGTTGAGTCTGATAAAGCAGACATGGACGTTGAGTCCTTCCATGAAGGCTTTCTCGCGGCTGTGCTCATGCCCGCTGGCAGCACAGCGCCTGTAGGGGAAACAATTGGCTTGATCGTAGAGACTGAGGCAGAGATTGCTGCAGTGCAATCCAAAGCCCCAAGCTCTGGCACGGTAAATACTTTGCCAGCAGCTCCAGCAGCTCCAGCAGCCAGTTCTGTGCCTATTGACACTTCTCAGGAAGTCACTCCACCAGCAAAAACGCTTGGATCGCAGACAACTACACCAACCACCACTAGGTCTAATAACAGCCGCATTACAGCTACACCGCGAGCTAGAAAACTAGCTATTCAGATGGGCGTGGACCTAACAACCATGCGCGGCAGTGGCCCCCATGGTCGTATCCAAGCTGAAGATGTGCAAAAAGCTACTGGCCAGCCAGTTAGTGTCCCACGCATTGCCGAAGGTACGGCTCCAGCTTCTACAGGCAACGGAACCATAACTACAGCGACAGCGACTACTTCTGCTCCTACAGGTAACAGTTTCGGGAGCCCAGGTGAAACTGTTGCTTTCAACAGCCTTCAGCAAGCAGTAAACCGCAATATGGAAGCAAGCCTGCTAGTGCCTTGTTTCCGAGTTGGCTACACGATTACCACAGATAAGTTGGATGCCTTTTATAAGCAGGTGAAATCGAAGGGAGTGACAATGACGGCTTTGCTCGTTAAGGCTGTAGCTTCTACACTGACCCGTCATGTACAAGTAAACGCTGCGACAGCAGTACAAGGCATGGCATATCCATCTGACATAAATGTAGCTGTAGCTGTAGCCATGGCTGATGGTGGTCTTATCACACCAGTGTTACGTAATGCTGATCGTACTGATCTATATGAGATGTCACGCCAGTGGCGCGACCTAGTGAAGCGCTCACGCAACAAGCAACTACAACCAGAAGAATATAGTACCGGTACCTTTACTCTCTCTAACCTAGGAATGTTCGGTGTTGACCGGTTTGATGCTATTTTGCCGCCCGGCACTGGTGCAATTCTTGCAGTTGCTGCTTCCCGGCCTGTTGCAGTTGCCGGGAAAGATGGCTCAATTGCAGTGAGGAGCCAGATGCAGGTGAATCTCACTGCTGACCACCGTGTTATTTATGGTGCTGATGGTGCTGCTTTCCTCAAGGATTTAGCAGAGTTAATTGAGACACAACCTGAAAAGCTAGCGGTGATGTAGACCAAAGAATTAAGGAACTGAAGTATTACCGAGAATTATAAGATAACACTATCATAAGCGGCAATATAGCTGCAGTTGATTTTTATGTAGATCACTTAAACCTTCGCGAGCATCAACTACTCAATATTTATATTTAAGAACACCTGCCTAAAATTAGTTATCAACTGCACATACTTTAGCCAGACACTAGTGTTACTAGCCTAGCCTAAGTTTAAGTCATTGCCTCTGTCTTGGAAAAGCTTGAGTTGTCACAAGTCAGCAAAGCATAAAATATTGAAGCAGTAGGTGCAAGTGAAACCTACAATAGTTTTTCGAGCCCAGGAAGATTGTTAGATTAGGATTTAGCTAAAGTCTATGATCTCTGTTCAGCTTACTTCAACTTTGGAGACGCAGCTCCTATTATTTAACCTACTAGATAGAAAATTTCCTACCGTGCTGCGCTAACCTCATAGCGTAGGCGGCTGAACATTTTGACTGACCCCCGCGACCTTCTTCTCAGCTCCTATGACTATGATCTGCCACCAGAACAGATTGCACAGGCCCCAGTAAATCCCCGGCACGATGCCAAGCTTTTGACTGTGCCTGCTTTTGGTAGCAATCTGCAGTCAGGCCTAGCTCGTGTTTGGGACTGGCCTCAGTGGCTACATCCTAATGATTTAGTAGTGCTTAACAATACTCGGGTTCTCAAAGCACGATTGCATGTGCGCCACAGTAGCGGCAGCTCGGTAGAGCTATTAGTGTTAGAGCCCCGTGGTGAAGGGCGTTGGCTGTGTCTAGGTCGGCCGGCTAAAAAGCTACGACCGGGAGACAAACTCTGGCTAGAAGCAATAGGTCAGCCACCACTGTTGGTTGATGTGCTTTGGATCGATGTCACCAAGGGTGGCCGGGTAATACAGTTTCCGACTAATTATCACGATACCGCTTCCATAGAGGAGCTGCTAGACCGTTATGGTGAGATGCCTCTGCCACCCTATATTCAGCAAAGCGGTTTCAGTACCGCAGGAGATTATCAGACCTGCTATGCTAGTCGCCCAGGAGCAGTAGCAGCACCTACCGCTGGTTTGCACCTTAGCAATGAACTGCTTGCAACTCTCAACCGTCGTGGAATAGAAATAGCCTACGTTACTCTGCACGTGGGCTTGGGTACCTTTCGGCCCTTGGAAAGTGAGGACCTCAGAGAGCTGCGACTACATAGTGAGTGGGTAGAAGTGGACGCTAATGTGGTGGACGCAGTAAATGCTTGCCACGCTAGAGGTGGACGAGTGATAGCAGTTGGCACCACTAGTGTGCGTGCCCTTGAGGGAGCAGCTGCTATCAGCGGCCAATTGCGACCATTGCGAGGTCCAGTAGACTTAGTAATTAAGCCTGGCTACCGCTTTTCTGTAATACAGGGCTTGCTAACAAATTTCCATTTGCCAAGAAGTTCGCTGTTGTTACTGGTCAGTGCCCTGATCAGTCGTGAACGTCTGTTAGATCTCTATTGCCAGGCGGTTAGGTACGGGCTACGTTTTTACTCTTATGGCGATGCTATGTGGGTCCTGCCCGAAGCTGTACTACCATCAGCACGACCTCGGGCAGGACTAATAGGTTAATTCATATAGCCAGCGGTTGTTCGATAATACCGGTTGGTACATCAGTAAACATTACCGAGGAGAGGTAGCGTTCTGCAAGGTCAGGCAGAACGACAACTATAGTCTTACCGGCAAATTCATCTTGCTTTGCCAAGCGGACAGCAGCGGCAGCGGCAGCGCCGCAAGAAATACCTACTAGCAAACCTTCTTCCTGTGCTAACTGCAAGGCCATGGTAACTGACTCATCATTAGTTACTTGCTCGACACGGTCGATAATAGAGAGATCAAGGTTTCTAGGGATGAAGCCAGCGCCGATACCTTGAATCTTGTGGGGACCAGGCTGGATCTCTTCGCCATTTAAGGTCTGAGTAATTACTGGGCTACTGCTAGGTTCTACCGCTACAGAAGTGATGGACTTTTTTTTCTCTCGCTTGATGTAGTTAGAAACACCAGTGATGGTGCCACCTGTACCAACACCAGCTACTAAAACATCAATGGCACCATCACAATCATTCCAGATTTCCGGGCCAGTGGTTTTGAAGTGGATCTCAGGATTAGCAGGGTTGTCGAATTGACTAGGCATAAAGTATCTAGCTGGATCTTTCTCAGCAATCTCTTTTGCCTTGTTGATGGCACCTGACATACCCCTAACAGCTTCAGTTAAAATAATCTCGGCACCTAAAACAGCCATAACCCTACGTCGCTCTATAGACATTGACTCAGGCATAGTAAGGACCAACCTGTAGCCGCGGGCAGCAGCTGTGAAAGCCAAAGCAATTCCTGTGTTGCCCGAGGTAGGCTCGATGATTACCTTATCTCGGTTAAGTTTACCTTGGTTCTCGGCATCCCAAATCATATTGGCACCGACGCGGCACTTAACGCTGTAAGCCGGATTACGGCCTTCAATTTTGGCGAGTACGCTAGCTTTGCAGCCTCTAGTGACATGATTCAGTCTTACTAGAGGTGTATTACCAATTGCTTGACTATTGTCACTGTAGATGCACGCCATAACAATTTGTGGTGGATTCTGTTTCTTGGTTGACTCTAAGTTCTCTGTCCTAATCCTAACTTTAGTCGCTCCCATAGATCTTCAGGGTCTTCCAAGCCCACTGAGAGGCGTAATAAGTTGCTAGGTACCCCACAACGCTCTGCCCAGTCAAGCTCACCATAGTGAGCTAGCAATACGTAAGGGCAAAGCAAGCTGAAGTTAGTACCAAGACTGGGGCCCTTGTTAAGCGGCAAGCAATCGTAGACATGAGTTGCTGCCACCATTCCTCCATGCAGCTCAAAGGAAAGCAAACAACCATACCCAGCACCCGGGCGCATAAGACTACGGAAACCGGGGCTAGTAGAAGGGTGATGCACCAGGGTGACGGCAGGATGTTGCTGCAAACGCTGGGCCAGTATCTTGCAGGAATGGTTCTGTCGCTTAACGCGGTCTCGCCAGTCTCGACTAGCACGCTCCAGCACTATGGCATCTGCATGAGCAAGAGGCACAACAGGTACATCTGACAAGTTGGCTTGTAACTCTTCTTTCCATGGACTATGAGGACTCAGTAGCAGGGAGCCTGCCATAACATCCCCACATCCGGCAAAACTCTTGGTAAGAGAGGTAAACACCAAATCTACCAGAGGTAGTGGATCAATGTTGATTGCCGAGCCGATAGTGTCATCAGCAATAACAGGGATGCCTCGGGCTCGTGATAGCTCACTGACCTGCGCTAAATTTACACACTGCAGAAGCGGATTACTGGGTAACTCAACGATCACCGCAGAGGGCTGTAAATTATCCAGAGCCATCGTCAGTGACTCAGGATGCATATCTAATAGTAGCTCACTGCCGCTATGCACTACCCTTGGTAATTTCAGCACATCCACATAGGGGAAACCGAGTTGGAGAGTGGGATGTCCAGGACGCCGTTGTCTAATAGCTGTTAGCGCATGGTGTAGCGCAGCCATACCGGACGGGTGTAAACTAATGTAATCTGGCCTACAATTATAGGCTGCTGCGATACGTTGCTCCAGCAATTTTTTCGCTGCAATCCCCTTCGCTGGACTCGGCTTAGGCTCAAGCTCTAGGGCAATTGCTGCTAGTCGGGACGAAGCGCCAAGGCCAGTATGTTGCCAAAAGTTTTTAGCAGCAATGCTACAGCTGCCAGCAGTAATAAGGCACGTAAGATCACCTGCCTCAACTAGATGTGCCCTACCATCTTTATTCGCAGGATCACTGACACAGTGACGTTGAGCTTGACTAGCAGCCTCCTGGCATGGGTATAGCCAGGCATCATCACCTGTCTGCCCATACTGTTCTACTAGGTTTGTTGTTAAACACTGCAGCAGTGGGTGTATTCCAAAACGAGGGTAGGTTGTCTTCAGAGCAACACGGCAGTTAGGATCATTTTCCTCGTAAGCAATAACATCACGCCAGCGCGGTAGTGCTACTGAGACCGCATGTTGACTATCTGGCATAGGGCTACCTAGATCATCTGGCTGCCAGTAGGGATTGTGTTGTAAGTTTCGTGAGCCCATAATAGTGCTGCTAAAGGACTGTTGCAGATCTTGAAAGTTAATTTGGGATTTGCAAGTACACCTATCAATAAAGGGAGCAACCCTATTTAGTTCTCTGGCTATTCTTAACGGTTTATAGCCAGATTACGGGGTTAGTCAGAGATTACAGCAACTTAAGTTTTCTGGGCAGCAAGTATAATAAGCTGCTAGCTTGTAGCCTAAACTGATAAGTTATAATTAAGACATTTTTCAGACTTTCCTAGAGTAGTACTCCACTACAAGTAATTCATTTATTTCTAGTGCTACCCACTCGCGCTCGCAATGATTGATAACTTTGGCAGAGAGCTTGTTCTTGTTGAGCTCAAGATGAGGCGGAATGTTGGCAAGACCAGGGAATTCCAAATTAGCTTCGGTTAACCTCCTGCTACCTTTTCGCTCTCGTACAGCAACCACATCACCAGGCCTACACTGGTAACTTGCAATGTTTGTAATACGGCCATTCACGGTCACATGGCCGTGGTTTACTAATTGCCGTGCACCAGGTATGGTCGGGCCAAAACCAAGGCGAAAGCAAACATTGTCAAGCCTGTCTTCTAGAAGCTTAAGCAAGTTTGTTCCCGTGGAGCCTTCTTGGCCACGAGCCCTTTTGACGTAGCGGACAAGTTGACGCTCGGAGACTCCATAGTTGAAGCGTAGTTTCTGTTTTTCTTCGAGACGAATCGCATATTCAGAGCGCTTGCGACGGGCTTGGCCATGCTGACCAGGCGGATAGGAGCGCTTTGCAGCCTTCCGGGTAAGACCAGGAAGATCCCCCAGACGTCGCGTGATCCTCAGACGAGGGCCGCGGTATCGAGCCATATACTTTAAAGAACGCAGGGTGAGATAGGGTTGGAGTAGGTTCGCCCCGGTTTGCAACATGCTGAAGAGTTGTCTTTAAGCATGACACACCTGTGAACGAATTCATCACCTTATCTCCTGATCCTGCCGTACGGCTCAATCTGTATGCTCAGCAAGGTGCTACTGCTTCTAATCAGCGCTTATCGCAGCTGGATATCGCCGCTACTTGGCCCACGCTGTCGTTTCATCCCTAGTTGCAGTGCCTATGCTGCTGAAGCAATCGCTCGTCACGGTGCCTGGCGTGGTGCGTTCTTGGCTATTCATCGCCTGAGCCGCTGTCATCCGTTCACACCCTGTAAGTATGATCCTGTGCCCGAACGATGAGCCCCAGCTATATACTCTTTTACTGTACAGTCGTCAGGGGTGTTGCCTGTGCAAAGGTTTAGAAGAGCATCTCCTTAGTCTTAATCTCTCTGCATTTAGACCACCCTTACAATTATCTGTGATTGATATAGACGCACCATCGACACCTAAGAAAGTGAGGTGCCGTTATGATCTTCTAGTCCCGGTACTTGCTGTAGACTACGCTGGCGTTTTTCGCGAACTTCCACGAGTTTCTCCAAGGCTGACAGGCGAGCGACTGAATTTTTGGTTACAAAAGAGCTGTGCTGCAGCTTACAACTCGTGATGGGCTAAAACACTCTTAAACCAGTATAGAGTATGAATGCTATGTTACATGATCTAATGCGCGATGTTGGCCTGGTAGTGCCGACAAACCTCATTAACCCTCATATTACTCAAATCACCTGCAATTCTCATAAAGTTGAACTTGGTAGCTTATTTCTTGGTCTTCCAGGAGAGCGAACAGATGGGGGGTATTTCTGGTCTCAGGCTCTGGCTGCCGGTGCAGCCGCTGCCATGATTAGTCCAGCGGCGGCTGCAGAGACACCACCATCTGCTACTGACCCTGTCATTATTCTGCCAGAGCCAGTCTCATCATATATTGGGCGCTTAGCGGCCGCCTTTTATCATAACCCCTCCTCACATCTTGCACTTATCGGTGTCACTGGTACCAATGGCAAAACTACCGTTGCTCATCTAATTGAGTACCTCTGTATGTTCGCTGGATACCCAACAGCACTATTTGGGACCCTTGTTAATCGCTGGCCGGGAAATAATTCTGTCTCTACCTATACAACTAGCCCCGCCGATTTGCTACAAAATAACCTAGCGAAAGCTGTATGTGCTGGGGCTCAGCTAGCAGCTATGGAGGTAAGCTCCCATGCACTTGTGCAACAGCGTGTAGCTGGCTGTAAATTTAGTGGAGCTATTTTTACTAACCTTACACAGGATCATCTTGACTATCATCAGTCGATGGAGAGCTACTTCGAGGCCAAAGCCAGTCTCTTTACTATGCCTTTCCTAGATTTGAGAGAAGCGCAAGCAGTAGTAAACACTGATGATACTTGGGGTCAGAAGCTATCTGAGCGATTAGGCACTAGAGCCTGGCGCTGTTCCTTGAACGAAGGAGCGGTGGCACGTGGTGAGGCTGATCTAGGTTTAGGTGATCTCAAATTCGGCAGCGGTAGTGTCCGTGGAAATATACTGACGCCTAAAGGCACAGGATCTTTCTACTCACACCTGATAGGGCGATTCAACCTGATGAACCTTCTACAAGCAGTTGGCATACTACTGCAACGACAATTACCTCTTCCACTATTGCTTAAGGCAATTCCAGCCTTCCACGGTGTACCAGGACGAATGGAGCGTATTATTGCTTGTAATGAGCTTGCTAGTCAACCGACAGTGTTAATAGACTATGCACATACACCTGATGCACTTGAGAAAGCCTTACAGGCCTCTCGTCTACTTTGTAAAGGCCGACTTATTTGTGTCTTTGGCTGTGGTGGAGAACGTGATCTCAGTAAACGCCCTCAAATGGGTGCTATTGCAGCTCAGATAGCAGATCAGCTCGTCGTTACCTCTGATAACCCTCGCACTGAGAACCCACAACATATTATAGATGACATAGTTGCCGGTATGCCTACGGGTAGATTACCAGTGTTAGAGACTAATCGTGCTACTGCAATTGCAACTGCTATAGAGATGGCAACACCAGATGACCTAGTTCTTATTGCTGGCAAGGGGCATGAAACTTATCAGATCCTAGGCAATACCAGGGTGCATTTTGATGATCGTGAGCAAGCTGCCGCGGCATTGCGGCACTGCTCACAGTAATGATGACAAGGTTAGGTATACATTGCCAATGATCAGTATAGTTAATCTACAGCTACGCTGTGGCTAAATCTACCTAGGGAGAAAAACTACCACTATTACAAAAAACTTAGTGGCTCGCAACTAATTCTGCTAGTGCCTCATTAAGTCTTGTCAATTCCATCTCAGTGGTGAAAAAGTGTGTGCAGGCACGCAGGCAGTTTGGGTTAACTAGGTTCCGGATCCAGAGACCTTGCGTGCCGAGTTGCTGTACAACGTTGCTATTATCAAAGTTACCGTTGAGCGTAAAACTTACTATGCCTGCGGCGGGAGGGCCCTGAAGCAGGGTTTGGATACCGGATATTTCCCTTAGGGCGTGCCAAAGAGCATTGCTGCGCGCACGGATGTATTGCAGACGGTCTTCTACCTGGCCTTCATGCT
The DNA here is from genome assembly GCA_007996965.1 of cyanobiont of Ornithocercus magnificus. NCBI lineage: Bacteria > Bacillati > Cyanobacteriota > Cyanophyceae > Synechococcales > cyanobiont of Ornithocercus magnificus. The sequence continues at coordinate 989,212 of BIMP01000001.1, forward strand.
CAACTAGATTTAGAGAGGTACGCAATCCAGCTAATAGTGGCACACAGGAAGTAGCTACCTCAAAGCGACGACTATCATTGTGGAACGGCTCAGGGTCCTCAATCTTGAAATGCTCGAGTTTCTCTATGCTACGCCAGCCAATCAAGGTAGGTCTGCTGTCCTGCATTAAGCGATCAGACACAGCAATACCTCCAAGACCCTCAGGCCCACATGCCCATTTGTGACCAGTGAAAGCATATATATCTGCAGCTGCAGCTGCATCCTGCACATCAAGCTGGCCAAAGCTCTGAGCTGCGTCTACAAGCAGGAAAGGTCTATGCTCATACTGGCGTAAGCAGTCTGCTAGAGAGGCAATAGGCATGATTTGACCAGTGTTCCAAAGCAGATGTGAAAGCACGACTAGGCGTGTAGATGGTCTAATAGCTTTCTCAGTAGCTTCCAGGACATAGGCATCGGTGTGATGCTGTTCTTCTGCACCAGCTAGCAGTAACTTTACTGGCAATGTATCTATTAGGAGATGGCGGCGGCGGGCTAGCTCACAACAAGCTGCTACCACACCGGGATGCTCGCAGTCACTGATTAGGAGCCGGTCACCGCTCTCGAACGGCAATCCCCATAATGGTAGTACACAGCCACTGGTTACATTCTCGCTAAGGACCAGCCGATGTGGAGGAACACCACAGAGCGCAGCTAATTGCTGGCGGGTGTTATTTGTCTCATTCTGGATGTAGTCCCAAACATTGTTAGTGAAAGGCCCAAGCTCTTGAATACGCCTCCAGCTAGCAGTAATAGCATCCAGCGATGGTCCAGGGAGAGGACCCTGACCACCATAGTTGAAATAGGTTTTGTTAGTTAGTGCTGGACAGAATTCTCTCATGTTGGCTGGAATGTAGATGTAGTTTATAGTCGCACAGAGACTAGATTAGGTATCATTTGCAAATTATAAGGTGTAGACTAGTCCACGCTAATCACTGGAACTACCACTAGACAGAATTTTCCTCCAGTTATTTCCTATATATTCTAGGACCTGTTGTAAATATATTCTTAGTAGCTTATCGCTATCTTAGCTTACTCATGGCTTGAGCTATCTCTCATACACTAGCTCTGGCTTTGAACAAGACTGATGAGCTACTATACAAGGAGGTTAAAGTCATATAAGGCTCACGTACACCCTTAGACTTTACTGAGGTCACTTACTTACTAAAAGAACTGTATCCGAGGGGTTAAAATTTCTCGAATTAAAGTTGGCCATAATTAGTTTATGCTTCTGTCCAGCTTGTGCAAACTATACTCAGCAGTTGACCACAAACCATTTAACTTAGATAAACAGTCTTGACATGAATCTATGCCACCCCAAAATATGGTGCAGGGATCACATACAAAGCTAACGCGGTTAGACTAAGAGTAAAGGTTGGTAGTAGAATTATAGTTTACCTCTAGATTTGGCCTGAGATTCTATACACTGATCTATTGATCCAAGGAGCACTTTAGTGCATTAAGGTCTATGATATGTATAGCTACTCGTTGCTACTCTATAGTTCTTGGCAATAACAATGTTTTTAAGCTTGGAGGTGTATGGCTGATACTAACCGTGATCTTATATAGTCTCCGGAGCGGAATCACATAAAATGAATAAGAGAGTTTAATAGGCTGTAGTTAAAGCAGTTAGGGCGGGTAGGCAAATATCTTTTGCAGGTATCAATAGTAGCTGTGCACTACAGGCATAAAGCCACGCTGGCAGGTAATAGTTAACCAATATCCTTTAGGTAGCTGCTTGGGTAGTGGTGCAGTCAAGTATATAAATTTTCACAAGTGAAGTATATACTGGTTTTTGGCAAGAGTTTAGCTTATAGCACCTGTATCACCTCACTAACCTCAGGGATGGTCTCGCGAAGTTTGCGCTCAATGCCCATCTTTAAGGTCATGGTGCTGCTAGGGCAGCTACCGCAAGCCCCCTGTAGCCGCACCTTGACCACAGGTCCATCAATCTCAACAACCTCGACGTTGCCGCCGTCAGCCATAAGGAAAGGACGGAGTTCATCTAGCACTTTCTCGACATTTTCGCTGGTGAGTGTCATAGTCTCAATGCCCACAGGATCAGTCTAAACAGACGCATGCTTACCCTATAAAAGCTCCTGCAACCTGGCTAGGTTCTCTTAGCTGCAGCTAATAAACGCCTGATGCTTACAGATGCGCGTTACGATGCTGTGCTCGTTGGTGCTGGAATTATGAGCACCACTCTAGCCATGCTGCTACACGAGCTTGATCCAGAACTTCGCTTGCTGATGCTTGAGCGGTTAGAAGGACCAGCTCTAGAAAGCAGCTCAGCAGTGAACAACGCTGGTACTGGACATGCTGGGAATTGCGAGCTGAACTACACACCTGAGCAATCTAACAATTCTGTTTCAGTCACCAAAGCATTGACGATCAATGCAGCTTTTGAGCGCAGTCTTGAGTTCTGGGCCTCGCTTAGCGAACATGGTCACCTTGACCCGACAGAGTTTCTTCACTCTCTACCCCATATCAGCGTAGTTTGGGGCGAGGAGGACGTTGCGTTCCTGCATCGGCGTTACAAGCAGTTGTCGACTTTTACCGCCTTCACCACTATGGAGTGGAGTCAAGACCCAAAAGAGTTAATAGACTGGATGCCGCTGGTCATGGAGGGCCGCAACAAAAACATACCGGCAGCAGCAACACGAGTACGGCGTGGCACAGATGTGGACTTTGGTGCCTTGACCCGTGCTTACCTTACACCAATGCAGGCTACAGGTGCACTTGAATTGCGTTGCAATACGAGCTTGACAAGTTTGCGAAGACACCCTGGCACGATGATGGCGGATGTGGATACCCATTGGTACCTAGAGTTGCATGGGCCAAGCGGAGTACAACTGGTAGAGGCACCGTTTGTTTTTCTTGGCGCTGGCGGTGCTGCCCTGCTCTTGCTCCAGCGCAGTGGCATTCCCGAAGCAGCTGACTACGCTGGTTTCCCAGTAGGTGGTCAGTGGCTGACTTGCACGGATCCGCAGCTGGTGCAGAGGCACCATGCAAAAGTTTACGGTAAGGCTAAGACAGGAGTGCCTCCAATATCAGTTCCTCACCTTGACACTCGCTGGATTAATGGAAATCGCTCGCTACTGTTTGGTCCTTACGCCAGCTTTAGCACTAGGTTTCTTAAGCAAGGATCACTATTGGACTTACCTAGCTCCGCTCGGGCTGAAAACTTACTGCCGATGCTGCAAGTGGGGCGTAACAACTTTAGCTTGGTACGCTATTTAGTAAACCAGTTATGCCAAGGCAACAAAGGCCGTTTTAAAACACTGCAGGAATTTTTCCCGGAAGCATTGCAACAAGACTGGACACTAGCCGTAGCAGGGCAGCGGGTACAGATTATCAAGCGCACAACCAATGGTGGCCTCTTGCGTCTGGGCACTGAGGTAGTGATCGCAGCAGATCACTCGATTGCAGCCTTGCTAGGAGCCTCACCAGGCGCAAGTACAGCAGTGGCAATCATGCTAGATGTACTAGAGCGCTGTTTTCCTAAACGTTTGGCTAGTGACACGTGGCAACGCCGTCTACGGAAGCTGTTTCCTAGCTATGGTCATAATCTCAATACCAATAATGAATTGTTAGTTGCCACACGACAGCGTAACGATAATATTCTTGGCATATAAGCATATAACAGTTGCTTTTCAAAATCCAACCAGTATTCCTAGAGCTTGGATAAAGCTAAGTAGTAGCTTAGCTGGTCGCATAGTTACCTAATCTAGATTCTTTATTAGGAAATTAGCATATAATACCATAACCTAGCTAAGAATATAGCACACTGCAGGTGATCTATTGAAGAGTTCACAGTTGCGGCTTGCAAAAGCTGACATGTAGTGCTACCAAGCAGTGCTGCTACTAGTGGGTAACAGTGGTCTACCACAGAGGAGATGCGATGATATTAATCACATCAGTTTAGAGAATTCCTGATGTAAACTTGCCATTCACCTACCCAAGACTGCTTTCTAAAGTTAGAGGCAGAATGGACCGATGCTAGAGTCGCGGCCAATTGGATTGTAATGACCGACGCTCCCGTCTCACGAATTCGCAATTTTTGCATCATTGCTCACATCGACCACGGCAAGTCAACTCTGGCCGATCGCCTACTGCAGGATACTGGCACAGTGGCTACCCGAGATATGCAGGATCAGTTTCTAGATAACATGGATCTAGAGCGGGAGCGTGGCATCACAATCAAACTGCAGGCAGCTCGCATAAGTTATACTACGGCCGATGGTAAGCTATACGTGCTTAACCTGATCGATACTCCTGGGCATGTTGACTTCTCATATGAGGTGAGTCGCTCCTTACAAGCGTGTGAGGGGGCTCTACTTGTAGTAGACGCTAGCCAGGGCGTAGAAGCGCAGACTCTGGCTAACGTGTATCTCGCACTTGAGAATGATCTCGAGATTATTCCAGTGCTTAACAAGATCGATCTACCTGGTGCTGAGCCAGAAAAAATCAAGAGAGAAATCGAGTCGATCATAGGTCTCGATGCATCCAATGCAATCATCTGCTCAGCCAAGACTGGTCTAGGTGTAACTAATATTCTGCAGGCAATTGTTGATCGAGTTCCGCCACCAAAAGATGCAATTAACGAACCGACTAAGGCCCTGATATTCGATTCCTATTATGATTCTTACCGAGGTGTAATTGTCTATTTCCGTGTGATGAGTGGTAGTATTAGTAAGGGAGACAAAGTGTTATTAATGGCTAGTAAGAAGACTTATGAACTTGATGAAATTGGGGTAATGGCCCCAGATCAAAGACCGGTAGAAGAACTGCATGCTGGAGAAGTTGGCTATCTAGCAGCATCAATTAAAGCAGTAGCTAACGCCCGGGTTGGCGATACAATAACGCTAATGAATATGCCAGCAAAGGAGCCATTACCAGGCTATAGTGAGGTCAAGCCAGTTGTATTCTGTGGCCTATTCCCCACTGAAGCTGACCAGTACCCAGACTTGCGCGAGTCACTTGGTAAGCTGAGTCTTTCTGACGCAGCACTCCAGTACGAACCGGAAACTAGCAGTGCCATGGGCTTTGGTTTCCGCTGTGGTTTTCTAGGCCTGCTACACATGGAGATTGTTCAGGAAAGGCTAGAACGTGAGTATAATCTTGACCTAATCGTTACTGCTCCATCAGTAATCTACAAGGTTAACCTCATTGGAGGTCAGGAATTGATGATAGATAACCCTGCTGTACTGCCAGACCCACAAAAGCGTGAGTCTATTGAAGAACCTTATGTCCGCATGGAAATTTACACACCAAACAACTACAACGGTACCTTAATGAGATTGTGTCAAGAGCGGCGGGGAGAGTTCATCGACATGAAATATATAACTACTGAGCGGGTAACTCTGATTTATGAACTTCCTTTAGCAGAAGTAGTGACTGACTTCTTCGATCAAATGAAAAGTCGGACCCAAGGTTATGCCTCGATGGAATACCAGCTGATTGGCTATCGCTGTAATGATTTGGTGCGCCTTGATGTGCTAATTAATAATGAGAAGGCTGATCCGCTAACCACAATTGTGCACCGTGACAAGGCCTACAACATAGGTAGAAGCTTAGTAGAGAAGCTAAAGGAACTAATTCCACGGCAACAATTCAAGATTCCGCTTCAGGCGTCGATTGGCAGTCGTATCATAGCTAGCGAGAGTATCAACGCTGTGCGCAAGGATGTGCTCGCCAAGTGTTATGGTGGTGACATATCTCGTAAGAAAAAGCTATTGCAAAAACAAGCTAAGGGCAAAAAGCGTATGAAGGCTATGGGTAAAGTAGATGTACCGCAGGATGCTTTTATGGCAGTGCTGAAGCTAAATCAGGCATCACAATGAATCTTACATCGCCACATGTGCAAAGTACTATGCAACTAATGACTAGATAATACAAAAACAGTAGGGCCTTAAACTGCTGCAAGCAATGCATAGCCTTGCCTTAATCTTTAAAATCTGCTATTTTCAGACTAAGCCAATCTTGACTGAATTTAGTTAGCTCGGACTGTAGCGTGACTAGAACACGCTTGGGCCTATGTTCTTAAAGCCCCAAAAGTTTAAAGTTTGCTGTTAGCTTTAGACATCTATAAATCTAGCCAGCTATACTAGGTTCTTGTGCTGCTCCTTGTATACAGGGAGGCTAACTAACTTTACGCGAGGTAAATCGACATGGCGAAGTTTGATGAAAGAGTATGGGGTGCAGTGTCGCGCATCCCTTATAGACGACTAGCTACATACGGTCAGATTGCTGACCTTATTGGTATTTATGGGGGTGCCCGTCAAGTAGGCTGGTCTTTAAGGCGGTTACCACTATCTTCAGAGGTGCCCTGGCACCGTGTAGTAAATGCACAGAGTCGCATCTCGATGAGTCTTAGTCGAGAGGGGTCTGATTGGGTACAGCGGCAGTTACTGATTACTGAAGGTATTCCTGTTAAGAATGATGGCTGGGTACCGCTTCAACGCTACTTATGGCGACCGGATCTGCGGACCCTGAGCTTACAGGTAATCTTGCCACCTAGCTTGCCTTAAGATGCTTTGTGCTGCTTCTACTCCTGGATTATTGCCTCGGCATCTAGCCTGGAAGATATTGCAAGCGGTTGCCGCTGGGGCTTATGCAGACATAGCTCTAGGTCGTGCATTCAAGCATGTTGATTTGCTCCCAGCAGATCGCACACTAGCCACTGAGTTAGCCTATGGTGCTATTCGTCGCCGTCGTTGGCTTGATGCCTGGTTAGATCGATTGGGACGAGTACCGGCACACCAGCAGCCACCACTGTTGCGATGGCTATTGCATCTCGGTCTTTATCAGATCTTCTGGATGCAGCGTATACCAGCCTCAGCTGCTATAAACACTAGCGTTGAGCTAGCTAAGTCTACTAAGTTAGCTCAGTTGGCCTCAGTGGTAAATGGCCTACTCCGTTCAGCCCAGCGTGCTCGCGACACTGGTGAGAGCCTTGAGTTACCTAAGGATCCGGCAGCTGCACTCGCTTTGAAGCAGTCATTGCCACTTTGGCTTTGCCAAGATCTAATCACTTGGTATGGGGCGGACCGTGCCAAGACAATGGCATTGGCCTGTAATCGTGTCCCAACTCTTGATCTGCGTGTCAACCGCCTGTGTCAGCAGCTAGGAACTGTCCAGTGCAGCTTAGCTGCAGCTGGTATTACTGCTATGCCAATTCCTGGTTGTCCATATGGTTTACAGGTACTTAGTGCAGCTGGAAATCCACGGCACTGGCCTGGCTATAATGAGGGACACTGGAGTATACAGGATCGTTCAGCACAGGCTATCGCTCCGCTCCTAGAGGCAAAGCCAGGTGAACGTTTACTTGATGCCTGTGCTGCACCTGGTGGTAAGTCAACTCACTTAGCAGAGCTTATTGGTGATCATGGCGAGGTCTGGGCAGTTGATCGTTCTGCTGGGCGCCTACGCCGTGTTACAGCTAATGCTACCCGTCTTGGCTGTACTAGTATCCGGGTCATGACTGCTAATGCCATTGGTCTTTCAACGCAGCATCCAGGGCTGTACGGCTATTTTGATCGCATTTTACTAGATGCTCCCTGCTCAGGACTAGGAACTCTAGCTCGTCATGCTGATGCCCGCTGGCGTGTCACTCCTCTGGTAATTGACACATTGATCACCCTACAGTCACAGTTGCTTGAAAGTCTGCTGAGGCTTCTGCGCCCTGGTGGCCGTCTCGTTTACTCTACTTGTACGATACACCCTGCAGAAAACAACTGTCAGATCAACAGACTGCTACAGCAATATCCAGAACTACGAATGCTGGAGCAACATCAACATTGTCTAGATGATATTGGTGGTGGCGATGGCTTTTACACAGCTGTGCTTGAATTGATCTGAGTACTACCATTGCACAGGTAAGGGCTCAAAATTCTCATTTACTGGTGGCCCATCAGGGGGAGCAACATAACGTGGTCGCTGCATAGGTGCCGGAGATTCTGGCACTAGCTCTTTGCCGGCAAGATTAGATGGTTGAGGCTCTTGATTATGCTCATGTTCATGGACTTGATAGTGAAGTTCACGGAGAAGACTTGGTTTTTCATTGCTAAATGGCTTGTAAGTCCGTTTCAGCACTGGCTTTGGCGGGAAAGTCTGGACCTGAAGATTTTTTTTGATAGCAGACATAAATTTCCTCCACGCCCAGGCGGCCTCACCGCTAGAGCTTTCAGTCTCTTTATTGTCATCGCAGCCAAACCACACAGCTGTAGTTAGCTGTGGTACCGAGCCAATAAACCATAGGTCACGAGCACCTTCTGAAGTGCCAGTTTTGCCAGCCACCGGGCGATCCTCTAATTTTGCCGCAATACCAGTTCCGCTACTTACCACCTGTTGCAACATCCAATTCATGACATCTGCTACATCGCTATCAAGAGCGCGATATCCACGGTCACCATCCACACGCCAACTCCAGAGGACTTCACCATCTAAGCTGCGAATCTCTTCAAATGGCGTTGGGGTTACATAGATGCCACGGTTAGCAACTGCCGCGTATGCTGCTGTCATGTTAAGAACAGTTTGTTCATATGCCCCGATTGCCATGGGGTAAAACTTACCTAAAGGTCTACGTTTACCTATCCCCAGCTGATTAGCAGTATTGATCACTATGTCGAACCCAACTCTATCTAGCAGCTGTACTGCTACGGTGTTAAGAGAATTCTTGAGAGCATCTGCTAGGGAAACCTCGCCAAGGTACTTATCATCGAAGTTCTTTGGACAGTAGCTGTGCCAGCAGCGGGGGCTGTCAACAAAGATTGTCTCTGGCCTAATGCCGGCAGTGATTGCAGCAGCGTAGGGAAAGAGCTTGAATGTTGACCCTGGCGACCGAAGTGCCTGGGTAGCACGGTTAAATTGGCTGGTAGAGAAGTCACGGCCACCTATCATCACCCGTACTAAACCTGTTTCTGGTTCAATCGACACCATTGCACCTTCTGTACTGGCCGGTGCATTGCTTAGTACTACCTTGCGGCTTTCATGCTGCCAGCCAAGGTTAAGGCTAGTGTGGACCCGTAGGCCACCCATCTCTAGTTGCTCGGGACTAAGCAGCTGTGGTAGCCGCTGCGCCACCCAGCTGGTAAAATAGGGTGCGGCGCTGTTAAAATATTTAGGTGTTGCTGGTTTCAGGGCCAAAGGACTATTTCGGGCCTCAGTCTCTTCTGCTATAGTAATAAAGCCTGACTTCTGCATTCGATCTAATACGGCTGTGCGGCGCTGCAAAGCAAGATCCGGATTCACAAGCGGTGAGTATACTGATGGTGCTGGCGGCAATCCGGCAATTAATGCTATCTCTGGCAGGGTGAGTTCATCAGATTTCTTTGAGTAGTAAACCCAGGCAGCATCAGCAACACCATAAGCATTAGACCCTAAATAAACATAGTTGAGGTACTGTCCAAGAATCTGTTGCTTACTCAACTGACGCTCAAGTTTTAGTGCTAGCGCAGCCTCTTTTAGCTTGCGGGTCAGAGTACGATCCTGACTGAGAAAGACCATCCTAGCTAATTGTTGCGTGATTGTGCTTCCCCCTTCCTGGATACTGCGTCGTCGCAGGTTAGTGACTAATGCGCGACCAATTCCCCATAAATCAACTCCGTTGTGGCTATAGAAACGTCGATCTTCAGCGGCAATAAAAGCTTGCTTAACAAGCAACGATATTTCTCTAGGCTCAACCTTCTCGCGTGTGGCTGGCCCCAGCTTTTGAATTACGCGGCCATCGCTTGAGAGAATTGTTATCGTACCCCTTCGGTGAAACTTAGCAATCTCGCGAGTGTCGGGAAGTGCTGCATCAAAAACCTGGGTGAGGGTCTTTTGCCCAAAAGCAACCACTCCTCCAAAAACCACCGTACCAACAATTAAAAGAGGCCAGGAAAGGTACCTAGTTCGCTTCACATTAACTAGATCAGTGGGCTGTGGCCAATTGCTAAAGCGGTCACGAGCATGCCAAGCACGAGAAACGGTTGAGCACTAGCCTGGTATCTTACATCGAAGGTTACTGGATCAGGTAGGAGCCAAATATCTTGGAAGGTGATCTGAGGAATGATTAGCAGTACTAAGAGAACTGAGGCAAAATGCTGACCAATTATTATTAGCACAACAGCCATGGCGATCTGAAAAATATCAATCATTCCAGCACTAATCCAGCTAGCTGGTCCAATGCCGAAAGTTACAGGCAACGAGCATAAGCCCAGAGCACGATCTCCTTCTACACTCTTGAAATCATTGACTACAGCAATACCAAGCCCGGCCAGGCTGTAGGCAAGGGTAAGTAAAACTGTAGTCCAGGTGAGTTGGCCAAAGAGGGCTTGACCTGCCCACCAAGGGAGGGCAATATAGCTTGCACCGAGTGCATAGTTGCCTAGCCAACCATTCCGCTTCAGCTTTAGTGGCGGCGCTGAGTAAATGTAGCTGATGAAGGAACCTCCAAGAGCAAGCAGCAGCAAGACTGGTCTTTCATGCCCAGCCCAAATATCGAGCCCGTAGGAAACAGCAAGCCCAGCGAGCAAGAGCAGTAAGATCTGCGATCTTACTTGCCTCAGAGAAATAGCACCAGACGGGATTGGGCGGTATGGCTCATTAATTGCATCGATATCACGGTCGTAGTAGTCATTGATTGTCTGAGTATAGCCAGCAAGCAATGGCCCACTCATCAGCATGCAAGCGACGCTGGCAAGAACATCTTGTAAAGACCAGCAGAAGTGGCCGCTTGCAGCTGCTCCACAGATGACACCCCAGATTAGAGGAACCCAAGTGACGGGTTTCATTAGCTGTAGGCGCAGTTTCCAGACGCTGTTGGTGCCTGCAGCGCCTTTAATACCGAGAAGCTGGCGGGTGTTGCTCACAACAATTTCAAGCGGCAGTGATTTCGTCCTCGAAGAACCAGCAGGTTGAACCGTTACTGAGCTCCACTACTACACCAATTCCCTTGCCGTCAGTCGTGCGGAAGTCAACAACAGTGCCGCTGGCGTCCTGCTCTAACAACTCAACCAGTGCGGAGGGAATACGGTCGCGGACTCTAGTGATGCGTATCCGGGAACCGATGGTGATCGGAACCACCTGGGTCATGATCTACAAGGCTTGTGTGTAGAACCGAACCCTAACAGCTATGTCCGTAAGTATTGCATGATTGCCCCCCGTCTGATTCCCTGTCTTGACGTGGTGCAAGGCCGCGTGGTTAAGGGTGTGAACTTTGTCGGACTACGAGATGCTGGTGATCCAGTAGAGCTTGCCTGCCGCTACAGTGAAGCAGGAGCCGATGAACTGGTATTTCTGGATATTGTCGCTACCCGTGAAGGCCGTGAAACACTCGTTGATTTGGTGCGGCGCACTGCTGAGGTGGTGACCATACCTTTCACAGTTGGTGGCGGCGTACGCTCAGTGGAAGGTGTTGCTGAACTGCTTCGAGCTGGTGCTGACAAAGTAAGTCTTAATTCAGCTATCGTGAGGGATCCAGACTTGATACGTCGTGCTGCTGAGCGCTTCGGGTGCCAGTGTATAGTCGCAGCAATCGATGCCTGTCGCCGTGATCCCGCGTCTCCAGGCTGGGATGTGTACATAGAAGGAGGAAGAAAAAACAGCAGTCTTGACGTGGTAGATTGGGCCCAAGCACTAGCTCAGCTAGGTGCTGGCGAGATTTTGCTTACCTCAATGGATGGTGACGGAACAAAGGCTGGCTATGACTTGAGCTTGACACGTTCGGTAGCTCAGGCAGTGCCGATACCGGTAATCGCGTCAGGAGGTGCAGGCTGTCTCGAGCACATAGCTACCGTCCTAGATAACAGTCCAAAAGGTGGCCAGGCCTCAGCTGCATTGTTAGCTTCCCTGTTGCATGATGGCACCTTTACAATAGAGCAAATCAAATATGATCTCCTAGCACGTGGATTTACTGTGAGGCCCGCTAGGAATGACGGCAAAGCGAAAATACTTGACTAAGATACCTTGAATTACGTGAACTATGTGTTCTCTGGGCAACCGCTGCTGGAGCCTTCACTAATTCGTCCGGTAGGTTTGCTATTGGTGTTCGCAGTCGTCACCTTAGTCGCCTGGGCACTGCAGCTTATGCAAGCCGCAGTTGATCAGCAAGAGTTCTCACTTATGTTGGCAGGATGTATAGTCTGTTCAGCTGCTGTGGGCTTAACTACAGTGATGGTTATGACTTTAAGTGGTGTGACACTGTGAGAGTAGGTAACCCAGTTGCAGTTAGGACATTATTCAACTCTATCGCAGCACATTACGACTCGCTGAACGATATCCTCAGTCTTGGTCAACACCGCATTTGGAAATCTGAGCTCCTCGCACGATTGAAACCACAATCTGGTGAGTGCTGGCTCGATCTTTGTTGCGGCACGGGTGATCTCACACTAGCTCTGGCTAGACGTCTACGCCCAGGTGGGTCAGTACTGGGCATCGATGCTGCCTCCAGGCCTTTAGCAATTGCACGTAGACGAGCAAGGCAGGAACCCTGGTTGCCAGTTACTTGGCGTCTTGGTAACGCTCTGAAAACAAATCATTCTTCTTCTACTTTCGATGGTGTTGTGATGGCCTATGGACTACGTAATTTGCAGAATATACCAGCTGGCCTAGCCGAAATGGCGCGCTTACTTTCTAGAGAGGGGCGTGCTGGCGTTCTGGACTTTAATAGGCTGCCAGCTGATTCTTTGCCAGGCCGATTTCAGCGCTCTTACCTAGACTGTATAGTAACACCCGTAGCATCTTCGATAGGCTTAGGGCAAGAATATTCTTATATCCAGGATAGCCTGAAGAGGTTTCCTACTGCCTCTGAACTTGAGATTCTCGCGTTGCAGGCTGGATTTACCTACGCCCGACACCAATCTTTAGCTGCTGGTCAGATGGGTTTGCTTATCTTAAGACGTTGACTAAATTTCTGAAGCCACTGTTTTGAGGTTAAGCAAAAAACCACCAGCAAGTAAAACACCTCCTCACAGAAATAATCAGGAAAAGTGGGAGTAAGCTACTTTCACTTCTCCGAAAACTTCTGCTATCAAAAGTCTTTTAAACAACAATGTCTTAACTAACTAGTTCTGGCGCAAGTTTTATAAACAGGCTTATAATTTCAAATCGAACACTAGTTTAAAGACTCTCTAAAACGTACTGTAGTGATAGTTACTGGCAAAACAATCGAGGTGACAGGATTTGAACCTGCGACATCCTGCTCCCAAAGCAGGCGCGCTACCAAGCTGCGCTACACCTCGTAGTCTTACACTGTAATAGCTGATTAGGAGCTGGACCAGACTAAGATTTGAAGATCCTTAAACTGCCTCCATAGCTAAGCGAGGTTCAACCTTGGCAACTTGTCTGAGTTTAGAGTCAGACAGTCCTGTCAAAGGAGTGTGAAAGTGAGCTGTTATGCATGCCGAATTTGTGCTTCTGCTAGCTAATTGTAGTATTAACAGCATTAAAATGTGGTGTCCAGACTCACGCCAACTAGTCAAGACTAAAAAGCTGATGTTCCCTATGAACACAGTTGGTATCATTTAGAATATCAATAAGCACTAGTACAACACTAGCAAGGCAACTATGCACAGCGTTAGTAAGAAGAAGGATTAGCCGAGGCTAAATATGAATTGCAGCCTACACCTAAAAAGTAATTATAACCATTAAAGAGTTGGTAAGTCTTTCTACTAAGTAGTATTTGAGCTGCCTACAGCTGCAGTGGCCTTACTTTTCTCAGGCCAGATATTTGACATAGCCTTATGCTTGGAGTTAGAATTACTAAGCTCATACAAGTTATAGTAACGCGGCACAACAAAAAGCAGGGACCCAAGCTTGCCATAGATTTTTGTGCTACTTAGCAGGTTTAATCAATGCACTACCAGACTGCAAGTGGTCCCTATATGCTGGACTGAGAATAGCTGTGGCGGAATGGGTCGCCTGAGATTCGAACTCAGGACCAATCGGTTAAAAGCCGAGTGCTCTACCGCTGAGCTAGCGACCCGCTTCTTTGAAGCATGCTGATCAAGCATCAGTGGACGCTATCACGCGATGGTCAAGACAACTATGGATTGTATCCGCACCCAGAGTACTGCACCATGACTAATTACCGAGAATACTGGCCGGATCCTGTGATTGACCCTAGTGCGTGGGTCGCTGCTGAGGCAGTCATCATAGGCGAGGTATGTCTAGCTGCAGGGTCTAGTCTCTGGCCTATGGCTGTGGCTCGCGGTGACTTAGCAGCAATCCAGGTCGGGCGCAATTCAAATGTGCAAGACGGTGCCATTCTGCACGGGGATCCCGGTAAACCAGTACAGATCGGTAACGAAGTTACCGTTGGACATCGAGCTGTCCTGCACGGTTGTACCGTGGAGGACGGCTGCTTAATAGGCATTGCTGCAGTAGTACTCAGTGGTGTGAAAGTGGGGGCCGGTGCTGTTGTGGCCGCTGGTGCTGTAGTAAATAGGGATGTGCCTCCAAAGATGATGGTAGCTGGTATCCCAGCTCGTGAGAAGCGACAAATTAGCGAGGCAGCAGTAAGCCAGCAGCGTCGTCATGCCGAGCGCTATGCAGCTCTTGCTGCCTGTCATGCATGTGCTGAGCGGGAGCGTGGCAGCAACCGTAAATTAACAACCGGATAAGCCTACAAGTAAAGAAGGCGGAGAAGACTCCGTAAGATTAGAGTTGTTTGGTCACACTTCCATGGATCTGCGGCTTGCGCTTGTCACCTTCCCCATTCTTCTAGCGCTCGGCTGGGCCACCTTCAACATCAGTCGTGCTGCCATCGGTCAGGTACAGATGCTGTTGAGACAGCGCTCTCAAGAGTAAATATGATCCAATCATGACTCAACCTTAAGATTTACGAGCAGCTTAATAAAGCCGTATCAGTAAGTCTCCGTGGCATAATTAAGTATCCCCAATCTAGTTTAACCGAGTTAATAATTAATCTGACCTGGCATACCTAGCTGTGGATACTTATTCCTGCCATTTTTGTAGATAGCAAGGTCTTGAGAGCTACTAGCCCTCTGCTAAAAATGCAAGAAGTTTATAAGACGTACTCAACATTTGGTGCTTGCAGTTCTTGCCCACTGTTCGCAACTCCTATATAATTAAGCAAAGAAAACCTAGTAATAAAAGCTATGAAGAGTTACCTCTAGCAGTTAATGTAATAGTACAAGATGCAACTCGGTACACAGGTAGCGCGAATAGAATATATAAACCAATGCCTAGTAGCCTCTCAACAGTCTGCCTCGGGTCTCTAAAGCCTTAATTCTAAATGCGCGAGTGTCCTGAAATAAGCATTCGACAACTTTAAGATAGAACTAATCCTTAAAAATTACTTCCATATACGAAAAATGTCCTCTTCAGAGGCTAAAGACTTAGGTGAAGACAGTCTGTCCGTAGTGTTAAAGTCAAACGTCTTAGTAATTGGCGCTGGTTTAGCTGGCTCGGAGGCAGCTTGGCAAGCTGTCTCTATGGGTATACCAGTGAAGCTCATAGAAATGCGACCGCAGCATCGGTCGCCAGTCCATTATTCATCAAACTTTGCCGAGTTAGTATGCAGCAACAGCTTTGGTGCACTGAGTAGCGATCGTGCTGCAGGATTGCTGCAGGAAGAGTTAAGACGACTCGGTTCATTATTGATCGGCATGGCTGATGTGCACGCTGTTCCAGCTGGTGGTGCTCTGGCTGTAGATAGAGGTCGCTACAGCGCCGAGCTGACGCAGAAGCTAGAGCAGCATCCTCTGATTACTGTTGAGCGGAGAGAGCAAAGATATCTGCCTGATGCAAAGCAAGTAACCGTGCTAGCAACAGGACCCTTGACTAGCGAGTCGCTTGCAGAAGATCTACGAAGTTTCACCGGACGGGCTGATTGCCACTTCTTCGATGCTGCCAGCCCAATCATTGAGGGCGAAAGCATTAATATGGGAGTTGCGTTTCGAGCGAGCCGCTACAACAGAGGCGGTGCTGATTACATTAATTGTCCAATGAGTCAGGATCAGTACTTAAATCTTCGCAAAGCCCTTTTGCAAGCAGAGCAAGCAGAGCTGAAAGAGTTTGAGAGGGGGAGCGCTGTCTTCTTTGAGGGATGTCTTCCAATCGAGGAGCTTGCACGGCGTGGTGCTGATACCATGCGTTATGGCCCACTTAAACCGGTTGGACTTTGGGACCCTCGTTGGGGTAAGCCAAATAGTCGAGAAGTGCGCTCTTGTCAGCATGCTCACGCAATTGCGCAACTGCGCCAGGAAGACCGTGATGGCCAGCTCTGGAACTTAGTCGGATTTCAAACTAACTTAAAGTGGAATGAGCAAAGGCAGATTCTGCGAATGATTCCTGGTCTTGAGAAGGCCGAGTTTGCCCGCTTTGGAGTAATGCATCGCAACACATTCCTTGAATCTCCCCAGCTCCTAGATGCTACACTGCAATTCCGTAAACGTCCTACTTTGTTGGCAGCGGGACAAATAACAGGTACTGAGGGTTATACAGCTGCTATTGCTGGTGGTTGGTTAGCAGGTACCAATGCAGCCCGTCTGATTCGGGGTCAGCAGCCGATTAACTTACCACTGACTACAATGTCAGGGGCGCTTACACATTTTATAAGCAATGCTGCAACAGGTATGTTTCAGCCAATGCCACCTAATTTTGGGTTACTACCTCTTCTTCCTGAACGTATCCGTGATAAGAGAGTTCGATATGCCGCCTATAGAGACCGTGCCCTTGCCGCTCTGGATTCAGCACGGGATCATTGGGCTAGTCTTTTCGCAGCTGCATGAACTACTTGCTTAGATTAATGTTTAGTTCTCAGAGCAATATCTTCTGGTGACTAATCCTACTTGGGATGTGATTGTAATAGGCTCTGGTGCCGGTGGTCTCATAACGGCAAGCCAACTTGCAGCAAAAGGCGCTCAAGTGCTTGTGCTTGAGCGCTATCTCGTACCAGGTGGTAGTGCTGCCTCATTTCATCGCAAGGGATACACATTCGATGTGGGTGCCTCAATGATTTTTGGGTTTGGCAGCAAGGGACACACCAATCTTCTTACCCGCGCCTTGGCGGATGTTGGACAACATGTAGAAACAATCCCGGATCCGGTTCAGCTAGAGTATCATCTCCCTGATAATTTCAGAATCGCTGTAAGCCGAGACTATAGGAAATTTCTCGACGACCTTAATGTATACTTTCCACATGAGAAGGATAACATCCAGGCCTTCTATGGTGCCTGCTGGCAGGTCTTCCGTTGCCTAGATGCAATACCACTCCTTTCCCTTGAGGATCCTGCCTACCTAGCCAAAGTCTTTCTGCGAGCACCTGGCGCTTGTCTAAGCCTAGCCCGTTGGCTTCCTTTCAATGTTGGAGACGTGGCGCGACGATACATTAGGGATCCACAGCTGCTGAAGTTCATTGATATAGAGTGTTTTTGCTGGTCTGTTATGCCCGCAGACCGCACACCTATGATTAATGCTGGCATGGTTTTTTCCGACCGTCATGCCGGAGGAATCAATTACCCTAGAGGTGGCGTCGGTGTAATCGCTGCAAAGCTTGTAAAGGGTCTTCAATCCTGTGGTGGGAAGATCCGGTATAAAGCTCATGTAAAGACTGTCCTGCTTGAAGAGGGACGGGCTGTAGGTGTACGTTTGGCCAACGGTGAAGAATTGCGCGCCAAGCGAATTGTCAGTAATGCAACTCGTTGGGACACATTTGGGAGAGGAGAACAGGGGAAAGACCATGCTTTAGTAGACAGAGCCAAGACGCCAGCTTCTGAAGTTCGTTGGCGGAGACGCTACAAGCCATCACCGTCATTTCTATCTCTTCATCTTGGGGTTGATGAATCTATAGTGCCGCAGAACTTCCATTGCCACCACCTACTACTTGAGGATTGGAAAGCTATGGAAGATGAGCAAGGAGTTATCTTTCTTTCAATCCCTACACTTCTGGACCAATCTCTAGCACCACCAGGTCACCACATTATTCACACGTTTACACAGAGTTCTATGGAGAATTGGCGTGCCCTTTCTTCAGAAGAGTACAGAATGAAAAAGGAAAGAGATGCAAATCGCCTCATACATCGACTGGAAGTAATTATTCCTGGTATTACAGCAGCAGTACGTCACAATGAAATCGCGACACCTCGCAGCCACCGGCGCTTTCTAGGCCGCCTTGACGGTAGCTACGGGCCAGTTCCTGCACAACGATTGCCAGGATTGCTGCCAATGCCGTTCAATCGCACAGGCATCCCTGGCCTTTACCTAGTCGGTGATTCCTGTTTCCCTGGCCAAGGGCTCAATGCCGTAGCTTTTAGTGCCTATGCGTGCTCCCATCGTATTGGAGCTGACTTAGGCCTCAACCCTTGGTCTCTTCCAGACTGAATCTTTGGAGAAGGTCGCAATTGACCAAGTGATACTTTAAGCTATACCTTTATGCAAAGTACAGTGCCTGCTATACCCTGGTTTTTTCCTAAAAAAATAGTCCATCGTTCTAGAGACCGGCGGTGAGCTACCTAAGAAGGCCAAGGCCGTGGAAACTCTAAATATTATATCCAGCCAAACTGTACGAAGTAAAGAAACTAATGAATAGCGGCGAAATGTTTACGAAGAATCTAGTGTACTCTAGCAAGTTCTAGAAGGAGTACAAGGCCATAACTTTGCCGGAGTCTGCCGTCCAATTAGAAACTGAACCTATGCTCTACTCTTTGAAGCAGATTGCTAGAACAAATGCTAATTGCCCAATGTCAAAGCGAGCCACCGAAAAATTTGTTACTGCTCCCCTTGTACGTTTGCCGCTATTGCTACTATATGTTTGCCTAGCTTTGCCACTGCCATTGCTATCGCCACCTAGCTTGCGTCTAATGCTGTCACTAGGTTTTTTGTTGGGCGCGATACTAATTCTAGGCTTAGTAAGTGAGCAAGTTATCATCAGCGAAAAGGCAATTGCTGTCAGTTACCCACCTTGGCTCCAGTGGCTGCCACTGCGCCAAAATTGGACACTTCCTTGGGAACAAGTGACTGCGTTAGTACCAGTGGCTACTAGTCAGAAAGGAACAGTTTACTACATCAAGGCAAAGAAGCTGCAAAACTATCTGCTGCCCCAACGTCTCGAACGTTTCGAACTTTTCCTGACTTTAGTCCACGAGTACAGTGGCATTGATACCAACAACATCAGTCGATTGACACCGCCCTGGACCTACCAGCTACTAGCGGCACTATCACTACTAATGCTTCTTGGAGAGGGTGTAGTTGCTGTCGCAATCTACCAAGGTTGGATAGTTAGCCCGGTAAGCTCTCTAGGCTAAAGCGATAGCCTTGCTGGCGCACAGTCATTATGCCGCCGCCATTGCCTAGGCCTGCTTGTTCAAGTTTGCGGCGAAGTGTAAGAACCTGGGTATCTACTGAGCGAGGGCCTCCGCTAAATGGTGGCCAGGCCATGCGAAGCAACTCCTGCCGACTGCGAACTAGGCCTGGTGGCATTAGGAGAGCGCAAAGAAGAGCAAACTCGCGAGGACTGAGCTCGACAGGCTTCTCACTTAGTGTCACTTGCCGTAGAAGTAAGTGCACCTCAAGTGGACCAACAGCCACGCGCTCTTGCAAAACGCTGCGTCCACGCCGCAGCAGCGTTCTGCAGCGAGCTGCCAGTTCCTCGAGGCCAAATGGCTTACACAACACGTCATCAGCGCCATCATTGAGCAACCCCACAACCGGCTCCGCGCCGGAGCGTGCAGTTAGTATTAAAACTGGGCAACGTATCTGCCGAGCAAGCCGGAGAGCTGAACACTGCTCGAGGATCTCGGCACTCACCAACAAATCAGGGCTCTGTTCCTCACAGAGATCAAGAGCTTCACGTCCTAAAGCTACCGCAGCTGTCAGGTGACCATCTTGTCTTAGTCTCTGGGCAAGTACAGTGCGCAGCGTAGGGTGAGGCTCTACAATGAGCACACGAGTCAGTCCTGCTCCTGATGACAGCGCAACAGTACGATGATGTGATGCTTCAGATCTAAGACTGCTGGCAACGAGATAGCTCGGAGTAGACGTCACAGTGGTCGTTAAGACTCGCTTATGCTAAAACTGGAGCCTTTGGCTTGCTGGTAGCAAGGATTGCCATCTAACGCCACCTATGACATCTCTCAACGACCCGGAAAGTATTCGCCACTTCCAGTCGTTGTGTGATGCTTGCCAAGAACTTACTAGCCGTCATCACACTCCCTCTGAGCTAAAGCTTTATGCTGATGGTTATCTTCATGCTTTAAGGAGGATAGGTCAGCTAGATCAAAGACATCTTGCTAGGCTTGAAACACTAGTTGAGCGCTGGATACTTGATCCGTCAAGCTTTATTGGTCCAGATGGAGACGTAAGCAGACTTTTTCACCAGCGAGAGCCTAGCTGAATAGCGAGACAAATTATTCACGAGAGCTTAAGTCTCTATACCTCCCTATACCCTTTCAGAAGCTCAACTGGCAATAGCGATCTCAAGTTTTTCTCTCAACTCACCTGAGTTGTATAACTCGATTAGGATATCTGAGCCACCGATGAACTCACCCTTCACGTAGACCTGGGGGATTGTCGGCCAGTTAGAGAACTCCTTAATTCCCTGACGGATTTCCATATCAGAGAGAATATCAAAGGTTTCAAAATTCATACCAAGGGCATTGAGAATTTGCACTACATTATTAGAAAAACCACACTGTGGCATCAGCTTCGATCCCTTCATAAATACAATAATTGGGTGAGACTGTACTAAAGACTCGATTCGGAGCTTTGTGTTGGGATCCATAGTTTTAGCAGCGTGATCTTAGTTAGGCGTGGACGTGTTGAGAGCCAAGGCATGAATGGTCTCATTAGCCAGCTGCTCGCGGAGAGCACTGTAGACGAGCTGGTGCTGACGAATCCGGGATATGCCCGCAAACAATGACGACACTACCGAAACCTGGAGATGGTCACCTTTGCCAGTCAAATCCTCGATGGTGATCTGCGCATCAGGCAGAGAACGCCGGATAGCAGACTTAACTTCAGCCAACTGAACCATGGTCTTGGCACTATGTGATGCTATGATGTTGACAGATTAGCTATCACCATTGTTGCTAAGCTTTGATCATCAGGTATGTAGCCTTGTTGAGAGTCTAGCACGACTAACCTCTAGCCAGTTCTACTGGCAAAGCATTTCAGTAAGGCTAACATCTGTTCGTAGATGATCAAAGTCCGTGTTCTACACATTACTTTGACATACATACACCTCTTTGTAGACAACGCAGAGGTCAGAGCCTTGAAAAGCACCACCAAAGAAGCTGACAACTGGCGGAGATGCTAAAAGTCATGGTAATCCCTACATGCCATTGCCAGACTTAGAGTCGTTGATATCACATCTTTGCGCTTAAAAAACTTTCACAGATTAGCAACACTAAAGTTTAATGGCTCTTACTTTGATAGCCTACTACAAAGTTTATTATTAACTTAAATGCATACCCAAGCTGATGCTAGTATCGCAAAAACACGAAGTGTTAGCGGGAAACAGGAATTTGCATAGTTAATAAGCAAATAGTCAATTTATCCCTCTAACAGCGGTCTTCCCACTGCATTCCTGGCTACTTGTTCAGCTACCCGCATACCGAAGCAGAGAGAACAGGTGAGGCGTTTTGCCTCCTCACGTCCACTTTTCTGTACCAGAATCTCTTGACCAAAACAGATAGCAGCTCTAGAACGGACGTGCGGTACTGCCTCGCTATAAGCAATTCCCACAGGCATTAGCCGTACCGAGACCCCTTGACTGAAAGCTAGCTGGGCAAGGCGAATTAGTCCTGGCATTAAACTGATAGGACCATCACTCTGATTAATCCGTCCTTCAGGAAAAACTACCACCTGCTGGCCATCAGCTAGTAGGTCGACAGCATAGCGCAGCGCAGTAAGCGAGGGGCGATCCTGATCTACAGGAAAACAGCCCAGACGACTGAGGAACCAGCCCTGCAGACCCAACATCTCAGTGCGGGTTACCATAAATCGGCAGTCACGGCCATTAACACGACGTCCTGCAGCCATCGGCAGTAATAGAGCGTCCCAGCGTGATCGGTGCGTTGGGGCTAGCAAGACAGGTCCACCGACTGGGAGATACTCGGGATGCAAAACTTCACATTTGCGGAAGAAGATGCGCAGGACAACATCTTGCGTAAGGATCATTGCAAGACGTGCCCAGATAGGATTGATACCTAGGCATAGATATGTCTCCCGACTGGCAAGATTCGAGGGCAACGTAGCAGT
Organism: cyanobiont of Ornithocercus magnificus; assembly: GCA_007996965.1. Lineage (NCBI taxonomy): Bacteria > Bacillati > Cyanobacteriota > Cyanophyceae > Synechococcales > cyanobiont of Ornithocercus magnificus. Next base: position 1,011,451 of record BIMP01000001.1, read on the forward strand.
TGAACCGCGGTTCTGAAGGTAAGGGCTTCGGATCAAAATGGTCCCGCACAGTTTATTCAGCCGCCGAGGCTTTCCAATGATTCATAAAATTATGCCGATGCTCTAAGGAATTATGGCCACCTTGGGGGTCAACATTGACCACATTGCCAACATTCGACAAGCTCGCCGCACCATCGAGCCCAATCCTGTTACTTATGCTTTGCTTGCAGAGCTGGGTGGAGCCGATTGCATTACTGTTCATCTTCGCGAAGACCGACGCCATATCCAGGAGCATGACGTCGAGCTGCTACGGCGCACAGTCCAGAGTCGGTTGAACCTAGAGATAGCTGCAACTGAAGAAATGATTGCTATTGCCCTGCGTATTCGCCCAGACATAGTCACGCTAGTACCAGAACGAAGGCAAGAAGTAACTACAGAAGGTGGTTTAGACGTTAAAAATCAACAACGCGATTTGGGCAACGCCGTGCATAAATTACAAAATGCTGGGATCCCCGTCAGTCTGTTTGTAGATCCAGAAGTTGGCCAACTCGTGGCTTGCAAGGGCTGTGGGGCTAGTTGGGTTGAACTTCATACAGGCGCTTATGTCAGTGTAAGCTGGGACAAACAGTTTTTTCAGCTGGCAAAATTAGAGGAGGCTACTGCTCACGCCCGTACTATTGGTTTACGAGTAAATGCTGGCCACGGCTTAACCTATCAGAATGTTGAACCTGTTGCAGCCATCGATGGGATAGAAGAATTAAATATCGGTCATACGATTGTGACCCGATCTATTGCTGTTGGACTACAACAAGCAGTCAGGGAGATGAAGCAACTGGTTCGATACCCTCAACGCCATCTTCTCGCTTCTCAAGCTCTATGACAACTTATCATTTTGTCGTTGCTAGTGAGCGCTTCCTTACCGAAGAAGAGCCCCTCGATGAGGTCCTACGTGAGCGGCACCGTAACTATGCTGAGCGGGAAAAGCCAATTGACTTCTGGCTGCTGCGCTGCCCGGCATTTCTGGAGGCTCCAGAATTACAACCACTTGCAGCTAGTGTTCCACGACCAGCCGCGGCTGTGGTTTCAACAGACTACGCTTTCATCAGTTTTATGAAATTAAGGTTAGAGTTTGTTGCTGTAGGATATTTTGAAGCTCCAAGTGTTAACATTCCTAATCCGTTAGCACAAAGGCAAGATTAGGTAAATACAGCTCATCTTAATCACACTATGATATAAAAGGCCTACAACACTGCAGTACTGTTCAGCAGCCTAGCTAAAGATAGCTTGCCAGCATAGGAATTAAGCGGTTTCATTAGCGGCAGCCTTAAAGTGCCAAGCTTGAGAGACAAAGCAGGGCTAGCGTCTACATATCAGCCAGTCTTACGAACGGCCCTCACTCAGAGATCTCTATTTAGTCTTCATATAAATATTGATATATCGACAGGTTTCTATGAGTAGTAGTGTGCCCAGTATGAGTGACCAGCTTAACCAAATTAGTATTCTTTGTGGGAGAGTCCCCGCTGTGCTTGCTACAAATTAGGCAGTGAAAAGTTTTACCTCATAGCTAGTGACTTGTGCTGACTATCTATAGCAGCAACCGTGCTGAATGGCTTGCCCAAATTATGGCTGATCAACTCAGTCTTGATCCTCCTGACCCCTTTGAGCGAGTAGAAGTGATAGTTAATGCCCGGTCAGTTGGTAACTGGTTAAGTGAACAGCTCGCCGAAAAAAACGGTATTAGTGCCAATATATATTTTCTTTTTCCCGGCACTCATCTTCGTCAACTTGTTCGTATTGTGCTAACAGGTGATGGGGATGAACAGGAAGATCCATGGAGAGCTCCGTCTCTAGCATGGAATGTGCTGGAGGCTTTACCAGATCTGTTACAGCAGAACGAATCTGAGGCTCTGAAAGACTGGACACTAAATCATCCATGTAATCAGAGAACTCTCAATCGGGGGTGGTGGCAACTTGCCAGAATGATTGCTGATGTATTTGATGACTACGCACTTTACCGCCCGGATCGTTTGCGCTCATGGCTATCAGATGGAGAAAAGAGACTTCGAGCTCCGGTCTCCACGAAGGGAGAGAGTCTACCTCAGTCACTCTGCTGGCAGCCAGTATTAGCGCGCATACTTGGACAGCGATTGGAATTGCCACCATTTGGGCTACAAGTGAGTGAGGCTGCAGAGCAGCTTAGGTGCATGCCTATCAAACCAGTGAAGCTTCCCAAGAAACTGCGACTATTTGGGCTTAGTAATATGGCTTCCTCACAAGTAGACCTACTACAGGCACTCTCCAAAGTAATTGATGTTCAGATCTTTCTGCTAACACCTTGCTCAGATCTCTGGAAACGCTGTTGTATTCGTCAAGAGCAGCTTGGAGATGATTGGCGCAAATTACCGCTCGGAGCAAATTGGCTATTAGAGGCGCCGAGGCTTGAGTCTCTCCTCGGCTGTATGGGTGCAGAGTTCCAGCAGATACTTCAAGGAAGTATAGATAGCCAATTAGATACATGTAAGAAAGAAGATCTGTTTGCGGCGCCAGCAACTATGGCCCGGAACCAGGGACGTGAGCCGACACTACTAGAACAGTTACAGCAACAATTGACGGTTGGGGAAAGCAACGCACCACTTTGGCGTTGCGATAGCGATAGCTCTCTTCTATTCATGGCTTGTCCGGGTGTGTTGCGAGAGATACAGATAGTGCGTGATCAGATTCTGCAGTGGCTAGCTCTTGATTCAAGCCTCGAACCTAAAGATATTCTGATTATGAGTCCGCAAATTAGTAAGTTTATTCCTTTTCTTTCGTCTGTGATGAATGATAGTGCTACAGGTGTGCAACTCCCCTGGCGACTGATTGACTGTAATCAGCACGTATTACCTGGCCTATGCAAGGCCTTGATAGACTGCCTTGAGACAGCAGCGGGAAGACTAACAGCAACTGGTCTGGAGCGTTTGTTGACTAACCCAGCTTTGCAGTACGGGTTCGGCATTGATCCTGAAGATCTGCCAGCTCTTAGTCACGCTCTTCAGCGTAGTGGCTTTCGCTGGGGACTCGATGCTGCAGAACGCAATGGCTCTGAAGCGCACAGCCTTCTGTGGTGCCTAGATCGATGGCTGCTTGGCTTAGTGCTACCACCAGAGTCAACCTTTATTCCTGGTGGAGTAGCACCTTTCAGTGAAGGTGTGGAACCAGATCGCATGGTGCATTGGTGGCAAGTACTTACATCCATATCGCAGTTAATTTATCAGCTGCGCAGTTGCCGACCCTGCCGAGAGTGGGTCTTTCTACTAAACGAAGTTATCAACAAAATATCTAAGGACAATACAAACTGGTCCTCTGAGCGCTCCAGTTTGCTTGACGCACTAAGAATTTGGCAAGAACGCAGCAGTACTTGCGCTCTTGATCTTGATGCAGCTACCGTAGCTGAGATTCTTACGGAAGAGCTAGCCACTAATAACAGACAATTTGATTATCGAAGTGGAACCCTAACCGTAAGCACTCTTGAGGCCATGCGAGCAATCCCTCATCGCATTATTATATTAATGGGTCTAGATGCTAATGTATTTCCGCGGCAGGATAAGCGCCCCGGGTTTCACATCTTCGAGCATGAATATCGACTTGGTGACCCTTCGCCCAGCAATCGGGACCGTTACGCATTACTCGAAGCATTGTTATCAGCCCGGCAACATCTGCTGATTACCTGGAATAGCAGAGATGAACGGAGTGGCGAGGAGAGACCTGCTGCTGTCCCAATCCAGCAGTGGTTGAGCTACTTAGTAGAGCAGCTAGGGCAAGCAGTGTCCAAAGATTCTAAAGTGAGCTTTCGGAATTTACTAACTAAGCCGCCAGCTAACCCTTTAGACTTGCGCAACTTCATGGCCAACGACTTTGAGTTGCCAAGATGTACTGATCATCGCCAATATAATGCCCTGCGATGGATACAGGCAAACCCTATTGACAGAAAATATGAGGGAATCGCTAGGCCTCTGAGATGGCCCAGCGATGATGCTAATGAGTTTTGCCCAAGTGGGATATCACCAGTAAGGAATATCTCTGCCATTGAGATTCAACACTGGCTGATGGCTCCACAAAGATTTTGGCTGAAGCAGCTCGGTATAAACATTAGGGAAGATGACAATCCTATTGAAGATCTTGAAGATCTTGAGCTGAGGGACTGGCAACGCCAAAAATTGGTCCAAAGCCGTCTGGAGGAGTGGCTACAGAGTCCTACCCAAGAGAATGATCAGATGCTGAGATCTAGCGGACTAGAGAGCTGGAGTCAAAGACTAACCAGCTGTAGTTTGTCTTCGCTTAATAGGGTAGATATTAGTAGGCTTGAGCAATCTTGGCGCAGTCTACATTCCTGCTTGCTTTCATTAGGCCACTGTCGAGTAGTGGGCGGCTTTCTGCAAGCTGGCAATAGCGACATTGTAGTCACAGCTGGAGCAGTTAGCTACCGCGAAATTATACAAGGCTGGACACATCATTTACAGGCATGTATGAAAGGTACTCTATTACGTAATACTGTGGTAGTCGCACGATGCAAAAGCGATAATAACAGCGATAGTTATGCGCCTTTGTATCGTTGGCTTCCTCTAAGACAAGAGCAAGCTAAAATGCAGTGGGCATTATTACAGCGACTCACAGACATAGGTCACTACTCCTGCTGGCCAGTACCACCACATAGTGGTTGGGCAATGGCAAAAGAGCAGCGAAACAATCAGTCAGCTAAAAGAAACCGTCATGCCTTCATCTCTGCTTGGGATGGTGGTTTTTATAGTCAGGGAGAGCGGCAAAGAATAGAGATGCAGGTCTGCTTTGGGAGTGACTGCAAAGCGACAGATCTCCTAGACACAGAGATATTCCAGAGAGTTTTTGATGTACTGTACACCCCCTTACTAGAGATGATGGCGACATGAATGCGCCCGTGCTCTATTCCTTCGAAGCCAATGATTATCCACTAAACCCCGGCCTGCGTTTGCTGGAGGCTAGTGCGGGTACTGGCAAGACATTTGCATTAGCTCATATTGTACTGCGACTACTGACTGAGCGGCAGCTGAAACTACGCCAACTGTTAGTAGTGACTTTTACTGATGCAGCAGCAGCAGAGCTGAGAAACCGTATTAGCGACCGTCTTGCAGCTGCCCTGGCTGCTTTTGAAGCAATAGAGCAATTGCGCACTCCAACAACACCTGACAGCATCTTAGCTGAGTGGATTGAGCGCTACAGCAAAAATTTAGAGCACCGCCATCGCTGGACTGGTTATCTCCTTGAAGCACTTGGAGGTCTAGACCATGCCGACATCACTACGATTCATGGCTTTTGCCATCGGACTCTTTGTCGGCAAGCCCTAAGCAGTGGGGGGAGCTTCAAGCCTATTCTAGAAGAAAATAGTCAGGAGCGCATCAGCCAAATCGTGCATGATTATTGGCAAGAACAAATTCTGCAGTTACCAAGTGAGGATATTGAGGGTCTACTCAATGCCAAGTTGAATATCTCATCTTTAGCCCGTATTTTACATCAGTTAGATCAGAGACCAAATCTGCAACTTCCAGAATCTCCTGAGCCAACTGACCTAGAGGGGGAGCTCGAACCAGTATTCAGATCAGAGCTACGACACCGACTTCGCTGCTTTAAAGAGCTCTGGCATCAAGATAGTCAAGAGCTAGAACAAAAGCTACGTTCCTATGCTGCTAGTTGGAGAGCACGTGGTGCAAAGAATATCTCACCCTTCTATGTCACTCAATCACGCAGGAAATACTTTGATGAGGTTGATCACTGGCTAGCAAGTGAATCTGATCCAGGCTATGGATCAGTGCGGCGTCTAGAGACTTTGGGAAGTTTTCTTCACCCAGGAGTTTTTTGCCGAGTGGCGCGCCGATGTGGAGAACAATCTCCCTCACTACCTGTATCAAAGCTGCAGAAAGCTGTCGCTAACCTTTGGGATGGCCCTGCTGAGTTGGCCTGGCGTCATGCAGTCCATCACTGCTGGAAGCAACTTCAGAAGCAAAGATACCAGGATGGCGTGATGACTTTTGCTGAGCTACTCTTAAAGTTAGATCTAGTGCGTCAAAAAACCTCCTGGCTCTCATCACTGCGAAATCGTTATCGTGTTGCTCTAATCGATGAATTTCAGGACACAGACCCAGTGCAGTGGAGGTTGATGCAAACTATCTTCGCCGAAAGTTCCGAGCATCTCCTGTTGGTGGTTGGAGACCCAAAGCAGGCAATCTATCAATTCCGTGGCGGTGACTTAAGTACTTACTTCGCTGCCCGGGAACAAGTCCACCGCTGCGATTTTTTAGTCAAAAATTTTCGGGCTAGCACTCCACTAGTGGAGGGACTCAATGCTTTTATGGCACCAGGTATGCGACGCTCACAGTTGGCTATACCAGAAGTAACACCACAAAGTGACATACGCCCAATCAAATGTCTAGAATCCCATCCGCTCGAGCTGATCCTACTTGACACAAAAAACATAGAAGACGGAACTTCTTTACCATCCTGCACTACAATGTCAGAGTGCATTCCTGAATTAGTTGCTAGAAGAGCAGTTCAACTTTTAGAAAATAATAAGCACCTTACCCTTCAAGACCTCTGCGTGCTTGTTAGTACTCATCGTCAGGCGGAGGAGATACAAAGTGCTCTAGCGCATGTAGATTTACCGAGTCGATTAACAAGGCAGGGAGATATTCTGGCTAGTGAAGCTGCAGCAATACTTCAGTATTTCCTTAATGCACTGGCATATCCTAATGAAGGCTCATGTCTACGACTCTTAGCTATATCGCCATTATTGGAATGGAACCTAGAGGAGCTTAAACAAGCAGATGAGAATGGAAGACTCAGCCAATTGTCAGAGCAAATGTACCGCTGGAGAAGATTGATTCCCCAGATAGGACTTTTAGGTTGTCTAAATGGGTTTCTCGATGGTCGAGTATTTGCAAATTTCTCTAGGCGTAACCACTTGCTCAGTGATGTGCAGCAATGTGCACAGCTAGTGCAGCTTGCTATGTATGAGCAAGGGCTATCTACCACAGCAGCAATGAGTTGGCTGCAACGCCAGCGTCGCTATCCTAAGTATCCTGCTCATCACAGTCGCCAGCCACGCAGTGATATTGCAGAGTATGCAATATCAGTCGTAACAATCCATCACAGTAAAGGTCTAGAGTATCCCATAGTGTTCTGTCCTTATCTTTGGCAAGCGCCACCTGCAGAGCATGGCCCTATTTGGTGCCAAAGCAAGGATGCCAATGGAAATACACATTTGACACTAGCGCTAAATACTGATTGGGGCAAAGGCTATCTGGCTAGAGTAGATTCTGAGGAACAGAGGTGCAAGGAAAGCGAGCGCCTGGCTTATGTTGCACTAACGCGTGCAAAGCAGATGGTAATCCTATTTTGGGGCCACGCGGTAAATCAGGAAAAAAATCCTCTAGTCAATTGGTTATTCAGTGGTAAGGACTGTGGGCTGTTGCTTAAGGAGCAAAGCTCAACCCATTTGCAAGAAATACTCGAGAAGCGAAATGTCCCTATCAGTCTCCGGAAAGCATCAAGCTTACCCTTACAGTCGCACTGGCGCCCACCATTATTGCACGGCAAGCCGGCTCTAGGCCCAGTCCCTGAACGGACCCTTGACTATTGCTGGGGGCATGGTAGCTACTCTGCTTGGGTTGACAAAGACAGAGACTTGAATGGTGGCGATGCTGGCCTGCAAGATAGAGGTAGTGGCAGGAATGGTTGGGCTACATCATCTCTCCAGTGCAATTTATATCCACCGGATGGTGAGGATTGCTGGAATACACAAGGCCCACTAGGAGAATTTCCCCGTGGTGCATCAGCTGGTGAATGTCTTCATCGAATCCTTGAGCATCTGCCCTTTGAATCACCATCGAGAACGCCCAATGCTCTAGATTTGATTCATCGCGAATTGGCAAGAGCTGGTTTGAAAGCTGAATGGGCAATAGCTGTACAAAAGGGTCTAGATCTCATACTGACAACACCTTTACTGCTACCTGGCAATGAGTTCAAACAGTCACTAGCTGACCTGTCTGAAGGGCAATTACTGCGCGAGTTGAAGTTTAATTTGCCAGTTGCTCATCATGGCTCTCCACTCAGAGCTGCTGACGTGGCTGCTTGCTTTTGCCAAGATCCCAACCATAGCTTTGCTGCAGAGTACGCTAATCAAGTTGCTTCTCTGTCCTTCATCAGTCGAGGATTTTTAACTGGATCAATTGACCTAATCATTTGTGATAGAGATGAAAGTCACAATAGTCGCTGGTGGGTGCTCGATTGGAAGAGCAACTGGATTGGTGTGCGAGACAGTACAGGAATTGTCCTTGCTTGTGGACCTAGGCACTATAGCAGGCCGGCAATGGAAGCTCAAATGCTGCAGCATCACTATCCGCTGCAAGCTCACCTCTACCTTGTTGCGCTGCACCGCTACTTGAGCTGGCGTCTTGCTAATTACCAGCCTGGAAAGAATCTTGGAGGATATGTCTGTGCTTTCCTCCGCGGTATGCCTGGAAAGATAAACTTAAGCCGGAAGCTGATAACTATGCCCGGTGTATTTGCAGAGCCAGCTCCAGTAAAACGAATCCTTGCTTTGGACAACTTGCTCCAGAAAGGACGATAACATGGCTCGTGATATTGCAGGCTGGCCACAAGAGCTTGCCAGTGCTCTACATCAAGTCTTGTGCAGAAAGTTACCGCCTAGCCAAGGTACTGAACAAGAGTTAGAGCCAATTGTTCGGAAGCTTCTAGAGGCCACAGCTAATGGCCAGCTTAGTATTACTGTAGACAGCTCAGATATTGAGCAGATCATCTATGCTAGTGGCTGGCTCGATCCATTAACAGGACCTTTGGTTTTCTCTGATGGACAACTTTTCTGGAAGCGATGGCATGATGAACTAAAAACAGTATTGGATAATTTGCTGCAGAGAATGGCAGATCGTCCGTTATTGCCCGAGCCTGTCACAATAATCCAGGATCAAAACCTAAGTAGCAACCAGCAAGCAGCAATTAATGCAATAGGGCGAGAGCGCCTCATTTTGCTGAGTGGTGGTCCAGGAACTGGTAAGACCAGTACCGTCCGAGGCATGCTTCAACGCGCATGGTCACTTGATCCTGATCTCCAAATTGGCCTAGCCGCCCCAACAGGCAAAGCAGCCCGTCGCTTGCAACAGGTTATCGGGAATATGCCCGGAACAATTAGTTGTGGCACCCTTCACCGTTGGTTGCAGGCCCATGCCAAAGGCTTCAGACGTAACGCACGCTATCCACTCAATCTTGACCTGCTGATAGTTGATGAGATGTCAATGGTCGATCTTACATTAATGCGTGCTTTGCTCAATGCTCTTCCTAACTGGACTTACCTGGTTTTGGTAGGCGACCCAAATCAGCTAGATCCTGTTGGCCTAGGAGCTGTATGGCGCTACTTGCAGCAGCCAAAGGTGAGGAAGCAGTTTGAAAAGTCCTCATTTCATCTGCAACATATTTACCGAAACCAAGGGAACTTAACTCGGCTTAGTGCAACACTGAGAGATAGAGGAGAGAAGGTTTTTTGGAATGATCTTGAGATAGCTACAAAGTGGCAAGGCAGTAGTAATATATCTTGGCGTCAAGAGACAACAACTTCGATACCAGAAGTTCTGCAGAACCGCTTGCAACTTTACCGCAAGACCCTTGAGGCAGCTGCACGTAGCTTAGATATGGCTAAAGTTTATGACTCACCATCTTTTGCCCAGGATTTATTTGAGCAACTTGAGTCATTGATGGTTCTCTGCCCACGACGTCATGGCCGCTGGAGCGTGGAGAGCATACATCGTGAACTTATGCTTATGCCTAAGCAGCAGTCCTTCTGGCCAACCGGGACACCAGTTATCTGCATGGAAAACCAGATCGACCTCGATTTGGCAAATGGTGATTTAGGTGTGGTAATTGGTGATGGGGCAAAGCAAAGAATATTGTTTGGTGACGCTGGGAAAAATAACAGTCCATGGACGCGGCTAGTTCATCTAACAAGACTGCACAAAGTTGAACTAGCTTATGCAATGACAATCCATAAAGCGCAGGGTAGCGAGGCAGACAACGTAGTACTGCTCTGGCCAGAGGTAATTACCAGCGGTGATAACCCAGATCGGAGACGTTTACTATACACAGCTATAACTAGAGCTAGACATCACTTGCAAATCATTACTCCACCACAAGCCAAAGCTGAGGGAGGTTCACCCTAGAAATGGAGCATGTCGAGAGGCCAAGGGGGAAAGTGCTCTTAATAGTGATATCCTACAAGGAACACCTTTTGGCAGGGTCAAGGCAGCACTACGCGTTAATCAAGCGATGGGACGTTGCCGGGACCTGAGCTGAAGGATTGCAGCTAGGTCAGCAACGTGCAAGACATCAATCAACCGTCCCTCGCGGGCGCCGGCGATCGAGCCGCGGTCTGTCGTGTGGACCTTGGTGAGTCAACCGCTAATGTCCCTGAGAAGACTCTTGCCACCGCAATTGTGTCTGGAGAGGGAGAGTCAGGGTTTGACGGCTTTGGCTTCAGCCAAGCACTTCTGGACACTCTTAGTGCAAAGGGATACAGCAGTCCTTCACCAATCCAGCAAGCTGCATTCCCAGAATTGATGCTTGGCCGCGACCTCGTTGGCCAAGCCCAGACTGGAACAGGTAAGACGGCCGCCTTTGCATTGCCTCTTATAGAGCGCCTTGAACCATCTGACGGGCGCCCCCAGGCCCTTGTTCTCACGCCGACTCGGGAGTTAGCGATGCAGGTAGCCGAGGCATTTCGTGCCTACAGCGCAGGCCACCCTCAACTACGTACCCTTGCAGTGTACGGGGGATCCGATTTCCGTTCCCAAATTTATGCACTGCGTCGTGGTGTTGAGGTCGTAGTTGGTACACCAGGTCGGGTGATGGACCACATTCGACAAACAACTCTCAACTGCAGTGGTCTACGCAGTCTCGTACTCGATGAAGCTGACGAAATGCTGCGTATGGGCTTCATCGACGATGTCGAATGGATTCTTGAGCAACTGCCGTCGCAGCGCCAGGTAGTTTTGTTCTCCGCAACGATGCCTGCTGAGATTCGGCGCTTATCAAAACGCTATCTCAATGATCCTGCTGAAATCACAATTCGCATGCAGGAGAGAGAAGCTCGGCGTATCCGGCAGCGTTGCATCACAATTCAGAATACATACAAACCTGAAGCTCTCCGGCGGGTGCTTGATGCTGTTACAGCTGATGGCGTGATCATATTCGCTCGTACAAAAGCCATCACCCTCACGGTGGCAGAGTCGCTTGAAGCTGCTGGCCATAACGTCGGTGTCCTTAACGGTGATGTACCTCAATCGCAGCGTGAAAGAACTGTTGATCGTCTTAGGCGTGGCAGTGTCAATGTGCTCGTAGCAACTGATGTGGCAGCTCGTGGACTTGATGTGGACCGCATTGACTTAGTTATCAATTACGACATGCCATTCGATAGCGAGGCTTATGTACATCGCATCGGCCGAACTGGCCGTGCCGGGCGTTCTGGTGAGGCGATCTTATTTGTGACCCCTCGCGAACGTCGATTCCTGGGCTCACTAGAGCGAGCCGTTGGACAAGTTATTGAAACAATGGCTATTCCCAGCAATGCTGAAATCAACCAAAGCCGCCTAGATCGCTTGCATCAGCGTCTCATCATAGCTACGGGGACGGAGCGGGATCATGCTGATGAAACCGCTTTGCTCTCAGAACTGCTGCAGCGTGCTGCCCGCGAGCGAAATCTGTCTACTGAGCAATTAGCAATGGCAGCGCTCAGTCTAGCTGTTGGACCTGCACCACTTCTTGCCCGCGGTGATGAAAATTGGCTAAACCAAGCTACAACAGGGTCAGGACACCGGAGAGGCGGCAGTGATGAGCGCCAGGGCGATCGACAACGTGGACCAAGGCGTATAGATCGTTCACGTCCCCCTGAGCCCGGTATGGGCCGCTATAGAGTTGAAGTAGGACACCGTGATCGAGTCAAGCCAGGCAATCTGGTCGGGGCCATAGCAAATGAAACTGGGCTGGGAGGACGGCAGATTGGCCGCATCCAGATTTTTGACTCCTACAGTTTGCTGGATCTTCCAAGTGAGCTTTCAGATAATGTCCTGAATAGCCTTAAGCGGCTCAAGGTTATGAACCGGGAACTTCAGATCAAATCATTGCCCTGAGGTAAACTTTAGTGAAGTCAAGACTTCGCCTGGGGGTTGCTACTCTCGGAGTAAGCGGCTTGCTCAGCCTAGCTGTACTGGCGACCAGCAACTTTGAAGCTTGGTCAAGCCAGAACAGGGCTATCGCAAGGCTATGTCTTGCAGGATTTAATGCTGCCATGAACCATGCTGGCAAGGATCCTCCAGCTGGTATGGCTGACTACACTTGCCAGTGCTTCATGAAGCAGGTTAATGCTGAGCTTACAATCGTTTCAGCACAGGCCACATGCAGTGAGCGTGCTGCTGCTCGCTTTCAGCTCTGAACCAAGTTTTGGTGGTTCCCTCAGTCAGCATCTGCTGACATCCAAATAGGTAGCAAGTTGTTGCAGCGACAAGGTCTTAAAGATAGGCACTTAACCGGATCTGTAGCGTCACGGGCCAGTAGTGCCGAGCTTGGGAGCCAAATCCGACCAGGGGGCAGAATCTCCACTCGCACCCAGCCCGGCAGCAGACATCAACAGCTCAGCCACGAGTCACTGTCTGGCACATCATTGGCATGACCACGACTCTCTCCGGTGTCCGCTTGTAGCTTTTGCTTCACTCTCATTTTTGATGAACTGGTCTCCCCGGGCTGTAACGTCGGTAGGTATCAGGCCCGCCTTCGGCTCCTCCGGTCTCAGCGTCGGAGGTCATGACGAGATCCACGGTTTACTGATCACCACCCTCGTCCACGTCCCCCGAGGTCATGACCATCTACATCGGAAATCTCTCCTTCCAAGCTGAGCAAGAGGACCTTGTCCATCTGTTCAGTCACTACGGTGAAGTGCGCCATTGCAGTCTGCCTCTTGACCGTGAGACAGGGCGGAAAAGAGGCTTTGGATTTGTTGATATGGTCAATGAAGCTGATGAGCAAGCAGCGATCGACGACTTACAAGATGTGGAATGGATGGGACGAATGATCCGCGTCAACAAGGCAACGCCACGTGAGGGAGGTCGTGGTGGTGGCCAATCTCGCGGAGGCCAGCGCTGGTGACGACCGCCGACTAAAGCAGGTGCCTAGGTCTCCTTCTGAGCAATTCGTAGTGCTTGCCAGGACTATGGGATAGTCTGATTTTTATATCTTCTTTGGTCTTGAGAGCTCCTGTAACTCTCAAGTCGATGAGCCGGGAGCTTAAATAGTGATTTACGGAGGTTTATGTCCTCCTACCCTAGGCACAACCATAGTGAGCTGCGACGTCTGCTACATCACATTGGCTCTCGGCGCCGACAGCTACGTGCTGCCGTTGCCTGCTCGGTCCTTAACAAAGTCTTCGACCTTGCTCCACCGGTTCTGATTGCTTTGGCTGTAGACGTGGTGGTTAGAGAGCAAAACTCCTGGCTGGCCCGACTCGGCTTTATTTCAGTACCAAGCCAGCTAGTTACTCTAGCCATATTTTCCTTCTTGATTTGGACTGCTGAGTCTTTATTTGAATATCTGTATGGTTTACTTTGGAGGAATCTTGCCCAGGCAACGCAACACGAACTACGACTTGAGGCCTATAGCCACTTACAGCAGCTGGAGATGTCATTCTTCGAAGTTGACAACAGCGGTAGGCTATTATCAATTTTAAACGATGATATTAATCAGCTTGAGCGCTTTCTTGACCACGGCGCTAATGCGATGCTTCAGCTTGCCGCAACGATTGCACTTGTGGGCAGCGCCATGCTGTGGGCGGCACCTGGCATAGCACTGCTTACATTTCTCCCAATCCCAGTCATTTTCTGGGGGTCTCTATATTTTCAGAGCCGTTTAGCTCCCCGATATCGTGAAGTGCGCCAGAAAGCTAGTGATATAGCAGCCCGCTTAACAAATAATCTTGGAGGCATGCTCACTATTAAGAGCTTTGCTAATGAAGCCTGTGAGCTAGAACGACTCTGTATGGCCAGCGAGGCTTATAGACGTTGCAATAGCCAGGCAATCCGACTATCAGCTGCCTTTATTCCCTTGATCCGCTTCGCTATCCTTTTTGCCTTTCTTGCAATCTTGTTACTGGGAGGCCTTCAGGCTTGGGAAGGCAAACTTGGTGTTGGAACATATAGTTTTCTAGTCTTCATCACACAGCGATTGTTATGGCCACTCACTACACTTGGCCATGTACTTGATGATTACCAGCGTTCGATGGCCTCTACCCGGAGGGTACTGGACTTAATCGATACGCCGATTGCTATTGCTGAAGGTAACAGGTCAGTTTCTCCTAAATGCTTGCGAGGCGAGATCAACTTTTGCCATGTCAATTTTGCATATATGGGTCGAGAGACCTTGATGCAAGATTTTTGCTTACACATTCCCGCAGGCCAAACACTAGGCATCGTCGGTGCTACAGGATCAGGCAAGAGTACCCTTGTGAAGCTGCTCCTTCGTCTCTACCCAATGCAGAGTGGTGAGATAACAATTGATGGGCTGCCTATAGAGAGTCTGCTGCTACAAGACCTACGGCGCTGTATAGCTCTTGTAAGTCAGGAGGTTTATCTCTTTGAGGGCACGGTAGCCGAAAACATTGCTTATGGTCATGCCGACGCAGGACTAGCAGCTGTGCGTAGAGCAGCTGCGCTTGCCGAGGCAAGTGAGTTCATTGAGTGTCTTCCCCAAGGTTTCGATTCACTTGTCGGTGAACGTGGCCAAAGACTCTCGGGCGGGCAGCGGCAACGTATTGCTTTGGCGCGCGCTATCATGAAACAAGCTCCGGTCATGATCTTGGATGAGGCAACGGCAGCGGTGGATAATGAAACAGAAGCAGCTATCCAGAAATCTCTTAGACACATTACTAACAACCGGACGACAATTATAATTGCCCACCGCTTAAGTACTGTGCGGCATGCTGACCAGATAGTAGTAATGGAAAATGGTCAGATTGCAGAGCAGGGTTCCCACACCCAGTTGATCCACTGTAATGGTAGTTATGCTGACCTTTGGCGAGTACAGGCAGGACTACAGCCAGAGGAGCAACTACAACTCTAGGCATACGCCACGCATCAACTAACCCAGCAATATTCCTACACTACTACCTAAGTTAGCATCTCTAGGTTCATCTATCTCTACCTAAAAGCTACATTAATAATGGTATTAGCCACCCTGCTTGGCTTTTCCATACTATAGTTAGGCTGGTAATCTCTAGGTAGCTTGACTGAGTGCTTTTATGAAAAGATCCTTATCCAGATCAATAGACTCACATTACTAATTAGTATTTATTAGGTTTAGCCAGACTTGCGAAAAATGTTAACTGTTACCAGAGTCCACAGTAACTGGCTATAAGCCAGCTAGTTCATATTGCCTAGATGCCTGGGCAAAAGCCAGTTGCCCAAAGTGTAGTGAAAACTGCCTGAGGCAAAAATTTAGAATGTCGGGGCTATGTTTATGTGATACATGACTTGTCTATCTCTACATCTCCGGAGCATATTGAGCAGGTGGAAGTCCCCAACAAGCCTCAACAGCCAAGGTACTGGCTAGTGCTTCTGGCCGCGGTTCTGGGCCTTAGTGGCAGTATGCTAATTTTGATCCTCACGCATATAGTTTTAGTCCGTCAGTCTCAAATATGGCGGGCGGTAGGGCTGCTTCCACTCGCTAACTCTTTTACAGCATGGACTGGATTTAGGCAAAGAGATATCGTGGTACTGGGTCTTGATAATGGTGGTAATAACACTGATACTATTTTTACTGTTAGCGTGCATAATGGTGAGACGCATATTACACAAATTCCACGAGATAGCTACCTTAATAGTTATAGCTTTGGCCCACTAAAGGTAAATGCACTATACGCACGCGGTGGACCTGAAGTGGTTAAGAGTGAGCTAAGTCGTCTAATGCTTAGGCCAGTCCGCCATCACGTAGTTGTGAACCTACATGGTATACGTGAGCTAGTGAATCTAATAGGCGGCGTTAGAGTTAATGTTCCTAAGCGTATGTACTACGTCGACCGAGCTCAGGACTTAGTAATTGATTTGCAACCTGGTTATCAGAACTTAAAAGGTCACGACCTAGAAGGATTTCTGCGGTGGCGTCATGATAGCGAGGGAGACTTGGGACGTCTCCGCCGCCAGAAGATGGTATTGCGTGGTCTATTCCGCTCAATGACAGGACCTGAAAATATACTTCAACTGCTTCGTCTGGTAAGCACTGCAGAATCACACCTCACGACAGACCTCGGGCCCTTGGATTTGGGTCGGTTAGTTACTACAATAGGCACTACAGAACTTCAGGCTAACCGTCTCCAAGGCAGTCCCTTTCTACGAGATGGGATTAGCTATCTTGATATCCGCTGGCCTAATTCAGCTCATAGTGATGAAAATATCAATTGGCACAATTATCCGGTTTTTTAGTCAATGTTATGAAGATATCACCTTTACGGTTAGTCTAATGGTACGGTTATGCACCTATCAGTAAACTACAAGTTTTTACTTTAGTGTAGATAGATTGTTCAGACTAAATGCATTAGATGAGTAGTGCAAATGAGTCAATTACTTTACTAAATAGGGATTTAACCTTTGGCCAACGTGCTTCATTCGTGCTTGCGGCTAGGGTGTATAAGCGGCCACGGTCAGCTACAACCGTTGCTAGCTCGTGACGGTCTCTTTCCTGTAAATGTACTGCATATTCTAAATCATAAAAGGTGCGACCACCGACCTCTCGCTTCCCTGCTTCAACTAAGTCGGCTTCACGGCCACTGCCATCTGGAGCAATTACTTCACGTCTTATGCGCTCACCAATAGCGACAGGGCTACCTAAAGCCACGAGCTTGCTTTCGTCATCAATCTCAGAGATCACTAGACTTACCGTTTCATCACTGTGGATCAGATCATGAAATACTACTTGTGGTCCTCCACTAACAACAACACGAGTCCAGCCAGTGGGATATAGGAAGGCATAACGACCATCAGGACTCTGGAATGACTGTAGACCTGCTGTGGGACCGCCGCAGGCAACTAATGACAGAGCTAAGCAATAGCTAACCAGCAGCTTCAGATAGCGATGTCGGCGGACCTTGCACCCCACAACCCTGCTCTGATCCCAGTCAGTCAAGACACCACCACTTGAGTTTTGCGGCATTTAAGTCTCGTCCTAAGCAGCTTCACCTGACCCGATTCCTAACACGGACAATAACTAGTCTACCTAGACCCCTAGCTTTTGAGCCTACACAGACCTCAAGAGTCAACTTATGGACACACTGTCGTAGATCTGAAACAGGATTTAAGAATTTAAGTTTAACCTAAGGGCTTAGATTTCAGATTCCTGACGAGTTGCCTGCAAACAACTAAAGACTCTGCAGTCAGGTACTGTAGATTCGCTGCAGGAGTGTAACATTGTCTATATTGAGCCGCTATAGTAGCGTTCGTCCTCATGAGCGTTTACCAGATTGGTTGCATAAGCCACTCGGTGATGCCTCTGAGTTGGAGAAAGTACAGTCTGTTGTGAAAGGCAACCGGCTACACACTATATGTGAGGAGGGTCATTGTCCCAATCGTGGTGAGTGTTATGCAGCTGGTACTGCCACATTCCTTTTAGGAGGGCCAGCCTGCACTCGGAATTGTGCTTTCTGCCAGGTAGAGAAGGGGCAAGTCCCTATGCCAGTTGATGTACATGAGGCTGAGCGAGTTGCAGATGCAGTAGCTACTATGAGGCTGAGTTATGTAGTGCTCACAGCTGTTGCTCGTGATGATCTTCCTGACCATGGCGCCAGTCTGTTTGCACGAACGATCACTGCAATTCACGCTTATCATCCTCTAGTAGCTGTTGAAGTGCTCACGCCCGATTTCTGGAGGAATTATTCAGACCACAGTGAAGCGATAACAGCACAACGGCGCTGTTTAGCTACAGTGCTAGCAGCTGCCCCAGTTTGCTTTAGCCACAATATAGAGACTGTACAGCGACTCCAGAAAGAAGTACGACGCGGTGCAACCTATGAGCACTCGCTTAAGCTGCTCTTTGCAGCGCGTGAGCTCGCTCCTAATATTCCTACGAAGTCTGGCTTGATGCTAGGGCTAGGTGAAACACGTGAAGAGGTAGTTGAGGCACTTACTGATCTACGCTCCGTAGGTTGCCAAAAGATTACTCTTGGACAATACCTACGACCCTCACTGAATCATATACCTGTCACCCGATATTGGCATCCTGAAGAATTTAGAGACCTTGGTGCCATTGCTTGTGACCTTGGTTTCACGCAAGTGCGTAGTGGTCCGCTGGTACGTAGTAGCTATCACGCTGCTGAGAGGTGATTATACCACCTACGCTCACTGATTGCTAGCACATGGTGGCAGTCTCCACACATCAGTTCCCCAGTACCACCCCACACCAGTCTCAGGGGTAGATCTGTCAAGCTACCCCCTAGTACATGCAAACGGCTGAAGCCGCGCTGCTTGAAGTAACGTACAAGACGGCGGTGTTGATACTCATCATCGCAAATTGCTAGTAGGCGTGCCTGACGACAGGGT
Source organism: cyanobiont of Ornithocercus magnificus (assembly GCA_007996965.1). Classification (NCBI taxonomy): domain Bacteria; kingdom Bacillati; phylum Cyanobacteriota; class Cyanophyceae; order Synechococcales; species cyanobiont of Ornithocercus magnificus. Next base: position 1,030,077 of record BIMP01000001.1, read on the forward strand.
GTTGACTCTAGGGCCCAACTCATTGTCGCTGCCCAGATCAAGTTTCCCACTCCAGCAGGAGAACCAAGCTTCACGCGCATTGTGTCCAACTGTAGCCCATTGCGAGCTCCATAAGCCCAGGCCTTCATCTCGCCAAGGATCTGTAAACAGTCATCTGATATGTGCTGTGCTACCACCAAACGCAATGCCCACAATCCTAAAGGCCGCCTAACCTGTAACCGCAGCAACAGACGCCGCTGACGTGCGGATAATTCGAGCTGATGCAGTTTCGTCTCTACTACTGTCACTAAATTTTAGGGTTGGTTAGGCAAGTAATACCCATGTGGGTTACTTTTGAATTTATGGAGAAGTTAATCTTACTATCTTGAATATTTACTGCTACACATATCTTAAAGGTTTTTAGCACTCTTGGAAAGCGTAGAAAGGTACTCCTATTGATTATAGATGAGTAGTTTCCTCCAGTAGAAAATCTTTACTCTTAACACGTTGGTGGAGTGAAATTCGTTTATGCTCGTATTTCATTGAATCTACCTGGATAGCAAGCTAGGCTTGTATGAACACCTGCAGCAGCAAGAAGCTCCTGATCAGCCTGTACTGCAGGGTTACTAGTGGTAAGCAGAGTATCACCGTAAAAGATGGAATCTGCGCCGGCCTGTAGGCAAAGAATCTGCGCTTCGCGACTGAGCTGCTCCCTGCCCGCACTAAGGCGTACACGACTATGTGGCATTAGGATGCGTGCAGTTGCAACCATCCGGAGTAATTCGAGTGAATCAACGCTGGGACTATCTTCTAAGGGGGTACCTTCCACAGCAACAAGGCTATTGATAGGAACACTTTCAGGATGGGGCTGCATCTTAGCTAGAACCTGGAGCATAGAAGCTCGATCGGTAATAGTCTCTCCCATGCCAATAATACCACCGCAGCATAGAGTAATACCAGCAGCGCGAATTCTTTTTAGTGTCTCAAGTCGTTCTTGATAGGTCCGAGTAGTGATGATTTGGTCGTAGTGCTCTGGGCTCGTATCAAGATTGTGGTTGTAAGCAGTTAGGCCAGCCTCAGCAAGCCGCTCTGCCTGGGCATCTGTAAGCATGCCTGCTGTCACGCAGGCCTCGAGACCGAGCTGACGGACTCCTCTAACCATTGACAGCATGGCCTCGAAAGGGGTTCCGTCCCGAATCTCTCGCCAGGCCCAACCCATACAGAATCGCTCAGCCCCAGCTGCTTGAGCATGACGGGCCCGCTCGAGCACATTTTCCACCTCTAATTCTGGTCTGTTGCCTAGGTCACTACTGTGATGCATGGATTGCGGACAGTATGCACAGTCCTCTTCACATCCCCCAGTTCTCACACTGAGAAGGGAAGCTAACTGGACCCGATAGCCAGGGTTAGCGGAGCGATGTACATTCTGAGCTTGCCACAAGAGATCCATCAGTGGCAGTTCAAGGATGTCCTGAATCTCGGACATTGTCCAATCATATCGGACGTTAGGATGAACTGGCATTGGCGTCAACATTGCCGTATTGCCCCCGCATTTCTCAAGTTCCTATAGTGCCAAAGCGACGCTGTCGGCCCTGATAATCTATAAGGGCCCTGGTCAAAGCAGCGGCATCGAAATCAGGCCAGTAAATTTCAGTGATGTAGATCTCTGCATATGCTAGCTGCCACAGCAAAAAGTTGCTGATCCGTTGCTCACCGCTCGTTCGGATCAAAAGGTCTGGATCTTGCTCACCAGCAGTGAAGAGTTCTTCCGCAAACAGAGTCTCATCGATGGAAGCTGGATCAAGCTCACCAGCAGCTGCCCTAGCAGCTAAGGTGCGTGCAGCTTGCACAAGTTCCAGCCTACCGCCGTAGTTAGTACAGACATTGAAACGAATTCCTCTGTTTCTAGAAGTACGCTCTGTAGCTTCGGCAATTAAGTCCTGAAGACGGTGTGGCAAAGCGTCGAGATCACCAAGAAAGCGGATCCTGACCTTTCCTCTCTCAAGAGATTGAAGCTCTCGCTGCAGTACCTTCTCGAATAAAGCCATTAGAAAGCTTACTTCATCACTAGGGCGCGACCAGTTTTCAGTCGAGAAAGCATAGGCAGTCAGGGTACCAATTCCCCAGTCGCTGCAAAGTTTCAGTGTGGATTTCAGTGCTTCCACTCCGGCGCGATGCCCCATCATGCGGGGGAGACCACGAGAACAAGCCCAGCGGCCATTGCCATCCATAATTACGGCTACATGAGCAGGGAGCCGTCCTGGGTCAAGATCGGCGGGGCATGGCTGCCTCTGCTCAATCTTCATTCCATAGGTGAGACGCCCGCTCACGTGGGGGAATCCTGGGTCGCGCTGATTACGCTACGCCGGTTTGTCTGTCCAACCGGCTGTACCGTAGAGATTAGTTCTGTGAGCAGATCCTGCAGACGGCTGCTAGTGATAGGTCTCTCTAGACATCCCTGATTGGCGAGCGAGAGAGTACCGCTTTCCTCAGAGACCACAACGCAGATGCAACGATCGAAGCGCTCAGTAATTCCCAGCGCTGCCAAATGGCGTGTACCGTAACGGCTAATCCCCTGGCGCGAGAGTGGTAGAATGACGCCGGCGGATACGATGCGGTTACCTTTAATGATCACAGCACCATCATGCAAAGGTGTATCAGAAGCGAAAAGATTCAGCAAGAGCTCGCTGCTAAGTTGGGCATCAATGCTGATACCAGCGTTGAGAAAGTCTTCAGGCCGCAGGTCACTGCCAAGATCAACAACTACAAGTGCACCTCGGCGGCTCTGGGAGAGGCGTCCGGCAGCTTCAGTTAGCTGAGCGACAGTACTAGCTGAGGCACCTAGTCTCCGCTGCGGGCTGCCAAGTAGAACGCCTAGGCGGCCTGTCCCCAATAGTTCCATTAACCGTCTTAGCTCACCTTGCCAGAGGATTGCCAGCGAGAGGGAACAGGCCAGAACCAAGGCGTCGGTTAGCTTTGAAGTCAGAGGCAGGTTTGCGTAGCGTTGCACAAGCCAAGCAAGTGCAACTAGGAAGAGATAGCCCCTTAGCAGCCAGAGGTTCCGAGCCTCATTGACCCGGGAAAGTAGTAGGGAGCCGAGAGCTGAGGCAAAGAAGATGTCAAGCAGCAGGCGCGGGCTGATCAGCCCCCACAAGCTCACTCCATTGATCACATAGTCTCTCCATCTAGGTTACTTCTGCAAGATGCTTTGGCAGGACATCAAGTCGTAGTAAGTCCTCATCACTCTCACGGCGCTGGACCAATTCGGATTGACCATCGTGGACAAGTACGGCTGCTGGCCGGGGAATGCGATTGTAGTTGGAGCTCATCGATGCGTTGTAAGCCCCAGTGGCAAAGACTGCAAGCACCTGGCCACTTTGGCTGCGCGGTAGTGCAACGTCTTTCAGTAGTACATCGCCAGATTCGCAGTGTTTTCCCGCCAGGGTTACAACCTCCTCAGCGGCAGCTGTGGGGCAATCAGCTAGGCAGGCAGTGTAACTGGATTGGTAGGTAATTGGTCGTGGGTTATCGCTCATACCACCATCAACCGACACGTAAGTGCGTAGGCCAGGGATAGTCTTACGAGAGCCAATTCGGTAGAGTGTCACTCCGGCAGTAGCAACAAGTGAACGGCCTGGCTCACAGAGCAATTTAGGTAGCTCAAGACGGTGAGCGTAGCAAGCACTTGATACCGCTTTAGAAACTTCCTCAACCCAGGTGTCAATGCTTGGTGGATCATCAGATTTTGTATAGCGGACACCTAGGCCGCCTCCCACATTGAGATAATTGACAGGGTGGCCAATTTGGCGGGCCAAGTCAAGGACACTAACCATTATGGTTGCTAGATTGCGGTGTGGTTCAAGCTCGAATATCTGTGAGCCGATATGGGCATGAAGTCCGATAAGATTAACCCAAGAACAATTCTTGAGCTCTTTTAGAATACCCTCCAGGTAATCAGGGTCGAAACCAAACTTACTATCAAGATGCCCTGTCTGTATGTATTCGTGAGTATGACATTCAATGCCAGGTGTAAAGCGCAGCATTACTCGGGCGGGCTGATTATTAGTAGGTACTATCTGGGCCAGTTGTTCAAGATCGTACGTGTTGTCAACAACAATTGTAGCACCTTTATTGTAAGCGAGCGTTAACTCCTTGTCAGACTTGTTGTTACCATGAAGGACTATATGTTCAGGTAATACTCCACCACGCAAAGCTGTCAGTAGCTCACCAGATGACACAGCATCGAGACCAAGTCCTTCAGAGGCGACCAGATGGCTTAAAGCTAGTGAGCTGTTGGCCTTTGAAGCATAAAGTGGGAGAGCTATTCCCGGATAGTGTTGTTGCAAAGCTTGCTGGTAAGCACGACAAGATAGTCTTAGAGTCTCTTCATCAAGCACGTACAGTGGGGTGCCCCAACGTTCAGCAAGCTCGCTGAGCTGACAGCCTCCCACAAATAGCTTGCCATCACTCCCTAGTGCAGCAGTTACAGGAGCTATATTGCAGTTAGGACTGCTGAGATTTTTCCCAGGTTCATAGGGGGTAACCGAAGGCATGATTTTGAGAGGCTATCAGTCCAGCAATTTAGTAATTGACCTGGTACAAGAGGTCAATTCCTACTCAGTAATTTAGAAATGGGCCACCCTACAAGACCGTCCCAGGATGCGAACACTTACGATATCGTACCTACCTATAGTTTCTGGTTAATATACAGCAGCTTCTAGGTGCAACTACTACAATAGTTTACCCCTCGTTTACGCCACCATTTTCAGAGGGGTACCAGATTAACCTGGAGCCTAATTCCAGCCTACTAGCAAACCTAAACTAAGTGGAACACAGTTTGCATTAACTACATATAATAACGGCAGCATAGTTTACAGTAACACCTAGGACTACAGACTCTAGTTGCAAGCTATACAAAATAAGTAAGGTGTAGATTACTAATGTCTGCAGCAAACAAAGAATTCTGGGTGATCTCACCAACCTGAGTCATAATGTTCACTGCAGCCAAGGCTAGAACCTGCTTGCGAACTAACTGAATTGATCACCCACACGCATTCATCACTTACCCCTGATAGGTTGGAGGTCGCTACATATGGCCTGACCGATGTTCGAGCGCTTTACTGAAAAGGCCATCAAGGTGATCATGCTGGCCCAGGAGGAGGCTCGCCGCCTCGGCCACAACTTTGTTGGCACCGAGCAGATCTTACTTGGGCTTATAGGTGAGGGGACTGGTGTGGCTGCCAAAGTTCTCAAATCAATGGGGGTAAATCTCAAGGATGCCCGTGTAGAAGTGGAAAAGATCATTGGCCGCGGCTCTGGCTTTGTGGCAGTTGAAATCCCTTTCACACCTCGGGCAAAGCGTGTCCTCGAACTTTCACTTGAGGAGGCTAGACAACTTGGCCACAACTATATTGGCACTGAGCACCTTTTGCTAGGTTTAATCCGTGAGGGTGAAGGGGTAGCTGCTAGGGTTCTCGAAAATCTCGGTGTTGATCTAGCAAAGGTACGAACCCAAGTAATCAGAATGCTTGGCGAGACAGCTGAGGTTTCTGCTGCTGGAGGCAGCGCGAAAGGGTCTAGCAAGACACCAACACTAGACGAGTTTGGCAGTAATCTTACACAGCTAGCTACTGAGGCAAAGCTGGATCCAGTTGTTGGACGTCACAATGAAATCGATCGAGTTATCCAGATTCTCGGACGTCGTACCAAAAACAATCCAGTACTGATTGGAGAACCTGGTGTCGGAAAGACAGCTATTGCTGAAGGCTTGGCTCAGCGAATACAGCAAGGTGATGTGCCTGATATCTTAGAAGAGAAAAGAGTCTTAACGCTTGATATAGGACTGCTAGTAGCAGGTACTAAGTACCGTGGTGAGTTTGAAGAGCGCCTCAAGAAAATTATGGAAGAAATCAAGGCCGCTGGGAATGTGATTCTTGTGATTGATGAAGTACATACTCTTATAGGTGCTGGTGCAGCTGAAGGCGCTATCGACGCAGCTAATATTCTGAAACCTGCTCTCGCACGTGGTGAGATGCAGTGCATTGGTGCTACCACACTTGACGAATACCGTAAACATATAGAACGGGATGCTGCGCTTGAGCGACGCTTCCAGCCGGTGACAGTAGGCGAGCCCTCGATAGAAGACACCATAGAGATTCTACGAGGTCTCCGGGAGCGTTATGAACAGCACCATAGACTCAAAATCACCGACAAAGCCCTTGAGGCAGCTGCTACATTGGGAGATAGATATATCTCGGATCGCTTCTTACCTGACAAAGCTATCGACCTAATTGATGAAGCTGGCAGCCGTGTAAGACTACTCAACTCAAAGCTACCACCTGAAGCCAAGGAAGTTGACAAAGAGCTACGTAGCATACAGAAGAAAAAAGAAGAGGCTGTCCGAGAGCAAGATTTCAACAAAGCTAGTGAGCTCAGAGACCGTGAGATTGAACTACGCGAGAAAATCCGCTCACTTCTCCAAAGCAGTCGCATAGAGCCTAGTTCTTCCTCTGAAAACAAGGTTTCCACAGTTGGAGAAATTAGCTCTGACCCAACTACAACTACTATTTCAGCAAATGTGGCCCTAAATACACCGATGGTTGGCGAGGAGGACATTGCCCAGATAGTTGCTTCCTGGACCGGTGTCCCAGTTCAGAAGCTAACCGAAAGCGAATCGATGAAGCTTTTAAACATGGAAGAGACCCTGCACCAACGCTTAATCGGTCAGGATGAAGCTGTAAAAGCAGTCTCTAAGGCAATCCGGCGTGCACGTGTAGGCCTGAAAAATCCCAACCGACCAATTGCTAGTTTTATCTTCTCTGGGCCCACTGGTGTTGGCAAGACAGAGCTAACTAAGGCTCTTGCATCATACTTTTTCGGCAGTGAAGAGGCCATGATCCGGCTTGACATGTCGGAATTCATGGAGCGGCACACAGTTAGCAAACTAATAGGCTCACCCCCAGGGTATGTGGGTTTCAATGAAGGTGGCCAGCTCACTGAGGCAGTGCGACGCAGGCCTTACACAGTAGTGCTCTTTGACGAAATTGAAAAAGCCCATCCGGATGTCTTTAATCTACTGCTTCAGCTTCTTGAGGATGGTCGCCTTACCGATTCGAAAGGCCGGACAGTAGATTTTAAGAACACCCTAATTATTATGACCTCGAATATCGGCTCTAAGGTCATCGAGAAAGGCGGTGGCGGCCTTGGCTTTGAGTTTTCAGGTGAAAATGCAGAAGAAAATCAATATAATAGGATTAGATCCCTCGTAAATGAGGAGCTTAAGCAGTATTTCCGACCTGAATTTCTCAACCGTCTAGATGAGATTATTGTCTTCCGTCAGCTCAGCCGCAATGAGGTTAAGGAAATTGCTGAGATTATGCTGCGCGAGGTTTTTATCCGCATGCAAGACAAGGGAATCAACTTGACAGTCTCTAATGCATTTAAAGAGCGTTTAGTTGAGGAAGGTTACAACCCTGCCTATGGTGCGCGTCCACTCCGACGTGCAGTCATGCGTCTATTGGAAGATAGCTTGGCTGAAGAGGTACTATCTGGAAGAATCAAGGATGGTGATTCAGCCGAGGTTGGTGTTGACGAGAATAAGAAGATTATCGTCCGTCATCTAAATGCTGATAACACTACCCCGCAACTCGCTAGTGCCAGCGCCTAGCAAATGCTAGTCTTATCAGGTCACTTCTCTTAAACCTAGATTGATTTTAGTTTGACCACAACGGTCTCCTCGCTTCCCACCAATTCTTACTGTGCAATTGCACCGGCACGAGTCCTTCGTGGCCCTAATGCTTGGTACAGTGGACTGGACATGATTCCAGCACTTGGGCATCAGCCTCTGCTACTCGGTCGCAGTCAGGTCACTTCGCACCTACTTGATGGTCTTGCAAGTGATCTCCAGCAAAGAAGTATAAGAGTGTCGCGCGTTACTTTGCAAAACGATTGCTGTAAAAGCGACCTTAGAACAATCACAGTTGAAGCCCTTAATAAGCATGCTGACGCAGTAATTGCTGCAGGGGGCGGAAAGGTATTAGACGCAGGAAAATTGTTGGCTCATAAACTCCAGCTTCCCTGTATAACTATACCTTTGAGTGCAGCTACCTGTGCTGGTTGGACTGCACTATCCAACATTTACTCGCCAGAAGGAGCCTTTCAGAGTGATGTTTCTCTTGAACGCTGTCCTGATCTAATAATTTTTGATCACAATTTTGTGCTCCAAGCACCCGTTAGGACTCTGGCAAGCGGAATTGCTGATGCCCTAGCAAAGTGGTATGAGACATGGGTAGTTAGTAATACCAGTGAGGATGGAATTACACAGCAAGCGATCCAGATAGCACGCGTTTTGAGAGATCAGCTCCTCATCGATGGAGTACAGGCTATCCAGAAGCCTGGCAGCGAGGCCTGGATACGTGCAGCAGAAGCCAGTGCGCTTACCGCTGGTATTGTCAGTGGTCTCAGAGGATCTTATTGTTGCACTGTTGCAGCGCACGCTGTACATAATGGACTTACTCAGCTACCAGCTTGCCGTAGTGTGCTGCATGGTGAAAAGGTAGGTTTTGGAATCTTGGTACAGCTCTATCTTGAGGAAAGGTACGGCTACAGTCACCTTGCTGGTCAGGCCCGTCGTCAGTTACTACCGTTTCTACGTAAACTTGGCTTGCCAGTCAGCCTTAACTGCCTTGGACTAGGTGACTGCCGGTTGTCCGACCTTCGCCAAGTCTGTAACTTCGCTTGCCGGGAGGGCTCAAGTCTCCACCAATTACCTTTCCCAGTCAGTGAAAATGCACTGCTCGCAGCTCTAGTAGGAGCATCTGAGTGCTGTGGGGTCCAACACAGTGAGCGCTGAGTCACAGAAGCTAGATTCATTAATCCCGACTTTGCTTGATCAACAGGCTCGTGATCTTGCACAGAATGTAGAGTGGTGGGATATTTTAGAGCCTGGTCATTTGCATAGAACTGCTACTTATCCTGTAGCACATCTCGGTGAGGGAGAGCCAATACTCTTGTTGCATGGATTCGACAGTAGTTTCCTGGAATTCCGCAGAATTGCTCCACTACTTAGCCCACAAAAGAAGCTGTTAATCCCTGACCTACATGGATTTGGATTCAGCCCACGTCCTTCCGATGGTGTTTACACTCCAGAGGCTGTACTGCAACACCTTGAAGCACTTCTGAACAAATTGCCCCGAGAACCTGTAGGTGTGATCGGAGCTTCAATGGGTGGGTCTGTAGCTGTAGAATTAGCACGCCGGTATCCAAAACGTATACATCGTCTACTGTTACTTGCCCCAGCTGGACTCACAGGTAGACCAGTGCCACTACCACCGGTGCTCAATCATCTCGGAGTTTGGTTCCTCAGTCAACCTAGTGTCCGCCGTGGTCTGTGTCGTCAGGCCTTTGCCAATCCTGATGTCAGCGTTGGCATTCCTGAGGAGCAGCTTGCCTCGCTGCATCTTGGTGTCACTGGCTGGGCAGCTTCTTTGGCTGCCTTCGCACGCACCGGTGGCTTTGCTGGCTGTGGCATTCCTCTTCCAAAGCAAAGACTGCATGTAATCTGGGGATGTCAAGATCGAATACTGCGCCTCCCACAAAAGCAGGCGGTTATGAACTTGCTAGGTGATGTAATAGAGGAGCTCAACCCTTGTGGCCACTTACCTCACCTAGATCAGCCTGAGGCCGTCGCTCGCTGCTGGTTAGAGGGAGCTGACTCTTAATGATCAAACCTGCTGTTTGCGGTAACGGGCTGCTTCTGCAGATTTTATCTTCTTGCCTGCAACTCTGGGTCCGCAGCCACTGCAGTACCGCTAAAAAGCTGCAATTAACTTTGCAGGGCACAACCTTGGGTCTACTTAGCGGCCGCTTGGAGGGGGTAACCCTCCAAGCCCAGAAAGTAATTTTCCAAGATCTACCCATAAGTCAAGCCAGGCTTTGCAGTGAGCCGATACGGTTTGAATTTCACCCTGGTCAATCCCAAACCGTCCAGCTTGAGGAATGCTTTACCATTGAAGGGTCTATGACCTTAACAAGTAAAGACCTCAGTCAAGCTTTGCTCTCGCCAAGCTGGCGCTGGCTTGGCAATCAGCTCGCTGAACAACTAATTGGTCTTAGACCATTGGAATCAGTAGTGATTGACAATAACTGCCTAGAGCTTCAGGCGAAAGTTTCGGGGCATGGCGGGCCTGCACGGGGCCGTTTCCAACTTTGGGCAGAGAGCGGAACTATAATTCTGCAGAGCAGCAGTCCTAGCACGAGTATGGCATTGCCAATGGACCCAGCCATATGGATAGATCGAGCAGAAATTGTTGGAGAGTACCTTTACTTGTGTGGTCATGCAACTATTAGGAACCTATAATCAGTAATGCAAGCCTTAAGGTGTAATGGACGACAGCTGGGGTGAAAAGATAACTGTCTATCCGGTCTAAGACACCACCATGACCTGGAAGCGCATCCCCAGAATCTTTAAGACCTGCATCACGTTTCATCATTGACTCTGTGAGGTCTCCCACAAGAGCAAACAGAGCTACTAGGGTGCCTAGAAGAAAACCCAGAAGAAAACCGCCAGGCCAGCCAAGAATATTCCCGCTAAATGAGCCAACAGTTACGGCACAAACAAAGCCACCGAGGGTACCTTCAATAGTCTTGCCAGGTGATATAGAAGAGAGCGGATGACGCCCAAAGCTGCAGCCAAATGCATAGGAGCCAATATCGCTTGCCACTATCATTAAGCAGGCCGACAGTGTAATTACCATTCCGGGAGTGATCCAGCTGCTACACCAGTCAGGTAGAGATGCTAAAGCAGGAGCTAACTCTGGTCTTTGCAGCTGACGAAGCTGCAGCCAATGACTTGGCAAAAAACCAAGATAAAATAGCCCAAATATAGAAGCGGCAATATCAGCGATTGAACCAGTGATTGGTTGAAGAAGCAACCAGCCACAGATCGCGGCCACAGAAAGCGGCAACACGGCATCAGCTAGCTCCAATGGAAATCCACCAGAGAAGCTCCACTGTGTAGTTAGTAGAAGAAGCTGGCAAGCCGCTAGCGTGGTCTTAGTTGCAGGACGAATCCCGGTAAATTGAGCCATCCGGAAAAACTCCAACAGTGCCAGATGCACAATCAGGCTTAATGCAATAGCGAACCACCAGCCACCAAGCCCTACCACAAGCAGCCCAAAGACACCGGCTGCAAGACCGCTTCCAAGTCGCTGCCTCCCTTTCTTTACAAGGTTCTCCCGCAAGCGACTGGGCTCCGTTATCACTCCAGCACTACGATGACTGACACGCGTAGCTCATCTGGCCATAACCCTCAAGCTATCAGCGATCTGTTCTGGCCAGAGGTGTCGTTGACTCTCTAGCCAGCTTGCGCGTGCGCTATCAATACGCTCGCCTGGAATCAGCAATGGAATTCCAGGAGGGTAGGGACAAACCATCTCGGCAGCGATATGCCCTGCAGTTTGACTTAGAGGCAAGGTCTCACTAGATGAATACCAAGCGTAGCTACACATAACATCTGGCTGTGCTACAAGTGGCAGCGGCGGCTCAATAAATGACAGACGATCAGTACGTCTGACTTTAGAGGCTAGGAGATGTCGCCAAGCTCTCTCCAATCGTCGGGCAAGACCCGGTCGGCGTATAATTCCAAGGCAGAATGTAAGTGTTCCAGGTTCAGGAAGCTCAGCAACGATCTGTCTTCTGACCAGCCAATCATCTGCATCGAGACCGTTGAACCCAGCTGAAGCAGTGTGAACAACCAGCCGTAGTGGGTCGTTAGTAGACAGCAGGGGAACACCATGATGTCTTAAGTAAGTAGCAATCACTTGGGCCTCTTCGAGACAGCGGCATAAATGACGGCGACCGGAAGGCAGCTGCCAAATACTCAGGGCTGCTTCACAGGAAGCCAGCAAGAGTGCACTGGGACTGCTAGTCTGAAACCAATTAAGCGAGCGCTCAACACGATTAGGGTCTACGCGATTTCCTTGCAACCAGAGCACAGCGGTTTGTCCTAGACCAGCAGCAGACTTATGCAGGGAATGAACTACCATATCTGCTCCTGCATCTAGCGCAGAAGTAGGAAGCGCAGGCTTAGTGAGGCAGGCAAAGTGGAAGCCGTGAGCCTCATCCACCAGCACTGGCAAACCCTTATCGTGAAGAAGATGAATTAGTGGTTTGAGATCAGCAGCATAACCCTGGTAGGTTGGATGTACTAATACAGCAGCGGCTGGATTTTGTATTGCTGTTGTAGTAACAAGATTTCTAATTACTCGCTCTAGCAAGTCACGGTTGGGGACACCGGCATGACCGCGGTCCTCTAAAAAGGGCAAATCGAAGAGTACTGGAATAATCCCCCCTAGAACACAGGCTTGAATCAGACTGCAATGCACATTACGCGGCATCAGCACTGCTTCCCCTGGACAAGTGATCGCCAGCAGTCCTGCTTGGAGCAAACCAGTTGCACCATTGACGCCGTACCAGGCGCGCCCCGCATCCATTGATTCAGCAGCCCACTGCTGACTTTTAGCAACAGCTCCACTGGGTTCAAGTGGTCCGCCAAACCCTGGGAGCTCGGGTAGGTCCCAGATTCCAGCACGACGGTGAAGCAAAGTACGTATCTCAGGCGGTAACCCCCTCCCACCACAATGTGCAGGTAGGTGTAGCCAGTCGCCGCGCCTGCCAGCACAACGAAGTGCACGCTGGATCATCATGATAACTGCGACGTGTTACTAAAGTTTGAGGCCCAGCGATTCCAAGGTCTTGCCTGCATCGAGCCACCAGGGAGCTGTAGCTCTAGAAAGGGCACCAGCAACCCGTTATGACGCAGCCAGGGATTTCCGCTGGCTACTATTCCGCCCCCTAATAGCCCTACCAAGGCTTCTACAAATACTGACCGCACTGTTAGGTCTTGCGCTCACGCTCTTTGTACAGGGAAGTAGCAAGGACCCGCATGTGCAGAGGAAACTGGCCAGCAAGTTGCTGAAGACACTTACACGATTGGGTCCTTGCTTCATCAAGGTGGGGCAAGCGCTTTCCACGCGCCCCGATCTAATTCGTCGTGATTGGTTGGATGAACTGACCAAACTTCAGGATGACCTGCCTCCATTCGACCATGCGGTTGCCCTAGCAATTATCGAGAGTGAGTTGGGATCACCGGCAGATCAATTATTTCTAGACTTTCCTGATGTGCCCGTAGCCGCAGCTAGTCTAGGGCAGGTATATCGGGCACGGCTGCACAGCAATCACTATGTTGCCGTAAAAGTTCAGCGGCCTGACCTGACATTCATATTACGTCGGGATTTAGTTCTGATTCGTCTATTCGCAGTTGTGGTAGCACCGCTACTGCCACTTAACCTAGGTGTAGGCCTAGGGGAAATAATCGACGAGTTTGGCCGCAGCTTATTTGAGGAGATTGACTATTTGAAGGAAGCTGCCAATGCTAGACGTTTTGCTACTCTTTTTGCAAACAATCCAACCGTTACTATACCTTGTGTTGAGCATCTCTTCTCATCACAGAGAGTTCTCACAACTAGTTGGGTACATGGCACCAAGCTGCGTGAACGGCAAGAACTCCGTGCTCAGAGATTGGACCCTACTGCTCTGATTTACACTGGTGTAATTAGCAGCCTTCAGCAACTACTTGAGTTCGGGTATTTCCATGCTGACCCACACCCTGGTAATCTCTTCGCGCTTAGTGGCCGCACAGGTGATTTTGGCCATCTTGCTTATGTCGACTTCGGCATGATGGATTCGATTTCAGACCATGACCGACTAATCTTAACAGGAGCGGTAGTTCATTTAATCAACCGAGACTTTACAGCTTTAGCAAGGGACTTCCAAGAGCTAGGATTTTTGACACCGGAGGCTGACCTCAGTCTAATTGTCCCTGCTCTGGAAGAGGTTCTAGGCGGAAGCTTGGGAGACTCAGTCGGGTCTTTCAACTTTAAGGCAATCACAGACCGCTTTTCAGAATTGATGTATAATTATCCCTTCCGTGTCCCAGCCCGTTTTGCACTAATTATTCGAGCAGTTGTCAGTCAGGAAGGTCTAGCCTTACGACTTGATCCCTCTTTCAAAATAGTTGCTGTTGCTTATCCTTATATCGCAAGACGCCTACTAGCAGGCGACACTAGTGAAATGCGTGACAAGCTTCTAGAGGTTCTCTTCAACTCTAAGGGGCACCTGCGCCTAGAGCGGCTTGAGAGTCTACTAAAAGTAGCAAGCCGTCAAGATGCATCATCATCCCCCGGAGCTGAGCTGCTACCGGTAGCAAGTGCCGGCATGCGTCTACTGTTAAGCTCCAATGGTGCGGACCTTCGCCGCCGACTTTTACTGACGTTGATTCGCGACAACCGCCTGAACACCGAGGATATTTATGCCCTATTCCTACTTCTGCGTCGTACCTTTGACCCTAGAAAGATTGCTGGAGGTATGTTGCAAGGTCTGAATCCGCTCGCAACTTAGGTAATCTGCGCCAGTCAATAGAGTTTCACCTAAGTTTGGACAGACCTAATACAGCACTATGGTAATAGCCTCAATCAGCTCCGCTGAACTTGCCAATCTAACCGAAGATCTGAGACTGGGAGATGCTATACCAAACTTTCCTACTTTACCACAACCCCCATATTTGCTAGCAGGACTTGGCTTAGTCATTGCTATAATCTGTGGCTTTACTTTTTCTCGCCTTATCCAAGACCGCTTAGACAAGTGGAAGCAAGACAGATTGACAATGCTGCCACTCAAGAGTACTGAAACAAGTCTTAGCTATGCAGGGATACTATTAGGAGTTACACTATTCATAGGTGGATCTTTGCAGGTGTTCGGCTTTGTGCCCGGAGCAGCTATACTAGTTTCGTTACTTCTTTCCCTGGCCACAGGTGGAGCTCTTTGGGCACAGCTAGAGGGGTTAATGCATCAGGTAGAAAGTGGTAACTTTCGTGCTGTTGACTTTGACAACTTTGACGAGTTCTTTTAGAGGCTAGGTTAGGTGAAGACAGTACAACACAATCAAGATCTTGTGTGTTGCCCTGAAAATGCATAGCTAGTACTTAGGGGAGCTTGCCCCACTTGCCGAACTTGTACTGCCAGAGTCTACTGACTAGACATACACGGTAGCAGCATATGTCTGCCTGGATGACACGATCTATCTGATTACGCACCAGCAGGACCGCTCTAGCGCCTCAACATCTGGTGGTTTATGAATACCCGGACCCTCTCCCTGTAGGCTGCGATACTTAAGTGTTAGATCATGCTAGATGCTGAGACATTCTCCACTTGTTGTAAGCTGCAGCCAGAATGTGCAGAAGTTCTGGGTCTCTACGTGGCCGCTGCAGGTCCAAGTGCTTTAAAACCTGCTATCAGCACAGCTCGATTACTCATCGTTGAGGATGACAACAGTATCCGTGCAACCGTGGAAGAGGTTCTGCGCGCTGAAGGTTTCGAGATTGTGGCATGTGCCAATGGTACTGATGCTCTCGCCTGTCTGACTGCTAAGGAAACTAAAACTATTGATCTTCTTATCCTGGACTTGATGCTGCCAGGTCTAGGGGGCCTTGACCTCTGCCGCCAGCTGCGCAGGCTTGACAATACCACCCCTATCTTGATTATTAGCGCCCGGGACAGTGAAGCTGACCGCGTACTTGGTCTCGAAGTCGGTGCTGATGACTACCTTGTCAAACCTTTTGGTTTACGCGAACTTGTTGCACGCTGTTATGCCCTACTACGCCGTGCACGACAAATATCCTTTGCAGAGGTATTTCGCCATGAAAACCTCTGCCTCTATGCACAGGAATGCCGAGTCACTCGCGACGAGCGAGATTTAAATCTATCTCCAAAGGAGCACAAAATCCTGGACCTGTTTATACGGAACCCTAGGCGTGTTTGGAGCCGTGATCAACTTCTCGAGAAGATCTGGGGAATTGACTTCATCGGTGACACAAAGACTGTAGATGTTCATATACGATGGCTGCGCGAGAAGATTGAGGAAGATCCATCCTCACCACGTCACATACGTACTGTCCGAGGCTTCGGCTACCGATTTGGTTGAACTTGACGCTTCTCCAGACAGCTCTCGGAACAGTTCTTGGCATTGGTCTCGGCCTAGCCATAACAAATAGGGTGCAACAATCAAAAAAATTGACACAAACTGAGAGGTGGATTGCTGACGCTGCGCTAAGTGCCCCACAGCTATTGGCTTGGATTGATGCCGCTACACAGGGATGGTTGATACTTACCCCTGATCTGAGAATTGCTTACATCAATTCCCGTGCTGAACGGCTGCTACAAATCTCCAGACACTTCTTCGTACGTGGCCGACTTCTTAAAGAGGCTTTGGCAATCCCTGAATTGGAAGATGCAGTCCTGAGCGCTCTCGATCAACGGCGACAACAACGGATTGAATGGGATTACCAGGGTGACCCGCTTGAGGCTCTCGTTCTTCCAGGTGCGAATGAGTGGTTACTTATCCTGCTTCAGAGTCGACGTTCTCTCGAGGCACAGCAACAACATCAGGCACGCTGGGTCAGCGATGTTGCCCATGAGCTTAAGACACCATTGACGGCTTTGATGCTCATTAGTGACCGACTAGAAACTACCCTCACAGAAGATGAGTTAATTCTAGTTGAACGCCTTCAGAAAGAACTTAGACGCCTAAAATTAATGGTGGAAGATCTTCTAGAACTTTCCAGGCTAGAAAACAGCTTGCCTTGCAACAATGGTTCATATTCTGTACTAGCCCTGATTGATCTAGTTGAAAGTGCCTGGAACAGCATCCGCCCTCTTGCTGATCAGCACAACGTAAGTCTGGAGATTAAGACGGATGAGCCTGGCCTGATGGTTGGTGACCAGCTGCGGCTACATCGTGCGGTCCTTAACTTGCTCGATAATGCACTTCGTTATTCACCAAATGGTGATCAAGTTGAAGTCAAGATTCTTTCCAGTGGAGGTTGGTGGTTGCTGTCCATACGTGACCATGGTCCTGGTCTTAGCGATGCCGATCTTGTTAACATGTTCCAACGTTTTTACCGGGGAGACCCTTCGCGAGCACGATCAGATCGCTGCGGCAGTGGTCTTGGGCTAGCGATCGTACAGCAAATAGCTATCAATCATGGAGGCCGCATTGAAGCACGCAACCATCCTGATGGTGGTACAAGCATGGAATTGGCACTCCCCAAGAGAAGCATTTAGTCGGAAAAGGATCTTGATAGCATGGTAAAAGAACGTATACAGAAACTAATCTCCGCCTCTGGCACTTGCTCACGTCGGCGGGCCGAGAAATTGCTACAGGAGGGACGAGTAATTGTAAACGCGCAGCAGGCACGAATAGGCCATTGTGCTGATCCTGACTATGACGATATCCGTATTGATGGTCAGCCGCTACGTATACCTAAACCACCATCTGTGGTGCTGCTTAACAAGCCTAGTGGCGTTATATGTAGCTGTCACGATTATCGAAGGAGGATTACTGTGCTCGACCTCCTTCCAGCTCCTGAGCGTGCAGGTATGCACCCAGTTGGCCGTCTTGATGTAGATAGTCGCGGCTTAATACTTTTAACTAATCAAGGACACATTACTCTGAGGCTTACGCATCCCCGCTACGGACATACTAAAATCTACAGAGTTTGGGTTCGGGGAAACCCCTCAAAACAAAGTCTAAGGCGTTGGCAAGACGGAGTAATTCTTGATGGCCGAATTACTATGCCTGCAACTGTGACTATCCAGCGCAGGGACCGCCGAAGCAACAAAAGCCTGCTAGAGGTGAAATTGAGAGAGGGACGAAAACGCCAGATCCGTAGAATTGCACAGGTGCTTGGGCATCCAGTACAGGATCTGCAGCGCACTGCAATAGCACACCTAAATCTTAATGGCTTAGCAGAGGGAAGATGGCGGCGACTACGCACATCAGAATGGTCTCTCCTGTTGACAACAACCAGGCTGGTGCGCGACTGAAAACTTCTTGGCAGTATTGCCTAAGTCCTGATAGAGGCTACATATCAGCAGTCAAGCGGAGGACCCATTGATTGCAGCCGGACGAGCCTTGCGAGACTATCGTGAGTCTCGCGGACTAAGCCTGAGGGATCTTGCTCGAGAAACACGGATCACAATCCCGGTTCTCGAGGCAATTGAGCGAGGATGGAGTGACCGTTTACCTGAGCATGCTTACTTGAGCTCTATGCTCCCTCTTCTAGAGCAGCATCTTGACATGCCCCCTGGTTGTCTCAGCGAAGCACTGCCAGGACGACCGCTTCAGCAAGACACTTGCGAAAGGAACAATTATCGTTGGCCCAAGATCGATAGTGTCGATATATTCACTACCTGGTGGGGCAACGTGATTTACGGCATTGTAATGCTAGCCACACTATATGGCCTGAACCAGCAGCAGCGTCAGCTAGCTGCCTCAAACATGCTCAGCCTGCAGCCAATTCCATTAAGTAACCGATCAAGAGATGGCAGAGTTGCTGCTACTAGCGACAACTTCAACCCACACAGAAATTTATCTCTGCACAGTAGCTATCAGCAGTACAGGCCAGCAGACACCTCAAGAATAAAAGTTTCTAGCACGAGGATTTTGCAACTGATGCTCCGAGAACCTCGCCAGCTGCAAATCAGTAGTGCTGGAGGAGACCATGCAAACTTGCAAACTGCTCAGGGAAATCTGATGTTTCAATTGCAAGGTCCTCTTGAACTAACTATCCGGCCACCACTCAGAGATGGTGATCGTTTGATCTGGGATGGTCGTGAGCTACCTGCCCTAGCAAATCGCCCTACTAGTAACTACTGGCTAGGCCAGCCACAGTCAGGTGCCACAAGCTTACAAGCATCAGATCGTGAACGGTCCCAGGCTCTGCTTCGCTCACCGTAGCCTTGCAGAGCTCCTTGCAAATCCTGATCTGTGATCTGAAGGTGGAGACGCCAGCACCAGTTGCCGCAGACTGTTCCTGGGGTATTGAATCGGGCTCGATCATCAAGATGGAGAAGATCCTGGAGTGGAGTTATTACAAGAGCAGCATTCGAAGCCAGACCTAATTCCAAAAGCTGCCAGCCAGGTGAGACGATTGGCCTGCCAACACGCGAGATTATGGAGCTTTTTGACTGCTGGTCAAGATTATTCCACCAGCTAATACTAGTGGGGTTATCATGTGTACCAGTATAGACAACCCAGCGCGGCCCGTGGATATTTTCTGGAAGATAGGGATTGTCAGGGTTGCCATCAAACGCAAACTGCAAAATCTTCATCCCAGGCAGAGAGAACTGGTCACGGAGATCCTCCACCTCTGGTGTAATAATGCCAAGATCTTCGGCCACGATTGGAAGCGATCCTAAAATATCATTCCGTAGGTGACTCAATAGAGAATAACCTGGGGATTGATGCCAGTTTCCCTTTTGCGCGCTGACGTTTTTACCAGGAATACACCAATAGGATGCAAGAGCACGAAAATGATCTAGCCTGAGCAGATCGACCAGCTGCCACTGACGGTTCAACCTATTGCGCCACCAGGTAAATCGGTTAGATTGGTGACGTTGCCAGCGGTAAACTGGAGTTCCCCAAAGTTGACCAGTACTGGAGAAATAGTCTGGTGGCACACCACTCTGAGAATGTAGTGATCCATCACTCTGTATAGAGAACAGATGTGGCTGGCTCCAAACATCACTACTGTCACGTGCTACATAGAATGGTAGATCGCCGAATAAGAGTATACCCTGTTCAGCAGCATGGCGTCTTATGGCTTGCCACTGTCGATCAAGATGCCACTGTAAGAGGCGCTGCGCTAGCAGTAGAGACTGATTGTGCAGGGCCCATTCCCGCAAGGTACGATGACAGCGGCGCGCAAAGGGCTTAGGCCACTCCCACCATGGCAAATCACCATGTTGACGTCGAAGCTCCATGAAACTGACATGATCCTCAAGCCATGGCTGACGAGCAGACCAAGCAGTGAAAACTTGCTTCCGCTCCTGACTCTGGTGTTCCCAGAATCGCTGAAGGCAACTTGCTAGTGCTAGTGCACGGCTCTGTGCCAGAGAAAAGTCTAACGTGTTTACTTCAGCACTGTAACCATAATCCTCGCCAGGAAGATCCAAAAGAGCCGCAGTTGTGAGAAATCCCTCATCCACAAGATCCATAGCATCTAGTAGCCATGGATTTAATGCAAAGCTAGATGGTGAACTGTATGGCGAACCTGTGCTATCCGGTGGGGCTAGGGGTAAAACTTGCCATACGCCAGTGTTATGGCGATGGAGCGAGTTTATCCAGTCTCGAGCTGGCTGGCCGAGCGTGCCACAAACTGGGGAACCAGGCAAGGCAGTTGGGTGTAGCAGAATTCCGCTCGAGCGTACTCTTTGCACTTGTCGCTGATGCATCAAACTAAGTTGTTAGCTTTTCTGATCCGTTGACTCAAACCCTTGATGATATTAACACCTGGAATGCCTGCTTTTCCTAGCTCTTGACCAGCTAAGCCATCCCGAACAACACGCCCAAAAAAGTCCTCTAGCGTATCTTTACCAGTAGATGGAGTGAGACTCTCATCATAGCATTGCTGCTTCTCGTTCCAGATCAACATAGATTCCTTAGCGTAGTAGCGCCCGATTCGTGCATATTCTGCTTGGTTCTCGAGATAGGGAAACAACTTTGCTAATCTATCAAAGATGCCAACAGCCCCATCCATAAAAGTTATAGGCACAGAAACAGTTCGCAGGGGGCGTTTTAAGGCGCGAAACAATGTTTCTGCCTGCTGAAGAGTTGAAAGTGCTGGTCCAGGACCACCAATCGGCAAGATTTGGTTAATTCGGTTCTGCTCCTGTATGCAGTCTACAATGAAGCTAGCTAAGTCGCCTTCGCTAATGGGTTTGCAGCTAGTTAGTTTGCCGTCACCGAACATTATATAAGGACTACCACGCCTGCATAGTTCTACTTGAGCACTAAGGCTCTTGAAAAAAGCAGTTGGCCGAACAATAGACCAAGTAATCTTTGTCTGGGTGCAAAGAGCTTTCTCGAAAGCAAGCTTTGCCTTTTGAAACGCAAGCTCTGGTTTCTGTACGCAAATAGCTGAGAGAAGTATAAAATGCTTTATATCAGCATTAATACCTTCTAAGAGGGTATTGAGCGTCGCCTGATAGTCAATGGCCCAGGAATCTTGCCGCCCACCACTACGTGAAGCTAAGCAGGATATGACCACATCAACAGGCTCGGAAAAAGCACCATTGGCGATTGAGGCTGCGTCAGTTACATCGCCAAAGCAGACACTGGCACCAGCAAATTGTTTGATCACCTCATGTCGGCCCAGATTAGCATCAATACCACTGTACTCACGGGCGAAAACTATGACTTGGTAGCCACGCTTAAGCAGTTCGTATGTTACAAAGCGTCCAATATAACCAGTTGCACCAAAAATTACTACACGCACTTGACTAGGGGAGCGATAGCGAAAATCATGGCTAGCTGCAGAATTAGTCATCATGTGCGTCAAGCTACTCTAGATAAACACACTAGTAAAAAAACTCTGGACAAGAAATGCATTAGCCTTAAGCTTACTTGGGTATCATATAGTTAGATGTCGCTTGGCTGTCTGCTACTAGGCTTCGACATTGATTGGCTCGGTAAGTGACTCAGGTGGTCCTTCGGCTCATCATCGCCACTGGTAGTTTCTGGCTTGTAGCTTCGATGCTAGGCCTAGTTTGGCCAAGATTAGACCGAGTAGCCACGCGAGAAGGCTATGCCGTTGCGCTGGCCCCTTTGCCCAAGACTCCGGTTGTTCTCCTAGTGATTGGTATCGATACCGATGCACTAACCGATTTCAATAATCGGGCTGCGCCGAGTGGACCTGCAAATGCTGACGCGCTCATGCTTTTGCAGGTAACGCCAAGAGGGCCCCTACAGCTACTGCAACTCCCAACAGAATTAGGCGTGTGGTTACCTGGGCTGGATAAGATTCAACCTTTAAGCGCTGCTTACAAGTATGGTGGAGTTGCTCTCACTTCTGATGTTATATCTGAACTTGTAGGATTACCGAGCGATGAGCCGCGCCGTTATGCTGTCTTATCAAGAAGGGCCTTGAGATTAATTGTCGATGGTCTTGGAAAAGTAGAAATAAGTCTACCGAGATCTTATCAGTGGCAAGACCGCGCCCAGAGTTACATTATCAACCTTCAGGCAGGACGCCAAGCTCTGAGTGGTAACCAAGCTGAGCAACTGACTCGTTTCCGCCAGAACAACTTGGATGAGTCTGGTCGACGGCAACGACAACGAATCTTGCTCCAAGGAATAGAGGCACGACTGCGCTTACCCAGCACCCTAGTGCTGCTGCCAACTCTACTACATACTCTCGCTAACGAGGTTCAGAGCGATGTGACTCGAGAGGAGTGGCTAAGCTTGGCCGCAGCTATGTTAAGCAGTGATCAATCTGCTCTGTACCATCAGCTTCCTCTAGCTCCAAGGACAGGAAAGCAAGTACTGAGGCAGCTTGCACCTGGACTTACGAAACCACTTTGGCCAAAGTATCCCTGATTAGCGCTAGGCGCTGTGACATCACATCAGCCAAGTTGGCAAGAGCTTCTTGATCTCCAATATCAGAGATTGGAGATATCTCAGGAATCCAGCCGCACCAGGGCAATCCATCGCGACGTCGTTCATCTGGCTTCCAAGATCCACCAAGCTGAACCAGGCCAATGAGTCGGACACTGAGTTGTTTACAGAGAGCAACGTAGGCTGGTGCAATACCTGGAATTGTTCCATCCTCGCACGCAGGCACAAGGATCACCACAGGTTGCTGCCGCAATGCCAGTATCTCAAGGCAGCTAGAAGAATCCACAGCTCCCGCAGCTGCTGCATCACCACAAAGCTGCAGTAGGACCTTGTTGCCCTCAGAATCGAGCCATGATGGGTTCTCTGCCCCAATAGCAAAGCTTTTTAACGAAACGCCAAGCTCTTCAGTCAACTGGGATGAAGCTGCTGACTGGCGCAAACATGAGAGTGGGCCTGCACTGATCAGTACTGGTGGTAATCGCCGCATGGCAGGATTCTACGCAGAATCTTTAGGTCTCGAAATAGTGAGTTAGAAGCTCCCTTAGCCCTTACCATCGAGGGAGATCTAGATCACGTTTGCGGGCGCCGTGACCAGTTTTCTGACTGCAGCCCGTACCGAGCAGGTCAAGATCAACAGCGACATTCATCGCCTGCGCCTCTTCAGCGGTAGTTCCAACCCCGTCCTTGCACATGAGATCGCTACCTATTTAGGCATTCCTGATGGCCCGCGCGTGTCCAAGCGCTTTGCTGACGGTGAGCTGTACGTTCAAATCCAGGAATCCATCCGCGGCTGCGATGTCTTCCTAGTTCAGCCAACCTGCGCCCCGGTCAATGACAACCTGATGGAATTGCTAATCATGGTTGATGCTTGCCGACGCGCATCAGCTAGGCAGATCACTGCAGTAGTCCCGTACTATGGCTATGCACGCGCGGACCGCAAGACTGCAGGCCGAGAATCGATCACAGCTAAGCTCACTGCCAACCTACTTGTCCAATCTGGTGTCGATAGGGTCCTGGCGATGGATCTGCACTCTGCGCAGATCCAAGGATATTTTGATATCCCCTGTGATCACATCTACGGATCAGCTGTGCTTGTCGATTACCTCTCTGCTCAAGACCTGGGAGAAGTGGTAGTTGTTTCACCAGACGTAGGAGGAGTAGCCCGAGCTCGAGCCTTCGCTAAACAGATGAATGATGCACCTTTAGCAATTATAGACAAGCGGCGCACAGGGCATAATCTTGCTGAAAGCCTAACTGTGATCGGCGACGTAGATATGCGCACCGCAATATTGATCGATGATATGATTGATACAGCTAGCACTATCTGTTCCGGTGCGCGTCTCTTAAGGCAAAAAGGTGCCCGGCGCGTGATTGCTTGCGCTACACACGCTGTCTTCTCTCCACCTGCAAGCGAGCGGCTAACTGAAAAGGGTTTATTCGAACAGGTAGTTGTGACCAACAGTATACCAATTGGTCCCTCACGCGTGTTTCCACAGCTACAAGTCCTATCAGTTGCTGATATGCTCGGTGAGGCGATCTGGCGTATTCATGAAGAAAGCTCTGTCAGTTCGATGTTCCGCTGAGGCCGACTCTTGACAGAGTCCTAGGAACTAATTAACTAAGGACGACCTCAGCTTAACTCCACTCATATCCCTATGATCGATTAATAACTTGCCTACCACGCCGATGATAATATTGTCTGGGCCTCGACATGATGGACCAATCATTTAAGAGCCAGCATTTCTGCCTTCAACCACTGTGCTAGGCATACCCCTGCTTCATAGACTGACCTAGGCTAGTTAATCATATTACAGATGGGGGTTGTCCAGCTTGCAACATCGTTACTATCTCAAGAGTATTGACGGATAGGTCAGCTGCAGCCAACATTTCAAGAGATTCCCAAATAAGACATTGTCGTGCCGGTGCATAGCTGCGCCAGGGACTAAAAACCTTGGCAAGACGTGATGCTGTAATTGGGTTACGTCTGTCTAGAGCAATGATCTGCTCTGCCATAAAGCGGTATCCACTTCCATCCTCTGAGTGGAAGACAGGAGGATTAGAAGCTAGCCCACCTAGGACGGCACGCACAGTGCTGGGTACCATCGGATCAAAGCAGGGATGCTGCAATAGCATTGCTACCCTCTCAAGACCGTTTCGACGAGGTGTTGATGCCTCCAATGCGAACCACGAATCAAAAATCACGGGACGCTTTAGCCAACGGTCATGAAACACTTGTTGTGCTTCTTCTCGCTCAGGACAATCGAGAGGTTGGAGAGCACGGAGGGCCGCTCGTGAGAGAGTCATAGATGATCCTTTTACAGCCTCTAATGACTCACGTCTTACGGATAAGTCGCCAGCAGCGGCTAGCCAACTCCAGATAACTCCAGTAAGCCGACGCTCCTGTTGTCCTTGCGGCCATACTTGCACTAATGACGCTCGCGTGGCTTCTAGTCGCTGCCGGAGTGACTCGGCAAGTCGTTTGCCAAAAGCCTCGCGCAACTCGCTAGCCGCCATGTAAAGCCCCAATGGATCAGCTTGGTCTTGCATGGCCTCTAGTTCGGCGCTTCCGGGGAAAGACATTAGGGCAGCCAAGATACCAGAGTCACTTCCACGACTTGCCTCAAGCAGTAGTCCTATTGCTGCAACCATCTGTTCTTCTAACGAAGCTATAGTTGTTTTGTCAGCTTTAGCAAGTAGCAAACGCTTCCAGAGCCGTTGTGCAGCGTCCCAGCGTGCAAAGGGATCATCATCATTAGATAACAAATGGAAGAGCTCGTCTTCCCCCATCTCTAGATACCACAACACAGGCGCTGAGAAGTTTCGGAATAGCGACAGGGCGGGAGGTTGTCCTTTTTGGGGTAACCCTTTGATTACTACTTCTTGTTCCTCTTGGCTCATTACCAGTAGATGTTCATCCCCAAGTCGTCCGTCACAGCCTATTAATGCCCACAAGATTGGAATAACTAGCGGCTCTTTTACCGGTTGACCCGGAGTAGGTGGTGTGTATTGTCTTATTTTCAAAGTCAAAGTGCCACCGCTAGCTTCCCAAATCCGTTGAATATATACATGAGGTGTACCAGCTTGATAATACCAGCGCTCGAACTGTTTGCAGTCAAAGTCTAATATTCCTCTGCTTGTTAAAGCGCTACTTGCTACGGTACTTACAAATTGCTCAGTCGTAGCAGCAGTACCATCATAACTCCGAAAATAATGACGGACCCCTTCCATAAATTTTTCGAAGCCCAGCAAAGTACGCAACATTCTTATGAGCTCTGCTCCTTTCTCATAAATTGTCGTCGTGTAAAAGTTATCGATAGCCTGATAGGCCTCCGGTTTAACTGGATGAGCAGTTGGTCCAGCATCCTCACGAAACTGCATATTGCGCAGGAAGCTGACATCCTCAATGCGTTTGAGGGCTTCCGAGTGTAAATCAGCGGTAAAGCACTGGTCTCTAAAGACAGTAAGTCCTTCTTTTAGGGAGAGTTGGAACCAATCACGACATGTAACACGATTACCAGACCAGTTATGGAAGTATTCATGGGCAATAACACTCTCAATTCGCTCAAGTTCGGAATCTGTGGCTATCTCTGCATCAGCAAGAATCAGCTTTGAGTTAAAGATGTTCAGGCTTTTATTCTCCATTGCACCCATGTTAAAGTGACGCACTGCAACAGTGTTAAACTCATCCAGGTCATATTCAAGACCATAGACACGCTCATCCCAGGCCATAGAGCGTTTTAAGGACTCCATAGCGTGTAATGTGTAAGGCTCATCACCAGGCTCTACATGTAAACGTAGAGTTACCTCGCGGCCAGAAAATGTAGTAAAGCAACTGCGTACCTCCCTAAGGTTGCCTGCGACAAGAGCAAATAGATAGGATGGTTTTGGAAAAGGATCATCCCAGATAGCTACATGACGAGAAGGGTCAGATTCTAGTAACCCTGAGAAGACTAGGTTACCATTGGACAATAGTACTGGATAGCTATAGCGTTCAGCTTCTATGCGAACTCTAAATCGGCTGAGCACATCTGGGCGATCTGGATGGAAGGTAATGCGGCGAAAGCCCTGGGCCTCACATTGGGTGCTAAGTATATTGCCGCTGATGTAAAGACCTTCGAGTGAGCTGTTGTGGAAAGGATCAATACGGCAACGTGTCTGTAGGCAAAAGGTACTAGACGGTTGCTGAAAAATGGTTAGCTTTGTACCGTCAAAACGGTAGTTTTCTGCATTGAGCAACTCACCATCTATAGAAATGGAGTCAAGCATTAGATCGACCCCACAAAGTTGCAACGGCTCTATATTGCCACTGGTAAGGGGTTCACAGAGCAACTCGCTGATAACGACAACCTCTGAACTATGTATTTGGATGTCCAGGAGAATTACTGGAATTTGCCATGGGAAGGGGCAATAGTCTTCTAGGTAGACTGTTGTACCGGGAGTTGTCATCAGTTTGGTTAGAACTTCACTGCATTGATCCTGACATGTCACTGCTATCAGTGACATGTCGGTGTGAGATGTCACTCACTAGCTTTTTGTTTTGTTCTCTTGATAGCTTCTTCAACCCTAGACTTGACATCGGTAGGTACATCCTTTGGGCAGTACTGAAGGGCACCGGTGATTACCTGAAACTCTGCTCCAGCAAATAACTGTTCATTGCTAAGCTTTTCGTTGCCAGCAGATGCGACCTGACCCCCATGACGCCCGTTCAAGACCTGTACATAAGTTGCAGCTGCAATCCCTACTGCTTTGGGAAATTCTATGCCAGCGGCTCGAGCATTACAGACGTAAGATGATCCAATTCCACTGTAGAGAAAAATATCATCGTTGCTTGCAGACTTAGAATCCGTGGCATCTCTAGCCATGACAACAGGCACCATTAAACTAAGCGGAGTTGCCAGCAAAAGTGGTGCTATCACAGCCTTGCACAGATGAAGGAGAGGTTTTGACAACTAAACTTGGTGTGGGTCCAAGCCATGCTGCACTATTTTGAACGATATCACCATATCAAAACGTACAATGAATCTGAACTGGCCCTAGCTTTTAGAGTTCAGAAGTTAGCGGTTTAGCTGGCTCCTACTACTTGCCATGAGCAAGAAGTGCCGACTATGTGAATGTCGGAGACTAAGATTATGTGTTAAGGTGTTATAAGTTACTACTAGCTACGATGTAAGCTGCAGGATGGCATGATGTTTGCTCTCACCGCGAGAAGAGGACAATAGAAGTGCTATAGCAACATTTTGATACCAATTATCTGAGATAGTTCTGACGAACAGACCAAAAACCCATAAGGTATACCTGAGATTCTGGCTGGTCTGTGAATGGCGTCGATTCCAATTTGCGCCAGCAGCTACAACTCCTTTTGGTAGCGGGCCGTTATCACCTGTCCCGTGGAGATCTCCGCTCACTAGTCCAGTATCTGCAGACTGAGGACTGCGGTTTCGATATCTCGCTACAGTTAGCCGACCCCGAGGACCAGCCTGAGCTGCTAGAGCTTCATCGCTTAGTCGTTACCCCGGCGTTGATTAAGATGGCTCCAGCACCTAAGCAGATCTTTGCTGGTAGCAGTATCCTCCAGCAACTCCGTGTCTGGTTGCCAAGATGGAAGCAGGATGAAGTTGTCAGCGAACTGGGGTTAAGCCTGAAGCCAACAGAGCTAGATGGCAGCAGGACCCAACGTGAGCTTCAGCTCGAAGATCAATTACTGGTGCTTCGTCAGGAGAATGAGACCCTAATAGACCGTCTGGAGGGACAGGAACGCCTTCTACGCATGGTCGCTCACGAGCTAAGAACACCGCTGACAGCAGCGACCCTAGCCTTGCAAAGCGAACGGCTAGGACAAATCAATGCTGTGCAACTGCAGGATGTGCTGCAACGGAGACTTGAGGAAATTGAGCTGCTTTCTAGAGACCTGCTTGAGGTTGGCAGTACTTGCTGGGAAGCCCTATTTCATCCCCAGCGACTTAATCTTGCTGTAGTCGCTGCTGAAGTCATCCTCGAACTTGAGAAGCTGTGGCTAAGGCGAGGCATCGCGATTAACACAGATATCCCGGCAGATCTGCCGAACGTGTATGCAGACCAGCGTCGGATGCGTCAGGTCCTACTCAACTTATTGGAAAACGCGCTTAAATACACTCCAGACAGAGGTAGAATATCATTAGCAATGTTACACCGTACTAGCCAGAGAGTACAGGTAAGCATTAGTGACAGCGGCCCTGGCATCCCTGAGCAAGAACAACACCGGATCTTCCTAGATCGGGTACGCTTGCCTCAGACATCCGGTGGAACCTCTGGATTTGGCGTTGGACTATCGGTATGTCGACGCATCGTAGAAGTTCACGGGGGCAGAATCTGGGTAGTCTCTGAACCAAAACATGGTGCCTGCTTCCACTTCACTATCCCAGTTTGGCAGGGACAAGGGCTAGAAGCTGGCACCGGGTTGACGGACAGTCAGACAGACCCGTAATTTTCTCTACTATGGTTAGGAGTCACGCCTACCTGTGTTTATAGCCTCGCCCCCATCGTCTAGAGGCCCAGGACACCTCCCTTTCACGGAGGCGACAGGGGTTCGAATCCCCTTGGGGGTATATGCCACTATTACCGGAAACTGAGCTCTATACCTAAGGAATAAACCTGAGCTCTGTGCTGGTACTTGGCAATGCTTACCCGACTGCTGCGCGCTGCTGTGCTTCCTTATGGACAGCCATCAAATTAGCAGTGAGATCCTCACGAAGCCGCTGCTCAATTATCCTGATAGGCATTCCTGTACAAGCTTGTACGGTAAGTTCATAAAGAAGAAGGGTAGTGTCACTTTTGGGTAGTGAACGTATTCTCCACGCTCCCTCAAAACGCCGGAAGTCCCCCCTCAGCATATGGAACAAAATTAGTCCCTCCGGGTAATGTTCTACCAGCTCTAGCTCAACTGTGGCAGAAAAACGCAAGCCGAGAAGCTGCTGGCTGCCAATCTGATGCAAATGAATACGGTTGCCACTGCGGTTTAATATCTGGCTGCTTGCCAGGTTGGGGATGAAGTTGCTTAGGTGCTCGTAGTCAGTGAGTACCAACCAGAGTTCCCGTTTTGAAAGATGTGTATGGAGCTGTGCTGCAAGCCGCCGGACGCCCCACGGCAGACATTCGATAGTCTGCTCGATCGGTTTATGGTCCGGAAGGGAGTGTCCGGCGCTGGTTTCGCCGAAGTCGGCGCGCTGTATGAGACCCTGAAGTGACACCAAATAAAGATCGGGAGCCGAGCTGGGAAGGAATCAGCTGACATCCTAAAAGAGGTAAATCTCCACTTTGAACCTCTCTACTCAGGAGAGCGGGAGGCTACAGTTATCTTAAGTTCAGGGTGACACGACCTTGCCCAGGTGAGCGCTTATAGTCGCCCCATCTATACAACAGGTGAAGCACATGCGGGTCGGCGCAGCGGTGCGGATGTCTACTGACGAGCGCATTTTTGCGATCACATCCCTCGGACTTCAGAACAGTCAGCAGCGGCAGGCTCAGACTTGTATTACCGTGCAGTACTCGAGGCTCCGGTCAACAATGCAGAGGTTGCTTTCTGGTGGAGCGCGCATTGTCTCTGTGACTGCCCTCAAAACTGAAGATCAGTCTACATCTACTATCCCCGTTACCTCAGCCGCTGTACCTGTGACTAGCTCAAAGCCCAAGCCCGTAGTACAAAAAACTGTGCCGGTAAACCTCTATAAGCCTAAGAAACCACTTATTGGCACTGTTACTGAAAATTACTCCCTATTGAAGGAGGGAGCTATCGGCCGCGTGCAGCATATAACCTTCGACCTATCAGGCGGTGAACCTCATCTCCATTATGTTGAAGGACAGAGTATTGGCATTATTCCTGAGGGCAAGGATTCAAAGGGAAAGCCGCACAAGATCCGTCTCTATTCAATTGCTAGCACAAGGCATGGCGATGACCTGAATGGTAATACTGTCTCCCTCTGTGTCCGCCAGCTGCAGTATGAAAAAGATGGAGAGACAGTCAGCGGAGTTTGCTCTACTTACCTTTGCGACATAGAGCCTAGAGACACGGTTAAGATCACTGGTCCTGTCGGCAAGGAGATGCTTCTGCCCGATGATGAAAATAGCAATGTCATAATGTTGGCGACAGGCACAGGCATCGCTCCAATGCGTGCCTACTTGCGGCGTATGTTTGAGTCCAGTGAGCGTGGTAAGAACTCCTGGGAATTCCGCGGCAAAGCCTGGCTATTTATGGGAGCTCCGACCTCAGCTAATTTGCTCTACGACGAGGACTTTGAGCGTTATCAGGAAACTTTTCCGAATAACTTTCGATACTCTAAAGCTATCAGCCGGGAGCAAAAAAACTTAGAGGGCGGCCGTATGTATATCCAAGATCGTGTCCTCGAACACGCCGATGAGCTATTCACTATGATTAAGAACCCTAATACCCATGTATATATATGCGGACTACGAGGTATGGAACCAGGTATCGATAAAGCTATGACTGATGCTGCCGCTGCAAAGGGAATCGATTGGAGTGAACTGCGCCCCCAGCTCAAGAGGGAGGATCGCTGGCACGTTGAGACTTATTAGAAGCATTGATTAATTGCACTTTACAGTGAGATGGTGATAAGTCGTGTCATGACGCTTTAGAAGACTGTGAGTTTGCCGACACCTGATTAGGTCCTTCGGCGGGAGAATAGGAATCATGAGCGTCACGATCACGAATCCTCTGAGAGTTGGTCTGAGGCAGGAGCGTGTGATCCCGCCTCAATGTCTTGTCATCTTTGGTGCTAGTGGTGATCTCACTCGCCGCAAACTTGTCCCTGCTCTTTTCGAGCTCTTTTTACAGCGGCGTCTACCTAGTGAGTTTGCTCTTTTAGGCTGCGCTCGACGCCCCTGGAGTGACAAAAAGTTCCGCACTGAGATGGCAGACACATTGCATAGGAAAATTCAGGGCAACTACACGGCCTGGGAGCAATTCTCGGCCAGTATGTTCTATGAACCTGTTGACCTTCAGCAAGCTGCAGACCTCATTCGACTGAGTGTTCGCCTCGAGGCCATTAACCAGCAACGAGCTACACGTAACAACCGCACTTTTTATCTGTCAGTCTCACCCAGATTTTACGCGAGTGGCTGTCGTGCTCTTGCTGAAGCTGGTCTTCTCAAGGATCCCCAACGCAGTCGCATTGTGATAGAAAAACCTTTCGGCCGTGACTATAGTAGCGCACAGACGCTAAATCATATAGTTCAGGCTTGTGGGCAGGAAAATCAAATTTTTCGGATCGATCACTACCTAGGCAAGGAAACGGTTCAGAACATTCTTGTACTACGCTTCGCTAACACAATCTTCGAACCGATCTGGAATAGGAACTATATCTCCAGCATCCAGGTAACTGCTGCAGAGACACTGGGCGTTGAGGAGCGCGCTAGTTACTATGAAAATTCTGGTGCGCTGCGGGACATGGTGCAGAATCACCTGACGCAGATGCTAGCCATCACTGCGATGGAACCTCCAGGCCACTTTGACCCAGAAGCTATTCGTAATGAAAAAGCCAAGGTGTTGCAGGCGGCTCGCCTTGCAGATGAGCTAGAGCCTTGGAACTGCTGTATCCGGGGTCAGTATGGTCCCGGTGGGTCTAAAACTGTGCCACTACGTGGATATCGTGAGGAACCTAATGTAAATCCGGATAGCACTACAGAAACCTATGTAGCGATGAAATTATTCATCGATAACTGGCGATGGCAAGGTGTACCTTTCTATATTCGTACCGGTAAGCGGCTAGCTAAACGCCTAAGTGAGGTGGTGCTCACTTTTCGAGAAGCTCCAGTGCACCTGTTTGACGCTGCTAGCGGTGGCCCGACAGCAAACCAACTAGTCCTGCGTATCCAACCTGATGAGGGCGCTGAGTTTCGCTTTGAAGTGAAGTCGCCCGGATCAGGGATGCGCAGTCGGCCAGTGGAGATGGAGTTCTCCTATGACGAGTCTTTTGGTGAACCCTCTGATGAAGGCTACGTACGATTGTTAGCAGATGCAATGCTCGGCGACCCAACGCTCTTTACACGCAGTGATGAGGTGGAGGCTGCTTGGAGGCTATATACCCCCCTACTAGAATTGATTGAAGACAATCCCTGCCAACTACTGATTCATCCCTATGAATCCCGAACATGGGGTCCTGCTGCTGCTGATGCTCTGCTGGCCCGCGACGGATTGCTCTGGCGTCGTCCCTAGAACAACTGTAACGAAACAGCTTTCCTCAATCTTTACCTAAAGTTCTTGCCACACCATCATGTCGCCGCAGCTCACTCTCCAGACACCGGTCGAACTTCCTCCTGCTGAGGTCCTGGCTTACCTAGAAGAGCTTTGGTCTAGAGATCAGTCTGGCGGCAGCGGAGCTCCCACTTTTTGCCTGCTTGTGTGGCAACCATCTTGGGTAGAGCAACAGCTCGTCCGTACAGGTCGCTTGCTTGGAGCTATCACAGGGGTCGAGCGAGAGAAATTGATCGAAGCTGCCCGTCAAGCAGTAGTAGAGACTGGTCTACCACTAAGCACACCGCCCTTAAGCAGGTCAACAGCCCAAGCCATGGCGCGCCTGGGCGGCAGTGTCAAGGCCGAAGATCTCCGCGGTCAACACATTGATGCTTCACTGAGTGCTCAACAGCCACGACGTCTAATCACCCTGGCGCCAACACTTGATGAACATCAGCCCCTCAAGACTCTAGTAGCTGCCTACTGCCCATTATTGGAAGAGAAAATTGACAGCATAGCCTGTTGCGGTGATGTCTTAGTACTTCGTGGCGGGCAACAAGCGATCGGCGAAGGTCTTCCAATTGTGCAGTCGCTGTTACCTTCAGATCTTCCATCCTGGATGTGGTGGAACGGTAGTCTTGACGAGTCAACTGATCTGTTCGAGCAGCTAGGTGCTTTTCCTCGTCGTCTGATTATTGATTCTTCCCAAGGTAGCCCTTTGCATTGTCTCAAGCTACTGCAGAATTGCATAGAAGCTGGCCAGGCAGTTAACGACCTCAACTGGCTTCGTCTTGGAGCTTGGCGCGAGACGTTAGCAATGGTCTTCGATCCTCCGCAGCGGCGCGAATCCTTATCCCACGTAATTCAGTTAGATATTGATGTGGAGGGCCAACACTTCGTTCAGGGGCTTCTGTTAGCTGCCTGGATCACTGATAGACTTGGGTGGCATATGTGCACAGCACAAGTGGTCAAAGCTAACGGGATTGGCATTGAACTTTATCGTCCAGATAATGTAGCTGTGCATGTCCGTGTTATGCCAGTTCCTGTTGGCCATCCAAGTATCTATGCCGGACAAATTGTTGGTGTGCGGCTAATTTGCAAGCCTTCCCCAGATACTGCTGTTTGTGTAATCGTCTGCGCAGAATCTAGCGGCTGCATGCGGCTCGAGGCTGGTGGGGTAGCCAGCATGGAGCTAATTGAAGAAGTTGTACCTCAGCAGCACGGGACAATGTCTCAGGATGTTGCCCGCTTACTGAGCGGCGGTCATGACTCTACAAGCCCGCTTTTGAGCGCTGTTGTGCCACTGGCTACGAAGATACTGGAGCAAGCTCTAACTATCTGAAATAATCTTATTATTAAATCAATGGCTTGCATAATCGCTGCTCCTGCAAGTGGGAGTGGCAAAACTCTAGTCAGCTTAGCAGTCACAGCCTGGGCAAGGCAACGGGGAATGAGCCTACAGCCATTCAAGGTAGGACCTGATTATCTAGATGCACAGCTACTGAGTGCTGCGGCTGGCAAACCATGCCGGAACCTTGATACAACTCTTTGTGGTTACAGCTGGGTGCAAACTTGTTTCCATTACCACGCGCCTCGGGCTGATCTCGCATTGGTAGAAGGCGTGATGGGACTATTTGATGGAGTTGGCAGTGGTCAACAAGGAAGCACTGCTACTATAGCTCTTTTACTCAACCTACCAGTTATCCTGGTAGTAGACGGAAGTGGCCAAGCTCAATCCCTTGCTGCCCTTATCTGTGGCTTTCGCGACTTTGACCCAAGACTAAGGCTGGCAGGCGTAGTGGTTAACCGTGTTACCAGCAAGCGCCATAGACAACTGCTAGAGGAAGTTTTAGAAGGAATTAGTATGCCAATGCTTGGCTGCCTACCAAAGCAGCCAGCTTTGGAACTGCCATCGCGCCATCTTGGGTTAGCACCAGCCCATGAACTCAAGGATTTTGATGACCGTCTGGATATTCTGGGAGATCTGACCAACAACTATCTCGATCATGAACACCTAGTCCGTATATTACGAAGCTCGGCAAGTAGCAATTCAGTAGACCCAATTGTTACTTGGGCAACACATAATGTGCCAGCTCTAAATAGCACTAGGGGCGACTTAGCAGTAGCAGTGGCAGAGGATGAGGCTTTCCACTTCCATTATGCCGAGACACGTGAATGCTTAGAGGCTATTGGTATAACACTAATAACATGGAGTCCTCTAGCAGATGAGAAGATTCCTAGGGCTGCTGGTTTATTTATTCCTGGTGGCTTTCCGGAACAACATGCTGCTAGGCTTAGCACATGCCATCGTAGTCTTGGGGAGCTGCGCCGCTGGTTTCGCCGCCGTCCACTATATGCTGAGTGTGGTGGCATGCTTCTGCTTGGTAGAAATCTCTGCGACCTCGAGGATAAACCACATCCAATGGCTGGCTTACTTCCCTTCGAAGCTCGTCGTGGTGAACCGCAAGTTGGTTACCGCACTATGAAACCGTTGGGAGATGGACTACTTGTGCGTGCTGGTGAGATATGGCGTGGTCACGAGTTTCACCATTGGCAGCTAAGTTCTGAGGGTCTAGATTTATCTTCACACCAACCGAAGATCCGAGAACTATGGCAAGTTGAAGGCTGGCGGAGCAAATCTATAGATGAGGGATGGAGTATTCCAACAACACTGCATGCCAGCTGGGTTCATCTTCATTGGGCTAGTTGTGAGATAATCCCATGCCGTTGGCGTGCTGCAGTAGCTGCAGTCAAGGTTGATTCATAACTGTAAATTTCTGTTTGCTGATCTCAAAACCTAGTATGTAAGCAAGCTTGGAAACAACAAGTTCAACTATCAGAATCTATCAGACTTGACAGCCTATAGACTACGGATCTGGTCTAGAATAATTAGCTACTCCAGATCCGTCATTTATCCAGTAGTACGTGTAATTTGGGAAGCTACCTCGAGAGGTGACCCTAACCATTCAAGGCCTGGAAGGGCTACTGCAGGGCCCATTAGACCACCGATAAATACCTGCAGATGGCTGTGCCCAAGGCTTTCCTCGAGTGGTGTTTTTGGTTCAGAGGACCATAGGGATCTTGGCAGGGCATTTACCCGTGCTGCAGTTAACCCTGCTGCACGGCGGATCCCACTGGCGTCATGCATAACTACGAAGGCAACTGCAACGGCAACCACAAAAAGGGCATCGTCGAAACCTTGCTGCCAGCCAACGGCTGCAGCAGTACCTGTAACAAGTGCGGAGTGGCTAGATGGCATGCCACCTGTTTTAATTAAAGCACCAGGTCGCCAACGATGGTGCAGCAGTAGCTCAAGGAACAGTTTCGAGAGTTGAGCCGAGCCACAAGCTATCAAACCCCACGCTAGCGGCCCATTATCTAGAAGTTGATGCATTACAGGGTGGGAAAAGGCACCAGAGGTCATCGGTCACGGCTAGTTATGAAGCCAGCTAAAGCCAGTAATGGTAAAGCTCGATCCTTCCAAGGTTCTAGTGCCTCCTGTGCTTCCGCAACCAAGATCTCAGCTCGGCGGCGGGATTCCTCAAGTCCCAAAAGCTTTGGATAGGTGGTTTTGTCAGCAGCAAGGTCCTTGCCAGCTGTTTTGCCAAGCACCTTGCTGCTAGCTGTTACATCTAGGATATCGTCAATGATCTGAAAAGCGAGCCCGATGCCACGAGCGTAAATGCGCAGTGCTGCAATTAACTCATCGTCAGCCCCGCCTATGGTTGCTCCAGCTACTACACAGGCACTAAGGAGTGCACCAGTCTTGTGCAGGTGGATGTACTCAAGTGTATCAAGATTCACCTGCTTACCTTCACTTTCCATATCCACTACTTGCCCACCAACTAGTCCTGGAGCTCCAGCAACACGGGAGAGTTCACCAACAACCTTCAGCAGACGGTCGGCGGGCACACCAGGACTGCGTAGAGCAACCATCTCGAAGGCTTGCGTTAGCAGGGCATCTCCTGCCAGGATTGCCATAGCTTCACCATAGACCTTGTGGCTAGTGGGACGGCCACGGCGTAGATCGTCATTGTCCATGGCAGGAAGATCGTCATGGATTAATGACATAGTGTGGATCATCTCCAGCGCCACTGCTGTGGGAACTGCTAACTCAGTCTCACCACAGGCCAATTCGCAAGCTGCTAGGCAAAGAATCGGGCGCAGCCGCTTGCCACCTGCAAGCAGTGAATAACGCATAGCATCTCGAAGCTGCTCAGGATGCTCGGGACCAAGCGCATCGTCGAGTGCAGCCTCGACCGTATCACGTGAGCGCTCGAGGTAGGATCTGAAATCGAACAATAGATTCGCAGCAGAACCCTTGGACGGGACACTGTTTTTGCTAGTCACCGTCGGCGCCATGAACTGAAATCTAGCTGTGGCGGATTCTCTCAGAGAGTCGACACAGTACATCTCTCAAGCAAATAGATCATCTAGATCATGGTTTAACCCACAGCAACGCAGCCAGATTAACACTGTGTTGACTAGCAGCATCGTGACCGTCATTGGACCGACACCACCAGGAACAGGAGACAAAGCAGCAGCAACTGTCTTTACTTCGTCGGCACGTACATCACCACAAAGTCCACCCCCAGGGCGGCGATGAATCCCAACATCTACCACCACTGCTCCAGGACGGACATGCTTGGCACCGATCATCTCTGGTTGTCCAGCTGCTACTACCAAAATTTCAGCATCTCCAGTAACCTCAGGAAGGTTGCGAGTATGGGAATGGGCAACTGTCACAGTTGCATTAGCTGCCTGCAGCATTAGCGCCATCGGCTGGCCAACAAGGATACTACGCCCTACTACCACAGCGCGTTGTCCGGGCAATTTGATGCCATTATGTTGCAACAGTGCCATGATTCCGGCTGGAGTGCAACTACGTGGTCCTGGCTCTCCTCTAAGTAAGCGACCGAGATTGGTGGCATGAATTCCGTCAGCGTCTTTGTCAGGAGTGATTGCTGCAAGCAACGGACGCTCATCTAGATTTACTGGCAAGGGCAGCTGCAGCAGGATGCCATCGACGTCACTATTTGTGTTTAAGCGCTCTATTATTTCCATGACATCTTCCGCAGGCGTCCCAGATGGCAGACTAGTCCCATAACTCAGTACCCCAACTCTCTTACAGGCCTTTTCCTTGTTCGCTACATAGATCGCACTAGCAGGATCTTCTCCAACCCTCAGGACAGCTAATCCTGGTGGTCGACCCATGCTTACAAGTCTATTTGCAATAACTTGACGCAACCTTTCCTCTACAAGGCCTGCTAGTTGCCGGCCATCAAGTCTCTGCACCATTAGCCTGCCCCGACACCGCTCCCAGCATCCTGTCAGAAGAGAGCTAGCTTTGCCCCAAGAGCGCCCGCCGCCCTGTGGCTTCCCGTGTGAAGAAGTTGTGGCGAAACTGGATCCGCGCCGAGTCATTCCACTGCGTAGCCTTTTGCTGGGCAGTTTTGCCGAAGACCACGCTGCTGTTTACCTGTGTTGTTGTAGCAGTGGTCTTCAGTTGGCCGTGGCTGGTAGGAACTAATTTGAAGCCAGGTCTACTAGCTCCTTTTAACACCTATGCTCCGAGAAGTGCTAGCGTTGTAAACAGTGAGGCTCTCGAGCAACAGCAGTCTAAGCTGAGATTGCATAGCTCTCTGCAATTCGTTGATACCCGAGAGACGACTCGCTTGAAGCAGAAGCTGGAACAGCAACTAGTGCAGCTAGAGCAGATATCCTACGGCAAGAGCAATGACTATGCCAAAACAGAGAACCTCAGTACAGCTGAGGAAAAATGGCTTAGCAGCCGAACCCCTGAGGAGCAACTCATTTGGAGCATAATCCTTCATAGTGCTGTTGACCGAATACTAAATCAGGGACTAGTAGGCACACTGACCGCTGAACAGCTGCGTCGCGCCGCTTCCTCGCAGCTTACTGACCTTGGCAGGATTAACAGTCCTGCCCGTACACTTGGCAGTCGTCTTCTGGCAAATGTCTTTCAGGGAGCTAGTAATCTGTGCATCGATCTAGCCTGCAGCCAGGAAAAGCTTGAGGAGTTAGTTGATAAGCAAGGTATACCAGTAATTGAGATATTGAAAGGGGATCTAATAACTTATAAAGGCGAATATATTAGCCGTCAAGCTTATGACCTCCTTGACTACTTTGAACTAGTTAGTTGGCAACCACAATTCTCCCTCTGGTTACCTCACTTTTTGGAGGCTTTTGCCGGATGCGGAGTATTATTGCTCTTAATGCGTTGGGAGTATCCTTATTTAGAAGTGCGTCATGGCCTATTAGCTTTGGGGCTTTTACTAATGACGCAGTCAGCAAGATTGTGGTTTGAGACTGCTATCAATCCATTAGCAATGATCGTGCCACCAACTCTATTACTAGCTCAGAGTATTGGTGTAGCTAGTGGGCTTGCCTGGATGTCTGTAGCTGGATTGCTCTGGCCAATACCTGCAGGTGGTTTTGGGGAAGAAAGGCTTATGGTGGCTTGTGCTATTGCCGCGATTTCAGCACTGCAAGCCAGGCATATGCGTAGTCGTACCCAACTACTGCAACTCATGATGATGCTTCCTTTAGGTGCCTTGGTCACTGAACGTCTACTTCTACATAACCAGTTCAATACCAACATCTGGAGTCAGTTAGCCTCGAGGGCTTGGGAGCTGTCTTCAGAGGCGCTTTTTACGGCGACTATGCTTATGCTAGCTACCTTAGCAATCCCAGTTCTGGAGTCTTTTTTTGGTCTACTTAGCCGTGCACGCCTGATGGAATTAGCTGACCAGGAAAGGCCCTTGCTGCGTCGTCTCTCCTCTGAAGCACCAGGTACTTTCGAGCACACGCTGATGATCTGCGGACTTGCTGAAGAAGCTGCTCGAGTTGTTGGCGGCGATATTGACTTGATCCGCGCAGGAGCACTGTACCATGACATAGGCAAGCTTTATGCTCCTGGTTGGTTTATTGAGAACCAGAGTAACGGGGTTAATCCCCACGATATACTTGACGATCCTGAGGCTAGTGCTAGCATCCTCCAGGCACACGTTGATGAGGGATTAAGGCTGGCTCGACGTCACCGACTACCTCAACCAGTTGCAAGTTTTATACCTGAGCACCAAGGCACACTGAAAATGGGCTATTTTCTACACCAAGCCCAAAAACTTAATCCACTCGTTGAGGAAAACCGCTTTCGTTACCGAGGACCTGTACCCCGCTCTCGGGAAACTGCCATATTGATGTTAGCGGATGGCTGTGAGGCTGCCCTACGTTCACAGCCACCAAACACATCAGATGCTGAAGCGTGCCAAATAGTACGTCGGATTATTGATGCAAGACATCGAGATGGCCAACTACATGAAAGCGATCTGAGTGAACTCGAGACGGAGTTGATGGTAAGAGCCTTTGTAAGAGTTTGGCGCCGCACAAGACATCGTAGAATTCCGTACCCAGTTGCAACACAGCCTGGTCTTCAGGCATGAAAATAATAATATGCGTTGCAGATGTGCTACCTGATAAGTAGCTCTTATAGCAAGAGACTAACATTTATCGTATGCCCTAATGTTAACTTAGCTAACAATATTATCGACAGTTGAAAACATTGCTAGGCAGGAGGGGAAGATCAAACCACAAAGGATATAAATAGCAGTCTAATAAGTTAAGAAGCAAGTGTACATTCTACGTACAGATGTCCTAAAAGTTGGCTAGGGTAGTCTAATCTAGCTATAAGTAGGCTAGCTGTTTAGCATGATTATACTGTGATTTCTCAGAGACAGATCATAGGATATGCCACGGTACGCCAACGACCAGAAGGAGTCATCCTCTCTATACCAATTCCCATTGATCCAAGTGCGCAAGTGCGTCCTTGGCCCTCGCACCAGGTACGTGCGGCGCTGAGAGCACTATCAAGTGACTCATAAGGTGCATCAAGTACAGGATGTGGAGTGCCGTCGAGTGCTACAAGGCGGAACTCAGTCGACTGTAAATTTGTTGTCCTTTTCATTCTC
Organism: cyanobiont of Ornithocercus magnificus; assembly: GCA_007996965.1. Lineage (NCBI taxonomy): Bacteria > Bacillati > Cyanobacteriota > Cyanophyceae > Synechococcales > cyanobiont of Ornithocercus magnificus. Next base: position 1,070,779 of record BIMP01000001.1, read on the forward strand.
ACGACCTCCTGGGGCGAGCTGCAACTAGAAGTACAAGCGCTTTGTCTAGATGTAGTGAACTACTTCTATCATCTCATGAAGGCTTACGTCGCGCTACACCAAGCTAGGCTTGCGACCGCTAGTCTTCGACAGCAAAAAAACAAGATGATTTCTCACATGATCTCGCTAACTATCTGAAGCTCATATCTTAGCAACACAATGCCATCATGTTTGCTTCTGGTAAAGCTAATCTCGAGTTTAGTTGTGTCAGACAAGCCAAAACTTCCAACAGAAACAGCAACAGCTCACTTTAGACTAGATCTTAGGCTTGCCAAGGACAATATCCCTCTGGGGATGTAGCGTACGAGAACCAGCTGCTGATATGAGTCTATTCAGTGCATTAAGAAAGGCATTAGCAGCAGCTACTACTACATCAGTGTCAGCAGAATGACCGGAGAACATCTGACCATTGCGGCGTAAACGGATAGTGACTTCTCCCATTGCATCAATACCCTCAGTAACTGATTTGACAGAAAACTCAACTAATTCGTTAGGTTCAGCAATTAGGTGATTCAAGGCACGACAAACTGCGTCGACAGGACCGGTGCCAATAGCAGCAGCAGTGCACTCTTTACCATTTTGCTCTGCTACTGTTACAGTAGCTGTGGGGTGCAAATCCGATCCACAGCTGACCTGAACATGTCTAAGACGAAAACGTGATTCTGACTGCTGGGTCTGCACTTGTCCACTAACGATTGCTTCCAAATCTCTATCAGTAATTTCTCGTTTTCTGTCAGCAAGTTCTTTGAAACGTGCAAAAGCCTCATCAAGATCTTCACGGCCAAGATTGTAGCCAAGTTCCTCAAGACGTGCCCTAATTGCGCTCCGTCCGCTAAGTTTGCCTAAAGATATACGGTTGTTGGTGAGGCCAATAGTGCGAGCATCAATAATCTCGTAGGTAAGGCGGTTCTTGAGGATACCATCTTGGTGGATACCTGATTCATGAGCGAAAGCATTGGCCCCAACAATAGCCTTGTTTGGCTGAACAGCCATGCCAGTAAGATTTGAAACAAGCCGCGAAGTCTTGGTAATTTCTTCAGTACAAACTGCTGTAAGAGGGGCAGAACTGTCTGGTGTACGGCCAAAGAATGGATTGTAATATCGACGTCTAACGTGCAAGGCCATTACCAACTCCTCAAGAGCAGCATTACCAGCTCTCTCACCAATACCGTTAATTGTGCACTCTACCTGGCGAGCTCCACAGGTCACAGCTTCAAGGAAGTTAGCTACTGCCAGACCGAGATCATTGTGGCCATGAACACTGAGTACGGCCTTATTAATGTTTGGGACATGGTAATTAATACTAGAGATCAGTTGTCCGAACTCTTTAGGGGTTGCGTAACCAACTGTATCGGGTATGTTAATAGTGCCAGCTCCTGCATGAATAGCTGCTTCAATAGCCTGGTATAAAAATTCTGGGTCACTACGGCCTGCATCCTCACAAGAGAACTCTACATCGTCGACCAAGGAGCGAGCATAGGCTACCATTTCTGGGATGATAGCGAGAACTTCAGTACGGGATTTACGCAGCTTATGCTTAAGGTGGATATCACTAGTAGCAATGAAAGTGTGAATCCGGCGTAAGGGTGCTGGGGCTACGGCATCAGCACAAGCTTTTATATCGGCATAAGATGCTCGAGCTAAGCCACAGATAATTGGTCCTTTATCACTGCCTACTTGCTGAGCAATACGCTGAACAGCGACAGAGTCACCAGGGCTTGCAAAGGGGAAGCCAGCCTCAATCACATCGACGCCAAGTCTGACTAGTTGTCGGGCAATGGCAAGCTTCTCATCTAGGTTGAGACTAGCTCCCGGTGACTGCTCACCATCCCTAAGGGTAGTGTCGAAGATCAGGACGCGGCCCGGATCTTTGGCCATGAGAGAGTTCCAAAGAAGGCTGTTTAGTGGAGGTAAGGTTTTAGGGAAAGTCCAGATAATAGACTCTGGCAGATCCACAGTGTATGTTTATCCTGACGCCAGTATGAACTGTAGATAGACCAGCCCTTGCTTTTGGTACTTTATGCTTACTTTTTCCATATTAGATCATCAAAGGCAGGATGCCTCAAGAAAAACTAGTTCTTTCAAGCTCTCCTTGAGTACTATCTGCCACTCCTTGAGCCAACTTGGAGAGTGCGTGTAAACTCTATGTGTGTTCACGCTATCACAATAGAATTGTCTTTTACTCTTCTCTCACTACTCAGTGATTATGAATTGCAGAGTAAGTTCCCGGTCTAGCTTCGAAAGTGGCATGATTCCTTAGGCAGCTCAATTTCGCTAACAGTAGCTCTCATTGAGCTGTTAGCAAATACCCAGCTAGGGGTTTTGATCACTAGCTGGAAAGCCAAACACACAGTGTTGGTGGCTTCAACTAGCGTTTCTTCGCTCCGCATAGCTGAAGAATAGTTAAGCCACTCACTTGTGGAGCTATTCATGACCATTTGCCTCTTCATCCAAGAGCATCTGGAGACAGCAAGTGCCAATCTGCATGCTGTTGTGTATATAAACAAACGTATATAAACATCGGCATCTAAACTAATAAAGTGCTACTTAAATATTTAGCTGCCTGGGTTTACTTAACATAAGAGCCCTAATTAGCTGAGTTGCTATAAAGCATTAGTTCATATTATGTGCTTCTTAAGGAGTGGGTTTTTCTGGATTCCGGCCAGCAGATTGACGTTGTCTTTGATTCTGGTCAGAAGGTAATCCTAAAACGAGACCGCGCCGAACGCTGGTCGGGGCTAACATAAATAAATGTAACATTACCATTATTAGTTGGTGAAGCGACAGTGTGTTCGCAAGGAAACCTGACCACTCGGAAGTAGGCAGAGAGAAAAAAGATTGGAAGAACTGCCGCAGTCTTTTCTCATCAAAGGCCATCAACCGCTCAAGACCAAACTGAAACAGACGATGGCGCCACACCATTTCCCTGGGCCAGAGTGCCTGCCAGCCATGGCGTGCTAGCGCAGCACTACCAAGAATTGGCTGTTGTTCCAAGGCCGAAGCAATAGCTGCCGCCACTGCAGGCGCTCGACGGAGCAAGCCCCCAACCATATATCCTGAAGCAGGGTGCACCATACTTGCGGCACTCCCAAAAGCTAACAGAGGCTGGTGTAGGTCTGGGAGTGGTAAGTTCATTGGGAATAAACAATGCTCCCTATGAAGAATCTGGTTTACTGATACACCACGCTGAGAAAGTCGAGTTTGGAGACGTTGTGACAGTTCTGCCTCTGGCAGTGGTGGTGCTAATGCCAGTGATGTTTCTTCCACAAAAAAGATCCCATCTCCCATGTCCATGGCATAGAGAAATGTTGGAGGACTAGCCCTACTGCTGTCATCGAGGTGGTTAGGGCGAAAGTCCATCAACACAAACTGGTCAGGATCTACCGGTGGACGATTAAAACGACCAACAATGCCGTAAGCAGCTTGTTGTGCAGTAATATTGGAAGATGGGTGGCGGCGAATAAATGATGTCTGGTGCCCAGTTGCATCAACAACAACACGGGCTCGGAACTGCTTCCCTGATTGAATACTCACTAATGTGTAGTCCCCACACACCACCACTGAACTAGCCACGCCACGGCAGCACTGCATTCCTTTACAGCGTTCTAAAAGCCAAAGCCTTAATGCTTCTCTATCAAATAGTCCGTAATCGAGCCGATGGTAATGGGGAAACGACTCTTCAGTAGTTTGCCCATTTCCAAAGTAGCTGACGGTATTTTTCCAGCGATGGCTGAGAAGATGGGTGATGTTGCAGCTTTCTAATTCAAAAGCCCAAATGCCGTAGGTATTTAGCCAAGGTTCCTCAGCAGCACTTGGCGCAATTAGGCCTACGTTAATTCTGCGCTCCACTAACTCTGCAGCCAGACAGAGTGCTGCAGGGCCATCGCCGAGTATTAAGACATCAACTTCTCTACTGCCTAGGTTCAACATCTTCACAAATGACTTTCTATCTTGCTGTTTGGTCCACCATTACTCTCGGGTGGCACAAGAACAACTCCTGAAAGTCGATCCCCCTGGTCAAGACGCTGTAGCCTCACACCAGTTGCTGCACGTGACTGCTGAGGAATATCATCAGCACTAGTACGAACAATCACACCTTTCTCGCTAACTAGCAGCAGTTCCTCCCCAGTCCCAAGCACACGCAGGCCGACAAGTTCATCACCCTTGCGGCGAAACTTCATTACTCTTAGCCCCATGCCTGCTCTCTTTTGCAACCTAAACTCAGTAACTGGCACACGCTTACCCAGGCCGCTTGCAGATGCTACTAGTACCCAAGGTCCGCTGCTGCTAGCATTTATAGTCTCATTACTTGTTTCACCTCTGTCGCTTGAAGCAATTCTGTCTGCTAATTCTGCCGGCAACACATCCATACTTACCAGGCTATCCCCATCACGTAGTGTCATTGCACGAACACCACGAGCTGTGCGGCTAAGAGTACGTAGTTCCTCGTCAACTAAACGAAAGTGAATAGTCATGCCTTTGCGAGAACCAATTAGAGCACTATCGCCCACATTCGCAAGTCTTACCCAAGCTAGAGCATCACCTTCTTCAAGGCTAATAGCTATTAGGCCGTTAGAACGGATATTGGCGAAAGCTGATAACTGGGTACGCTTGATGTAGCTGCCTCGAGTGAGCATCAGGAGGTCAGTATCGTCACTGAAGCTGCTAACAGAGAGCAAAGAAGTAATCTCTTCATCACGTGGAATCAGCAGAAGTTGAACTACAGGAGTCCCCCTAGCAACACGACTACACTGCGGCACACGGTAAGACGATAGAGCGTAGGCTACACCGCGGTCGCTGAACAGCAGTAAAGTGTCGTGGTCATTGCAACTAATGAATAACTTTACAGCCTCTTCAGCTTGGTTGCGGCGAGTACCAGCTCTACCACGAGTACCTCTGCTTGTGGCCTCAAACTCGCTAACTGGCATTCGTTTCAGATAACCGGTCTCGGTAAGGAGTACTACTGACCGCTCATTTGCAATGAGATCTATGTCCTCAAGACCAGCTTCTAAGTTAAGAATTTCGGTACGTCGTGGCATAGGGTGACGATCCCTGAGCTGTTTTAGTTCTTCTCGGATGAGCCCAAAGACTCGCTCCCTTCGCTCAAGAATATCTTTGTAGTCTGTGATCTTGACAGCCAGGTCTTCATGTTCAGATCGTATCTTGTTTGCCTCAAGTGTTGTAAGCCGTCTTAGTTGCATCTGAAGAATGGCATCTGCCTGGACTTGGTTTAGTCCATGACAGTCTTGCAACTGCTGACGTGCTATTCCCGTGTCAGCTGCTGCACGAATTAGAGCGATGATTGAATCTATCTGACAGAAAGCTAATAGAAGTCCCAGCAGTACTTGATCGCGCTCCTCAGCTTTACGAAGCAGATAGCGAGTGCGTCGTTCAATTGTCTCGACACGAAAGTCAAGGAAGACCTGAAGCATACTGCGTAAGGTAAGCAGCACCGGCTCACCTTCTACTAGAGCCAGCATGTGTGCACTAAAGTTGCTTTGTAGTGGTGTCAGCTTGAATAGGTTGTTGAGGACTACTTGTTGATAGACATCTCGCCTTAACTCAATGACAATCCGCATGCCTTCGCGGTCACTCTCATCACGGATATCGGAAATTCCCTCTAATTTTTTATCATTGACTAACTCGGCTATGCGTTCTATGAGCGCTGCTTTATTGGTCTGATAGGGTAACTCTGTAACAATCACAGCATTGCGGTCTGCCCGGCCTGGAACTGAAATTGTCTCTATCTTTGCAACACCACGCATAGCTATCGACCCACGACCTGTGCGATAAGTGTCATAGATGCCACTATGGCCGAGAATCTGACCGCCTGTGGGAAAGTCAGGGCCAGGGATCAATGTCATCAAGTCACGGTCACTAATATTGGAATCCGTAAGCATAGCTAGCAGGCCCGTGATCAACTCCCCTAGGTTGTGAGGAGGGATGTTAGTGGCCATCCCAACAGCGATACCTGAAGACCCATTTAGGAGTAGCTGGGGAATCCGTGCTGGAAGGACAGTTGGTTCCTGCTGAGATGCATCAAAGTTGTCGGCGAAGTCTACTGTTTCAGACTCGATATCCTTAAGTAATGAGTCTGTTGTGAGAGCTTGCAACCTTGACTCAGTGTATCTCATGGCAGCTGGTGGATCGTTGTCGATGGAGCCAAAGTTGCCGTGGCCGTCGATTAGGGGCATCGACATTGAGAAGTCCTGAGCCATCCGTACCAATGCGTCATAGACAGCAGTGTCGCCATGGGGATGGTACTTACCGAGCACCTCACCCACAACACGAGCGCATTTGCGATAGGGGCGACCGTTGATAAGGCCGAGCTCATACATTGCGTACAAGATCCGGCGGTGTACTGGCTTGAGACCATCTCGCGCATCTGGAAGGGCCCGACCTACGATTACGCTCATTGCATACTCTAGGTAGGAGCGCGACATCTCATTGCGGAGATCCGTCTGGATTATTCGATCGTCGGACTCGCCAGAACCGTCGCTTCCAGACCCAACTGGATCCGCCATAGATGACTTGAGTGACCATCAGCCAGGTTATCTGGCACTTTATCAGCCCTGCTTGTAGGGGGGCAGTTTTAAGCTCCCCGCCAGGAACACTTCAAGCTATGGCCTCTGACAAAGATAATCCCTCGGTGGTACCCGACCTGGCGGCTAGCAGTAATACTGCTAGAACTGCGGCGGAGACAACATCTTCCTCGACAGCGGATGACTCTGTTATTGAGGAGCGCATTAGCATTCCAGCAGTCAGACCCTCTGAAAGCCAAGGTGGTGAATGGGTGCTGCTAGTCAGTAAATTGCAAGGGTGGTGGGCAACTACTGACTTGGCCTCACGCTGGCCACTGATTCGGAGGCTAATCCTCCTAATCGCGTTACTAGTCATCCTGAATCTTGTAAACCGTTTTTATAGTGGGATTCTCACGGCGATCGCTGCTATACCTATGGCACCTAGGTTGCTTGAACTAGTTGGAGCTGCTTGGCTCACAAGTTACGCTCTTCGCTACCTAGCACGCGCAGAAGACCGTCGCGCAACCCTGTCCACGATCCGGCAAGGCATTGGGTCAGTCTTGGGGCGTAGCATCGACTGAATGATGCCACGTCTCGCCTCATGTGTCTGCAGTACAATGGGTGGCAGTCACCACTTGATAGCTTGCGATTTCCTCTTGATGTTCTGCGGTGACGATTCAGCTGGGTCAGTCTAAGGTCGTACGTCGGGCCTATGGCATAGATGAGATCGCCCTGGTGCCCAGTGGGCGAACAGTTGATCCAACCATAACTGACACGCGCTGGAGCCTCGGAGGTATTGAACGGGAGGTTCCAATCATTGCCAGTGCAATGGATGGCGTGGTGGATGTCAGCATGGCAGTGGCACTATCCAAGCTTGGCGCTTTTGGAGTGCTTAATCTTGAAGGTATCCAGACCCGTTACGAGGATCCTGGGCCGCTGCTGAAACAGATTGCTACAGTAGAAAGGGATGCATTTGTCCCATTAATGCAGGAAATCTATGCACAACCGGTCCAAGAGGAACTAATCTGGCGTCGAATCCGTGAGATTAAAGCCAGCAACGGCGTCGCTGCAGTCAGTTGTACACCCGTAGCAGCGATCCAGTTCAGCAGCGCTATCATCGAGTCCGGGGCCGATCTATTCTTCGTCCAAGCTACAGTTGTCTCCACAGAACACATTGGATCCAAAGAAAGCGAGAGTCTTAATCTGCAAGCACTGTGCAAAAATATAAACTTACCTGTAATAGTAGGCAATTGTGTTACCTATAACGTGGCGATACAACTAATGAGAGCTGGTGCTGCAGGTATCATGGTGGGCATTGGTCCTGGTGCTGCCTGTACATCACGAGGCGTACTAGGTATTGGCATACCGCAGGCAACAGCAGTAGTTGACTGTGCAGCAGCACGGGATGATTTTGAGCGAGAGAGTGGACGCTATGTACCAGTCATTGCTGATGGAGGAATCATTACTGGTGGTGATATCTGCAAGTGTATTGGCTGTGGTGCGGACGCGGTGATGATTGGATCACCAATTGCTCGCTCGAAAGAGGCTCCTGGACGTGGCTTTCACTGGGGTATGGCTACACCCAGTCCCGCTTTGCCCCGAGGAACCCGAATTCGTGTTGGCAGTACAGGTAGCCTTGAGCAGATTCTGCGTGGACCTGCCACCCTTGATGATGGTACGCACAACTTACTGGGTGCCCTAAAGACCTCCATGGGCACCTTAGGCGCCCGCACAATCAAAGAGATGCAGCAGGTTGAAGTAGTGATCGCGCCGTCACTACTTACGGAGGGGAAAATCTATCAGAGAGCCCAACAGCTTGGAATGGGGAAATAGCCCTCCACAGGAAAGCGTACCCCGTTGCACGTCACCAGAAACAAGCATTAACTTAGATGTCGCCTTAAAATCCATAAACACTCCTCACACACCCAACCTGACGTGCTTCGGCTTTGTGTCTTCCTGGAAACCCAGCATTTCACTCCACAGTTATTGCGCTACTCCAAGAAATGCGGTTTGAAACGGTAACACTTGCTAAGTTGCCGTGATCAGTAACATTTCAAGGAATGTCCAGCGCCGCAGCCGTCACCGATGCCTCCTTTGAGCAGGACGTGCTCCAGAGCGACGTTCCTGTACTGGTTGATTTCTGGGCGCCTTGGTGTGGGCCATGCCGCATGGTCGCTCCAATTGTTGAGGAGATTGCCAAAGAGTTCGATGGCAAGATCCGCGTTTTCAAACTGAACACCGACGAGAACCCGAACGTTGCTAGTCAGTACGGCATTCGCAGCATTCCCACCTTGATGGTTTTTAAAGGCGGCCAGAAAGTAGACACAGTGGTTGGGGCTGTGCCGAAGGCCACCCTCTCAGGCACTATTACCAAGTACATCTGAAGCTACTTCCAACCTTGACCATCGGGCTGATCGATTATGGTATGGGGAACCTACACTCAGTGTGTTGTTCCCTTGCCCGATTAGGACAAAGCGTCAGAATCATCAAGTCACCTGAGGGATTTAAGGAATGCCGCGCCATAATCTTGCCTGGTGTTGGTGCTTTCGATCCAGCAATGAAACGTCTTCATGAGTATGGTCTTGCCCCAGCCTTACAAATGTGGACAGACAATGGCAGACCTCTGCTTGGAATCTGTCTAGGTCTCCAACTTCTTTTTGACTGCAGTGAGGAAGGTGAGCGAGAAGGCCTAGGCATAATTCCAGGCATTGTACGGAGACTTCCCACTCAGCTAGGCGAGCGGGTCCCTCATATGGGCTGGGCTCCTCTAAGTATTAGGCAAAACTGCCCTCTCTTTAACACTGCTGACTCAAGCTTCTGGGTTTATTTTGTCCACTCTTATGCGGCTGATCCCCATGACCCTAAGACGCTAGCGGCTGTAGCTCCATTCGGACATAGCAACATAGCAGCTATCATCTGGCACAACCACATCGGTGCTTGCCAATTTCATCCTGAGAAGTCCTCATTAGCTGGTCAAGAGATGCTGAGACGCTGGATCGCATGGTTAGACTGAGACTTACAGGTGGCCGCCGCCTGCGTAGTCCCATAGGACAACTTACCCGACCGACCACTGCTCGTGTCCGCGAAGCAGTGATGAACATTCTTGGCTCGCGACTCAATGGTAGTAGCTGGCTTGATATTTGTAGTGGTAGTGGTGCAGTTGCTTGTGAAGCCTTGCAGCGTGGCGCCCAGGATATAGTGGCAGTGGAAAAAGATAGACATGCCGCCGATATTTGCCGTATGAATCTTGAGACTGTGCGCTGTGGCCTATCAGGAGAGATATGTTTAAAAGTAGTGCAACAGGATGCTATTCGCTGGCTCGCAAGTAGTAAAAGGCCTAAGCGAGGTTTTGACTTTGTATATTTTGACCCTCCTTATTGGAACGACTTGTACAAAGGTATTCTTGATGTACTACTAGCAGCGGAATGGGTAGATATATCGTCGTTAGTAATCTGTGAGCACGCTACAGATTTGCAGCTGGTCACACCGCCTGGGTGGCATGAGTATGATAGACGGCAGTACGGTGATAGCTCACTGTTGTTTCTCTCTCAACCACCAAGAGTACTGCCCCTGCGATACTGATTCCAGGCAGCTATAAACAAGCCAGCTAGTGTAACTGGAATTAACCCTAAAACAATACCGCAGAGTAGAGGCTCGATCATGCTTCGCACCGACTAAGGGGATTACGCACAATTGTCTCATGCACAGCCAGTCTACGTGAACGTTTCGCCACCGACAGCAGCAGAGAGACCTGACCGCCGCCACAGCCTGATTACTGCACTATTGGCATTCGCCTCTGTAGCAATCCTGCTTATGACACTCTGGCTGCTTGGATCTGCGCGTCGCGATCCATACATACAAGCTACATTGAACTTCACTGGCTCACTAGATCACGGCGGCCAGCTATTCCGGATCAATTGCGCTGGCTGCCATGGTATTGCAGCTCAGGGTTTGTTGGGGCCTCAGCTCGCAGGTATAACCAAGCATGCAAGCGACACAACCTTGATTCGTCAAATCATTAGTGGTCGCACACCCCCAATGCCAAGTTTTGAGATCGAACCTAAGTCGATGGCCGATCTACTGGCTTATCTCCACTCCCTAACCTGACCTCATTCCCTTGTCTTTGTCAGGTCCTATTCATGTAGTGCTTGTCGAACCATCTGGACCGATCAATATCGGCAGTGTTGCTCGTCTTTGCGCCAATTTTGATGTGTCTGAGCTCCGCCTAGTAGCTCCACGTTGCCAACCACAAGACACTGAGGCAATAAAAATGGCAATGCGTGGATCGTCTCTTCTAAAGTTGTCACGCCATTATCCAAATTTGCTAGAGGCTACTGCAGATTGCCGCAAGGTCTTGAGTAGCTGCGGTCGCTGGGATCATGGTGCAATCCCATTGCAGACATCTGAGCAAGCACTCAGCTGGCTTTTGGAAGATGGGTCCTCAGAGTCAGTAGCTCTTGTCTTTGGGCGAGAAGATCGCGGCTTAACCAACAAAGAACTACTGCTGAGCCACCGCGTAATTCGACTACAAAGCAGTCCATCTTATCCATCGCTAAATTTATCTCATGCCGTCGCTATTGTGCTGCATGATCTAGCACGTTTACGCGGAACTATCTCAGGACACACGGGTATAGTCTCAAACAAAGCAACAGTCCCGGCAGCGCCATTGCAGCTTGAAGCATGCCTTAGAGATGCTTCTGACCTACTCCTTGAGACCGGTTTCTTACTTAAACACACAGCTCGGGCACGAATGTCTAAGGTCCGTGCTCTGCTTCAGCGCGCTGCAATTCGGCAAGAAGAAGTAGCTTTGATTCGGGGTATGATACGTCAACTTCGCTGGGCTACCCGATCACGGTGCTCGGTAACATCAGCCCAGTCCACTAAAGAATTTTTTGACTAGCGGTCGCCCACTTCACCGTATTCCCAGGCGGTTTAGACCACTGCAACTTTTAGTGAGGTTACTACTCATGGGTATCGGCCTTGGCGTAATTAGTGGTTCTATTCTAAGGATGCTGGCTCCCGAGATTGCTGACAGCGAGATGCCAATCTCCACCTGGCTAGGACTTCAGCGAAAGAATAGTGACATCCCTATAAAATCACCTCAGAAAGTTGTATTCATGACAACGGAGTCAACTATGGCATCCCTGGGGCAATTCGAGTCTCGTTGGGAGATTAAAACACTAAGTCAGCGCTGGCGCGAACTCGCATCAGAAGAGCCTGATCTGATAGCGAGTGCCTTTGTATTAATTCTTGACGATGGCCGTTATGCAGAACTTGCCCCAGATGTTAGCCTGCCGGCAGCTAGCTCAATCAAAGCTCCAATCTTAGCCACAGCACTTGAACTAATTGATACTGGAGAGCTGCAGTGGCACGAACCTTTAGTTCTCAATCGTGAAGTTGTGGCGGGTGGTGCTGGCTGGATGGCCTCAAAGCCTCTAGGAACGCATTTCCCGGCCTATGAAGTAGTGACTGAAATGATTCGAGTTAGTGATAACACAGCTACAAACCTGCTAATTCAGCGGATTGGTGGACGGGAAGCTCTAAATAACCGGTTTAGTGTGCTCGGTCTCGATTCCACCGTCGTTAACAATTGGCTTCCGGACCTTGAGGGAACAAACACTACTAGCGCTAGGGATCTTGCCCGCTCAATTGCCTTAGTCGAGACAGGAGAGGTACTACGTCCTAGGAGTCGTGATCTCTTTCGAGGAGTGATGGAAACCTCAGTAACCAATACACTTCTACCAATGGGATTGCTTCAAGGCCTTGGTAGTACTCAAGTACCACCTGATGCCAAGCTTCTTAGTAGAGGATACAAAATATATAATAAAACAGGGGATATTGGTACTGCATACTCTGATGTAGGGCTGATCGAGTTGCCAGATGGACGACGGGCTGTTGCCGCCTTTATCGTGAAGGGCCCCTTTAATGACCCACGCTCAGCCGAGCTAATTCGCAACTTTGCAGCTGCCATGGCACCGTCTTTGCGGCCAGAGCTGGTTTCTCTGCAAACGAGCTTTATGGCTACTCAGTTGTGAGATGCTGTCCCCGTTTACTTAATTGCGCTCACCGGATTCTTATGTGCTACAGTCGCTATCAACATAAATAGACTGATGTTTAGGCCTTGATAAAATTTTACTTCAATAGTCCCAAGCTGAAAAGCTATCTTAGCTTCCAAATCTTTCTAAAGCCATCTCTAGTCAATCCTATGATTTAACACATTGCTAGCCACTATGTAAATACTAGGTCTGGTTAATCCTAGCCAGTAAGGTAGTACTCCGTTTATCTTGCTTTGCTACACTAGGGTAAGTTGCACTTTTACACTTTCTACCTGTCAGTTGTGACGACTGAGAAAGTCGTGTCACCATTTGCCAGGCGGCTAAGGAGCTGTGTAAGCGGAAGTCCAGTCATATCAAGTAGAACTCTCCTATTTGTGAAACAATCCACCACAGAGCAGGATACAGAGTCCGTGAGAGCCACAAGCCAACGCAGAATCTTTCCCTTCAGTGCTATTATTGGCCAAGAAGAGATGAAACTAGCATTACTACTCAACGTAATTGACCCACGTATCGGCGGTGTAATGATTATGGGAGATCGTGGTACTGGTAAATCCACTACTGTTCGTGCGTTAGCGGACCTCTTACCAGATATAGAAGTGGTTACTGCTGATCCTTACAATAGCTCACCTATAGACCCTGATCTGCAAAGCGCGGAGGTACGCCAACAGTTGGATCAGGGAGTATTGCCTGTCACTGAGAAATGTCAGGTGCCGATGGTAGATTTACCTCTTGGCGCTACTGAAGATCGCCTTTGCGGCTCAATCAACATCGAGAAAGCCTTAAGTGAGGGCACTCGCGCCTTCGAGCCAGGTTTGCTAGCAAAAGCTAACCGTGGTCTTCTCTATGTAGATGAAGTCAATCTACTTGATGACCATCTTGTTGACGTCCTGCTTGATGCTGCAGCCTCAGGCTGGAATACCGTAGAACGTGAAGGCGTGTCCGTCCGTCATCCAGCACGGTTTGTGTTGATTGGGTCAGGTAATCCAGAAGAAGGAGAACTCCGGCCACAACTTCTCGACCGCTTTGGCATGAGTGTAGAGGTCCGAACTGTTCGCGATCCAGAAATGAGAGTACAAGTAGTAGATCAACGAACTACCTTCGATAAAGATCCTGAGGCTTTCACTATAGCGCTTCAAACTAATCAAGATGCCTTGCAAAAGCGGTTAGTGGAAGCCCAGGAACGACTGCCTCAAGTCTCAGTTGACGAGGATTTGCGCTTACGCATATCTGCTGTATGTGGTGAGCTAGACATCGACGGATTGCGTGGTGACATTGTCACTAACCGGGCAGCTCGGGCACTAGCTGCATTTGAAGGAAAAATTGAGGTAGATGAGGAAGATGTAGCCCGTGTAGCATGTTCATGTCTTAGACATCGTCTACGCAAGGACCCACTAGAGCAAGTTGATTCAGGGAGTCGTGTCGTGAAGGTGTTCTGTAAGGTCTTTGAATGTAGCGAGAGCAGTGACAGCATGAAATTTGAGTTGGCTCTGACAACTTGACCGCCAACATTGCGAATACTTGGCATTGATCCTGGGCTTGCCAGGGTGGGCTACGGCATAATTGGTCTGGTCAAGGGGCAGCGACAAATGCTGGACTGCGGCATTATTTGTACTGATCCTGGTCGGAATGAGGGCCAGCGTATGGTAGAGATTGCAACTGATCTGCGTAGGCTGATCCGCAGATGGCAGCCAGACCTGGCAGCGGTCGAGAAATTTTTCTTCTACCGCTCAAGTACAACAATTGGTGTAGTACAAGCTCGTGGCGTAGTTATGATGACCTTGGCACGTTTTTGTGTGCCTGCATTGGAATTTCCTCCAATGCAGGTCAAGCTAGCGCTCGTTGGTTCAGGCCATGCGGAAAAGGATGCAGTACTTAGTGCCGTAATGCAAGAGCTACAACTAGAGGAGCCTCCAAGACCAGATGATACTGCTGATGCATTAGCGGTAGCTCTCACCGGATGGCTTTATAGTGGTAGCATTAGCTAAATTATAAAAGCTAAACAGACTATGTTTAGCCTTAGGCTTAGGTTAGCAGGTTGGGCAATGTCCACAAACTATCTTCAGCAGTCTTATTAACTCAGCTCGATCTTGCGGAGAGGAAAGGTAATAACATTTAGCTAAATCAACTCATGCAACTGGATAGTAGTTAATACATACTAACTTTTGTGCTTACTGCTCAAGCTCACTCGCTAGTTGAGGTTTGATCGAGACTGTGAGCGACTCGCGCAACTCACATATTTGCTGTGAGGCTATAGATAGGGATCTCCGCGCTGCGAAACTGCGTAGAACTGCTGACTCCAGGCGTAGGGCTTTCAGCCATCATGCGTCAGTCCAATAGCTTCTGGTACCTCTAATGTAGCTCAAGGCGGCTTGTACATAGAGATTCAGGGAAAGCTGTCCTCAGAGATGACTTTTATGCTCCCAGAACAGCTAGCCATTAATCACTACCTGACGTATCAAATGAATATCTAGAAAGTTATTTTAAGGGTTCCAAGAAACATAGTATTAAGGCTGATCTTAATTAGAAACCTGGGGAGTTTAGTTTTCCGGAGCATTGCCTTTTCTGTCTTTATGCAGTCTTACGGAAACCCCTCAGTCAGCTACGACTGGTGGGCAGGTAATTCTGGGGTTGCTAGGCGCTCTGGTCTATTTATCGCTGCTCACGCAGCCCACGCTGGCTTAATAATGTTTTGGGCAGGAGCATTTACACTCTTTGAAATTGCTCATTATGATCTGTCTGTCCCAATGGGCCATCAAGGCCTAATCCTGATTCCCCACCTTGCCTCACTAGGTATAGGCCTTAGTGATGCAGGTGCAGAAATTAATTTTGAGCCTTATGTAGCTGTAGCTGCCTTCCATCTAGTTTCTTCTGCTGTGTTAGGCGCTGCTGGTGCCTGGCATATTCTCAGGGCACCGAAAGACTTAGCAGATGCCGAAGGCAGAGCCAAGAAATTTGACTTCAAATGGGATGATCCTAAGCAGCTAACCCTTATCCTTGGACATCATCTGATCTTCCTTGGCCTAGGTGTTATTGCATTTGTCGAGTGGGCGAAGCGTCATGGAATTTACGACACAGCTATAGGAGCTGTACGGAAGGTTGAACCTAATATAGACTTAGGTATGGTTTGGGGCTACCAAACTCACTTCCTAAGCATCAACAGCCTTGAGGATGTGATGGGTGGTCATGCTGTATTATCATTTATACTGACAATCGGGGGTGTGTGGCATATCATTTCCTCGCCTTTCGGACCATTCAAAAAGATACTCATTTACAATGGTGAATCTATCCTTTCATACTCGTTAGCAGGAATTGCTTTAATGGGTTTTGTGACGAGCATCTGGTGCGCCCAGAATACGACAATCTATCCAGTTGAATTCTATGGTGAAGGGCTAAAACTGAATTTCGGAGTCTCTCCTTACTTCAGTGATACTGTGGCTCTATCAGCTGGACAATATACAGCACGAGCCTGGTTATCCAATACTCACTTCTACTTAGCCTTCTTCTTCCTGCAAGGCCATTTCTGGCATGCTCTCCGCGGAATGGGATTTGATTTTAAGAACGTCACTAGAGCACTCGAGTCAATGGATACTGCAAAAGTTAACTGAGCATTTGAGGTCTTGAGGCTAGAAGCAAGCCCCTCCTGCCTGAATATTTATAAGGTGCGAGAGGCTTGCTACTAGCTTTAATTAGGCATAGAAACCTTCTCTCGTCTCTATAGCTCAACAGCTATTTGCATATACTATACATAAATCTGCTGTCTTAAATTAGGGTTTGAGCGAGGTAACCATGTGGGCAACAAATGCTATGATCACTTTACTTAGTCCTCCGGCTTACTAAGGTACTCTGCCAAATCACAATGCGGCTTAATAGGTACCTATTAACAGTAAGTTTTGTGCTTAGGAAGTCTAAAGTGAGCAGAGATATTATCATACACCCCCAACACTAAGCAGCTTTAGCAATAGAATGGCATTCCGTAACTTATCAACTGGGTGAGTACTGCAGCCACACTAATGAACTCTAGAGGCAAGTTTCTGATCCCAACAGTGCTTCGTGAGAGACTAAATAGAGTAGAAGAAATAAATAACAAAAGCAAACTCCTGGTTATCATATTCGGGCAGCTAGGCGATTTTGACAGTCTTGAATATGCACAGGCACTAGTCCCACGGCTTACAGATCTGGATTCTGCAGGCATTTCACTAATATGTATTGGCATTGGCAATGAAGCTGGAGCAAACCGTTTTAGTGTTTTTACAAAGCTTCCAAGAAATAAAATCTTGGTAGACCAAACATCAGATCTGCATTTCAGACTTGGTCTTTACCAAGGACTGCAAGCTCCAGGAAAACCTTGGCTAGGCTTCCTACTGATGTGTGCAGGTATAGGGTCTCCCGGAACTATTAGTGAGGTATTGAGGGGTTACTTTGGTGACAGAGGTGCAAGTCAATTGTTTAATGATGACGAGACTATTGTAGCCCCGCCATTACCTAAGTTCCGCGGGAAGATGTTCACATATGCAGGAGGAAAAGGTTTTCAAAGACCATTTGAACTTGCTACTTGGCGGCTTAGGAATATGTCAGAAGTTCTTGCAAATTGGCGCACATATGTTCCGTGTGATGATTTTATTAGCCAAAGAGGTGGTACATACCTGGTAAATGAAAGAGATGAGGTTATCTATTGTCATAAAGATCGCAATATTCTTGGTTACTCGGATACGATGCAAACACCACTTAAGTTTCTAGAACCATATCTTAATGGACAGTGAAGTGAATACCCTGTTCAGATTATTCTAGGCCCAAATATAGACTAGAGGTATCTCAAGGTCCTCCTAAAGTCTGTAACTTAAGTCTCCATAGCTTGCCCATGATAATGGACGTGTCTATAAATAATGACTGAGTTATCTTCTTTTGCTATTCCACCCGTCAGTATGTTGACTTCTTAACTTCGGTTGAATAACAGTCTAAATTGCGTGTGTAGATTACAGGCTACCTCTTTGAGAAAGTCTTATGGATTACTTAGTTATCCCCTTACTGGATTCTAAATCTCTTCAGTATGTGCATTCGCGGCTTATTAATAATACTGTTGATTGGCACGATGGACGAATTACAGCCGGCAATCACGCTATAGATCTTAAGTCAAATGAGCAGCTCTATCCTAGCTCGCCAACAGCTAAAGATTGCGAATCGCTTATCCATAAAGTTATTCTCTCAAACCATCTTGTCAAGAGTTATGCATTGATTCAGAGAGTTCATGGCCTTATGTTCACGCGAACTGGCTGCAATGGCGGATATGGTTGGCATGTCGACAACCCATTCATTTCTTCAGGGCGTAGGGACCTATCTTTCACCATATTCATCAGTCCTATTGGTGATTATGAGGGAGGCAGCTTATCTTTTCAATCTTCAGGGCGCCAAGAGAGCTTCAAATTAGAGGCTGGAGAAATGATTCTTTATCCAAGCTCAATGCTACACAGCGTTAGGCCTGTTACGTGTGGTGAGCGTCTAGTTTGCGTAGGCTGGATCCAAAGCTACGTAAGGTCTGTAGAAGATCGCTTGCTACTTTTTGAGCTTGAAGCTGCTGCGCGAGGCCTTTTACTCAACCATGGCCGGTCTGACGAGCTGGACTTGATCTTTCAGGTATATTCTAACGCGGTTCGTCGTCTAGCTAGCTAAGCACCTAATGCAATCCAAGCTGTATTGTCCAGCAACTTGCCATACTTCCCAACTAAAAATAGTCTCATTCCACTGCTTATCTAAAGTTGTCCAAGCCTAACGCCATCACAATCTTCATGACTGCTACGTCCTTAGCAGTCAGTCCTTTGATTAACCTTCCCTGCATGGCTCAAAGTGCCGGCATCATGAAGGAATGGACTACTGACATGGATATAGATGCCGACAGTAAAACTGATCAGGATGTATCTGAGGCAATAGAAGATACTGAGGATAGTGATGTTTGTATACCCATTGGTGAAGGTGAAAATTGCTGGTAGGGCTTCGACTGCTATTTCATGCTGATTGTGTAACTGTCTCTTTTATGTTATAGGCTTATAAAGGAGATTATACTATAACCCTAAAATTTGAGGCTTGCTAAAGGGTCAATCAGAATCTAAATGAAGCCTTTGCAAGAACACCTACTTTGTTAGCGCCATCTACCTGAGCATTGCCCTCAGCATTGCTGATCCAAAATACTGCAGGAGTAATCTTAATATTATCAGTAATTTGGAAGTCGTAGTAGGCTTCTATAGCGAAATTAGATTCTTTGTTTGAGCTGGCGCCTTTGATCTTAGTTGCATAGCTAGAGTATGAACCGAGACCAATAGCTAAATTGTTACCTTCCAAGAAAGCATTTCTCCAGTTTAAGCCTGCCATCCAACCAAAAGTTCTCTCAGCCTGGCTACTGCGACTAGTACCTGCAATGCCAAAATCGATACCAGTACTGATCTGGGGGATTAAACCATTTCTCTTGGGACTCCAGTAACTACGTAAACCAATAACACTTAGAGAACGACCAAGTTTTTTGGCTGCAGGTGTGGAATAACCCATAGCAGCTTTCACATCAACTCTGCCAGTCTTCCTGTCTATATCTGCTTTCTTAAGGCCATACAACGCAAAAACGCCCCACCGACGGCTGCTATAGCCAGCTTGGTTCAGCCAGATCATATCTGTGTTTTCACCAAGCATACCTTCTTTAAATGCAGACTTAGCACCATCTCCACCATCTGCTACGTAGGTAGTAGCAGCGTTAAATCCAGACTTACCACGGCTAGAATTCTGACGCCACTGCAAACCTATACCTTGTCCAGTACTAGCACCCATTACAGTGCCATAGCCACCCAGTTTGAATGCCTTGAGAATAGGTTTGTAACGGGTTGGAGTTTCTAGCATATAGTAGTTTTCCACTAGGCCACCTACAGTGAACTTGAACTCACCGATCGAGCTTCTAATGGGGGAAAAATGATACCAGATCTTATCTACCTTCAGGCTATTATCACCACTCTTGGCATCAGACAAGTAGGAATCATTTTGCGTCCAAATGTTATTCATATTACCTGCCCGAAGACGGACATAGAGCATATCCTTACCAGTAAATGAAGTATCCATATTGAGGGTATACCTATAAGAGAAGCTGATGCTATCATCAGTGCAAGCACCACCTTGCCTATTACACTTGCCGCGGTCTTCGTAGCCAACACCACCTATAAAGAAATCGGTCTTACCTCTCAGCTTGGTAGTGGTAGAGAACCGAGTTGCTTCCAATTCACCGATGCGGGCCTCGAGACCATCAGCGCGACCACCTAGGACAGCCAATTCAGCCTCAAACTCTTTGGTTAAGCGCCTGACCCCATCAGTAACTTCACCAACGCGGTTAAGGCATGCATTTAGCAGGGCGGCAGCCTCAAAGCGAGTCATAGCTCGGTTGCCTCGGAATGCCCTATTGGGGTAACCAGCAACACAACCATATTGCTCGACCAGGCTGCTCAGAGCCTGGTAGGCCCAGTCGGTCGGGTAAATGTCGGAAAATTGGAAGACGCTTGTAACTTGCTCGCTGGTTGCGGCGCGTTTAGAGACTTCAGGTACATTTAGTTCACTAGCCTGTGCTATAGGAGCCACTAAGCTTAAAATAGCGGGTACGAGAGACAGTCGCTGCAGAAGTTTCATCAGTTTTTCACAAGAAAAGCTTGGAGGCAGATCTATACTAAGCTTTGAAATGCTACTGTACTCGGCTATTGTGAAATAAGACCTGTTAGGGTATCTAAATACTATCAATAGACAGCAGCAGAGAGGGCAGAATTACCAAAGTTAGGTTGACTTGTTATATAGCTAAGGTATCAGTGCTACGCTTTTTGCAAAGGCTCATCATGTTTCGAAGTCTGAGGTGTGCTATTAAATTACGGAAAGTCATAGGTTAAGAGGCTTGCTTTAGACCAACAGCAATTGTAGGATTATTTTAGTAGTTGTGGGATCACTTCATAGATCATCGCTAACATAATAACGGAAGTAGCAGTGAGACCTACGGGAAAGACCTATCTAAGAAACAGATTTTCTCAACGCCGTAAGCAAGCACTTTCTCCTTCAACCTCATTTAACCTCTTCATGCAGGTTCACCATTATCTTAGGGGGTGTATTGCTAATGGATTGCAAGGATGGGTAGGCATTTACTGGCCGTTGCCAGGCGAGGCAGACCTGCGCCCGCTGTGCCAAATTTCCCAGTTGCACCTAGCTTTGCCAGGAGCAACACCAAATCACATTCTACGCTATCATCCATGGGTACGAAAGAATAAGGAGTCATCATTAAAGGCCGACTTTTGTGGTATCCCTGCCCCTCTATCACAACCTTGTCTGAAACCTGAACAGATCTCTCTAGTCCTGGTCCCAGCAATAGCTTTAGACCAGCATGCAATCCGACTTGGCTATGGTGGTGGCTACTACGATAGATTGCGCAGTACTCCGCGCTGGAGTAAAGTCTTTGCCCTAGCGGTACTACCTCAAGCATGTCTGACAAGTGTTCTTCTACCAGCAGATTCTTGGGATCTTCCATTTAATGGCTGGATTACTGAGAGAGGAACTACACTGATCAACTGGCACTGATGACATATCAACAAAACTCAGCAGTTTAAGAATTGATATCAGCGGAACCATTAACTAAGCTGAAATATGTCGGTAGTGCTTAACTTGCCTAGCGCTAACATCTACCGAGATTGCGTGTGTGAGCCCATCCTCAATATTTAACCCAATAATTCCGTAGGCTGTGCAACCTGGTCTGGATGGTGCTCTAGGAACTGAGATGGCTAAGTGCTAGCTATTCCAGCTCCTGTATACCTTTAGTGCTTGGGCACTGACTATGTTTGGATCTTTTTGCTGTTCTTAACCGGCTTTCGTTAGCGTGCTTGGAAGTTCAGCCCCTAACTAAAGCATGGCCGAGTCCCGAAATGGAGACTCTCAATACGGCAGTGATGCACTCGACCGGATAGTCGCCCGGCTACAGCGGGCGGAAAATCCGCGCCGGCGCTATGAGTATGTACTTTGGCTATCTAAAAAGCTGCCGCCTCTAACAAGCAAGACACGTAGCACAGCTGTAAAGGTAAAGGGATGTGTCTCCCAAGTTTTGGTGGGAGGTCAGCTCTGTGGCGGCCACATGTGCTGGCAAGGTGATTCCGACGCACTTATTACTAAAGGATTGCTCGCTTTGCTAATTGAAGGCTTAGAGGGCCTTACCTCTGACGAGGTTCAGGCAGTTGATCCCTCGTTTATTACTGACACTGGCCTCAATACTAGTTTAACACCTTCACGAGCTAACGGATTTCTCAACATTTTCCGCACAATGCAAAATATAGCAGCGCAACAGGCCGAGTTCACTTCATAGAGTCGTTATAAACAACGAGCTGAGCGGAACGGACGTCGATGGGTACAAAGATTGGCGTGGGTCTCTTGGGGCTGGGTACGGTAGGTGCTGGCGTTGTGAAGATCCTTCGGTCTCCGCAGGGACGTCACCCACTTGTCCAAGAGCTAGAACTGGCTCGAGTCGCAGTCCGCGATCTAGGTCGGCCTCGTCCGGTTACTATTCCCCTTGATCAGCTCACCACTGACCCAAAAGCAGTAGTAGATGATCCTGCCGTTCAAGTTGTTGTCGAGGTGATTGGTGGTATCGAGCCAGCCCGTAGCTTAATCATGCGTGCTGTAGCCGCTGGTAAGTCAGTTGTCACAGCTAATAAAGCGGTTATTGCGCGACATGGAGAAGAAATTACTGCTGCAGCTGCCACAGCAGGGGTCTATGTATTAACTGAAGCAGCTGTAGGCGGCGGAATCCCGATTATTGAACCCTTGAAACAATTTCTTGGTGCTAACCGTATCCAGCGTGTCAGCGGAATCATCAATGCCACCACTAATTACATTCTCAGCCGTATGGCCCAGGATGAGATTGCCTACGATGCTGTTTTAGAAGAAGCTCAGGCATATGGTTATGCTGAGCTCGACCCCTCTGCTGATGTTAATGGCTTAGACGCAGCTGACAAAATCGCAATTCTTGCTGGGTTAGCCTTTGGAGGATCTATTGACCGTGCTTCAGTCTCTACAGTTGGTATCTCTAACCTCCAAAGATGCGATGTTGATTACGCTGGGCGTCTTGGTTATAACATTAAACTTCTTAGTACTGCAGAGCGGACCGCACAGGAACCTAACCTCAACATGAAAATTTCTCAGCCTTTAGCAGTTTATGTATGTCCTACACTTATCCCCAAGAATCATTTACTTGCAGATGTTAATGGAGTTAATAATGCTATTCTTGTTGAAGGTGAACCCATCGGCCAGTTAATGTTTCATGGCCCTGGAGCTGGCGCAGGCCCGACAGCTTCCGCTATAGTTGGAGATATACTGAACATAGCTTCTATTTGCCGGCTTCACAACAACAGACTAAGCTATTTGCCCACAGTTAGTAACTGGCAGAACTGCCATCTCGTGCAACAGGAAAAGATACAGCAGCGGAACTATATAAGGATTCAGACACATCACAACCATGATGTTGCTGAGAGAGTAAGCAATATACTTAACAATCAAGGAGTGCCAATCCAGTCAGTTACACGGTTTGATACTGCGAATAGTAATGATGGAGATACTGAGATCATCATCATTAGCCACAAAGTCAGTCGGCAACAGATAAGCACTGCACTTAGGTCAATCAAAGCTCTACGCGAGGTAACTTGCCTCGCAGCGCACCTAAACTGCCTTTAGACATATATAGTACTGTAACCCAAGCTATTGTTAATGATAAGAGTGACCATTGTTAGGTAACTTGTCGGCCACTAGTTTTTAGGTAGGATTTATAAATGTCAGAGATTTCTATCCATAAGCTATCTATAATAACATCCAGTCTTCCAATACTACTAAGCTGCAGAAGGTTATATCAGCCGAGATCACTTTCAATAGATTATTATCTCCCTAATAAGCTAATACTTACTCAATTAGATAACTCCTATTGTATTATGCCTTGCTTGTTTGCTGGGGCTGCCTGAAGTATATAGAAGACACACTTGCATTTTGCCAGCTTAATTGAGTTAAGCTAGATATCTGGATCTGCACTTCACTCTAGAGTGATGCCATCCGTTTGAAACAGCATCTGAGCTTATCGGCCAAACTTACTCACTATATATAGATATCCCAGTGCTGTTAATACAGACCTCTAGCTAGTCAGTAGCCTGTAGCAGTGTGGATAACAACTAGCAGACCGCGGATTAACACTATTACCCACGATTCTATTGAGCACCTCCAAGACAATGCTGAAACCTGTAAACTGGTGGTTTCAGTTTCCCCTAGCCCTGCGGCAGGTGGTGAAAGTTCGCTTCTTAGCCTCGCTTGGGGCGGGTGGTGTCGTCTATATGACACCGTTAATCTTTCACCAAGCTAATCTTTCTGCTAGCGAGATAGGTCAAGGGCTAGCAGCCTCAGCAATTATCGGTTTTGTATCACGGCTCTCGTGCGGACTTTTTCTTGACCGTGGGTTGGCTTGCTCTTGGCCAATTTGTTTGGCGGGAATCCTATCCATATTTGCTAATTTTGTGCTTGTACATGCTGTAGAATTCGCCAACTATTTGGGAGGACAGTTATTAATAGGTATGGCGGCGGGTTTCTACTTTCCAGCAATCGAATTGTCTGTGCCGCTGAGCTGTAGTAATTTTCCACCTAGGCGTGGCTATGCTCTGGCTCGTAGTGCTGATGCTTTAGGAATTGCGATGGGTACCTCCGCAGGCGTAATTGCCTCAAGTCTAAGTATAATTCGCGCTGTTTACATTATTGAGATTATTACTGCATCAATAACAATTCTGATACTCGGTCGTCGACCACTTACTGATAAGCGCGCTGATATAGCACAGTTGCAAGCAGGAGATAATAGTAAAGATAAGTGTTTTTCAACACGGCCAAGCCAGAATTGGCTATTGCCGCTATTGCCAATATTTGCCTTAACTATAGTGGTAACTGCCACAATCACTCTTCGACAGAGTGCTTTGCCTCTCGATCTAGTGCATGGCAGCCTAGAACGGCCTCCTTTAAGTGTGACTTGGAGTGGTGCCTTGGTAGCCTTGCAGTTAGGTATACTTGTACTGTTGCAGTGGCCAGTAGGGAGTTGGGTAGCCCAGCGAAATCTTCACTTCGGTCTAGGGATCGGCCTAGCAGCCCTTGGCATAGGATCTATGCTAATTGCACTATCAAGCCTCTACTCTAGAGGCTTGATGCTGATATTAGTTGCTGAATTGTTATTAGCTTTCGGAGAAGCTGCTTTTCTACCAACTGCTACTGATGCTATCATTAGAAAGGCACCAATAGAGTTTCAAGGTTTGGCCATGGCATTGTTCTCTCAATGTTTTGCTATTAGTGCAAGCACTGTACCTTTATTTGCAGGTGTACTACTCGACATTCAAGGAAATGGCTTGCTACTCTGGCTGTCGGCAGCTATAATCTGCATTTTAATGCTGCCAATACTTGGCAGCATTAAAAGTAGTGCCACATTATTGTCTATTCCTGACTAATAGCAAATACAATGTAGACCCAAATTTCTGGTACCAAAGTGGGCCTGTGAAGCAGCAACTGCAAAAACTTTCATGATTGTGGTGTTGTACTTTGGTTGGCTAGATACTTAAAGAACTGCATTCGGCAGATTTATCTGTAACACACAGTTTTTAGTCATGGTTAAGCTAGATTGTACTTTTACAGCACACAGCACTGGGTAAAATAGAAATATCTGTCCAGGTGGAACCCCCTAGACCCGCGAAAAACTTTCATCAATTAATAATCTTTACACATTGAAGAGGAACTCTATAACATCTCCTTCTTGAACTACGTAATCTTTTCCCTCGCTGCGTAGCCATCCTCTTTTTCGTGCTTCGCTTAGTGAGCCTGCTTCAAGAAGCTGTTGCCAGCTAATTGCCTGTGCTCGGATGAAACCCCGCTCAAAATCTGTGTGTATGATGCTAGCTGCTTGTGGTGCTTTCATGCCAGCTTGGAAAGTCCATGCACGAGTTTCTTTCTCACCAGTTGTAAAGTATGTACGTAAGCCAAGCAACTTGTAGGTGCTACGGATCAGGTTTTGCAGTCCACCTTCATGAACTCCAAGGTCAGCCAAGTAGTTAGCCTGCTCAAGCTCCCCTAACTCCATTAATTCTGCCTCAACTTGAGCTGAAATGTGCATAATCTCAGTACCCTCATGCTCTGCTAGGACTTTAATCTCTCGAGAGTGTTCGTTGCCTGCTACGAGGTCACCTTCACTAAGATTGAGAGCATAAATAATGGGCTTTGCAGTTAAAAGTCCCAGAGGCCTAACAACTCTCTTTTCTTCATCTGTCATCTCGACCATCCTTGCTGGTTCCCCTCGCTCAAGTGCCTGTTGAACTTTCGCGAGTACTATATCCTCAGTCTGAGCTTCCTTACTGCTGTGCAATTGTTTTCTGATTCTATCTCGACGCTTCTCCACTTGAGTGAGATCCGCTAGACTAAGCTCAAGGTTAATAATATCTACGTCACGAATTGAGTTAACGGAACCAGCTACATGAATTATATCATCATCTTTGAAACAGCGCACCACATGAACAATGGCGTCTACCTCTCGTATAGTAGCTAGAAATCTGTTGCCTAATCCTTCACCTTGACTTGCCCCTTTAACTAATCCAGCAATGTCTACAAATTCTATACGAGCCGGTATTGTCTCTCGACTATGACTGAGGACTGTCAGCTTGCCTAGACGCTCGTCAGGCACAGAAACTGTTCCCACATTCGGCTCGATTGTGCAGAAAGGGAAGTTAGCAGCCTGTGCTTGTGCACTGGCCACCAGTACGTTGAAGAGAGTGGACTTCCCTACATTGGGCAGCCCAATGATTCCAGCTTTAAGCATGAGCTGACCTAGCGGCGCTTGCCTCCTGCCCCTATGGTCGGAGCATACACGCCCGATACCTTACATGGGGGGTCTAAGCTGGTTATGGGCAGCACTAAACACCCAGCGGCATCGGTGAGAGTTGGAGCCCAACAGTTCAATCGACTGAGTAGGTATAGCCGCCGTCATCGACGAATTATCTTTGGACTTATTGGCCTACTCCTAGCAGGTGCAGCTACCATCTGGCGACTTGAATTAGGCCAGTCTAGTCGAGATCTAAGGCCATATACCGTAACTGCCAAGCTTGGCTCGCTTCAGGGACTGGTAACAGCAAGTGGCGAGCTAGAAGCTGTTAGGAGGGTTAATGTCAGTCCCAAGCGTCAGGGAGTACTCGAAGAGCTCTACGTGACTCAAGGAGAGAGAGTAGAGAAGAATGAGCCAATTGCTCTGATGGCCATGGGTGACTTCAATGATCAGCTGGATGAGCTAAAGGCGCTTGAAAGTCGAGATCGTACAGATTATGAGGCAAAGAAGGCTAGTTTCGAACGTCGTCGTAGTCTCTATAGGCAAGGGGCAATCAGTGCAGAAGAGTTCAGTGATTACCGTAGACGCTTTCTCAGCAGTCAAGCGGTGCTTAATGCCTCGCGTGCGCGAGTAAAGCAAGGCTTGGTTAAAGGACGTGAGCTGATCGTGCGTGCCCCATTTGCTGGGGTCATCACACAGCGTTATGCTGAACCTGGCGCCTTTGTAACTCCTACCACTACTGCGTCTGCTAGTGCGGGTGCTACCAGCTCATCAATAGTCGAGCTGTCCGAAGGCTTAGAAGTAGCAGTCAAAGTTCCAGAGAGCGACATTAGTCGTATTCGACTAGGACAATTAGCTACCGTGCGAGTAGATGCATTCCCCGACCAGAGCTTCCCCGCTAAAGTGCGGGAGATCTCACCACGGGCCGAGAAAAGAAACAACGTCATCTCGTTTGAGGTAGAGCTTGATCTAGTCAATCCACCCTCAAAACTACTCATTGGAATGACTACCGATGTAGATTTTGAGACTGGACCTGCAGCCTCAGCTGTCTTAGTACCGACAGTAGCAGTCGTTACTGAAAGGGGTAAGCCCGGTGTCTTAGTTGTAGCAAATAAGGATCAGCCCCGCTTTCAGCCTGTTGAGCTGGGCAACAGCAGTGGCAAGGAAACAGCCATTGTCGAAGGGCTTACAGTTGGCACCCAAGTTTTTGTTGACTTGCCACCCTGGGCACCTAAACGCTGAAATTTTCACCTGCTAATCTTGCCGACAAACACACCTGCTACATCTATTGATAAGCCTTCGCTCTTGCTAATTGATGGGCATTCTCTTGCTTTTCGCAGCTTCTATGCTTTTGGCAAGGGTAGCGACGGTGGTTTATCTACCCGCGATGGAGTTCCGACTAGCGTTACCTATGGCTTCCTAAAAACTTTACTAGACATTGGCCGTAGTCTTAGACCTCAAGGTGTGACTATCGCATTCGATACTAGTGAGCCTACCTTCCGACATAGAGCTTACACTAAGTACAAGGCAAACCGTGAAGTTGCTCCAGAGATATTCTTCCGAGACCTAGAGCAACTTCAGACCATTTTGTCTGAACAGCTCAACTTGTCGATATGTATGGTCCCTGGCTATGAAGCTGACGATGTTCTCGGAACACTGGCTGGCCACGCAGCTGATAACGGCTGGCGCGTGCGGATTCTCTCCGGTGACCGCGATTTATTCCAACTGGTTGATGATACCCGGGATATAGCTGTTCTCTACATGGGTGGTAGTTCTTATGCCAAAAGTAGAGGAACTAAGCTAGTTAATGAAGCTGGTGTAATAGCCAAGCTTGGCGTTGTACCAACAAAAGTTGTCGACCTCAAAGCATTAACGGGCGACAGTTCTGATAATATCTCAGGTGTACGGGGGATAGGTTCCAAAACTGCAGTTAGCTTACTGAGGGAAAACCATGACCTTGATGATATCTATGCCAGGTTAGCAGAAGTAGAGACAGCAGGAGTAAAAGCCAGTCATGGAGTGATCAAAGGTGCGCTGAAGCGTAAGCTTAGACAGGGACATGATGATGCTTACTTCTCTCGGTACCTGGCGAAAATTGTAGTGGATGTGCCACTGACTTTGATGCCACGCCTTGAACTGAGTACAGTAGACGTAGATGCACTACAACTTCGACTAAAGAGGCTTGAACTCAATAGCCTTTTACCTCAAGTACAGCATTTCGCGGCCATCTTCAGTAATAGCCAAGCACTAGAGGCAGCCCGGCCAAAGTCAGCACTAACAATTAGCTGGGAAGAAGATAGTGCTAACACCGCCATAAATCGCCTCATAGCATCTATGCAGCCCCAGCTAATAACATCTAACGAAGCACTAATAGCATTGAAACAACACCTAGAAACCTGCCGTAATCCACAGACACCAGTAGCTGTAGAGACGAAAACGACAGATTCCAACCCGTTCCGTGCCGAGTTAGTGGGCTTGGGAGTTTGTTGGGGAGATGGATATGGTGATCTAGCATATATCCCGGTCGGACATCATCAACCACCTGCATTGATGCAGGTGAAACCGGCACAACTGGCCCTCGAGGCTGTGCTTAACATTTTAGCCCCCTGGCTTGCCAGTGACAAACATCCAAAAGCTATCCAAAATGTGAAGTATGATCGTCTGGTCTTGATGCGTCATGGTTTGACACTTGAAGGAATAGTAGTAGACACGCTGCTAGCAGACTATCTACGTGACGCAACAACCGAACATAGACTTGGGCATATAGCTGAGAGGGAATTTGGTTTTGCACCTACTACCTATAAGGAATTGCTCAAGAAGCATTTTTTTCCCAATTCAACAATTACAAATGCATCTCGTCACTGTGGTATGGCTGCATATGTTACTCGGCGTCTAGCTATCCACTTACGGCAGTTACTGTATGCAATGAGCCCGCGATTGCTGATGCTGCTAGAACAAGTCGAGCAGCCGTTAGAACGCGTATTGGCTCAGATGGAGTCGACAGGTATCTATATCAATGTACCTTACCTACACGAACTTGCTGTAGAGATGGGTAATATGTTAGACGAACTAGAAAAGAAGGTAAAGATAACAGTAGGAGTGGATTTTAATCTGGCTTCGCCAAAACAGCTAGGTGAGTTACTCTTTAATAGCCTAGGGTTGGACAAGAAAAAATCACGCCGTATCAAAACAGGCTATAGCACTGATGCGGCGGTACTTGAAAAGCTTGCAGATGACCACCCTGTCGTACCCCTGGTGCTAGAGCACCGTGTGCTTAGCAAGCTCAAGAGTACTTATATTGATGCCCTACCTCAGCTAGTAGATAGTGAAACTGGGCGCTTGCATACCGACTTTAATCAGGTAGTAACAGCCACTGGTCGACTAAGCAGTAGCAATCCCAACCTGCAAAACATTCCTGTTCGAACGGACTTTAGCAAGCGCATTCGCAAGGCATTTCTACCACAAGAGGGGTGGTGGTTACTAAGTGCTGACTACTCACAGATTGAGCTGCGAATACTTGCACACCTTTCTGAAGAAGAAGTGCTTCAAGAGGCCTACCGTAGCGGTGATGATGTACATGCTCTAACAGCTAAACTGTTACTGGAGAAAAGCGAGGTAAGTGCAGATGAACGACGCTTAGGTAAAACAATCAACTTTGGAGTAATTTATGGAATGGGCGCTCAGCGTTTCGCTCGCGAGACAGGTGTCAGCAAGACTGAGGCGAAAGATTTCTTGAAACGATACAGGGAGCGCTACCCGAAGGTATTCGCTTTCCTCGAATTCCAAGAAAGATTAGCGCTTACCAGGGGCTACGTAGAGACAATACTAGGTCGCCGTCGGCCCTTCAAGTTCAGCCAAAATGGTCTTGGTCAATTGCTAGGTAAAGAACCAATGGAGATTGATCTGGAAATAGCCCGCCGTGGCGGAATAGAAGCCCAGCAGCTGCGAGCAGCAGCCAATGCTCCGATACAGGGTTCTAGTGCTGATATTATCAAGGTGGCAATGGTGCGTTTGCACACTGCCTTGCAGAAATCCAGGCTACCAGCACACCTGCTATTGCAGGTGCATGACGAACTGGTCCTGGAATCGGAGCCTGGCGTGATTGACGAAGTGCGTGAGCTTGTGCAGGAGACAATGGAGCAAGCTGTCAGACTGAGCGTGCCCTTGATGGTAGAGACAGGCGTTGGTAAAGACTGGATGGAGGCTAAAAAGTGATGCTTGTGCAGATCAACTTAATCTCAGCCTCAGTCTGTCTTTCATAACTGTGACCCTGCGGCTTAGCAACACTCTCACTCGCCGCAAGGAATTCTTCGAATCCCTTGAGCCAGGAAAGGTAGGCATCTACTGTTGTGGGGTTACGGTCTATGCCCCCTGTCATCTGGGACACGCGCGCAGCTACATCAACTGGGATGTACTGCGCCGATATCTGATTTGGCAAGGTTTGATGGTGACCTTCGTGCAGAACTTTACAGACATCGATGACAAAATTCTAAAGCGCGCCACTGATGAGAATTCTTCTATGGAGATCGTAAGTGAGCGCAACATTGAGGCCTTCCACCAAGACATGGATGCTCTTAGTATCTTGCGGCCTGACCGTATGCCGCGTGCAACTCAGTGCCTCAACGAGATTCGAAGACTAATTACTGAGCTGGAAGCTAAAGGCGTAGCTTACAGCGCTGATGGGGATGTTTATTTTGCAGTAATGAAGCATGCTGGATATGGTCGTTTGAGTGGTCGTGAACTTAGTGAACAGCAAGATAATGCTGCTGGTCGCATCACAAACATTGAGCAGGTTCGCAAACAACACCCCTTCGATTTCGCGCTTTGGAAAAAAGCTAAACCAGGTGAACCGAGTTTTCCTTCTATTTGGGGTGAAGGCCGACCTGGCTGGCACATCGAGTGCTCAGCTATGGCGCGTCAAGAGTTGGGAAACACAATTGATATTCATCTCGGTGGCTCTGACCTAGTGTTTCCACATCATGAGAATGAACTGGCCCAATCAGAAGCAGCTAACAGCTGTGAGCTGGCACGTTACTGGTTACATAACGGTATGGTGAATGTAGGTGGCCAGAAAATGAGTAAATCACTAGAAAATTTTACTACGATCCGTGCTCTGCTCAATAGTGGTGTTTCAGCAATGACATTCCGACTATTAGTGCTCCAGGCTCATTATAGTAGGCCTCTAGAGATTACTTCAGAGGCCTTAGAAGCTGCAGCCAACAGCTGGACAAGACTGAACACAGCACTTGCTCTTGGAGAGGAATATGCAGAAACACTTAATTGGACTGGAATTATCCCATTACCAGATGGGCCAATTCTTCAAATGAATTTGTCGTGGCAAGAGCCTCTAAAGATACTGGAAAAGCAATTCGTCACTGCCATGGATGATGATCTAAATACCGCTGTTGCTCTAGCAGTGCTGTTTGAGATAGCACGTCCTCTGCGCGCTTTAGCTAATTCTCTATGTCATGGTGAGAGCAGTGCTACTTTACCTGCAGGCGAACTGAGGGTGAGTCTCAGACAACGCTGGGATCTACTGCGGCAGCTAGCTGGAGTCCTTGGATTGCGCTACGAGGCGATAAGCATTAGTACAAGAGATAGCAATGCTGACGAGATTGAAGTTTTGATTGCTGCACGTCAGTCGGCTAAGCGTAACCGCAACTTTGCTGCAGCAGATCGTATTCGTGATAAACTAGTTGCCCGCGGTATTGAACTGATTGATCGACCAGATGGCATAACTAATTGGCGGCGGCGCAAAATTTCCTAGTCTGAGTCTGGAGGCAGAGGAGGTGCCTTGCCCCGCATTGTTTTCTCAATCCTGCGGATCTGTCGCAGTGTTGTTGTCCACACCTCAAGACGGAGAGAATCGTCAGGCGTGGCGTTGACTGCATCTTCATCGAGCCTCCGGCGCAGGACATTGAGCTTTGCCTCAAGATCCTCATGGCGTTCAAATGCTTCCCATAGCTCACGCTCTAGCCGAGCACGCGTGATGAAATTCCAGCGTTTAAGCCATAGCATGAGCAATGTTGTCGTACAAGGACTAAATCTTCTCTAACCAAGCAAGCTAAGTAACAGATCAATGCTGCTTGCCAGTAGCCCTGCTGCCATTATTGGAGGAGAAATCCAGCGCAGCATGAAGCGCAGCATGAAACGTACCCATTTCGGTGTAGAACAACCACGAAGATCTTCATCCAGCTGACGCGGGACTGCCCATCCCATAAGTATTGCTAGCAGTAAGCCCCCAAGAATTAGTAGTAGCCCACCAAAGACTGTGTCCATTAAGCTAAGTACCTCTGCAGAGATTGCTGATGGAAGCCCTACTAAGAAAATCAGTGTCACCGAGAGCCACACAGCTCGTTTACGACTCCAGCAAAGGCAATCCATTAAACAAGCGACAGGAACTTCTAGCAGAGAAACAGCAGATGTGATTGCGGCTATGTAGGCTAGTGCGAAGAATAATACTGCTACAGTCCGGCCAGTATCTCCAAGTCTAGAGAGACCAGTAGGAAGAGCGATGAATAACGTCCCTACAGTAGACTCGCTAATTACGTCCATTAGGCCAAAGCTAGCGACAATTGGAAAGGTCACTAGTCCAGCCAATAAACCTACTATTGTATCTATCCCGGCTATAGCAACAGCCTCGCGAGGCAAGTGATTACGACGGTCAAGATAAGTTGCGTAAGCAAGGATACAACCAATACCAGTTCCAATCGAGAAAAAAGCTTGACTGAAAGCGAGACGGATAGTGGTAGGATCAGACAAATATGAGGGATTCCATTGCAGCAAAAATGTGCTGTATCCTTCTTTAGCACCTTTGAGAGTAGAAGCCCAAATAGCGAGAGCTAGCAAAAGTAGAAGCAGAAATGGTAGGCCCCAACGAGACAGACGCTCAATTCCTCTGCGAACTCCAGCAGTTACTATGCAACCTGTTAGCAATAGGCTGAGCAGCTGTCCAAGTACCACGCTGGTACCATCACTCACAGAAGCAAAAAAGCTTTCTGCATCAGCAATATCATCAGGCAAACCAACAAGTAGTGCGTGAAGCAGTGTGTGTCCAGTCCAGCTCATTAGGACAGCATAAAATGCCAAGACGCCGCAAGACGCAGCTACAAATAGCCAGCCCATCAACTGCCAGCGAAAACCAGCTGCTGTACTTGGTGCCATCAAAGGACTACGGCCCGTGCTGCGGCCAAGCGCTGTCTCTGCAACGAGCACTGGTAGGCAAGCCAGTAGCACAACGAGCACGTAAAGCAGCACAAAAGCCATACCACCACCTTGCGAGACGCGGTATGCAAAACCCCAAAGATTGCCCAGGCCAACTGCGCTGCCTGCAGCTGCCAGGACAAAGCCAAGACCTGATCGCCACTGTTCCCGAGCTGCCATCCTGCTGTGCTTTCCTATTCCAGTCACCAGCCAGCTTGCCAGGCACGATCATTTCGGTGGGAGAGTGGTCGTTGCCAATAGCTAGACAATTGTGAAAGCCATTAGTGTACTGGGCTCAACTGGCTCGATTGGCACTCAAACCCTCGAGATTGTTAAGGAATTCTCAGACCAGTTCCGGGTGGTTGCTTTAAGTGCTGGACGGAACCTCGGTTTGCTGGTTGAGCAGATTGTCTATCACCAGCCCGAGTTGGTAGCCCTCGCCGACGAAAACTTACTGCCGCAACTACGACAGCGTTTGCAGGCACTGTCCGATGACTGCCGACCTACTTTAGTACCACAGCTAGCTGGTGGTAGCAGTGGACTGAGCGCTGTTGCTTCTTGGCACAGCGCTGATCTTGTAGTAACTGGTATTGTTGGCTGTGCAGGACTGCTGCCAACTCTTGCAGCAATCCGCGCCGGCAAAGATCTTGTGTTAGCAAATAAAGAGACCTTAATTGCCGCTGGACCTGTTGTGTTGCCAGAGTTGAAGCGGAGTAAAAGCCGATTGCTGCCTGCTGATTCGGAGCACTCTGCGATCTTTCAGTGCTTGCAAGGTACACCCTGGGCAGAGAATGCTTGTCTATCGACAGGTACACCAACGCCTGGATTGCGCCGCATCCAACTGACTGCCTCAGGTGGGGCCTTCCGCAATTGGAGCACTGCTGACTTGGAGAGAGCCACTACTATTGACGCTATTCGTCACCCTAATTGGAATATGGGGCGGAAAATTACTGTTGATTCAGCTACCCTTATGAACAAAGGACTAGAGGTAATCGAAGCCCACCATCTTTTTGGCCTAGATTATGACCATATTGAGATCCTGATTCATCCGCAGAGTATCATTCACTCAATGGTTGAGCTAGTAGACTCTTCCATGTTAGCACAGCTGGGTTGGCCTGACATGAAACTGCCAATTCTCTACTGTATGAGCTGGCCCTCACGCCTGGAGACAAATTGGCGGCGACTAGATCTTACTGAGATTGGCCAACTAAGCTTCCTTTCCCCAGACACAGAGAAATATCCCTGTATGGGCCTAGCCTATGCTGCTGGTCGTGCAGGGGGTACTATGCCTGCCGTACTCAATGCTGCAAACGAGGAAGCTGTGGCTCAATTTCTCGAGGAACGCATACATTTCCTCGATATCCCAGAGCTTATTGAGATGGTCTGTGATCATCATAAGAATGACTTGATATCTTGCCCACAGCTTGATGACATATTAGCAGTTGACTGCTGGGCTCGCCAAGCAGTACGGGAGCGAGCGAGTAGAGGTACCCGCCGCATTCCACTAGCAATCACGTCAACATGACACCTTTATGCGTTAGCCATCACCTGTTGCTCTGCGCAACGGCAAGCAAAGCCCTTTGCTGTGGTCCTTCATCAGGCTTAGCAAGCTGGGCAGCACTCAAGCGACTTGTGCAAGAGCTGGGTTTAGAGGACATTAGTCGACCTGGGGGTATAGTACTGCGCTCAAAGGCAGACTGCCTTCGAATTTGTAAACAAGGTCCTATCCTATTAGTTTGGCCGGATGGTTGTTGGTACGCACGGGCGACTCCAGAACGACTAAGAGTAATATTGCATAAGCATATAATTGGTGGTTATCCTTGTGAAGAGTGGATTATTAGGCGGACGCCACTGAGCAGCGCTCTGACAACCAGTGACTGAGCAATACATCGGCCCAACAGCCTCGCTGACCATTGGGCAGCCGGCCATGAAAACCATTGTGGCCACCATATGTAGTAAGACTGACTTGAATACTGCCTCGGGTAAATGTTTGGCTTTGACTAGCAGCAGCTAGCCGCTGTGCTGTCACCGCAGGGACCCAGGGATCATCAAGGGCCTGAAGTATCAAAGTTGGTGGCAAACTGTACCCTTTACCTTGTTCACTCGTCAGTAGACCTGGCAGAGGTGAAGCGTGTTGATAATAGTCTTCAACACTATTATATCCCCATCGGGGCGCAGTAACTGCAGCGTCAAAGGCGCGAATTGTACGGGGTGGACCACCAACATCTCCTTCTGTAAGTTGCCAAAACTCCTTTGGAGTAACGCCAAAGGGGTCAGCAAGTGCCTGGCGTACAAGGCGTCGCAATAGCCATCGCTGGTACAAATGATTGCGTGGTCGCTCTATAGACTTGCTGCAGACTGCTAAGTCCAACGGACTACTTGCACAGACTAGAGCATCAAGAGATGGACTACCAATTGAATCTGGAATCAACGGATCAAGGCAGGCATTCAACAATATTGTGCCGCCTAGTGAAATACCAGCGCCAAATAATGGCAATGCTTTTTTTCTCAGGCTAACTTGAGCTAGTAAATCACAGAGTTTGCGGGCCTGCTGCAGTACTGGAAGCATGTCACTGTTGCAGCAAGCTGCATAGGTGCCACTAATTAGATGTCGCCCTGGATCTGCTCCTCGCAAGTTAAGTCTAAGCACAGCAAATCCAGAATGCAGCAGCACTAAAGCCAGACGGCGAACCCCCCTTCTTGAGCTAGAGCCACCGAGACCATGCAATAACAAAACTAATGCTCGCAGTGGCGTCTGTGCTGGTGGTGTATCTAATATGGCCAACAGAAACCCAGAGCTAGACTCTTCCTTGGGCAGAGGTGGAACAGCAATAAAGATTGACTGGCCTGTATCTGGGGGTAACAATGTGGGACGAAGCGTATCACGTACAGTCTGGAGATCACCGCCAATCCAGGGGAAACGCTGTCGAAAGGGAGGGATATCTATCGATTGTTGCGGGCTCTGCTGTTTTCTAGGCTCTTTTCCCAACGCCTAGCTCCTTTAGTTCTACTAGCAGATCACCGAGGACCTTCTTAGCATCGCCAAAAACCATCGATGTGTTTTGCAGCTCAAATAAGCTATTTTTAATTCCGGAGTAACCAGCACTCATACCACGCTTGATCACAAATACTGTGCGAGCATCCTGCACATCCAGTACTGGCATGCCGTATAGCGGAGATGTGGGGTCATTTTTGGCTTGAGGGTTAACAACATCATTAGCCCCTAGTACCAAAACTACATCAGTAGCGGAAAACTCAGGGTTAATTACGTCCATCTCCTTAAGCTGCTCATAAGGCACATCAGCTTCTGCCAACAGCACATTCATATGACCAGGCATCCTTCCAGCTACGGGATGAATTGCATAACTAACATTAATATTCGATGATTCTAGTGCTTGTGTCACCTCTCGTAATATGTGCTGAGCTTGTGCCACAGCCAAACCATATCCCGGTACAACAATTACTCTCTCAGCAGTCTCGAGGGTTAGAGCACATTCCTCAACACTACAACTGGTAATGTTATTGTATTCTCCGCTGCTAGTAGCGGTGGCAATCGTATCCCCCCCTAGAGAACCTCCAAAAAGCACAGAGATGAGAGAGCGATTCATGCCTTTACACATCACCTCAGTCAGTATTAGGCCAGCGGCGCCTACCATGGCTCCTGCTACTATTAATAGCTGACTGCCAACAACGAAGCCCGCTGCAGCTGCAGCAACACCAGAATAACTGTTGAGGAGTGAAATTACTACTGGCATATCTGCCCCACCAATAGGTAGAGTGACACCTATTCCCAAGAGTGAAGAACTAGCAGCTAGCAACCAAATTCCGTTGGAATTGCTACCGAATGTTAGCATATTAACAGCAGCAACAAGACCAAGTGTGACTAGGGCGATGTTAACTGCGTGACGTATCTTGCTTTGCATCCAGCTTGGCATGGAAAGCCATCCCTGAAGCTTTCCTCCTGCAACAACAGATCCACTAAAAGTAATTGCACCAACAAATACTGAGACTATGATTGAGAGAGTCTCAATAAGTATACTAGTTTCTCCAGTACGCTGGCTAGCAGGGAATAAGGCTACGCCGAGTGCAACAAGCAGTGAGGACATACCACCACAGCCATTGAAAAGGGCCACGGTCTCAGGCATTGAAGTCATCGGCACCTGCTGGGCAGTAATGAAACCAAACACACTGCTGATGAGGGTGCCAAGAATAATCCAGATCCAGGCTTGAGCAGTAATGCCACTGGTGCCTAGAAAGTTCACTAGAAGTCCAATAATGGCTAGCCCCATTGCCAGGGCTGCTAGCTGGTTGGCTTCTCGTGCAGAGCGTACCTTTGAGAGGCCTTTAATGCCGAGTGCGAGCAGTAATACGGCAATGAGCTCGATAGCATATTTGAGGGCAAAAGCAGCAGACATTTAATGACTCTTTTTCCGACGGGCAGATTTGCGACCAAACATGGCCAGCATTCGGTCAGTGACAAGGAAACCGCCGACAATGTTGAAAAGAGCAAACCCAAGAGAGATAGATCCAAGAATCATCAAGCTGGTGTTGCTATCAGTGCCAGCCTTTATAATTAAGGTTAGTGCTGCCAGAATAGTAATACCCGAGATAGCATTAGCACCACTCATCAAGGGCGTGTGCAGGGTAGGTGGTACCTTGCCTATCAATTCTAGACCTAGTAAGCTGCCAAGAAGCAGCACCCACATAGCTTCGGCAAGATTCGGTGTCATTCAGTGAGTTCTTTCAGGTTTAAATACGTCGGCGCGACAGATATGGCCGTCTTTACTAATTAAGCAGCCGCTAATTAATTCATCATTAGTATCGAGCCAAACCTTACCCTCCTTGAAAACGGCTTCTAATAGTGCAACTAGGTTACGTGCATAGAGAGCGCTGGCATGGTTTGGTACACTGCACGGAAGGTTGCTGGCGCCAATTAACTTCACACCTTGACGGTTAATAGTGATGCCTACCTGAGTGCCAACACAGTTACCACCCTGAGCTACTGCAAGATCGACCACCACTGCACCAGGACGCATCCGGTCGAGCATATCCTCACTAATCAAGCAGGGAGCATGACGACCTGGCACCTGGGCGGTACAAATAGCCACATCAGCCTCGGCCAGCTGATCAGAAAGTTGCTGGCGCTGTGCTGCTAGAAATGCCTCAGAAGCTTGCTTGGCATAACCATCAGACTCCATAGGCCTGTCTTCTACTGGTGGATCGATAAAGCGACCTCCTAAAGACTCTACTTGCTCCTTTGCAGCAAGGCGGACATCACTGACGTAGACGACGGCGCCGAGGCGCCGAGCCGTCGCAACAGCCTGTAATCCAGCAACACCTGCACCGAGAACCACTACACGGGCAGGTTGAACTGTGCCTGCAGCAGTCATCAGCATTGGGAAGTAGCGGTCGAGTGCTGAGGCAGCTAGTAGAACAGCTTTATAGCCTGCGATGTTGGCTTGAGACGATAGCGCATCAGCAGACTGGGCACGGCTAACCCTAGGCAGAAGTTCAAGGGCCATTGCAGATAGTCCGTTGCTCTGCAATGCAGAGGCAAGAGTTGAGTTGTCATGAGGAGCAAGTAGTCCCACTAGTAGAGCGCCACGGCGCATTGAGGCCAAGGATACAAATGCTGGCGACTGCACGACCAGCACTACATCAGAAGCTGACCATATATGCGGAGTAGCTGGATTCACTAGCTCAGCACCGGCATCAGCGTAGCTTTCATCAGTGAATCCGGCCACTCTGCCGGCTCCATGCTCAACAGAGACATCACAACCAGATTTCCGGAAGCGTTTTACAGTGTCTGGAGTAGCAGCAACCCGAGTTTCCCCGGTTGCTGTCTCCACGGGTATCAGCAATCTGGGCAAGTTAGAGACAACCCATCGTTACACTGGAGGTTACGAGGTTATCGTCTGGCGATCGAAAAATTCTTCCTAAAAGCAGCCCAATAACTCTATATGTGCAATTCTTGTACTGAACTATCTCGAAAATACTTGCCACCTTGGGCTAATTCTTTGATAACCAGCTATGCAATGATATAGTGACTGTGATTTCCGCATTGACATAGGCTAAGTACTTAAGTCCGCCTACAAATATTTATAAGTCATCACTCTGCATTCATGATGCAGAATCTATTAAGCAGCGCACTGCCTAAGCTTAAAGGTTGTTGTGTAAGATATGATATAGTTGCTCAATCTAGAGGTTTGTACTAGTTGGCTAACATAATAATTCCAAAGCAGATATTATATAAAGCTTTGCAGTTTAGAATGGTAAGGCAAAATGACTGAGCGAGTTTTAAATGTTGATCATCATTTCCTAGGCAGCACTGCCTAAAAAATAGGCTGAACTTCCTGTTCAACGGCGCGGGCTTGCAAGCTCTGTTTACGTCGGTGTAGCAAGCGGGCCCGCAAAATCAGTGGATCAATGTCACATTCTAGCAACCAACATTGCTCAAGCCAGTGACGTTGTTGCTGAACACTGAGCTGTTCGGGATGTCTCTTAGCCATAGTGGTGATGGGTCCTGTAACTCGGAGAGGTGAT
This sequence comes from cyanobiont of Ornithocercus magnificus, assembly GCA_007996965.1. NCBI lineage: Bacteria > Bacillati > Cyanobacteriota > Cyanophyceae > Synechococcales > cyanobiont of Ornithocercus magnificus. The sequence continues at coordinate 1,111,017 of BIMP01000001.1, forward strand.
GGCCGGAAGCTAGAGACATCTGCAAGTAGGGAAATGGTTAGAAAGACTTATCTTTGCTGCTTTATTCGGGACCTACGCTAGTTTTAGGGAGATTAGTCAAACTTTATTAGTAAGCTGTTAAGAGCAGCGTGCAATATATCTCAGGATCAGGAAAAATTCCTGTGAGCAAGCAATGCTTTGACCAGTCTCTTAACCAGTATGTGGTGCAGTATTTAGAATCTCTGCAGCGACTATCAGCACTTTAGTTACTAAAAATAGGACTTAAATTAACCATAAAACATTAACCCTAGGTAACCACATAAACCCTCTCAAGACATAGATATTCTTAGCTAAACACTTTGGCTAGGCGCTAACCGATCTAATATTCGCTAAGTTGGTATAGAGTAATTAATGAGTGCGTTAGTCTTGATCTATATGTTCATACTAAACCTGACTGCACTGTATAATTGGCACCAAATAATGTAGACTAAGACTAGTACAGCGAATCCCTCAACATAGACCTGCGTAGATGGCAATTACTCGATACTACTAGTGAATGTGATTTTTATTTAAATACCAGTGGCTCCATAGATCTGATGTGTGACCTAAGTTATTACTCTTGAGCTGTGCAAATTAGTGCTATATAAGCTATTATGTGTAAGATGCAGCTCTTCAAGCTCTAGAATTTCCTTGCAGACAGACTCTCCTTGATATAGATCTTAGACTGGGGCCATGCACCGGACTGGAAATCTTAAGAATGGATTACCTGCTTTAATAAGTAGTATAAACCACTCGAGAACACTGCCCTTTTACTAACATAATTTCTAAGAAATGTTAGGAGCTCTATTAAGAGAAGAAAAGCTATAGAGCAGTAATTAAAACTGCCAAGGACAAAGCTTAAAAGCTCCAAGTTCTTGGTATAGACACTTCGGTTACGCTGTCAGCAATCTGGCAGCAGCAAGTTAAGCAGATCTAGAGTCCAACTCACAATAGCTATGTTTACCATGGACACCACGAACCACCGAGAGCCCTCAGCGGTCGAGAATGTTGTGGTCATTGGTTCTGGCCCAGCCGGATACACCGCAGCTATCTACGCTGCACGAGCCAACCTCCAGCCTCTGGTAATTACTGGGTTCCAACGTGGTGGCATCCCAGGGGGGCAACTTATGACAACCACTCACGTCGAGAATTTCCCTGGTTTTCCTGATGGTGTTCTGGGACCAGAGCTAATGAATATGATGAGACGCCAGGCTGTGCGCTGGGGAGCTTACTTGCTAGAAGCTGATGCTGACCATATTGACCTTGCTGAGCACCCATATAAAGTTCAGGTAGGCGAGCAAACTATCCAAACCAATTCTTTAATTATCGCAACAGGCGCTAGCGCTAATCGTCTTGGTTTGCCGAGTGAGGAGCGATTCTGGAGCCATGGGATTAGCACCTGTGCCATTTGTGACGGCGCCATTCCTCAGTTTCGCAATGAGCAGTTAGCTGTTGTTGGAGGTGGAGACTCTGCTTGTGAAGAGGCTATCTACCTGACAAAATACAGTAGCAAAGTACATATGTTGGTACGTTCGGAACACCTTCGCGCCAGCGCCACTATGGCTGAACGTGTGCAAGCCAATTCACGAATTGATGTTCATTGGAATGTGCAAGTAGTTGATGCTCATGGAGAAGACTGGCTCTCTTCTATTGAGCTACACAACCGCAAGACTGGTCTCAATGAGACCCTACTAGTGCGTGGCCTCTTCTATGCTATTGGCCATACTCCAAATACTGATCTGATCACTGGTCAGTTAGACCTTGATCCTGATGGTTATCTAGCCACACAGCCTGGTCGACCTGAGACATCACTTAAGGGAGTTTTTGCTGCTGGCGATGTTGCTGACACCGAGTGGCGTCAAGGGATCACAGCTGCTGGCAGTGGATGCCAGGCAGCCTTGGCTGCTGAACGTTGGCTATCCTCTCATGACGGTTTTGTAACGATGGTTCGTAATCAAAGATCACAGTCTGAAGAGATCGTAGAGCAGCAGTTGGTAGCTATAGAAAGTGAAGAAACCTACAACCCATCTGCTATTTGGCAGAAGGGCAGCTTTGCTCTCCGCAAGCTTTACCACGATAGTGACCGACCATTACTAGTTGTCTACACTTCACCAAGCTGTGGTCCTTGCTATGTGCTCAAACCTCAAATCAAGCGCTTGCTTGATGAGTTACAAGGACAAGCTCAGGGAGTGGAAATCAATATAGAAGCTGAGCCAGAGATTGCACAGCAGGCAGGTGTTAATGGCACACCGACAGTACAACTCTTTCATCACAAAGAACTGCGGAAGCAATGGTCTGGTGTAAAGCAGCGCAGTGAATTCCGCAGTGCGATTGACAGTCTACTGAGGACCCCAGCATAGGGGACATCGAGCGGCTCTCAGCGTCGCCGAGAGCCGCCACCAGGTCGGTTACCACTCCCACCAGGTCGTCCCCCAGGGGCACCAGCATTGCGCTCACGATAGGTTATACGGCCACGGCTGAGGTCATACGGGCTGATCTCAACAAGTACCTTGTCTCCTGCCAGTAACTTGATACGGAATTTGGTCAGCTTGCCGGCCGCTCGGCAAAGGCATTGGTGACCTGATGGCTGATCGAGGGTAACGAGATAAAATCCGTTGCCCTGCTCTTTCTCAATCACGCCTGAGGTCTCAATCATATGTATGGTCAGCCAAAGTGATTGTGGCCGGAATCTTAGGCATCCGCACGACTTTCCTTTCTCTAGGCTCTAGAAGATCCAAATATCTGACTACTAGCATGGCTTTCCCACCCCTCAGCCTCGATCTTGGTTTACTTCTTATCTCGATCGGGGTGGTAAATCTCTGGCGTGCCTGGCAAAATCAGTCTTGAGGCCCTAAGAAGCTCTCTTGCCCAATTGTGTGTCTAACTCTGCTCAGGTCGCCTCAAGCCCGCACCGCTGTGACTAGCCTACGTCAGGCTGTGTGCTGTGTCGATCTGAGAGCAATTTCGTGCAAGGCGGAACGCTATAGAAACCCCCACGACTAAGACAAGTCTAACTACTGTTCGTATTAAGCATCCGCCGACACGTAGACCCTAGAGAGTACTTAACTTAAATTCGCTCTATAGTCACATTAAATTATTCAGAAACTGCATAGCTATTCTGTGAGGCTAGCAAACTTTTAAGCAAGCTTATATGTAAGTTAAGCCTCTGCTACCCTTACCAATATTGTACTATTGACCGGGCTCAGAAGAAACCTAAATTGGGTTAGAATACTAAATACAATCTGAAAGACTTCATGACTTTTGTTTAATTTTCTAACAGCGTGAACTGACGAATAATTGGCCAATGAGAGTAACCGATCGGAACTCAATACCTTCCGACAAACGCCAGGGTTGAATCGAATAACTAGCATATTATACTCTTATTAAACCAAGTTTTCGGAAGTCTTCCAGAAAAGATTTCTCAAGCCAGGCTCCACTAATGCAGCTACTCCAGAGTTCTAGATCTTGTTGCAATGCAAGTGGGACTGGCTGATTACAGACAGTACTGCTGATAGCTACATGTCTGCTTGGGCATAGCATGCGCCGGATGTTCACAAGCAGATGAGTCGCGCAGAACAGTTGACTAAGTTGAGGACACAGTTGCTAAAAACCACGTCAATGTCTGCTTGGGGGATCAAGGGCAAGCCATTTGACTGGGGATTATCTAGGGTTTCTATAAGCCCCTCGAGAAATTGCACATTACTATAGCCGATATTTTTAGCTACTACTGGAGCTGCTGAGCATGATAGAGCTAGCATCTCGGCATTTGGTCAACATCTATGACAGCACTGCTGGCACCAATTATCTATGCACAGATAAATGCATTCTTGCCGCTAGCACTACCTAGATCTAACACAGTGTCGCCGCTCTGGACCAATGCGTGGGGTTGCCACAGCCATAATCCCTTTCCATGATTTCATTAGGGATTACTCATTAGCAAGATTGGATCAAAAGCAACCGGGCTACAAAGACAGGCCTCCTACCTACGCACTGCTGGTCCTTAGCGATCCTGTACAACCTGAGTTTGATCAATAGGGCCACAGCAGCTTAGGATCATAACATTGAAGTTGGTAACAGTTTAGTTCTAGGGTAGCTGCACAGCCTGGTTACTAAACTAGATTTAGCGTAGAGCTGCTTGAAGCTCTTGAACAGTCTGGAGAACACCGTAATAGTAGTTTGCAGTTGCGCGGCGTCCTACGTCCTCAAGTCTATCAAGAGCATCAAACCCAAGTGTCCGCCATAACTCGTGACCACAGGTGCGGTCAAGTTGCTCCTCAGCATCACGACTGAGAAGCTCAAGACGTCGCTGCAAGTTCTTGATCTGGGCAGATGACATTATAGCAGCATCATAGAGTGCTACTTATACATTACAAGTTGATCTAGATAACTTTTTCTTAGAAAGGTAGCTTTTTCTTGGCATCTTTGTCAAGATCAGCCTCCATCTCCCGCAGACGTTTGAGAATTGTGTCGTAGTACTCTTGAATGTAGCCTTCTAGACTAGTGGTCTTAGATGGATCTAAGCCAAAGGCAGTGTAAGAACTATCCATCGGCGCATTAAGAGCGTTACCGCCACCAGTAACTTCAACAAAGGTTAAGCGCTCTGCTACATTGACTGTCGGTTCAAAGAAAGACGCAATGGCCTGCATCAACAAAATTGGGGCTGGGCCCATACGAAAAACGCGTGCTGTTTTGTCACATGAGCGCTCACATAGTTGAATAACTTCGCCAGCGCTCCAGGCCCTTGGTCCTACGACAGGAAAACTGCCACGCATAGTCTCAGGCCGCCTAAGAGCAGCAACAGCGAAGCGGGCCATATCCTGGGTGTTCATATACGCAATAGCTGTAGGGTTACCGCTTATCCATACAGTTTGCTCTTCTAATACAGGGATAGCAAATTGGCTAATGATACCCTGCATAAATGCCACACCTTGTAAGATAGTATAGTCAAGATCTGAATCAATTAGCATTTGCTCAGTACAGTACTTAATATCCATAAGTGGGACACTTCGATGTTCTCCAGCGCTAAGGAGGGAGAGAAAAATGACTCGCTTTACTCCGGATTTGTCACAAGCGCGATAAAGATTAAGCTTGCCATCCCAGTCTGTATCGTAGACACTGCGAGGATCAGTTGGACGGCTGGTTGCAGCATCAATCAAGGCATCGACGCCGTCAAGAGCATAGTCAAGACTGTCAGGTTCGAGCAAATCGCCACGCGTAAGCTCACAACCCCATTCCTGTAGGAAAGAAGCCTTCCTTGGTGTACGGACCATACAGCGGACCTGGTGGTCAGCATCGAGGGCACTACGCGCGATCTGTCGGCCAAGCGTGCCGGTTCCCCCAACCACCAGAACCTGCATCAACCCTCCCGTTGTCGGGGAGGAGCCTAGAAGGCCACCATGACAGGGCGCGTGGGATTAACCCTTTTGCAGCTTTAGGAGGAGAGCACCGCCAGCTAGTCCAACTGGGATTAATACCCAGAAGACAGCAGCAATCCCGAAGATTTCTGAAGCCATAGCACGCAAAGGAACTTGGGCTATCTTAAGAATCGCTAGAGCTGTAAGGGCTGCGGTTGAGATTAAAGATCTAAAACTTGTACAGCTAGTACAGTACCCTGAACTTATGAATCTGTCATCCTGGTTTTGAGAGAAGCAAGAGAAGCAGTCATAAGTGATAGATTATTACTTGAGATTAGAGCTATGGTTTGGCAGTCAATATCTGCATAGACTATGGTGCCCACGAATAGAAGTAGATCCATGTTAAAGTACCCATCCAGAAACTATCTTCGGATGACTAAATAGTCCTCTGGGGTTAACCGTGGTGCTGAGCTCGCGGGTTCCCGTGTAGGCAGTTAGCTGCAAATTAGGTATATGTCTGCTAATAACTACGCATCACCATGGCACCTGAAGATATAAATCAGTTAGTGGCAAGCAAGTTGCTTGTAGTTAGGCAGTAGGATCTGCCAAGATTAAGTTGGTTAGCCTAGCGAGTTAAGTTTGCGGCCTACAACACCTATTTAGAACAGATCCGATAAATAATGCATCGCCATAGTGACAAAATTGGCAGCATAATCTCTAATGCTAAGGCTAATAGATATTACTTAATTGATAATGTTTGTAGAGTCTATTTAGCTAGCGTCCGGTGTATGGAAGCACCCATACCCAACCTAGTAGCAAGTGAGACCCTTATCTCGCGATAGTGACTATTTGACCAGCTAACTCACAATTGACTGCAGTGTACTTACAGCAAACTTCCAAGCCTTTGCCTTTGCTCAGTGGCTCGCAATGGGGAGAGAGCGCAGTCTGGCAGTGGCGGGGACTTCGCTGTCACTGGAGATTGCTAGGCCGGCCAAATCAGTTTCCATTGCTGCTGCTACATGGTTTTGGTGCTAGTAGTGCTCACTGGCGTTGCAATGCCGCTGCATTTGTCAATGCGGGCTACCAAGTATATGCCCTTGACTTAATAGGGTTTGGGGCATCCGATCAGCCTGGATTATACCAACAGCGTCTCAATAATCACATCTGGAGTGAGCAAGTAGCAGCGTTTCTCGAACAAGTAGTACGTGTGAATGAACGAGGCCCTGCGGTTTTGATAGGTAACTCACTTGGTGCCCTTACTGCACTAACTACCGCGACATTGCGACGCCGACTTGTCGCTGCTGTAGTTGCAGCCCCACTACCAGACCCGGCTTTAATTAGGCCCAGTATGTCTTGTCATAACAGGCTGTACCGTCACTGGACTCGCAAGATCACAATGTTATCTTGCAGATTATTTCCCATTGAGCTAATACTGCCGCTAGTTACCCACACACCTCTAATAATTGCAGGCTTGCAGGCAGCCTACTATCGCCGAATTAGGTCTGACCGCGAGTTAAAACAACTAGTCACACACCCGGCGCGACGCCAGACGGCATCACGCACCTTGCGGGCAATGTGTGCAGGCATGGCGCTACGCCCACACCAAGCCACTGCTCCAGCACTGCTGCAGCGCCTTGACTCTACTGCACAACGCCCCCCCTTGCTATTGCTTTGGGGAAGACAAGATCGCTTTGTACCTCTAAAACTTGGCTTCCATCTGCAGCAGAAATATCCCTGGCTTCAGCTTGTAGTGCTAGACAAATGCGGTCATTGCCCTCACGATGAAGCCCCTGACCGCTTTCAGGCTATAGTAGAGGAATGGCTGAAGCGTAACTTGGTAAACCCCAAGTAATTTAAGGATTAGTAGCAAGCATGAAGCACACTCTTTCGGTATTAGTTGAGGACGAATCTGGTGCCCTAAGTCGCATTGCCAGTCTTTTTGCGCGACGTGGTTTCAACATCGATAGTCTAGCCGTTGGACCTGCTGAGAAACTTGGACATTCTCGCCTAACAATGGTCGTAGAGGGAGATAGTCATACCCTCGAACAAATGACCAAACAACTCGATAAGCTTATCAATGTATTGCAAGTCCTGAATCTTTCATGTCTGCCAGCTGTAGAGCGGGAGCTAATGCTGCTCAAAGTATCAGCACCACCTGCCCAGCGCAGCGCCATTCTCGAACTCGTACAGGTGTTTCGGGCAAAAGTCGTAGATATAGCCGATGCCACCCTGATCCTTGAAGTTGTTGGAGATCCCGGTAAGCTTGTAGCGCTTGAGCGACTACTTACACCATTTGGGATCTGCGAAATTGCACGCACCGGTAAGGTGGCTCTTGAGCGAGCTTCAGGGGTGAGTACCGAGTGGCTCAAAGTCTCAGGGACAAGTAGCCGCATTCCAGCTTGAGGATCATACGTCGGGAGCAATAGCTAGCTCATTCACCACAGATACCTGAAGGATTCGATCATCTTGTCGGATTGCATCAATGACTTCAAGGCCCTTAATCACTTTGCCGAAAACTGCATAACGCCCGTCAAGCTCTGGCAGTGGTCGAAGAGCAATGTAAAACTGTGCACTAGCGGAGTCAGGGGCCTGGGAACGTGCCATTGCGATGGCGCCACGTTCATGACTGAGCTGCAACTTTAGCAGGTCACTAGGGCTGGTTGTAAGGCGACCGTAGCGCGGTTCTAATTCCGTTTTTAGCTTCACCTCTAGCGGGATAGTACGGATCTGGCCAGAGTCAGGTTCAACGAAACCGCCAGTGCCGAATTGCTCCCTTGAGGTTTTTGGATCAGCGGAAATAGGATCTCCTCCTTGTATGACAAAAGGTACTGGCTTGCGTACGACTCTATGGAAGACAGTACCGTCGTAAACACCACGGCGCACTAGGTCAATGAAGTTACCTGCTGTTACCGGTGCTGCTTCGCCATCTACTTCCAATAAAATTACGCCACGTGTGGTCTCCATACGAACCTGAGCCTGACCTTGGAGACAGAGGTTAAAAGCACCTCCAGCGCAACCCTTTGGAACAACGGCTGTCGTTGTAGCGCTACAGCCTACTAGTAATAGTAGACAGAGCAAAGGTAGAAGAGCTTTAAGCTGAGCATGGGGAATTGACAGCAGGTAACCTATCCACATGTTATTTTTCCACTTTCTAAAGACCCTCGAGTGCTACGCCCAGGAAACGGGCGAGTTCAGCACCATCCTGCTCAAGTTGAGCCAATGGTAGTGGCTCGCCAACTCGTGTAAGCGGAATATCACGTCGACCTTGCAGTCGCAAGCTAAGACGCCTCCGGGGGTTGAAACTATCACGCACTTCAACTTTCACTGCCTTGATCTGTGATAGTGGTATCTCTATAACGATTAGTCGACGAAAGCCTTGGCGAGAAATCGTAACTAGATTATTCTTACGATCGAAACGATTGCTGCCTGAGCCAACATTAATAGTAATTACTGACCATAAATAGATAGCCAAAGCAATGGCTGCGAGACTGTATAGCCCCATTACCAAGCCCTGAGGAACGAAACTGAGCGTAGCAGGGTGGCCAACCGGTAGCAGGTCCTGACCTGTGTAACTAGACAGCGAGGTGAGTAGGAATCCCATACCTCCTGTACTGACTATCAGGGCCACTAGCACGTTGGAGAGTCGGCGGGAACCTAGTATTTGCTGTTCTAATGTGTCTTCTGGGTGCATCGATCCACACATAAGCTTCTTGAGAGCTTCAAGTTATTGAATTGATAAAGGGCGCATTGGTCCTTGAAACAGGAAGGCAGTAAGGAAAACAGATTGAAAGTGAATAGAGATTGTGCATATGGTTATGTCGGGGCTCCCCTAATTGGGGCACTACCCGCACAGCAGCAGTTGCTTTGTTAAGCTTTTTTGGCATTCCACAATCTACCAACTACCCACACCGCCTTTTCCTATGACGATTGCTGTAGGACGCGCGCCACAGCGAGGTTGGTTTGACCTCCTCGATGACTGGCTCAAGCGCGACCGTTTTGTTTTTGTCGGTTGGTCCGGCATCCTTCTTTTCCCAACAGCTTACCTGTCACTTGGTGGCTGGTTCACGGGTACTACTTTCGTTACCTCCTGGTACACCCACGGCATTGCCTCTTCGTACCTTGAAGGTTGCAACTTCCTTACAGCTGCTGTCAGTACACCTGCTGACGCTATGGGCCATAGCTTGCTGTTGCTTTGGGGCCCTGAAGCCCAGGGTGATTTTGTGCGCTGGTGCCAACTCGGCGGCCTTTGGTCCTTTGTTGCGCTCCACGGAGCTTTCTCCCTGATTGGCTTCATGCTCCGTCAGTTTGAGATCGCACGTCTTGTCGGCATCCGTCCTTACAACGCCATAGCTTTCTCCGGCCCGATTGCAGTCTTTGTAAGCGTCTTTCTGATATATCCTCTCGGCCAGAGCAGCTGGTTCTTTGCGCCCTCCTTCGGTGTGGCAGCAATCTTCCGCTTTCTCCTCTTCCTGCAGGGCTTCCACAACTGGACACTGAATCCCTTCCACATGATGGGAGTAGCTGGCATCCTTGGTGGTGCTCTGCTCTGTGCTATCCACGGTGCCACGGTAGAAAATACCTTGTTCGAGGATGGTGAGCAAGCCAACACTTTCAAGGCTTTTGAGCCTACCCAGGAAGAAGAGACCTATTCGATGGTCACTGCTAACCGCTTCTGGAGCCAGATTTTTGGCATCGCTTTCTCCAACAAGCGCTGGTTACACTTTTTCATGCTGTTTGTGCCGGTGATGGGCCTTTGGACCAGTTCAATCGGTATCATCGGTCTGGCACTAAACCTGCGCGCCTATGACTTTGTTTCACAGGAGATACGTGCTGCTGAGGATCCTGAGTTTGAGACCTTCTACACGAAGAACATTCTTCTGAACGAAGGCTTGCGTGCCTGGATGGCACCGGCTGACCAGCCACATGAAAACTTCGTCTTCCCTGAAGAGGTCTTACCACGTGGAAACGCCCTTTAATTCCGGTCTTATCGCTGTTGGCGGTAAAGATATTGATTCCACTGGCTACGCCTGGTGGTCTGGCAACGCACGCCTGATTAATCTTTCTGGTCGCTTATTGGGTGCTCATGTTGCCCATGCTGGCCTGATGGTTTTTTGGGCTGGTGCCATGATGCTGTTCGAGGTGAGTCATTTCACCTTTGACAAGCCTATGTACGAACAGGGCTTGATCCTTTTTCCACACGTCGCAACCCTTGGTTACGGTGTTGGTCCTGGTGGAGAAGTCACTGACCTATACCCATTCTTTGTAGTAGGCGTGCTCCACCTGATTAGCTCTGCTGTGCTTGGCCTCGGAGGACTATACCATGCTCTTCGTGGTCCTGAAATTCTGGAAAACTACTCCACCTTTTTCTCTCAGGACTGGAGAGATAAAAACCAGATGACTAACATCATCGGTTACCATCTGATCCTGCTAGGTGTTGGTGCTCTACTATTAGTTTTCAAGGCTATGTTCTTTGGTGGTGTCTATGACACTTGGGCACCAGGCGGCGGTGATGTGCGTCTAATCACTAACCCGACTCTTAACCCAGGCGTGATCTTTGGCTACCTCGTCCGGGCACCTTTCGGTGGTGAAGGTTGGATAATCGGTGTGAATTCGATGGAAGATATCATCGGTGGTCATATCTGGCTTGGCCTAACACTAATTTTTGGTGGCATCTGGCACGTAGTTACCAAACCTTTTGGCTGGGTGCGTCGTGCCTTTATATGGAATGGTGAGGCTTATCTGAGCTACAGCCTTGGCGCTCTAAGCTTCATGAGCTTTATCGCCTCAGCATATATATGGTTCAATAATACAGCCTACCCATCCGAATTTTACGGCCCCACTAACGCTGAATCTTCGCAGGCCCAAAGCTTTACCTTTTTAGTCCGTGACCAGCGTCTGGGCGCCAATATCGGTTCCGCAATGGGCCCTACCGGCCTAGGTAAGTACCTTATGCGTTCTCCTACTGGCGAAATTATTTTCGGTGGAGAGACAATGCGCTTCTGGGACTTCCGTGGCCCTTGGCTAGAGCCACTACGTGGACCTAATGGGCTAAGCCTAGACAAGCTGCAAAATGACATACAGCCTTGGCAGGTACGTCGTGCTGCTGAGTACATGACCCATGCGCCAAATGCTTCACTTAACTCTGTAGGTGGGATTATTACTGAGCCTAACTCAGTCAACTTCGTAAATATACGCCAGTGGCTAGCTTCAACCCAGTTTGTGCTTGCTTTCTTTTTCCTAGTAGGCCATCTTTGGCATGCTGGACGCGCTCGTGCAGCAGCAGCTGGCTTTGAAAAAGGTATTGACCGTAAGGCAGAGCCAACTCTAGCCATGAGTGATCTTGACTGAAAATCGACCTCGAGCAGTTACAATTGACCCTGTTCCTAAGCCTTAAAACTACCTCGAGTGTTCAGAAATTCACTCTCATTTAACGCTTACTCAGTAACCAAGTATTTGATCATGTAAGTTCTGGTTGCAGAACTTACATGATCAAATACCCTTTTTAGGCTTACCTTTCCTAGTATCTAGTTAGTCTACAGGCGTAACGATGGTAGATATTAAGGCTCAAGATGACCTTCTATCCCACCGTAGTCGCGAGCGAGCATCGCGCAGCATACGATGCCTACCATTCACAGAGCAGTTTTACCGTGATGCCCAAGAGCGAGGTCTAGATGCTAAGACTGTTCTGCGATTATCCAAGGTGTATTGTCTAGATAAAACTGGCTGGTCTAATGCTGCTGGTAACATAGAAGAAGCCTTCCGCTGGTTAATTCGTGTTGGCGTTCTCAGAAGGGAGGTTGATGGACAAGGCCTGACTGCGCGGATACGTACTACTCCTCTTGGACGGCAGCTACTAGAAGCTAGACCAGGCTTACCCCAGGAGCGTGGCAGCCTACTTGATCATTTAAGGCTTAACTTACGTCGCTATTGGCCACCTTCATGAGAGCACCGGCGGCACTGATGGTATTAGGCACCTCGAGCGGTGCAGGTAAATCACTAATGGCAACTTCAATCTGCCGTGTACTGCGACGGCGTGGTGAGACACCAGTGCCTTTTAAAGGCCAGAACATGAGCAATAATGCTTGGGTTGACAGCGACGGCGGCGAGATGGCTTACTCTCAGGCTCTACAAGCTTGGGCTGCAGGCCTTGAACCTTCTTGCTTGATGAATCCCGTATTGCTCAAGCCCTGCGGCGATAGTACCAGTGAGGTAGTACATATAGGAAAGAGCGTAGGTATTGCCAAGGCTGAGCTGTACTACGAGGAGTGGTTCAAACCAGGCTGGCGGGCAATTCGACAGAGCCTAAAGGAACTGCACAAGCATTATCCAAATGGCCACTTCGTACTAGAGGGTGCTGGCAGCCCAGTAGAAATGAATTTGCAAAGGCGCGACTTAACTAATCTACGCCTAGCGCAATACCTGCGGGCTAAATGCTTGTTGGTAGCTGATATTGAGCGAGGCGGTGTCTTTGCTCAAGTGATTGGCACACTTGAGCTACTCCGACCAGTAGAGCGTCGTTTGATCTGTGGTGTTCTAGTTAATCGCTTCCGAGGACGCCAAGAGCTATTTGATGAAGGGAGGCGATGGCTACAGCAACATACTGGAGTACCTGTTATTGGGGTAATGCCCTGGCTGGCAGAACTATTTCCACCTGAAGACTCTCTTGACTTGTTAGAGCGTCATAACTATAAGCGTGATGCCGAGATAGAGATTGCCGTTGTTAAATTACCCTTTCTTAGCAATTTCTCAGATCTCGACCCACTTGAAGCAGAGCCATCAGTACAGCTACGTTGGGTTACACCCGGTGACTCTCTAGGACAGCCAGCAGCAATAATAGTCCCAGGTAGCAAACAGACTCTGTACGATCTTACTATCTTGCAAACTAGCGGGCTTGCAAGCCAGGTGCAAGCTTACGCTAAGAAAGGAGGAACAGTACTGGGAATCTGTGGAGGTCTGCAGATGCTTGGACAAAGTTTAAAAGATCCGGAAGGACTAGAGGGAAGAAATACGATACGTGAGTCAATGGGTCTTAATTTATTGCCGTTAGTTACCTACTTCCAGCCTGGCAAGCTAATGCGGCAAAGGCGTCTAAGTACTCGTTGGCCTATTATAACTGAAGTTAGTGGCTTCGAACTGCATCAGGGTAGAAGCCAAAAAATTAACGCAGCTAGCAGCGAAATAGTCCCACTGACTAATGATGATAGCGATGGGCTTGGCTGGGTACTAGAAAAAGCTGATTATCATGTTGCCGGCACATACCTACATGGACTTTTTGATAATGGCGTCTGGCGTCGGCACTGGCTTAATGGCATCCGCCAGCGCCGGGGGTTGCAGAAGCTGCCAGTCAACCAGACCCACTATGGCAAGCAACGGCAAAAACTCCTCGATCGGCTCGCTGACGTCTTTGAAGAGCATGTAGATATAGAGCCATTATTATAAGTGGCTCAAATTTAGCTGCGTGTAAGTGCTTACTTAACATTGTATTATTCTAGTGTCTCATGCTACTTAGGACTTAAGGTCACTAGTAGCAAACTTTGCTTGCTTGAGAAAAGTACTTAGGTCAATTATGCCACCGCAGCCATTTGGGTTGTTAGCAAGTCTTGCACCATAACAATCTAGTTTAGTAGGATTAAGTTACACGGACTAGAGGTATGCTTACTTTAGCTTACTGTTGCAGTATCTGAAACAGGATGTTAAAGCAGGTAGTGTACACTGTGATCAACACCATCTACTATGCCAACTACGTACACAACAATCATATGGCCAGATGGCGTTTCTACTCAGGCGGTGGCAGGCTGTAGTTGGCTACAGGCCGCTGCTGCTGCTAAGCAAATAATCCCTGTAGCTTGTTGTAAAGGCAGCTGCGGTGCCTGCGAAATCGAGGTTGATGGCAGCGTGGTACGGGCATGCATAAGTCATGTTCCACAACCAAAACAAGGTGCTTTGATAGTACAGTTTATAACTGACCCTTACTGGTAATTTACCTAGTAGTGGGAAGTATTCTATCCACAAGTCTAGTAGAAAGCTTATAAATACTGCTAAGCATTAGCTAGTCCATAAGACATGAAGCTTGCCCATCTTTCACCCTAGTTGGGGCTAGAGCGACTAGCCAACCTATCTTTTGCAAACAAGAGCTCTTCTATTGAAACCCAGTAGGCTGGCTAATGCAAAGTTTCATCGTTATTATCACTTTCCTAAATTCTCAGATGGGTTTTTAGTTGCCGCACATGATGCGCCTATAGTGCTTACATTAGCAAAGGTAGTTCTTGACAAGACTGCATGCTGTGGGTACAGCTTAATATGAGCACAGAGGAGCTCTCATGATGAGATGGGTATCTCAGAAAACTCTACTCGGAAGCTTGACACTCATAACTAAATTTTAACTAGCCGGTAAAGGCTTATACTATTCACTAAGGTCATAGCTTGTCAGCAGTCTACCGTTATTGCAAATCATGGAGGTTAAGCAACCAGCTTCGTCTTGATATTTTATGTGTGGAGAAGAGTCTCGCAAGATTGTAGTTCTCCAAGTGATATTGGCACCAATAGTCGAGGAATGGTGATAGATCTACGTTGTCTTCTAAGGGCTTTTGTTTCACAAATTTTACGAGAGTGCACCCTGTTGAGAATTCAATTCTGGCACTTCTAGGTATGCTACTGATAGCTAACTCTTTCCAGCATGCTAACTTCTTAAGACTAAAGTTAATTCACCAGTCTAGCCAATGACCGAAATGATTGAAGCTGATGTATTGATCATTGGTGGAGGGCCCGCAGGCTGTGCTTGCGCTCTCTACACAGCGAGGTCATCTCTCTCAACAATTATTCTGGACAAAAACCCTTCTGTTGGAGCACTGGCTATTACACATCAGATTGCTAACTATCCTGGTACAGCTTCTGTTATCAGCGGTGCAGCATTGCTTAAACAGATGCGGGATCAAGCAATCAGCTACGGAACTGATTATCGCCGTATCCAGGTCTTTGGAGCTGAGACATCATCTGAATGGAAGGTAGTATACACACCAGATGGAGTCTTCCGTTGTAGGGCTCTTGTCCTGGCAACCGGCGCCATGGGAAAGTCATCAACTTTACCAGGAGAAGACAAGTTTCTTGGGCGTGGTGTCAGTTACTGTGCAACTTGTGACGGCGCTTTTTTCAAAAATCGAGAAGTTGTTGTCTACGGTGCTAACCAAGAAGCTGTAGACGAAGCTCTCGTACTAACCAAATTTGCGTCAACAGTTCACTGGATCACCAATAGTGAACCACAAGGCTCTCTTTCAGGGTTAAGTAATCTTCTAGACAGCAATAATGTTCAGCGATGGCAGGGAACACGGCTAGTTTCCATCGAGGGTGACGAATCTGGAGTAAGCAGCATTAAGATAAAGCAACAGAGATCAACAGGTCCCGATACAATTGATGCTGAGGGAATCTTTATCTACTCAACAGGGAGTAAGCCCATCACTGATTACCTCCATGGTCAGATTTCTCTACTAGAGGAAGGTGGTGTTAGGGTTGACTCTAATCTAATGACTGATGTAGAAGGAGTTTGGGCAATTGGAGATATCCGGAATACACCATTCAAGCAGGCTGTTGTTGCCTGTGCAGATGGCTGCATAGCTGCCATGGCGATAGATCGCTATCTCAATAAGAGATCTAATGTTCGTGTAGATTGGGTTCACCGCTAAAGCAGTTGACAAAACAAGAAGGAAGTGCTTAAAGGTATGTGACTAAGCAGCGAGAAAGCACTTCCTAATCTACCCGATGTAGTGGCTAGGCTTCAACCTTGATCTGCTCAACCCACTTACTTAGGCGTTCGTCAGAGAGATCAGGTTCGTTATCTTCATCGATGGGTAGGCCACAGAACTGACCATCAATAACACTCTTGGATGCATTGAATGTATAATTCTCAATAGGCACTTTCCCGATCATTTTGGCACCAGACTGACTGAATGCGGTGTATAGTTCCTCCATCGCATCACAAAAGTAATCTGAGTAAGAGGAGGAATCTCCTAAACCAACGATTGCGACTGGCTTGCCAGCAAGGTCGAGGCTTGAGATATCCTTTATGTAGCTATCCCAAGCTGTGCCAGAACGGTCCTCATCAGCGCCAGTGTTCCAGGTTGGAATGCAACAGACTAAAGCCTCCGCACTAGCAAATTCACTGACAGAGTCGAGAGCGTCTACATCCTTAATCTCTGAAGACGGCAATAGCTCTTTAAGTTTGTCTGCAACGTCCTCTGTTTTGCCAGTGGAGGTCGCAAAGAAGATGGTGAAGCTCATGCGCTAGAATAGCTGTGTGTTTCTTTATAGGCCAGTCTGTGGACTCTAGATAGACCCTTTTGATACATCGGCGATTGTAAAAATGCACCTTGCTATTAGAAAGATTGCTATCTCAACCGAAATTGCCTAGGCTCTTTATGTCCAGCGCCTTTAGAAAAATTTAAGGACATTATTTCCGGTTCGCCTGGCAACTGTGTAGCTTGAGCAAAGCTTTTAAATTAGCTGAGATATCACGGCACTGCCTAAGTAAGCTCCACTATAGATGGTCAAGCAGGTTGACGTTCTAAGCAGAAGGTATAGTTTTTTCTGTCTAAGAAGAATACGTAAACTATCTGTAAAAGTTGCAAAGTAGCGTGGCTATGACGTGAGCAAGTTTCAAATCGGTATATAACTCCTTACTGTAAGGTCTTAAAATCCAAAAGATTTCTTTTAGGCAAAGTAAACTTGCCTACCCCTTAGTCAGGCTCAACTTTCTCGGCTAAAGGGTAGGCATTAGCAGTAACAAGTATATAGTCGAGCACAATTACTAAGCGTAGCTAAATATTACTTTAGTATCAGCATCTATTGACTAACAACTAAACTTTATGAAGGAGGGAATTGCTGCGAAGTTAGAGCTTTGCAATGCCCTTTGTCCTCTAGGCACAAATATTTGGCCAACTGCTACTGCTCTCAACAAAGACTCTAGACTGCTAGCTTCCGGGGTCTGCTTATTTCTTTATGCGAAGTGAATTTGTTTGGAGCTTGGTGATATCAGTAGGAGTTGTGCTGCTCTCGATTATACCTCTCACCATAGCACGAATGCAGGCTGGCTACGGTTTTAGAAGCATGGATGCTCCGCGGGGTCTTTTCGATCAGCTACCTAGCTTTGGAAAGCGAGCCGTTTGGTGTCACCAGAACATGTGGGAAGGCCTGACACTCCATGCACCTGCTTGCCTACTCTGTCTAATAATTGGAGTTGATGCCACCACCACTACTTTAACTGCTACATGGGTACATCCTTTAGCTCGCCTGATTTATATGGGAGCCTATATTGCTGGTATAGCACCTCTTAGAGGCCTGTGTTGGGCAGCTGGTCTCGCTTGTACTGGGCTTCTATACTTGACTGGCCTAGTTGCAGCCCTTAACAGCTAGAAATTTGGCTGTAGCGAGCCTAGTCTTTATTTGCAACCTTAAAGAACTGCGAGAGTGTCTGACCCTCGTATGTACTATTCTACTGTTGAAAAAAGTAACAGCTGGCTATTATCTTTATCCAAATATAGGTGAGCAGGAAAGTCACAGCATATCTTCAAGATAAATAGTCGGAATATTGTTGTCAGTGGCTCTTAGACATCCAGTCTATAATCATTGAGATTTCACTTAAGCTTATCTATTGTTTGCGGATGGTTCTCACCTCTATTCGCTGATTTGGCTAACTCAATCTAGGCTTTGGGTACACTGAGAATTAATTGGTTTTTTGGCAAGCTAGACTATAGATGGCTTATAGAGTTTGAGCTTTAGAAAAGACATCTTTATGACTGTCCAGGTACTAACCAAAGAGCAGCGCTGGAAATGGGACCAGACTGATGATGAGCTTTTCTACGCTCAGCCACGCTTCGTTCATCATCTAGATGAGGCTTTTAGATGCAGACTAACGAAGCTATACTTAGACCAAATACCTGAGAATGCAATCATACTAGATCTCATGTCTAGCTGGGTCAGCCACTTGCCTGAAAGCATAAGCTATAGGGAGGTAATCGGCCATGGATTAAACGAAGAGGAGCTAAAAGAGAATCCAAGACTAGATAGGTGGTGGACTCAGAACCTCAATAAATGTCAAAGACTTCCTCTTAATGACGAGAGTATTGACGTAACCTTAATCGTTGCTGGGTGGCAATATTTAGAGCAACCTGAAGAGGTAGCGACAGAACTCTTAAGAGTGACTAGACCAGGAGGCAAAGTTATTGTAACATTTTCCAATCGGATGTTTCTCACCAAGGCTCCTGTGATTTGGTCTGAAAGTAGTGAACAAAACCGACTTAACTATGTAGCAAGGGTATTGACAGCAGAAGGTTGGCAGAGGCTTCAAACAATAGCCGAGCAGACAAAAGCCAGTGGACTCAGAAGATTTTTTGGTGTTCAAGGAGACCCATTCTTTGCTGTAGTTGCTAGTCGTTGTTAATAGCCAAGTCAGCTCTCCTTAAACACTAGGTAACCGAGCTATATCATCTGGTATTGATGGCATCTGACGTGTGTATCACAGATTTTATAAGTAAGTGTCAAGGATAGCAGATTATCGTGATCTGCTATCCTTGACATAGCAGATAGGAGCTGTTATCAAGCTCTTTAGGACTGGTGAATATGTCTATAGTCTGCCTGTGTTGCCCTACTAATTCAGTTTGAAGTATCAAAGTAAGTTAGAAAACGCTAGAAACTCTGAAAATGTGACCTCTGTCAGATGTAGGCAGCCTGTTCCCTATACTGCCACAAAGCAATGCTTCAAAAGCTGTATTGCCAACATCAAGCCAAGGTGGGAGAACACAGTGCGGTAGATAGTAAAATCCTTAACTTCGGGGGATTAGCATAAGTTATTATTATGTATGATGATAGATGCTGGACGATTACAGCAGAGTTCAGTGTATTGAAGGAATGATTTTTGTCTCTAAAGAGTCTAGCACCTCAGTTCTTTTTAAAGCATCAGGCTGATCTAGGCCTAAGGCCACAATTGCAAGAATAACTAGGTTGTTAGCGAAGAGCTAGCCTAACACAGAGCTGAATTAACGTGCTCCACCTACAATTACTGGGGGTGTCCCACTACCAATGCCAGGAACTACCTGAGTCTTGCCATCCCACTTATCAAGAAATAACTTGTACAAGACTTGTTCATTTAATCCCTGGTTTAAGGTCTCAAACTTCTTGGCTTCTTGCTCTGCTATCTTAACTTCAGTCTGGGATCGCAGAAGTTGTTGCTCTGCAATCTGTTTTTGCTCAATTGCTGCCCTGTACTCCTCAGCAATTTTTAGGCCAGTGAGGTCAAGGCCCTTTACCTCAACATAATCAAATTTTTCCAACTCACTTGCAACAGACCCCTCAACAATAGAAGATATATTATTCCAATCTGTAGCGATGGTCACTAGCTCATACCTTGAAAAAACGGATTTCAAGGCCTTTAATAATGAAGGTTGTATAACTCTTGGGTAAATAGCAGAGTCGACAGTAGCGATCGTACTATAGATTCTGGGGGCTTCTTTGCTTTTGACTGCATATTTAATTGTCGCAGTAGCTTCAATGACTTGAAGGTCTTTAGTTAAACTTGAGAACTCCTCCGGTTTTACCTGGGTTCTTACATTGAAAAAATGGACGGCTTGGACAAATGGTAGTTTGAGATTTAGGCCCGGTTTCCTTGAGCTCTCTCCCACTTTGCCCAGCGTCGTGATAACACCAATCTGTCCAGCTGGTACAACAAATATTGAGGATAGTCCGACAATAACAGCGACAAATGCTATAACGATAGCTATTGAGGCCTGTATACCAGTCTGGTTTGGTGAGATGTTCCTCATTGGGGAGCGCATAATACACCTTGAATTACTCCCTTAATAGTAAAGAGCTTTATATAAAATCGTGATGGCAACATACAACCTTAACGTTTATATTTCTCCAATCTAGTGCTGGTAAATAGCCATATCCCATAGGTCCTGTGCTGGTCTCGAGAGCAAGGGCTACAGCTTGTTAAGAAGTGTCATGTCCACTCATGTCTATCTTGTAGTTAAGATACAAACACACCTAGCAATCTCTGCTGCTATCTTTATAGTCTAGCCATAGAATACTATTAAGTCAGATCGCCATAAAATGGGCATTGTTGGCCTCTGAGTACTAGTTAGCTTGATACTCAGGCCATAAAATAGTTTCCTAAGATTGCTTGATTTGTCTGATTTGCTCCCGGATCTTCAAGAAGCTAGAGCCTGGACTTGGTGCAAGCAACAGCTCACAGCGGTAAGCCTTGCCTCATTACTTCGTTTTGACTTGCCGCCTTACTTCTCACACCTTAGTCTAGCTGTTGGCAAACTCTGTAAACCGAGCAGCTGAAGCCGGGAAAATGCTGCCGCTTGGAACAAAGTATAAGTGTTTTACGGCGGAAGGCCTCTTATATGAAATGGAGCCAAGGAGACTCGAACTCCTGACCCCCTGCATGCCATGCAGGTGCTCTACCAACTGAGCTATGGCCCCATAACTGCGACTGCAGTAGCATACACGAAGCATCTTCAAATTTGGAACAAGTCGTCTCTGCTGCCCCTTTCCTTCACCTGTGTATGGTCACGCAGAGCCTGAGTGCCCATTAAGTATCGTTACCCCGTGCCTGCAACAACTGTGTCGGACCGTAACTAGCTATGACTTAGTTGACCTCTGTGCACTGTCAAGACCTCAACGGAATTCTATCTACAACTATTGTAGATTAGTGTTCTGCCTTCCTCACTAGGCAAACCTACCCTCTGTTCCTCAGAAATGCTGAGTTCAGTCTTTACCTAAATTAGAGCCTAGTGCCTTCTATACTTACATCACCTATTTTAATGAGTTAACATAGTCCTCCCATAACAGCGGCGAGAAGTGCCTGCTGAGTATGCAGTCGGTTTTCAGCCTGGTCAAAGATGCGACTTGCGGGACTCTCTATGACAGCAGCACTAATCTCCTTACCTCTATGTGCAGGCAAGCAGTGAAGTACAATTGCTGCCGGATCAGCCTCTTTGAGCAGGACTTCATCTAGACAGAAACCCTGAAAGGCGAGTTCCCGTTTTGCTTCTTCTTGCTCTTGTCCCATTGAAGTCCAGGTGTCGGTATAAAGCACTTGGGCACCGCGTGCTGCTGCTGTCGGTTCATGAAAGATCTCGACACGAGCACTGCTAGTTGCTAGGGCGCGAGCTTGTTTGAGTACAGCCGGTAGTGGCTCGAAGCCCTCTGGACAACCAATGTGCACATTAACTCCTAAGACGGCTCCACAAAGCATCAGGGAGTGGGCCACGTTGTTGCCATCGCCCAGGTATGCCAGTGTCTGGCCATTTAGCTCGCCAAAATTTTCTTTTATAGTTAGATAATCGGCGAGCGCTTGACATGGGTGCTCAAGATCTGTAAGAGCGTTGAGCACAGGTATAGATGACCACATAGCATAGTCAGCAACCTCTTGCTGTGTGAAAGCACGGACTGCTAGCGCGTCGCAGAAACGGCTGAGAACACAGGCTGTATCTTGCAGCGATTCACCTCTGCTTATCTGGGTTACTTGAGGGTTAAGGTCCACAGTTTGACCGCCAAGACGTGCCATTGCTACTTGAAAACTGACACGAGTGCGAGTGGAGGGCTTTGTAAATAGTAGTCCAAGAACTCGATTGCTGAGCTCTATATGGCGATCGCCACGCTTGAGCTGTCCGGCAAGCTCAAGTAGTGCTCTGATCTCAGCACTATCAAGGTCGCTTGAAGAGAGAAAGTTGCGTCCCTTCAAGGTTCTGAGAGAGGCAGCGACATCCGTGGACGTAGCAGCCATGGGGGACTTCCAAAGAGTCTTTATCGGAGATCAGCCCCCCTTCCGTCAAGCCTTAAGCTGCTGCTAGCACATCTGGCATGGCACTAGCTGAAAGCATCTCCTTGAGTTCATCTCCTTCTATCACCTCTTTTTCAAGTATTCTCTGGGCAATTGTCTCTAGCAAAGCCAAATTATGACGTAAGATTGCCAGGGCTGAATCATGACCTTGGTCCACGAGCTCACGTACCTCGCGGTCAATAGCTTGTGCAGTAGCATCGCTGACGTCGCGGCGTGGGCTGCTTGAGCCTCCAAGGAAGCGGTTGCCTCCCTGTTTGTCATAGGCCAAAGGGCCAAGTGTTTCACTCATACCATAAGTACCAACCATCTGTTCAGCTAGGTCTGTGGCTCGTTGTAGATCATTAGAGGCTCCAGTGGTGATGCGTCCAAAAACAACTTCTTCAGCTGAGCGTCCGCCGAGGAGCGTAGCAATTTGCCCTTGAAGCTCTTCTTTAGAGTTTAAGAAACGTTCCTCTGTGGGCAATTGCAGAGTGTAGCCGAGCGCGCTCATGCCGCGTGGCACGATTGAGATCTTTGCCACTTTAGCGCCGCCAGGCATAAGATGCCCGACGATTGCATGCCCAACTTCATGGTAAGCGACAACTTTCTTCTCCTCATGTTGAAGGACCCGACTTTTCTTCTCAAGTCCAGCTACGACTCGCTCAATTGCCTCGTTGAGATCTGCCTGCTCGACACATTTGCGCTTGGACCGAGCAGCCAGCAAAGCACCTTCATTAACAAGATTCGCTAAGTCGGCTCCGGCAAAGCCACTAGTGGCCTGAGCGATGAGATCGAGATCGACCTCACTGCCCAATTTTACCTTGCGGACGTATATCTCTAGGATTGTGCGGCGACCAGCAAGATCGGGACGATCAACTAGGACTTGACGGTCAAAGCGGCCTGGGCGGAGCAGAGCGGCATCAAGAACCTCTGGCTGGTTGGTGGCTGCTAACACAATTACTGGTTTACCTTTGGGTGCGAAGCCATCCATCTCAGTGAGTAGCTGGTTCAGCGTTTGCTCACGCTCGTCATTGCCACCAACAACACCCATCGAGCCAGAGCGACTTTTACCGATAGCGTCAAGCTCATCTATAAAGATAATGCAGGGAGCTTTCTGCTTAGCCTGCTCGAATAAGTCGCGCACGCGAGCAGCACCAGCACCGACAAATAGCTCGACAAACTCTGACCCAGAGATGATAAAAAAGGGCACGCTTGCTTCACCAGCAACTGCCTTTGAAAGAAGTGTTTTGCCCGTGCCTGGTGGACCAACGAGCAATACGCCTTTTGGAATGCGGGCACCAATTTCGATGTAGCGTTCGGGTGTCTTAAGGAAATCAACTATCTCAGTTAGTTCCTGTTTAGCCTCGTCTACACCAGCTACATCAGCAAAAGTCACTCTTGACTCTTCATCAGGTACATAGACCTTGGCCTTGCTCTTGGTAAAGCTGAGTGCACCCTGTGCGCCACCACCGATAGAACGCCGTGCAAAAAACTGCAACACGAGGATGAAGATAAGTGGCGGCACCACCCAGCTAAGAACAGTAGTGATAGGATTAGGTTTCTTTGGTGGCGCGGCAGCAAACTCCACACCCTTGGTCTCAAGGCGTTGGGGTAGATCCATGTCGAAAATTGGTGTTGTTGCCAACACTGCTGGTGCCCCTTCTGCAGGATCGATCAGTTCGTAGCGGATCTGGTCTTGCGTGATGTAGGCACGCTTGACAGCACCGTCATTTACCTGATCAATGAACAGTGAGTAGGGGACTCTAGGAACTTGCGTGCCCGGATTAGGAAGGAAGCTATTGATTAGTAGCAGCACCCCAAAGCCGATCAGCACAAGATTGATGATCCCAAAGCGACGGCTGGGGCGGTTATCGTCCTGGCGGATCGGCATGCTGTCATTATGGATTGATGCTTAACCTAGTTCGGTCATACAGCCTTCTGTATCCTTGACACTGGCAGGAAACCGAACGCAACCCGCGTGAGTCATCTGTCTCTGCCGCAAAGCACGCCTAGTCATAAGTACTTTCGCCTGCTGTCGCCTGCTCACCCAAAAGCACAGCCCAATTTAGGTGGTAATTCGCGGTTAGTCCTCCCACTCCTAACGTTTAAATATCTAAACTGTTTGACTAATCCACTTAACATGGCCTAAGCAAGCTATCAAGATACGGCAGTTTGCTGGTGACTCAACCACCAGTCTCGAGCCTTAACTTTGCTGGCAATGTTAGTTTCTTGCTTCTTAGAAGACCTTATTTTTATGTCAGGCTATGAATAAATAAGTCAATTCTACACTAATCTGCCAAGATCCAGACATCATAGTTCTGGTATGTTACCTTGATATAGCTGAAGCAGAAGGTCTTTACCAATCCAGCTGACTGCCTTAGATTTAAGGCTAATTGTTTGGTCCAAGCTGCTAAAGCCAAAATTATCCAGTGGTGTGCATGCTGCTGTACCGCCCAACAATTTTGGGGCGATGAGTGCTATCACTTCCTGAACGCAGTCTTCACGAAGAGCGGCAGTTGCAAGCAAGGGCCCACATTCCCAAAGCACGTGGTTACAACCCCGCGAAGCCAGAGCTTGCATTAGTGCCGATGGTTTACAGGCATTTAATTCCAGCCTATTGATCCCGGCTTGGTCTAGGCGCTGACGCTGTGCTAGTAACGCCTCTGGACCATGCGCTACTAGAGTCGGAGCCACACCATTGCTCCAAAGCTGGCAGCTTAGAGGGAGGTCCAGATGGCGGCTCAAAACTACCCGTAGTGGTTCTGGATTACAACGCCCTCGGCTAGTAAGTAGTGGGTTATCAGCTCGGAGTGTCCCACCACCAATAATAATAGCATCACATTGAGCGCGCAGAGAGTGTACCCAGTGTCTTGCTAGCGGGCCAGTGATCCACTGGCTGATTCCATTAGGTAAGGCTGTGCGGCCATCAAGGCTCATAGCCCACTTGAGTGATCCCCAGGGCCTACCAGTCTGAACCCGATGGATAAAGGCACGATTCTGGTAGGCCGCTTTTGTCCCCAGCACGCCAACAATGACATCTAGGCCAGCATCACGTAGCCGCGAGAATCCCGCTCCAGCAACTCGAGGATCAGGATCTTGTAAAGCTGCTACCACCCGAGCGATACCAGCATTCAGCACCAACTCAGTACAAGGTGGTGTGCGACCATAATGGCAACAAGGCTCTAAGGTGACGATCAAAGTTCCGCCGTAAGCAGCCTCTCCAGCTTGTGACAGTGCGACTGCCTCAGCGTGAGGCTGACCAGCACTAGCATGAAACCCTTCTCCCACCAAATGCCCGTCAATATCAAGCACAACGGCACCTACAAGTGGGTTAGGACTAGTACACCCAGAGGCAAGGCTGGCCAACTGCAGAGCACGCTGCATCCAAGGTATCCAGGCTGTCGCGCCTGTCATCAGCTCAGCGGGCGATAACGAATTTCGCGCCACTCTCCAACAACATAGGGTGGAACTGGCAGCTCATTAAGAACTCCTGGAAGGTAGAGGCGCAGCGGGCGACTATTATTAAGGCCATCAAGCAGAGGATCAAGGGTGAACTCGGCAGCTGCAGCTCGACCATCTTTGGCTAGTGAAGGATTATCCAAAGTGATGTCAGGAAGTAACCACTCTCGCCGGCCAGAGATCACCCGAAGGTCAACAGGGTGGTCTAGCCGCATCTTGCCAGGATAGCCTACGATACGTAGTGTTACAGGCTCCCCTAAAGAGCCTTGGCGGTAAGCGATTATCTGCCAACTTTGGTAGTCAAGGTCGCGAAGGCTCTCTAGGCTGCGTATTACACTCGTACCATCTTCGCTAGCATGCTGGTGAACTTGTGCAAAAGCAACATAAGGCCTAAGCAGCACTATAGCAATAACAATAGCGAACAGCTTACATAGCTGCTGTAGCAGAAAAGCATTTGAACCTATAGCTGCAATCATGGACCTTGCCTAAAGCACACACCTGTTATAGGAAACAGGGCTTATCCCAACAGGTAAATTGAGGTAGGCTAGATATCTGTAGGCAACTAGCCTTACTGATGAGCTATGGCACTATAATATCACACTAATATAAGCATGGCATAAAAATCAGCTGAATTGGCCAACGACAGCATTAAACCACGAAAGCAATTAAGTACCGCTGCTAGCAGCTGTGAGAGTCAGGCTATTGCCTTGCAGATAGGTGTAATTGTAGGGTTTATACTTATAAACCCATCTCTGTTTTAGAGCCTAAGGCTAGATAACCTAGCTGCAAATAGAAAGTACAACAGTATCTTGTTAACACAATTATTATCTGCCCATCTATCCACAAAACCCAGAGTGGAAGTATCATCATTGTTATGCAGTAAGCAATTCACTCTGTGGGCTTTTACCTCTAAGCCTAAGAGCTACTAATCTTTCGTGTTAACTGGAGTCCTTGAGGAGAAATTGGAGACCCTACCAAGCATAGATTTTCAGCGAACCACTTGATTTGCACCTGGTATTGTCTGCCAATCTGTATGCACAGCCCAGGTTGCCCAGATTGCCGTTCCTTGTGGATATCTACTAAGGGAAGCTACCGTAACTGCCTCAGGCGTAGAGAATTGCAGACAATCTTCATCATATAACTGCTGTATGACTATCTTGCAAATGGTCCCGGCAGTTTGACTATCTCCTATTAAGCGGCAGTAAGCTGCGAGGCTAATCCACGCATCTAGCACTAAAGTGCTTCTTGAACCTGGTCTTATATCAGCACCCTGTAATCTACTGAGTGCGCCAATCTGGCCGCTGTCAAGAGCTTTTGCTCTCTTAATAGCTTTCAATAGGTTGTATACGTCAACATCGCTCATTACTGCTGGCAATGATAATAGGCGTGCGTAGAAATCACTACAGATCCAGTCTGCAATCAATGCTGACTCACCGCTCCCAAAATTGTTTCGACAATACTCGTCTTTCCAAGGCAAACAGTCGAACCTCTTGCGTAACTGCTCGAGCCAGGCACCGAGCTCATGTTGCTCATTACTGGTTTCTAGGCCAAGCTTTAATTGTAGTCGCTGCGACATTGCTAGTGCCGCTTCTACAGCACCAATCTGTAGTGGAAGTTTACCATAGTAGGCACTTAGCTCTTTCGGCGACCAATTAGCTGAGGTTTGGCTCAGGGTTTCGCCATCCTTTATCAGAGTATCAAAGTTGTTGCTTAAGCTTTTGAGAATACCCAGCACTTGCACTGAAGCAGGCCAGCACTTTGCTAGGAAGTTGAGGTCTTCTCCTGTTGGTGCTAACTTAAAGATAAGCCAGACTTGTAAGACAAAGTTGCTAACTAGATATTCCCAAAGATTTTGCCTCTGGTAGTTGTGATAACTATTGGCCTTGACGAATTCCTCACCTGAAGTTTCCAGCTCACGGCATGTGGCTTTCTGCAATTTGTGTAGAGCATCAGCTAGCTTCTGGCCTTGACTCAAGTATTTTCCAGCCGGTAGTAAAGTCTTGTCGTCTCCAGACAGAATGGCATGAGCGAAGCCACATAGTATTGCTTTGTCAAGCTCTGGCCATAATTGCAAGAGGGCAAAGGAAGAATTGTAGAGGTGGAGACTGGGGCCCTCATACTGGTCATAGTTAAAGTCCTCAAGCATGCCAAAGCGACCTAGAGGTTCATCTGGTTGCGCTGCTGTCCAAAAGCTATGGCTGCTAGCTAGCCTGCAGAGCTCGTTAAATAGGGCCATGCGCATATCTTCTGGCAGTTCTGTGCGAGCTAGTACTGGTGCCTGCCAGGCATTAATCTCAGAACGCCAGCTACGCCAACTCTTCAATGCTTCTGCAGCTATCGTAGCTGCTGAGTTTCCCCCAGCACCAAAAAAATCGGTGTAGCGACGCCGGTCACGAATACCGTTGGCAAAAACTATCACTGGCAGATCCCAACTAATCACAAAGGGAATCTCGCGGAGCTCACCTGGTGCCAGGTTCAACTTCACAGCGACTGCCGCACTAGCTTGCTCGCCAGTGCGGCTTTGGCGATCGTTATTGCTTACCGGGATCCGACCCTCTGAGGCAAACATTTGCCATAACTCAGCACCACTACTATCAAGATCCCAGCGACTGCAGCGCATTATCTCTGCATCTCCGAGATTATCTGGCAGAGCCAAACACCATTGTCCCTCGCCTTCAGCAATTGGCTCTGAGCGTGCCCCTTCTAGTAACACACCGGTTAAGCCCGGCTGATCAATCCAGTGATTAAATTGTCCCTCACTATTAGTGGCTGCTAATTCTTGATTATACTGACGACTCCCATCATTGCAAAAGTCTAGATGGGCTGATGGAAGTGTATTAAAGAGCCAACCTATCGTGTTGCGCCAGCTCAGCAGTAGTGACAGTTCCAAAAACTGGTAACCTGGGTTACGTAGGTGCCAGCAGAACACTGCCACAGGGTAGCTAGTGCGGCGATAATCACCAGGAAAAATTGGACTAAACGCCTCACAGATTACGCTGGAACGAAAGACCTTGTCATATTGGGTCCAGCTAAGCGGATAGCGAACAGCACAGATACCAGTACTGTGGCTTGTTGTACTAGCTGGGTACCACTGCCATGCTAAGAGAGAGTTGTTGCTGCCTTTACGCGAATTATCAAGATTTGGTGACGCTGCGAGCACATAGGCTCGAGTACTACCACCTTGCTTTTCATACAGTGCAAACTGACAATCGGGAATGCTGCCGTACTGATTTCTTTTGCTATCTAGGTGCCAAAGAGTAATATCTCCACGGCAGCTACGACCTATGCAACCCGTGCCGAAACCGCCAAGGGGCATACCATGCCAACACTTATTATAGGGAGTACTTGTGACAGGTGATCTATAAGACTTTTTCCGGCCAAGACCTAAAGGTTGGCTCCAGCTAGCTTTGGGGACCGACCAAAGCCCAGGTTGCAGACCATGATGGAGTAAAGAGCGTAAGGTAAGCAGTTCCAGTGGTGCCACCTATTAAAATGCCCAGATATTGTTCCAGCTTGTCAGGTACTTAATAGCATTTCAGCCAGGTCCTGGCGTCGAATCTTGCTCGCCATCTAGCAAGGCATCAAGTGTGACAGCAGTGCGTACCAATGCACGATATTGCAGTACTATGCGTCGGTTCCTATCAAGCCAACGAGCTGGGTCTTTTGCTATATTAAGATTAGCCATAGTGCTAAGAGACGGGGTCTCTGGATCTAGCAACTCCAAATTACTTTGTTGTGCTATCAGCGCGATCAATAATTCGTGCAGTCTTTGGCGCCGTAACTGTTCCCTGTCTCTTGATCCCATGCCGTTTTCCAATCTGATGTTCCATAATTCATCTAATCAAGTTGGGCCAGGTTGTTGCTGTGTGCCGGAATGATGTGGCATGGGGTAGAAGCCCCGAGACTTGGATTGACGTAATAGGCTGTGATGCTGCTGGTGTCGACAGCCTCAGCTCCCACCATCAAGAACTCTTACGACATGCTGAGGCGATCGCAGCTCCAGAGCGTCTGTTATCAACATTAAAACAATGGTTATCCCACCCTTACCCAGACTTAGTTGCCAGCGACCAGCCTGCAGAGCTGATTAGCTGGCTAAAACAGCGGTCACAACAGCAGCGTGTGGTTCTTGCTAGCGGCGACCCGCTCTGGTACGGCATTGGTCGCTGCCTGCTAGAAGCTTTCCACCCCGATCAGCTTCGCTTCCACCCTGCACCCAGCTCACTACAACTCGCTTTTGCTCGCTTGGGTCGTTCTTGGCAAGATGCTAGCTGGGTTAGCATACACGGACGTGATCCTGCTGCGTTAGCAACGCTACTGCAGCAGCGACCGGCTGCGCTAGCTGTACTCACAGACCCTAGTGGTGGGGGTGCAGCAGATGTCCATAGCGCATTACACAGCAGCGGACTTGCGGCAGCCTACGCATTCTGGATCTGTGAGAATCTAGGGCATCCACAAGAACGGGTAAGGTGCCTTAGCACAACAGACTTACCGCCAAATAACCTACATCCTTTGCACTTAGTAGTGCTTGTAGCACGAGACCCAGAGTTGCCAGACCCAACCACTCTACCTCTGTTTGGTCTTAACGATGGCCTCTACCGACAGCACCCAGATCGGCCCGGTCTGATGACCAAGCGGGAGGTACGTGTTCAGCTTCTTGCTGACCTAGCATTACCGCCGCAGGGCATACTCTGGGACCTTGGAGCTGGCACTGGTAGTGTAGGGCTTGAGGCTTTACGGTTGAGACCAAAGCTGACATTGGTAGCGGTGGAGCATCGCAGTGGCGGCGGCGCTGTGATACAAGATAATGCTAAACGTCTTGGGGTTTGGCCAGTTACCGTAATTGAACAGGATATATTAACTGTTCTGCAAAGTGGAGCACTGAGTGCTAAAGTAGCTAGACCAAACAGAGTTATATTAGGTGGTGGTGGAAAACAGCGCTCTGCTATCTTAAAAAAAGTTCTGGCAAACTTAGCGCCAGGAGGTGTGGTGGTAGTGCCTTTAGCTACGCTCGAAGCCTTAGCAGAGTTGCGCTTTCTCCTAGAGCAAGCTGGTCTACAAGTTAATATTAGCCAGCAACAGAACTGGAGAGGTATACCTCTAGCCGAGGGTACCCGCCTTGCACCAACAAATCCAGTGTTAATTCTCAGGGGCTGTAGGATGTGAGACTTGACGGTCCAATCGCTACTAGATCCCCTACTCGGATTCTCAGTCGTGCCACTTCGCCAGCTCCGATCTCAATTACTCCATCAATATCTTGACTTAAACTATAAATCGGACAGGACAAAGATTGACACACAGCTACCTGGTTTTTCACTGCTAGTACATGACCCTGGTGCACAAAGATCATGTCCAGTGGGATACTTGTTTTGTACATCCAGAGCTGCAGATGCCGAGCGGGCTGAAAGGGAAACCACATGCCAGAGCCTGCTGGCAGGGCTGAGTGCTGCATCATCCCTACGCGCTGTTTCTCAAGTGTGTCGCTAACCTCAAACGTGAGGCAAGAACCACTACTAAAGCACCAGCGGGCCTCGAGTGAAAGGTGTAATGTTGGAGGGGGAGTGAGCGGTTCCAGTTTTACTATGGCAAGAGTGTCATAACCTTAAGCCTCAATGCCAGGAGCTAGAAAAGTGCTACTACCAAAATGGTAATGGTCTCTAACTGGGGCAGTGTTAGGCCAACTTTGCTGCACCTGAGTTAATCTTAAGTGATGTTGCACACTACATTGTGCCTCGTAGTTTCTAGGGTCACTGGTTAGATACCATAGTACTACTATGTATCCTATTTAGAAGACTGGTAAGGCCATTAATGTCGATCCAAACTTGTATAGCGCAGCCGTGGGACCAGACGGACGTTGTAATCTAAGTAGCAGTTTTGTCTCCACTTCAGCAGCATCTAAATGATATCAAATCGACTAAAAGCGCTCAGGCTTAGCAACATGGGGCAGACCCCAGCCAAGCTTGTTACGAAGTACCTGGAAAAACTCATGATCGGTGAGCCGCACAAAGCGAACTGGATGATCGCTGCGCCGGATTAAGACACGGTCTTCTGGCCAGACATAACAACCTGCGCTGCCATCAACTACCATCATTAGCCGCTCGGGCGTAGCCGGGAAAACAGTAACAGGCTCCTGGTCACTGAAGACAAGCGCACGCGAGGCCAGTGAATGAGGAGCAATTGGCGTCAACTGCAGTACAGGGCAATCTGGTGTGATCACGGGCCCACCAGCACTGAGTGCATAAGCAGTTGATCCTGTAGGTGTTGAGAGGATAACACCATCAGCAGAGATATCTACTGGGGCGTGGCGGCCAATGGCTATCTCAAAGTGGCACATGCTTGTAAGTGGTTCGCGGTGCAGTGCCATCTCATTGAGAGAGAGGGCTTCCCAACGACGTTGATCACCACGCATAGCACTAACCACAAGACTACAGCGCTCTTCAATTGTCCATTCTTGAGCGAGGACCTGTTCTAATGCCCGATCTAGATCTGAGAGATAGGCTTCAGCCAGGAAGCCTAGATGGCCAGTGTTAATTGTCAGGATAGGGACCTGCAGCGGAGCCGTTTGGCGGGCAGCGGATAGCACGGTGCCATCACCTCCAAGAACAATGGCAAGAGCCATCTCGGCATCAAAGCCTTCAGGCACACATGCGCTGTAGCCGAGCGAGCGCAGATGCTGATCAGGGGAGGGGCTTGCGAACCCAACCATTCCGCCAGAGCTGCTGGCACAAACCACGTCATGACCTGCAGCCGTGAGCCGTTCCTGGATCGTGGCTGCTGTGCGCACAGCCAGATCCTTGCCGTCATTGACAATCAGTCCGACACGGGGCACTGATCGCATCGGGCGAAGAACAGTCTCATCTTATGGGATGCGATGGCTGTGCTTCTCAGGCCGCCTATGCAGTTGCTGCATCATCTTTTCCTGGCAGTATCTAGTAGAAAGGTAAAATAATAACTCCAGTGCAAATAAAGACTTAGGAGGTCGAAGCAGATTATGCACGCGTGGGGGGCACGATAAGTTCGTATCTTATTATCGTTGGCTTGAGGTGATCAATGAACTATAATTAAAGTTCCTAGAAAAGACATATACCACAAAGACTTTCATAATATATGTTCAAATAGAGTTGATGCTACTTAACAACATGTAGGACAATAATCACGGCTATTCTAGAACAGTTTAGGCAGGCATTGCTCTAATAACTTAGTCTGTGGACTAATAGCCAGACCGAAAAGTATGCTCATCTATATACAGTAGCGCTACTTATGGCTTCTTTCAAGATAGCTTGGTACCTTAGACTTTAAGGGCCAGTTCAAAAGCAGGAGTAAGACTCAAATTAACCACTAACCATCTCAATAGTTAAGTTATTGCCAAAAAACTGAACTACGCGAGCAGCACTAAAAGCCGCTATTACATTCTGGCTTTAGGTATTGACAAAAGCTTTTTTGTGTCTCACTGTTAGTCCTAGTCTGCTATCGTAGGAGACCTAGACTAGCTTATCAGTCGTATGTACTTGGCAATTACGGCTTTAAGTATTCTAAGCAGTCTTAGCCATTAGCAGTTGAGAGCTATTTAGTACTGCAAAGCAGGCTAATTATTATTTTATCACTGTGAGATGCGTTTGTAATTGATGTACCAGGGTATTAAAATTGCTCTAGAAAACGCAGGTCGCTGGTGAATAGACGACGGATATCGTCAATACCATGTCGTACCATGCAAAAGCGCTCAATGCCAAGTCCAGCAGCAAAACCACTCCAACGACATGGGTCTAGACCTAAACCTTCTAATACGGCCGGGTCAACCATACCACAGCCCATTACCTCAAGCCAGCGTCCTTGCCATTGCACGTCTACTTCGGCTGAAGGTTCTGTAAAAGGAAAATAACTAGCGCGAAAGCGTACAGGTAGGTTACCGAAGAAAGCACGGAGAAAAGCCATCACGGTACCGCGTAGGTGGCTAAAGTTTATTTCCTCGTCAATAGCTAGTACCTCTACCTGATGGAAAACTGGTGAATGAGTTGTGTCAATAGCATCTCGGCGATAGACGCGACCTGGCGCCACTATCCGTACTGGCGGAGGGTTTTGCTCAAGATGACGGATTTGCACTGGTGAGGTGTGAGTGCGTAGTAATTGCCCATTAGGCAAGTAAAATGTGTCTTGCATATCTCGAGCAGGGTGGTCGCTAGGAATATTTAGAGCAGTGAAATTATAGTAATCGCTCTCAATCTCAGGACCATCAACTATTCCATAGCCTAAGCCGACAAACAAGTCTAAGATTTCTTCGGTAGTGGTTACTAGGGGATGACGATGCCCTACGGGAATACCTGATGGCGGTGCTGTGACATCAAGAGTCTCAGAGGCTAAGCATTCAGCCATCTTAATAGCCTTTACTACCTCTAATCGTTCTCTAAGCTTTTGCTGCACCTGAACCTTGAGTATATTGGCACGCTGCCCGATTAGCGGGCGCTCATGGCTAGAAAGCTTAGCCATTGCCCCAAGCACTCTAGAGATCTTTCCCTTCTTGCCTAGGAGTCTTACTCGCAGTGCTTCAAGTTCCTCAACTTGTCCTGCTTTGGCAATCTGCTGCACTGCCTCAGCTTCAAGCATTTCAAGCTGGCTAGTGAGTTGCTGTAGGGAAGCGGTGGTGCTCACGGCTCAGTGGCGTCAAGAATCTCGATATCTAACTGTAGATGGTTTCCTGCCTAGGTTTTTCACTAAGCATTTTCACTATGACACCGCTGCGGATTCTGATCAGCAATGATGATGGTATTTTTGCCAAGGGTATCCGCACGCTGGCAGCCACAGCTGTGTTTCGCGGTCATCAGGTGGCAGTAGTTTGCCCAGACCAAGAAAGATCTGCTACCGGCCACAGCCTCACCCTACATACTCCGATTCGGGCTGAACGGGCAGATGAACTATACGAGTCAGGGATTATGGCATGGGCTTGCAACGGTACTCCAGCCGACTGTGTTAAATTGGCCCTGTTTGAGCTGCTGCCAGAGTTGCCAAACTTGGTCCTTTCAGGAATCAACCATGGTCCAAACCTGGGAACAGATATTTTCTGCTCTGGCACAGTTGCTGCAGCTATGGAGGCCACCCTTGCAGGTCTCCCAGCTTTAGCCATAAGCAGTGCCTGCTTTCACTGGGCTGAATTCAGTGATGCTGCTGAGTTAGCTATGGATGTGGCAGAAGCTGCTCTAGCTAATCAATGGCCAACTAACCTTCTCTTAAACCTAAATGTTCCTCCATGTCGCAGTAGTGCTATGGGTTCACTGTGTTGGACAAAGCTTGCAATTCGTCATTATGAGAAGCAATTTAGCTGTCGGTCAGATCCAAGAGGCCGCCCTTATTACTGGCTTGCTGGCAAAGTCGTTGATGACCACCTTAGAGCTGGAGAAGGCCCACAAGACTGGCCAACAGATGTAGCGCAGATAAGTGCCAGTGCCCCCTCACTGACACCAATCCAACCGGATCTATTCTGGCGTGGTAGCCTAACTGCTCTACCTAATCTATTCCTAGGTGAGCGCCCTGAAATCTGTGCCAACGACAAGATTTGACTAGACAGAACAGCACCTAAAAATTTTGAAATTAGCTAGCGCGATAAATGCGCTGCAGTAGCCAAAGACTGAGAATTAGCCCAACTAGATGAGCGAATAATACCTGGGTATTACTAAGCACTGAGAACACCTCAATTGGTGTGACTGGGTAGCCAATAAAGCTACGTGACCCATCGCCACTAGCTGTAGACCCGAAAAAGCCTGGAGCTTGCAGTGATGTCTGTAGGAAGAGACTACCAGACAGTGACTGATAGCCAATAGCTGCAAATACAAGACCTAGTAGATCGGCAAGCAATCCTCGCTTGAGCAAACGACCAGTCTGACCTCGTGTTGGCCGAACAGCACTGGAGCTGTTTAGAGCTCTACCAACACGCACAATGAGCCACCCTTGCCAAAGACTGAACAGCAACACTAAAAATGATAGAGTAGTGAGTGAAAGACCAGGTCCCAAACCAAGAGCACGCTCTGAATCACCGGTGAGGTTGCTACCGATGTTGTTGAACGCTAATACCACCACCACTACAGTTCCAAGAGTTAGCTGAACCCAGAAGCGGATCCATCCCATCCGTCTTAAGACAAGCGAGAGAGACTGCAGATCCAGGTGATTCATTTATGTGGGCACAACGATACGCGGATAGTCATTCAAACTTGCCATCGAAGCCCGCCTACTACACGGGATTCTTCCTCCACCTCGGGAACCTTGATCTCTCTTTGTCCTCCTAAGCAGGCCCGCACGCCAACCTCTCTAGCACTGGGCAGCTTTGACGGCCTCCATTCGGGACACCGACGAGTAATTGCAGAGGCTGTCAAGCAGGCACCCGGATTGCCTACTGTTGTGAGCTTTTGGCCCCACCCGCGCGAGGTACTATACAATGAACCGCGGATGCGACTGGATCTACCTGGTGAAAAGTTAGCGCTTTTGGACTCGCTGGGTGTTGACCAGTTGGTAATGGTGCCTTTTGACTATCGTCTAGCAGCGCTGACGGCTGCAGAGTTCTTCGATCAGATCTTACACAGCACATTGCAGGCGCGTCGTATTGTAGTAGGTGCAAACTTCCGCTTCGGACGTGGGCGCGAAGGTAGTAGCGAGACCTTGTGTGAATTAGGACGCCGCATGGGTATTGAGGTGAAGGTAGTGCCAATCCAAGAGGTAAGTGGTGATCGCATAAGTAGCAGCCGTATCCGTGAAGCTCTACATAGAGCGCAGCTGGCCCGGGCAGCCAAGCTCCTTGGTCGCTCGTATTGCTTCAGTGGCCGCGTGGTGCGTGGGCGGGGTCTAGGACGAGAGATTGGTTGGCCAACAGCGAACCTCTTAGTGGATGGTCGAAAATTCTTGCCAGCTCTAGGGGTTTATGCAGCCTGGGCGAAGCTGACTTCACCAGACAGCCCCCGCTATGACGCTGTAATGAACCTAGGATCCCAGCCTACGGTCGATCCTGCATCACCTTCTGCAGTAGAAGTACACCTGCTAGACCGCGAACTCACACTAGACGGACGTGAATTGATGGTAGAGCCGGTGCTGCGAATTCGTAGTCAGCAGCGGTTTGCCTCACTAGAAGAACTCAGCGCTAGGATTAGCTATGATGCAGAACTGGCTCGCCGCTATTTGGCCAGGACCACAACACCACAAGATTCAGTTAATAGTGGGATAGGCATTAGTCAAACCCCATACGATGAAGGCGCTAATACCGCCTAGTAGTGCAACACCCCAAGCTAGGACATGCATTGTACTCTCTGAACTATGGTTGCTCATAGACTAAATACTGTGCGACTACCATCAGAGTGCCACGGGATTCACGGCCAGAGCTGTTTTCGCCCGAAGAACACGTAGAGCGTTTGATTGACGCTAATCTTGATCGTGCCCGGGAAGGCCTACGAGTAGTTGAGGATTGGTGTCGATTTGGGCTAAACCGCAAGGACTTGGTAGTTACGATTAAAGGCTGGCGTCAGTGGCTAGGACACTGTCACCGTGACTGCTACAAGCTAGCTCGCTGTGCCGCTACCGATTGTGGTACTGGTCTCACCCACCAAGCTCAGAGACAGCGCGCAGCACCTGCAGCAATCGTAGCTGCTAACGCCGGCCGGGTACAAGAAGCCCTACGTGTGCTTGAGGAATTCGGTCGCTATAGAGATATAGAGCTAGCCACGACTGCTACAACGATTCGGTATAGACTCTATGACCTTGAAAGGGAGGTTTTAGTTGCTGGTACCGCTAAGGAGCGTCAGCGGCGACTAGCAGCATGCCAGCTTTGCTTAATTACATCCCCACGACCAGATTTGCTATCCATGGTGGAAGCGGCGCTCACGGCTGGTGTACAGCTGGTACAGTTTCGCCCAAAATATAGAGATGCGGTAGACAGCTGCGATCGCAAAAGTCTAGAATTGGCCAAGGAACTGGCAGAACGATGTCGCAGTACTGGAGCTCTGTTTGTCGTCAACGATCGTGTTGACATTGCATTAGCTACAGACGCTGACGGCGTTCACTTAGGCCAGGACGATTTACCGATCGCTGTTGCACGACAGCTATTAGGAGTAGAGCGATTGGTGGGTCGAAGTACCCACTCACTACCACAGATCTATGAGGCAGAGCAAGAAGGATGCAACTACCTTGGAGTAGGGCCAGTTTATTGCACTAAATCTAAACCAGAACGGAGCGTTGCCGGCTTATCCTTTGTTCGTGAGGCAGCAGCAGCTACCTCACTTCCTTGGTTTGCTATTGGTGGAATCAGCCCTGAGCGGATCCCAGAGCTAAAATCTGCAGGGGCGCAGCGTATTGCAGTAATCGGAGTGGTTGCAGCATCACCAGACGCAAGGAGCGTCGTCAGGTCTTTGCTCAAGGCTTTAGCATGAAATTAATTGTAAATGGCGAGACCAGAGCGCTTGATGCTCTACCAAAAACGTCAACCCTAGAGGCAGTCATCCGACAGCTTGGACATCACCCCAGCCTAGTAGTCGTTGAGTACAATGGCACCATCATCACGTCAGCACACTGGGCGGATCAGACAGTTCAAGATGGCGACAATCTAGAGATCGTCACCATCGTGGGTGGGGGTTCTTAGATTTACCGCAGACATTTGTTCAGTTTTTGGTCCACTTACTGTCCCTAGTCTGCTGTTATTACAGGGTTAACACTATGCGCCGCTGCTTGGCAGCTCTGATCCTACCAGTGCTGACGCTCTGCTTAGCACTTCTCCAACCTGACCCTGCTCAGGCAGCTCGCGGTGGCCGTATAGGTGGAAGTAGCTTTCGCGCTCCGTCGCCTTCGTCACCCTCTATACAACGCAGTAGTGGTACCGGCTATAGCGGCTACCGCGGCGGCGGTATAGGTTTTCCATTCCTTATACCAATTTTCGGGTTTGGTGGTGGCGGGCTCTTTGGCTTCTTGATACTGATGGCTGCTGTTGGTGTCTTACTTAATGCCATGCGTAGTGGTGGAGAAACCTCCAGCCTCAATAATGACAGGGAATATAACTTAGGCAATAGGCCTGAGCAGCCAATAACCATTACTCAGCTGCAAGTAGGTCTGCTCTCCAGCGCTCGCAATTTACAAGAGGACCTACGCCGTCTAGCTTCTGTAGCAAACACCAGTAACACAAGTGGGCTCCAGTCTGTCTTGCAGGAGACAACACTTGCCTTGCTGCGGCAGCCTGACCTTTGGGTTTACGGCAATGCTGAAATAGGTTCAGTCCCATTTGCTTCAGCTGAGAGCACTTTCAACCAGATCGCAATGACTGAGCGCAGTAAGTTGCTCTCAGAAGTTACTATCAATGTCGCTGGCCACTCATCTCAGAGTACTCAGCACAGTGGTGAGGCTGACGCAACTAGCGAGTACATAGTTGTCACAGTGTTACTAGCAGCTCGGAGCCCACTTCGTTTCGGCAAAAAAGACGCACTCAGCAGTGAGAGTCTGCGCGAGGTGCTGCAACTACTGGGATCTGTTCCAGCCTCTGAGCTAGTTGCTCTAGAAGTGATCTGGCAACCAGATGGTCGTGGCGATGTCTTATCGGCTGAGGAGTTAGTTACTGCCTACCCTCAACTACAACATCTCTAGCATTTGACTAGTAGTGTTCTCTCCTGCTACCTCCTCAGTGCTCCTATGTATCTCGTTTATTGTCTCGGCATTTAAGAATGCGCAGCGCAGCCATCCCAGCACCATAACCATTATCAATGTTGACTACAGCCAGTCCTGGTGCACAGCTGGCGAGCATGCTGTTGAGCGCAACATGTCCGCCGGCACTAATGCCGTAACCTATAGATACAGGTACCCCGATTACTGGTTGAGGTACAAGACCTGCTAATACTGTTGGCAGTGTACCCTCCATACCAGCACAGGCTATTAAGAGATCAGCTGTGCGCAGATGAGGTAACTGCTCAAGGAGACGATGTAAGCCGGCCACACCAACATCTAGCACACACACAGTTGAGACATTGTGGCACCGAAGAGCTAGAGCAGCTTCTTCTGCAATAGGCCGGTCGCTAGTGCCACCACTAAGTATCATCACTGCTGCTGCACCTGTAGGATTTGGCAATGGGCCAAAAGTCAGACAACGTGATAGAGGATGATATTTCACCAGGGGCAACACATCTATGACGTGTGCAGCTTTGTCTGGCTGCACGCGAGTTACAAGTGCAAGTTCATCTGCCTCGGCAAAGCGACGCAAGATCATAATGATTTGCTCAGCAGACTTGTGCTCGCCCCAGACAGCTTCTACCATGCCGAGACGCTGTCTCCGAGCTAAATCCAGGCGAACCTCAGGACTCATGACAGCGGTAGCAGCTCACCTTCGTACAGCAGCGGAAATGGATTTCCCAGCTGTTGGCCTGTGGCCTGACGGGCAAGTTTCTCGAAGCGAATCTGTACAGCCTCAACCTCTTTGACTGAGATACTTTTCCAAGCGTCGCGGTTAACCCAGTAGATTAGCAACGTACCTTCTTCCAATTTAGGATCCCAGAGTAGGTCACGGCTCAAGAAGCCCTTTTGCTTAGCGAGCCAGGGTTCCCAGCTTCCTCGCTCCGCCTCTAGCCAAGTCTCGCGGGTTTGGGCTGTTACTTTCAACCTTAAGCACTCTACGACTATGCCTTCATAGCCTGCGCCAAGATTGGTGAAGGAGGCTGCGAGGCAAGTAGAAGGGTCGCTCAACATCAGCCATACAGCAAGAAGTGCAGTGAAGGATACAAGCAGTGACTGCTGTCCGTGCGCACTCATCAAAGCGATTGCAGTAGTACTACAGCTTGGCTGCTAATGCCTTCCTCACGACCCTCAGGGCCGAGCCTCTCGTTAGTGGTAGCCTTAATACCTAGTGCATCTGGATCAATATCAAGATGTGCAGCAATGTTTGCACGCATACTGTTTATATAAGGCTTCAGTTTAGGGCGCTCTGCTATCACAATAGAGTCAACGTTAATGATCTGCCAGCCACGGTTGTGTACTAGCTCAACAACCCATTCTAGCAGCAGCAAACTGTCAGCTCCCTGCCAACGACGGTCATCAGGCGGGAAATGACAACCGATATCGCCGAGAGACAGGGCACCTAGGAGTGCATCTATCACTGCATGCACAAGCACATCAGCATCGCTATGTCCATCAAGGCCTAGTCTGTCAGGATGTTCAAGCTGAACACCACCTAGAATTAGTGGCCGTCCTGGCACTAAACGGTGGATGTCATAGCCGTTGCCAATGCGAAGCGACATGGTTTGAGAGTCCTTCTGCATATTCATTGCCTGAGTCGCTCCTGAGCTGCTAGCAACAAGCCAACGTTCATGTAAGTCTGGGCGGCGTTGTTGAGTTCTGAGTTCGCGCTGACGCTGACGCCAGAGGGCTATAGCATTATGGTTGCCACTGCGAAGAACCATTGGTACCTCCTGGCCGCGAAACGTAGCAGGACGCGTGTAATGAGGATGCTCGAGCAGCAAATCGATGTGGCTTTCTTCCTTGAGAGAGGTGATTGTGCCAACTGTACCCGGAAGCAAGCGCACAACTCCGTTGATTACGGTCATAGCTGGTAGCTCACCACCTGTGAGAACAAAATCCCCGACAGAGATCTCCTCATCCACCAAAGCACGAATCCGCTCATCAAAACCCTCATACTGTCCACAAATCAACACTAGTTGCTCTGTTTCATTAGCCCAACGACACAGGTCTTGCTGCTGGAGTAAACACCCCTGTGGAGTCATAAGCAGTACTCGCCGCCGGGAATAACGTGGGATAGATTCAACAGCGGCGTAAACTGGTTCTGGCTTAAGCACCATACCAGCGCCGCCACCATAAGGCTCGTCATCTACTTTGCGGTAACGTCCCGTCGCATAATTACGTAGATCATGCGCGTAGAGCTTAGCAATACCATTTGCAAAAGCTCGGCCAATAACTCCCTTCCTAATCTCAAGAAGTGGCGCAAAAGCCTGAGGCACTAAGCTTACTACATCTAACCGATAAGGAACCATAGACTTTTAAAGATCAGTTCGCGAGATTCGGCGGATTTCAGATGCGAAGCTGGCTCGCTCTGGAAGACCAGATGCCGCAGTAGCCATGGTGCTGCGCAAACGCAGGTTAGGCTTGGCGAAGTAAATCCACTCTGTCAAAAGTCCTCCATCATTCCGGCAAATACTCAACTCAAGGTTGCCAGATCTAAAGTTCCACACTCCGCTCGCTTGTTGTGCACCCTTTAGGTTGAAATGCCCGTCGGCGAGAAGGTATAATTCTTGCTCTAGTCCCTTGGGTGGCTTTAAGGTCATTCCACCAAGACACCGCTCGGCAGACTCTGCAATGCGCTTGACATCGATATAATCATGTTGGCTACGATGCCATCCAGTGTCGCCGTTCCCTAGTTCAAAGTGGCTGCGCAAACTCATCCAGGAGCCAGCGCAGAGGTCGAGAAAACCAGCTAGATCTTTGGGAGGGAAAGACGTGATTGGAGACGAAGTCTTATTCATTTTCATTGAAGTAGCTTCACAGATAGCCCAGCGTATGCCCTTGGTTGCAACTAAGTTTAAGAGCAAGTTTCGTCTAGTAGCCAAGTTCCTTTAGTCGAGCAGGTTTGCTGCGCCAGTCAGGGGCAACTTTTACGAACAGTTCCAAGTAGACTGAGCTATTGATCAAATTCTGTATCTGTAGACGTGCCCCCCTGCCAATGGTGCGCAACATTGTACCGTCCTTGCCAATGAGGATTCTCTTCTGACTCTGGCATTCTACAAAGACAGTAGCAAGCATAGCAGTGTAGCTAAGATGCTTATGGTCCCTCTGAACATTCTCAATTCGATCGACGTTTACAGCCACACTGTGGGGCACTTCGTCGCGTGTGTGCAAAAGCACTTGTTCGCGTATTATCTCTGCTAGTAGTAGCCGCTCAGGCTGATCAGAAACCATTTCCGGCGGGTACAGCTGTGGCCCTCTTGGTAAACAGCTACTAATTACAGTCAACAGCTCTTCGCAGCCGTCACCCTTCAACGCACTACAGCGCAGCAGGGGCCAATCTAAGCCGTTAAGTAACTCGCGATATGCCATCAGACTTGTTCTAGCTGACTCAGCATTCAAACAATCCCATTTATTGATTGTTGCTAAGATTGGCAGTGGCTGGCAGCGTAGTAAGTTAACCATAAAAACATCACCACGACCAGGTGCAGTAGACCCGTCAAACAAAAGTAGGACTAGATCAACCTCACTAATTGCTGAGCGAGTGCTCTGTACCAAGCGCTCTCCTAAGAGGTGGTGTGGCTTGTGGATGCCGGGCGTGTCTATTAGGACAATTTGAGATGATGGTGTTGTCAGGATAGCTCGTAGGCGATTGCGCGTGGTCTGCGCTACGGGCGAGGTAATTGCTACTTTCTTGCCTGCTAGCTGGTTAACCAGAGTTGACTTACCAACATTAGATCGTCCTGCCAA
The DNA here is from genome assembly GCA_007996965.1 of cyanobiont of Ornithocercus magnificus. Classification (NCBI taxonomy): domain Bacteria; kingdom Bacillati; phylum Cyanobacteriota; class Cyanophyceae; order Synechococcales; species cyanobiont of Ornithocercus magnificus. Next base: position 1,154,094 of record BIMP01000001.1, read on the forward strand.
GGCAACAAATCCAGACCGGTGCTCGTCATCTATTGACATATTATAGATAGTGGTGCGATATCCTGAGCTTTTAGTATCACATAAGTACTTCTTAGCTTAGCTTAAAGGATAAGATGTCCGTGTTAAGGAATGACTTCTGCAACTGAAGAAACCTTTCAACAGGCTATGGAAACCACCGCTAACTGGCTGCAAAGCTGGGAGCGATGCGAAGTTAGTGATGAAGTTCTTGCTGATCGGGTAGCTGAGCTTATCTCTGATAGTGCTGGAGCGCGTGGTTTTTTCGCAATAACTCTAGCAGGTAATAGCCCCCTGATAGACCGCCTGCCAGATCCTATATTGATCAAGCTGCGTGCTGCTGGCAGGAAACTAGTAGATCTAATAGTACGCAACTTAGCCATGAGTGCTGCCATGAGTATCTATCACCGTAACAGAGGCAGTACAGATCAGGTGGAAGGATCAGAGCGTGTCAACGGTCGCTGCACTGAATTACTCCGCCTTCTTGATTCAAATATGGTGAAAGCACGTTTAGACATATTGCTCGAGGCTATAGTAATGGAGTGTGGCGAAGATATGTTGTTTCTAAATCGCTGGAACTATAGCTTAGAGCAAAAGCGAGCGATTCAGGAGAGTGTTGAAGCAGTTATTGCCCTGATTTGAAACAGTTTAGTAATCTTAAGCTAGTCAAGCTAAGAATCAAATCTCTAAACTGTTTCAAATCAGGGCTATATTTGTCAATGCACAAAAATTCGGCCTACCTAGTCTCAATCGCGGCGACTACCACCTTGCAGGACAATAATCAAGCGTAAGATAAACACAAATAGGTTAATATAGGTGAGGTACATTCCTAAAGCTCCCGCAAGATATTGGTCGTCTCGATAGTTGCGGGGCATTGTATAAAAGTCAACGAAGGCAGCACCGATAAATAGTACTGTGCCAAAACCAGCAATTACCAGTTCAAAACTGCCTCCAAGAAACATCTGCGGTGCAAAGAAACCACCGACTAGTTGCACTACCATGGCAATGACTAGACCAACAAGGCCAAGGCCTACAACACTGCCAAGAGCCTGGCCAACACTATCGCTCATGCGGCGGCCAGTAAACGAGGCTATCACAAAAGTAATACCAGTTGCAAAAGCGGCAGTGCCAACTGAGCCAATGCCTGCGACGCCAATCGCATAGCTGACTAAGCCACTGAGAGTATAGCCCGTAATCAGACTGTAGAGGACTATTAGTGGCAGCGCTGTGGCATTATTACCTTTGAGAGCTGCATTTTGGGCTACAAAGAAGAGAACTAGATTACTAATCAGTGCCACCCAAAATAGCGGCATGAATAATGCACTGTTCGCACTGAGCAGAGATAAACCACCAATAACTCCACCAGCAGTGAGGACCATGCCACCGCCGACATAAGGGAGTGCTTTGTTGACAACGTTGGGACCCGCTAAAGCACTAGACTGAGCTTGACGGATCGCCTGCTGAAAATTACTGCTTGCCGGCATTGGTTACCCGGACCGAAAGGATGCACTCACTTTGTCAGAGCCAGTTAAATTTTGCTGAAACTCTTGGGTGTGGATCTCCCTATCGAGAATGGCATTTGTTCTTAAGAGCATCACGGTGTGCATAAGCCTCGACTACGCGCTGTACTAGAGGGTGGCGTACGATGTCTGATGATGTCAGGCGGCAGACAGCAACACCGTCAACTCCATCTAGAACCTCTGCAGCCTCCACAAGACCGCTGAGTTGACCAGCTGGGAGGTCCATTTGTGTTACATCACCTGTAGCTACCATGCGAGAACGCTCTCCAAGCCGTGTGAGCACCATTCGCATTTGCGCTGGCGTGGTGTTTTGTGCTTCATCAAGAATCACAAAGGCGTTCGCGAGGGTACGACCACGCATGTAAGCAAGTGGGGCGACCTCAATTATACTTTTCTCAATTAGTACGCCTGTCTTCTCAGGACCTAACAGGCTATGTAAAGCATCGTAAAGTGGACGCAAGTAGGGATCTACTTTTTGCTGCAAGTCACCTGGAAGAAAGCCAAGTCGTTCTCCAGCTTCAATTGCAGGACGAGTGAGAATTAGCCGTTCTACCCGGCGCTCGCTCAACATGCGAACTGCAAGAACAGTGGCAAGAAAGGTCTTGCCAGTGCCAGCTGGACCAAGTGCAAAAGTTAGATCATGGTGCTCCATAGCTTCCACATAGGACTGCTGGCAGAGTGTTCGTGGGCGCAACAGTATTCCCCTCTGACTGCGGGCAAGCACGCGCCTTCCCATTGCAGCATGGTCCTCGTGGCGACCGCTATCAATTGCGCTAAGTGCTGACTGCAGATCAACAGCAGTCACAGACTGGCCTTCGCTCCAAACTGGGCGCATTAGCTCTATTGCGGCGGCGACACGCTCGAGTTGTGGTGGCAGACCTCGCATTTCTAGATTGAAACCCCGCATCACTAGGGCAACACCTGTAAGTGCTCCCAAGCGCTGCAGGATGATTCCATCCTCACCTGCTAGGGCCAAAGCAGCATCGTGGTCGGGGAGTTCGAGAACGAAGCAGCCGTCAGCGGTAGCGACGTCGCCCATGGGCGTGTCATGCCTCGACGGTGGTGCCCTCATACAATGCAGCAGTTATCCTGCTGCTGTTTTATTGGCTGCCTGTCTCTCGCCAGCTCTGTGCACAGTATTTTTCCCTGCTTTACTTACCGTCTCAGCAGGGCGAGTGCGTTTTCTAAGAAGACCCCCCTTTTCTAGTAGTACGCGGACAGTATTGGTTGGCTGAGCTCCCTGACTAAGACGGTGCCGCAGAGACTCTGCATCTAGACGGGTCTCTTTAGTGCGAGGGTTATAAAAGCCTAGTTCCTCTAGTGGGCGGCCATCCCGACGGGATGTACTGTTACAGGCCACGATGCGGAAGCTCGCTTCCCGCTTCTTACCAAACCGCTTCAGGCGGAGCTTGATCATCGTGGCTCTTGCTAATGGACAAGGAGAGTTGGGCAGTCTGGCGATAGTTGTTGCTACTCGCCATATCACCACTCTAGCAGTGTGGTGATTTAGAGATCTGCAAATCCCTTGCGCTTCTTTGGCGGTCGTCTTCGCCGCCCACTGCCAGTGGGTTCAGTACGCCCCGGCGATCTCATGCTCGGAATTCCGCTTACGCTAGGTATGCTGCCTCGTGTGATCTGCTGTACTGTTCCCCGCATTTTCTGGAAATCAGCCAGTACCTTGTCAACTTCGGCTGCAGTGTGCCCGCTACCGGCAGCAATGCGACGCCTGCGTGATGGTTGGGAGGCTAAGAGTTCAGGACAACTGCGCTCCACTGCTGTCATTGAATTGATCATTGCTTCGATGTGTCTCAATCGCTGTTCACCTTGGTGCAGCGCGCTGTCATCGACTTTGTTCATTCCCGGAATCATCTTCATCAAACTGCCAAGTGAGCCCATCCTCTTGATCAGACGCATTTGCTGTAGAAAATCAGTGAAGTCGAATGAAGCTTCTTCCAGTTTTCTCTGCATTTTTTCGATATCTGCAAGCTCTACCTCTTTTTGAGCCTTCTCTACTAGAGTGAGCACATCTCCCATGCCGAGGATACGACTTGCCATTCGCTCAGGGTGGAATGGCTGCAGTGCCTCAACTTTCTCACCGGTGCCAATAAACTTGATAGGCTGACCACTTATCTTTCGAACCGATAGGGCAGCGCCACCACGGGAGTCGCCGTCAAGCTTGGTGAGCACAGCGCCAGTAATGCCCACTTGTTCATGGAACGCCCTAACCAGATCGGCTGCTTCCTGGCCGGCCATTGAATCTACAACCAGTAATACCTCACTTGGTTGCACAGCAGAGCAAATCTGCACCATCTCCTCCATCATCTCGGTATCGATTTGGAGGCGACCAGCTGTGTCTATAAGGACATTATCGAATCCTTCCTCACATGCCTTCGCTAAACCAGCAAGGGCAATTTTTTCTGGTTTTGGCTCTGCCCTAAGGCTAAATACTTCAACACCAATTTGACTGCCAAGGGTGCAAAGTTGGTCGATAGCGGCTGGACGATGTGTATCGGCTGCTACCATCAATGGTCTCCGACCGCTATCTTTCAAATACAGACCAAGCTTTGCCGTAGCGGTAGTCTTGCCAGCTCCTTGTAAGCCGGTCATTAGTACCACATTAGGTCCCTTATCTGTTTCTGCCAATGGAGAATTACTCCCCCCCATCACCTCTACCAGTTGCTCATGAATGACTTGGATGAACTTCTGATCTGGACTAATGCCTCTAACCACCTCAACACCAACAGCTTTCTCACGCACCTCTGTGACAAAATCCTTAACCACTGGAAGGCTTACATCAGCCTCAAGCAGTGCACGACTGACCTGCTTCAGAGCATTGTCTATGTTGGACTCGCTAATTTTTCCCTGGCCTCGCAGGCCTTTAACCACATCCTCGATGCGCGCTGACAATTTATCAAACATTCTACGAGGGCTTTGAGTGAGTTCTTAAATTGTAGAAGGTAACTGCTTTCAAGAATTGCTAACGTATGTGCGCAGTTGCCATAGATTACCATTGCGGCCTAGAATGTACCTGAGGTTCAGAGTAGTTGGTGGCGTGGCTTCCAACACACGACCATCAGATGCAAGACGTTGATCGCTATAGTTTACGACAGCACGAACTTCAATACGTAGCGGTGTGCGGCTGATGATTTCTAGAGAGTTAATAGATGCCTTAATCTTCTGTGACTGGTTGGCAGTGGCGTCGCGCCCACGCTGGCTTTTTACGCTTGTTACTAGAGCAGGCCAAGCTACAATTGCCAGGCGGTCATCTTTGAGACCGGCCAATATAGCAGCTTTACCATCAAGCCAGCCCTGCAGTAGCTGACTTAGCTGGTTTTTGGAGGGATTGTCTGCTATCAGAGGTTTAATAGGGGGAAACATTAGTGGTATCGCCGTGCCAGTTCTGGAGTCAGCCACGCTCCGGCTATCTTTGGCTTTTCCCAAGATCAGCGGCTCAGAGTTGTAGCTGCTGCTAGTGCTTCTATCCAAACGAGTCATTCGCAGCCATAAGTCAACAATGCCGAAAGTAGATAAGGTCAATACAACAGCGACCATTGAAAGCAACTGCTGCCGCTTTCTTACTCCACTAGCTATTTTAGTCTCAGCAACTCTCAGCTTAGAAGACACATTATCTAAAGTTTTTTTGAGAGGTATAGATGATGTACTGCTGTAATCATTTTGGTCTTCTGACTGTTTGAGGTAGCGGTCAAGACTGTTAACATAGGCTTGTACATCACTGTCGGCAAACCAAGCCTCAAGATCAACAGAGACTGCTCTAGTATCTTGAAACTCAGATAAGACATAGGTAGATAGCCAAGAGTGACAATAGCCACACATAGCAGCTAGTGAATCGTTAGGATATTCTTGTAACCAGCGCCGAAGATCAGAATCATTACTACTAAAAAAAGAGGTCTCAGCCTTTAGCACGTCACCGAGCAAGAGCTGCAAGCAGCCAATTAACGGAAGCGCATCATGACCATCTTTTGCCTGCAAGTGAATAAGCTCTAAAGCCTCTGTGAGTTGTTCAGGCTTGCGACGAGAGAAGCCAGAAGCAGTAAGTGCAAGCACAGCTGGGAAGCCAGTATGTGCTGACGCCTCATAGTGGTGTTGGAAGAGATTAATATGTTCCTGGATAGTCAGGAACCTACGGATTCGTTGGAAGAATAGCTTAAACTCTTGATGGTCTAAGATGGTAGAGTTCCTAACCTTTTCCTCGGCAGTGCTACCATTATAATCATAGATTAGAGCCCTTAGTAAGTCCAGAGCTTTATCATGTGCTGAGCGGTCATTAGGGTTGCAACTGAGCAGATCAAAAATTTGATAAGGTCGGAGTAACTCAAGCTCTTGGTCTAGTAACTGACAGCACTTGATTGGCCTACCTACACATTGCAATAATCTTAGACCATCCTGAAGTAGGTTAGAGGCCGTGTCATAGCAATGTTGCTCTGCTTTTTCTCTAGCGGCATCGCGACATGCAAGTGCGACAAGTAGCGCTAGATCGGCCACTCGATCACTTTCAGTAGGTGGAGTTTTGAAAGAACCTAATACACGAACTGCTAAACGCAAAGCCTCTTGTGGTGCATGGGCTTCCCAAAGCAATATCAGTCCGCCTATTTCCTGCTCTGCTGGTACGTAAAAGCTGGACTTTGCAGCGTGATGATAGTAGCTGACGTTCGGCGGCCACATTTCGCAAGCACGGTGACAACTAGAAAGCCTGCTGAGCAGATCAGCAGACTTTCGTAGCAACTCCCCGCGTTGGTTCAAGGCTTCGTGGGTAAAGCCTTGATTAGGATAGTGATCAAGGCGCAGTTGCAGAGCTCTAAAAATTGCATCAGCAGTAGCTGAGGGACTTACCCCAAGCAGACGGCAGTGATCGATCGGCAGATCCATCCAGCATCAGAGTCTGTTGGCACGGGACTGTAAGCAGGGAGAATTCCTACTCAGCTTTTATGGCTGTGCCCTTACAATCCCCCCTTAAGAACAGAGTGAGGCATGATGCAGCAGCAAGAGATCACCACAAATGAGCTAGGTACCTTAAGTGGTGTAGTAGCTGAACCTGGTTCACATGCTGAACGCCTCTCCACGCTTGTTAGTGGTCAACGTGCTGCTGTGGATTGTGATACCGGACTTGCTCTATTCCGCGATATGACCTTAGGCCGCCGCTTTGAAGACAAGTGTGCTGAGATGTACTACCGGGGCAAGATGTTTGGCTTTGTGCACCTCTACAATGGCCAAGAAGCTGTCAGCACAGGCGTTATCGGTGCGATGAAGCGCCAACATGACTGGTTTTGCAGCACCTACCGTGATCATGTGCATGCCCTTAGTGCTGGTGTCCCGGCCCGTCAGGTAATGAGTGAGCTGTTTGGCAAAAGTACAGGCTGTAGCCGTGGTCGCGGTGGTTCGATGCACCTATTCTCACGAGAGCATCACTTGCTCGGCGGTTTCGCTTTTATCGGTGAGGGTATTCCTGTTGCCTTGGGATCTGCTTTCACTAGTCGCTATAAGCGTGATGCTCTTGCTGATACCTCTAGCAATGCTGTTACGGCTGCTTTCTTCGGCGACGGTACTTGCAACAACGGTCAGTTCTTTGAATGCTTGAATATGGCACAGCTTTGGAAGCTGCCAATTCTCTTCGTGGTTGAAAACAATAAGTGGGCAATCGGCATGGCTCATGACAGGGCTACCAGTGACCCTGAAATCTGGCGAAAGGCCTCTGCCTTCGGTATGGCTGGTGAAGAAGTTGACGGTATGGATGTACTTGCTGTGCGAGCTGCTGCAGAACAAGCAGTCGAGCGAGCGAGAGCTGGGGAAGGTCCAACACTGCTCGAGTGCCTTACTTACCGTTTCCGTGGTCATTCTCTAGCTGACCCTGACGAACTCCGTTCTGAGCAAGAGAAGCAGTTCTGGGCAGAACGGGACCCACTGCGGGCACTGGAACATGATTTAACCCAAGCAAATCTTGTTACAGCAGAGCAGCTGCGTACAGTTGAAAAGGAGATTGACGCTGAGATTGCTGATGCTGTTGAGTTTGCTCTAGGAGCTCCCGAGCCAGATCCATCTGAGCTGACACGTTATATCTGGGCGGAGGACTAATACCAATATAGAGATATATCTCCCAAAGCTAATTTAAAGACCTTTAGGCTCAGACTCCATGCAAACGAGCTTGGTCTGCTGCTGCTCGAAAAACAAGCGCATGTCGCTCGACGAGAGGATAAATATCATCATAGCCACCTCCAATCACAGTCGCGATGGGAATACCGCGACGTAGGCAAGAATCGATTACCAGGTGGTCACGATGTAGTAGTCCAAGGTCAGAAAGGCAAAGCCGGCCTAGACGATCTTGACGATGTGGGTCAACACCAGCATTGTACAAGACCAACTCAGGTCGAACAGCTTCAAGGATTACAGGTAGGCAATCGCCTACCTTACTTAAGTACTCTTGGTCTTCAATGCCGTCGGCAAGCGCTAGGTCAAGATCGCTGCACTCCTTGCGCATTGGAAAATTTGAGGCAGCATGAACTGAGAAGGTAAACACCCGTGGGTCGCTACGAAAAATAGCAGCTGTAGCATCCCCCTGGTGTACATCGAGGTCGACAACCATTACACTGCTGATACTTCCCTCCTTCAAAAGTACACTAGCTGCTACTGCTACATCATTAAAGATGCAAAATCCACTTCCATGATCAGGGAATGCATGGTGTGTGCCACCAGCGAGGTGACAAGCTATGCCATGCTCGAGCGCTAGACGTGCAGTCAGGATTGTGCCGCCGACTGCAAGCCAGGTACGGCGTAATAAGGGAACTGTTGCCGGGAGGCCGATACGTCGCCTTGCTACCTGGTCTAGTTTATCGTGTGCTAAAGCCTCATGGTAGCAGCGCTCGTGGACAAGCTCAAGCCAACGCCTTGGCACTGGTAGTGGTCGATGGATTTGCAGCGGTGAGGCAAGACCACGTTGCTGCAAGCAATTTTCTAGAAGTCGGAACTTGGCCATCGGAAAACGATGGCTGCTGGGTAACGGAACAGAGTAGTCGTGATGATAGACAAGCGGGACTGACACAGGAGATCTAGCAGGATCGCGAGTTCTCCACCCAGCATTAATATAAATTGCGGGGCTTCGACGCTAATCAAGACTGTTGATATGGCTAGAGCTCGGTCAAATGCCTGAGGCAGAGCGGCGATTCCACAACAAAATATCTCCCAACATTACAATATTAATTCTACGGTTTCCAAGCAACTGGGCACTGCGCTGATTCCATCAAGTCTTTCATTCAACTAAAGCCATGGTAAGTTAGTCTATACCTCGGCAGCTTTGGACTAGCTCAGAACATATACTCTGCAATTAAGCGGAATTTATTTGCAGTCTAAGTTAGCCCCACTTAAGTGGGATTAAGAAACCTTAGGCCTCTATGCCAATATTCTCCTGGTAAGGCTTATAGCTAAATAGATATTTAGCCTGGTACCTGAAGAAAACGAGTGGAGATTCCAAAACCCCACGGTATTGCGCTGAGCTTAAACTAAAATTTAAGTATTACATTCTCATAGATTAGTTAGGTTAAGACCTGTGAGAGTTATGTAATCTTATTGTAGTCATTACAAGAGCTGTTTGTAATTTTTTCTAGGAACTAGTGTACTCTCAGCAACTAGCTTTATTGTTCGCTTGTTGCAGAGCACATATCATTATTGCGATTCTGGAAGCAACAATTGTCGCTGTACTGCCTGTTCTGCAAGTTCGGACTGCTTCAGCATGTAGAAGGGCAGCAGCAGCAAGGACGGAGAAATCGCATTGTTTTCCTGCTGCTAGGGTTAGTGCTCCCCAACCAGCAGCAAAGCCAGCTAGAACATCGCCAAGTCCTGTTCTTGCTCCCCATGGTGCAGTCTGGCTTAGCTGTATTAGTGATCCACTAGGGCTAGCTACCAGTGAGTGTGCACCTTTCAGAAGAATGCAGGAACCGCTAGCTATTGCAGCAGCTCGGGCTGCGGCAGCTGGCTCAAGATCTCTCAGATCTGGGAAAAGTCTATTGAATTCATCCCGATGGGGAGTTAGCCAAGTCGGACCATTGCGCTGCTTTAGCCACGAGTAGTGACCGGGAATAGTAGCTAAGCGATTAAGTGCATCAGCATCGAGTAGTAACAGACCGGTGAATTCTGTTAGCACCTCTGTCAAACATGTCAGCGGCTCCTCAGATAATCCTAGGCCAGGACCAATCAGCAAGGCGTCCATGCGACTTTCTGCAATGACTGATAAGGCCTCACGTACCTCGAGGCAGCCACTTTCGTCACAGGGCAGTACGGCTTCCAACACTACTTCAGGAAGGGTTGCCCACAAGCTGCTTGCAATCAACTTCGGCAGCAGGGCTCGCACACTGCCAACACCGCTAGCTAACCCTCCTTCAAGAGCTAGGCGTGCGGCACCACTATAGTGAAGGCTACCTACTATTGCCAGGAGCCGGCCACGCTTGTACTTCATCGCTTCCCGTGGAGGACTTGGTACCGGCAAATTCCTTAAGTCAACTGAGGAAAGAGCAAGAATCACCTCATCTGGCAAGTTGTCTAGAAGCTGCTGAGGTAACCCCATATCTATGCGTTCTAATTCCCCTACTCTGGTAAGGGCTCGATCCTGAATAAGGCCTCGTTTAACCAGTCCAGCGGTGAGAGTAAGTGTTGCTGTAGCACCACCTACGCCAAGAAGACATCCAGAATCAGAGTCGATTCCAGCAGGTACATCTAGGCTTACGAGTCGACCCGGATAGGAATATTCGCGCTCTTCAAGCAGGCTGGAGATCGTAGCAGGTAGTGGGCGAGATTGACCTAGGCCGAATAGTGCCTCGATCCACAGCCTAATATCGCTAGGATCCGGTTCTCTTTCTGGTAACCCAAGCCAGTGTGCATGACTCCAGTACTTTTGTGTTAGAGACCGCTGTAGTGGCAATGGTCGCCACAGAGACACGGATATACCAGCTTGATGAAGCTCTCTTGCAACTACTAGACCGTCACCACCATTATGTCCCGGTCCTATCAACACATGCACGCCGTGCTCAAGCATATTGGGCCGACTAAGAATCCTGGCAGCCATTGCCAGCCCCACTTTCTCCATCAAGGCAGCTTTTGGGAGGCCACTAGCGAAAACTGCATCCTCCATCGCCGCCATTTGGGCAGCTGTGACAAGCAGATGATCAACATCCTTAGGCGGCCAAGACACAATAGGCACGTGGGATCTCACTATGGGATAAGAACGCAGCATCGCCCGTGCCATAGATGACTCATAGTGGTGCTACTAAGGCTGGAGCTGCTGCTATTGAATGGCTGATGTGCTGGTCAGCAAACCAAAATGTGGTTGTTGGTCTCTCGGGTGGCGTTGACAGCTCCCTGGCAGCTGCTCTTCTGGTAGAAGCTGGCTGGAAAGTAGAGGGACTGACCTTCTGGCTGATGAGTGGTAAGGGCACTTGCTGTACTGAAGGTCTGGTGGATGCTGCCAATATTTGTCAACAGCTAGGAATCCCACATCATGTGGTTGATGCACGCGAGACTTTCCAGCAAGAGATTGTGCAGGTTCTTCTCAATGGCTACCAAAGCGGGATTACACCTTTGCCCTGTTCTCGTTGCAATAAGTCAGTAAAGTTTGCACCAATGTTAGCTTGGGCGAGACAGCATGGTTTGTCACAGATCGCCACGGGGCATTATGCTCGGGTACACCGGCCCAGCAGAACAAGCCAGCTGGTTTCGGCACTAGGTGATAGCAGTGGTCGCTGTCAGCTTCTCCGTGGCCACGATAGCCAAAAAGATCAGAGCTATTTCCTCTATGATTTGCCACAAGAAGTGCTGAAGCAGGTCTTGTTCCCTCTTGGAGAACTCAGTAAAGCAAACACTCGTATCGAGGCAAAGCGACGCGGCTTGCGTACAGCTGATAAGCCAGAAAGCCAGGATCTTTGTTTAGCTGATCACTATGGCTCGATGCATGCTTTCCTTAAATCTCACCTTCCCCATCGCAAAGGACAGATTTGCTTATCGGATGGTACCGTATTAGGCCATCATGATGGTATTCAAAATTTTACTATTGGCCAAAGGCGAGGATTAAGAGTTGCTTGGACTGAACCTTTGCATGTAACGGAGCTAGATGCAGTCAGTAATAGGGTCATAGTGGCTCCACGGTCACAATCTGGCCGGAGCTTCTGCACAGTCGGTGCAGTGAACTGGGTATCAATAGCGCCGCCACAGGAGCCTTTTGAGGTAGAAGTACAAGTAAGATATCGCAGTCAGCCGGCATGGGCGCAGCTGACACCTATTCAGCCGACAGAACAAGATATCGCCACACAACGTCCGCACCGCTGCCATATCGACTTCTACGAGAAGCAATTCTCAATTACACCAGGTCAAGCAGCAGTATTTTATGAGGGAGATATACTTCTTGGTGGCGGATTAATTCAGTGCTACAGCCACATCAACTAAGACTAGTTAGTCTGGACTAAGGTTCCACAGATACCTGTAAACAGCAACACTAGCAGCGGAAGCTCGCGCCAGCATGTATACAGCGTTGTGCTCTGGTGTAAGTTGAGTGATGTGATGGCAATGCCCTCTTGGAGCGGGCGTAGCAATGTGACTACTGCACCATCGCTTGTCACATGAGCAGTGGGACCAGTGTTGGCTACACTAAGTAGATCGCGTCCGTTCTCTATGGCACGCAGAGCAGCCTCAGCTAGGAACTGACGCTGAAGAAGCAGAGGATAAGGGTCAAGGTTAGCTATTGTTAGAAGCCAGGTTGCCCCAGCATTCACTGCTGAAGCTAGAGCAGAACCATCACTGATCTCATAGCAGATTGCAACTGCAGCTGCTGGTCCCGACCAGTGAAAGGCACGAGATGGTGCACCAGGTTGTAAACCGCCAACAGCTGAGAGTCCAATACCGAGATCAATTGGCAGAGAAGGCAACCACTCACCTAGGGGCACTAATCGATGCTTGTCAACCAGAGGGTAGGGTCTTTGTTGTCCTTCAGGTACCAGTAGAAGTGAGCTGCGTTGCTCACCATGGAACCAGCGGAAGCCACCTGTAAGTAGAGGTAGTGGTGATGGCGCCACCAGATCCTGGCCTTCTAGCAAGGTACCCTCTGGAGCAATCAGGACTGTAGCGCCAAGTGTTACAGCTTGATCAAGGGCATCCTGTAACCGTCTTGGCAAGCGTTGTAGTTCTTCCTTGCTGAATTTCAAGCGAGTGGGAACTGATGGCTGCCAAGTAGCCATACGCAACTGCCCAGTTACAACAGGCGAGCGCGGTATCCAGCCGCTGAGTATCTGCAAGGACGGTGCAACCGTCAAAATTAGTAGAACAAGCAAGCAGAGTGTGCGAATGCGGTGGTTCTGTGGCGACCCCACTAGCCGCCACAGCCACCAGCCAAGCAATACGAGGACTGCCGCTAAGCCACCACCACCAACTAGACGCGCTATACTGGTTAAAACACAACGTCCTGGGAGCAAGGCAGACTCCACACCAATCCAATACAGTGGGGTTCTGGCGAGTAGCACCTCACCAATACCCCACATAGCTGCCATTCCGGACGCATGGAGAAGCATTCCACGCCCAGGTAAACAGCAGCCGATCCAGGCCCAAAATCCAACAAATACAGCAGCAGCAAGTGCGCAGAATATCCATAGAAATAGTACAAGTGGGAGACTCAACATTGCTGGTACTCCAACCCAGTCAAGTGGATGCAGATCCAGAAGCCAACGGTGACTAATCAAGACATTAGTGGCTGCCCAAAGCCCAGCAAGGCAAGGACTTTGGGCAATTGTCCAGAGTAGGGCTAGAGCAACAACAATCATTAAAGCCCCGCCAGATGGCAGTGCCAAACCACCAATTATGCCTCCCGTCAAAGCCAGTGGCAGATAGAAAAACCAGCTTACTCGGATTAGATTTGGTCCCGACATTAACCCCTGCACATAATCAGCAATTGTTGCTAAGCTACCTTGATTTCTCCGTGAAGTTTCCTGGGCATTAGGAATGACTCCAATACTCACTCAGTGAGCTCTAATTAGGAAGTTATGATGATGTTTGGACTCAGATGACTAGAAGCTAACTTGATATTAGACACACTTTAAACTGTTAAGTGAGGCACCTAGCCATCTAAGTACCTTTAGACATATAGGAAGGTTATATAGTTAATGCACAGACGGAGTAGGATTCTTATCAGACCTTAGTAATATCTACTCTCGAGGCATGAAAACATTGCTGGGGGGCTCTTAAAGCGATGACCTGAAAATTAATTAGGTGTAGTAGCCAGCTAGGGTAGCTGATCTCTGAACATTACCTGTCAGAATATTGTAATCTGCCCATTAGGACCTTGCACGATATCCTGATCAGCACTACTGTCTGCTTAGTTTGCCTTGTTGTAGCACTCGTCAGCCAGGTTATTGCTCCTTCTGTCGTAACAGCCAAGTCAACCAGCAAATTTCCGTCCGTTGAGTTCGCTGCTGGCAGTACAGCCAGGAATCATTTCGAGCTTGACCCTGATGAGCCTAACCCCTCTCTATTCACCATGGCCTCAGACTCTAGTCCATCTGATAGTGGAGACATCAGTGCTGCTGCACCATTAAGCAGCCAGAAACAGGATGTTACGGCTCCCTATGTAACTACCAGTGGTCTAAAAATTACTGACCTGGTCATTGGAGACGGCATCGAAGCCAGGAAAGGACGAATGGTGAAAGTCCACTATCGTGGCACACTTGAGGATGGTACTCAGTTTGATACTAGCTACGGTCGGCGCCCCTTCAGCTTTCCTCTGGGTGCTGGACAGGTAATCTCGGGATGGGATGAAGGTGTAGCTGGTATGAAAGTCGGGGGTAAACGTCAGTTGGTAATCCCTCCTGAGTTAGGCTATGGCAACCGTGGGGCTGGAAGCGTAATTCCACCAAATGCAACCCTGACTTTTGAGGTCGAGCTTCTCGGCGTGAGTAACTGATCCACAGTTAGGCTCTTGACAAGCTCAACCTCCACTCTACGATGCTGCGCTCGGTCCTTTCTGCCGTCGTCCGTCGCTTACCAGTCGCCACCGTCCAGGCCCACTGCGATGGCCCCTGCGGCGTTTATGACCCCGCCTCTGCTCGGATTGCTGCTGAGGCTGTTCTCTCTATGACCAAAAAACTATTGGCCATGGAATCTCCTGTAGGTGCTGATGCTGCTGCACTGGCTGCCTATAGCAATACCTTCTCGCGCTACGTAGCTATTAAGGAAGAACAAGCCAAGGAGACTAAAAAAGAGCTTCTCATTCTCTGGACCGACTACTTTAAGCCCGATCATCTCGCTACCTTCCCTGATCTACACGACACCTTTTGGAAGGCAACTAAGCTTTGCAGTGCTTGCAAGGTAAGTGTTGATCAGACCAAGGCCGAAGAACTCATGGTTGCTGTTGAGAAAATCCATCATATGTTCTGGCAATCAAAGAAACGCAGTGATGCTTGGGTCACTGCCAGCTAATCACAGTTTTTTCTCACCTTTACCAGAGGCCAGCCTCTTACAACTTTTACTGGTTCTGCTACGGAGCCATCGACACCTTCGTGTCGATGGCTCCTCTATGTTACCGACTTTGAAGCCAGGCGATTGGGTTATCTACCAGCCTAGGCAAACAACCGATTCACTCCCATCTAACGGATCAGTAGTAGTTGCATGTTTACCTAGACAACCAAAGCTACTAATTGTCAAACGGATATCACACCATGATTCTAGTGGTGTCTACTTACTTGGGGACAACTTAGATATAAGCACAGATAGCCGTGACTTTGGACCTGTGCAACCAAAGGATATTCTTGGAAATGTAGAGTCAAAGCTTTGCTGAAGCTCAGAGATTACTCCTCTATTCAGGAGACTGTGGCAAAAGTCCGCTGTAACCAAATAGCACCAGTAACGATTGAAATACCTCCAGTTATACCTACTAGTAGTGGCAGTAAGTGTGCCCCGCTGCGGATTGTAATCAGGGAGATAGTAACTACCGTTAATAGCATTGCAATCACTGAGCCACCAAGATAGGCTACTAAGTAACTAGCAGCTCCAAGCGGAGGCAAAGCCAAGGCCGGCATGACAGCAAGGAGATGGCTAGCGCCAGCTAAGCCATGAAGAAAACCTAGACTAGAAGCTGCATGGGAGTGACGCCAATGCCGGCCGCCGCCACGAACATGTAAGTGCAGATGCTCATGCGCTTTGTTCGTGCCATGGTCATGGGGATGAGCATGAATCTCCAGTCCAAATGCAGTCCGGACTGCTAATCCTCCCACCACTAGTAGGGCAAAGCCAACAAGAAATTCAGCCCAGGAGGACATCATCTTGAGTTTGGCCACATCTTTGATTAATACTGCAACAAGGCCTAGGGTCAAGACACCAGTAGAGTGCCCTAACCCCCAAGCAAATGCAGACCGGATGGCTCGAAGTGGCCTCGTAAGTGAGAGGGGTGCCATTGCCACCAGATGGTCTATCCCGGCAAACACGTGAATTGCCCCAGCTGCAAGGCCTGTAAGAAAAGGAATTAACACAGCATTTGCTGGCAAGAGGAATTCTGGTGCAGCAGTGTAATTCAGCGACGGATTAATGATTGCAGAGCAGCTTTCACATCTTGCTGCCGCATTAGTGATTCGCCTACGAGCACAGCTCTGGCACCTGCAGCATGAACCCGGTCAAGGTCAGCTCGACTAGTTAAGCCTGATTCACTCACTAATAAAACATCTTGCTGCTGCAGCTGCTTACTAAAGCGTTTGGCCAGCATTTCTGTCGTAGTAAGATCAGTTGCAAAAGTGGTGAGATCGCGGTTGTTAATGCCGAGCAAGGAGAACCCACCCATCTGTAGCACCCGGTCGAGCTCGTCATTAGTATGCACTTCTATTAGCACGTTGAGGTTTAGCAGTTCAGCTATACGGCGCAGGTATTGCAATTGCTGATTGGTATTGATTGCAGCTATCAGCAGTACAGCATCTGCACCAGCGACACGTGCCTGATAAATTTGATATGGGCTTAGTATAAAATCTTTGCATAGCAGTGGTAAGTCAACTGCCTGACGCACTGCAGTCAACACATCAAAGCCACCCTGGAAGAAGCAACGGTCTGTCAAAACAGATAAACAGCTAGCTCCACCGGCTGCATAAGCGTGGGCAATAGATGCAGGGTCAAAGTCTTCCCGGATTAAACCCCTGCTTGGACTTGCCTTTTTTACCTCGGCGATGACTGCTGGAGTTACTGGGGTCTGCCGCAGAGCTGAGATAATGTCTCGGGTAGGTGGCAACTGTGCTACTTGAGAGCGCAGCGTTTCTAAGGGGATCTTCTGACGGGCAGCTTCAACTTCCTTGTCTTTTTCCCAAACGATCCTCTCAAGTATGTTCCGGGGCTCACCGTCAACATGCGGGACAGCATACTCCAGATGAGCAACCCGGATTCTTGGGTTTGGTGGGCGACGGCGAATCTCCACTAACTACTCACTAAGATACTTTTCAGATAGGGACGGCAATCTGAGCCGCAGCTTGCTTATAAGCCACTTCTACAACTTCGCTGAGAGTAGGATGAGTATGAACTTCACAGGCAAGGTCACGCACGCTTTGACGACGCGCTACAGCATTAGCTACCTCTTGAATCAAATCAGCAGCGTGTAGACCATAGATATGGGCACCTAGCACCTCACCAGTATCTGCACGGAACAGTAACTTCATCAGACCGTCGCTATCTAATTCAGCGAGCGCTTTGGAGTTGGCCTTGAAATAACTACGAACATTCTTAAGCTTAAATCCTTCACTTTTAGCTAGTTCTTCAGCTTCTGCTTCACTCAATCCGACTGAACTAATTTCTGGATGTGTGAATGTGGCAGCAGGAATACTGCGGTAATCAATTGTGCGGTTGTGACCCAGTATATTATCCACAGCGACAGTCCCTTGGGCAGCAGCCGTATGAGCTAGCATCAGTTTACCAGTAACATCTCCAACAGCCCAAAGATGTGGCACAGGCCGATCATTGATCAATACATGCATATGGTCATCAATTGGCAAGAAACCGCGTTTGGTCTCTACGCCTAGGGATTCTAAGTTGAGACCGCGGCTGCTAGGTACGCGACCAGTTGCTACCAAAACAGCATCGACTTCTAGTGTCTCTACTAGCTCTCGACTCTGCATATCTGAAAGTTCAATGGTCACTGGACAGCCAGGTGTAACTTTGCTTGCTAGTACTCCAGAGCGGCCATCTATGTCGCGGCCATCTATGAGGTGCCGAGCTGCTATCCGCGTTATGTCAGGATCAAATGTTGGCATGACTCGGTCGAGAGCCTCAATCATCGTTACCTCACAGCCAAGAGCTGTATAAACATCAGCAAACTCCAGGCCTATGTAGCCGCTGCCAATAATTGCAATCCAGCGCGGGAGCCACTCAAGATTCACCGCTTCATCACTAGTAAACACAGTCCGACCATCGGTCTCAATACCAGAGGGAACAAATGGATCAGAACCTGTAGCAATGATTATGTCTCTTGCAGATAGTATCCGGTCAACGCCACTGGGCTCACGAAGTCCAACCCGCTGGGATGCTTCAAGTCTGCCGTAACCTCGAATGATGGTGACGCCGGAACGCTCTAGAGTCTTTGTTAGATTACTTCGTATCGTAGCTACCAGTTGGTTGGCATGGTCAGCAATTTTTTGGCGCTCGAACCTTACCGGCGCAGCATGAATTCCAAATGCGGCAAGATGGTCAGCATCAGCTAGTTCTCGGACCCGACCGCTGGCTGCGAGAAGAGCCTTTGAGGGGACACAGCCGCGGTTGACACAGGTACCTCCCATGTCGCGCGACTCTATAATGCCCACCTTCAAGCCATGTTCGGCAGCATGCTTTGCAGCGTCAAATCCCCCATAACCGGCTCCAATCACGACAAGGTCAAAGTCAAAATTAGAGTCGCTCACTGGATCGCCGCGTAGAACTCATTATTATCGCTCGTTGTCGCTCGAGCAATAGTGGTACTGCTGCGGCAGCCACGTTAAGTGATTCCATACGCATACTGTGTGGTATAGTCACCAGATGGCTACAGCAAGCAATCAACTGTGGGTTAAGACCTGAACCCTCGTTACCAAGCACAAGGACAGTTGGTCGTCTCCAATCAATCTCCCAATAGGGCAGAACTGGCCGGACAGAGCTAGGACCAGGTACTAATGTAGCTACTATCTGTAGGCCCACTCTCGCCGCATGTTGTAAACGCTGGGCGAGACTTTGCAGCCCATCAGTTTCATTAAGGCCAAGACGTTCAATAGGGATTTGCAGCACTGCTCCAGCTGAAGAGCGCAATACCTTTGGTGCAAGTATATCAGCGCCACCTGCTTGCCAGACAACGTTAACATCTGCGGCAAGAGCAGTGCGCAGTAGACTACCAACATTACCAGGGTCTTGAAGACGATCTAGAGCTAGAGCAAAGCTGGTCAATTTTAGTGCCGGAGGTTGGGGCAAATGGCTCAGTGGACAGATTGTTGCCACGCCATCTGGCTGCTGTGTGGTGAGTGCCGCTTGCAGTACTTTGTAAGTTACGGATTGCACTGTGCATCTTGGAGGACACAATGCCAGCAATGCTTTGTGGCTATTTAGCCAGCTTTCAGTTGCTACCAAATCGAAGCGATCGTACTTTGTAGTTTGCCTGAGGAGCTCCTCAAGTAGATGAGTTCCCTCCAGCAACAAGCATCTATGTTCGGCACGGCCAGATCGTTTTGTGAGCGATCGCAGCTTTTTTACTAAAGGGTTGCGACTGCTTGTGATAGTTATTTGGCAACTAGAGCTGCTGACAGTTGCCATCTTAGAAGCTGAGGTGCTTTCGCACCTTTATATCTTTATGGAAGCTGAGATTAGCACCATCGATGTCTAGTCCTTTTACAGCAGAAATCTCACCTTTGATTCCTTCCGCAGCTAGATTCTCGGCAAGCTTCTTGATAACCTGGTTCTCGACAGTTGCGCAATCGACCGAACTGGGCGTAAATCTTTCCAGAAGCCTCCCGAGCTTTGATGCCATAACCTCAGAGGCATTAGAGATCTTAAGAACAATCATACTTTAGGCGTAAGTCTTCTGTTGTCTAAGGTAATGGGCAAATGAACAAGGGGCTTAGAATTTTGAGTCTTAATGCTACTGCTGCAACTGACAGCTAAGTCTGAGAAATCATCGAGCCGTTCGAGCACGGTTTACCTCATGCCTTAAAATGGATTCTGCGTAGCTTTGCTATAGTGACATGGAGGCCTCACACGGCACTCGACCAGACTGTGATGTACCATAGTTAAGTGCGTTTGGTACTTAAAAGAGGAGGGATGACTTTGGTAGCTTGTTTGTCCTAGTAGGACTTAAAGGTGTGTTGTGGCTGAGCCTATGGTAACCACCTAACCACATTAGGTCTGTTGGCCTAAATATCGGCGGATGTGGCGGAATCGGTAGACGCGCAGGTTTCAGGTACCTGTGGTGGAAACACTATGGGAGTTCAAGTCTCCCCATCCGCACTACACTCAGATCTTACCTAGGGCAGCAAGATACACCGCAACATGGGATTCTCTGTCTAGCGTATATTCCTGAGAGCGGCTACTAGTCAAGCTTAATTTATAAGAATTATCGCTTCATACACCTCAATATCTATGCCAATAGTAATTTTTGTTGACACTGGTGCAAAGGTTTAGCGCGGCAGTTAGATACGCAGGATTAATGTCAGCTCTATATTAGCCTAAGAGACGCAATATTAAATCCTATATCGTAGCAGTTTGTATATAGCTCGGCTTCACTAGATATCGTTGTTACGACAGGTGAAAACATGTCCGACAACAAATGTATCCCCTCACTTAGTCATTCAACTGTTGCAGTGACACGGTCATCAAAGTTTGTTTTATTTGTCTCTGCCGTTGATATGCTGTGCAAGCTAAGTTTGCAATTATGTCATTTGCCAAGAGGCTGCCTACCTGCTACTAAGGTATCTGGCGGAGCCATTATCCAATTTGAGATTTGGCTGGTCTCTGAACTGTCTAAAACTTAAGTTATCAAAGCTGTGCAATCGTTAGGTAGGTCAGATATACCTGTAACGGCGGCGGCGTCTCATGAAGATTACCAAGCCGCGCCTCAGGATCGAAGGTGGCCGGCAGCTCAATGGAGAGCTCCGGGTAAGCGGAGCCAAAAACTCAGCTTTGGTACTGATGACGGCATCAATATTGTCGTCTAAGCCACTTAGGCTATACAACGTGCCGGAGCTCACAGACATAGATGGCATGATTGGAATTTTATCCTCTCTTGGTGTGAATGTGCGGCGCCGACCAGGCCAGCTTGAGCTCAGCGCTGAGCATGTCACCAATGCTGAGCCTCCCTACGAGCTAGTTAATAGGCTGCGTGCCAGCTTTTTCAGCATCGGGCCATTGCTTGGCAGACTGGGCTATGGCAGAATGCCCTTGCCAGGAGGTTGCCGTATTGGTGCCCGGCCAGTTGTCGAGCATATTCGTGGGCTTAAAGCTCTTGGCGCTCTAGTTAATATCGAACGTGGGATAGTCTCTGCAAGAGTTCCGGGTAGGTCTGGTCGCCTGACAGGGGCAACTATAGCATTGGATTTTCCCAGTGTTGGTGCTACAGAAACGATCTTGATGGCTGCTGCTCTTGCTGAGGGCATCACCATTATTGAGAATGCTGCTCAGGAACCAGAGGTTCAGGATCTAGCGAATCTCCTTAATGCAATGGGAGGTCACATTAGTGGTGCAGGTGGTCGTACAATTACTGTAAAAGGTGTAAAGCAACTGCATGGCTGTGAATACGTAGTTATTCCTGATCGGATCGAAGCAGGCACTTTTCTATTGGCTGCAGCAATCACACGTTCTAACCTCCGGATAGCACCGGTAATACCTGAGCATCTCAACGCAGTTCTTCAGAAGCTGCAGGACTGTGGCTGTCACCTCAGTATCGATTCGGATAGTGTAACAATTTATCCTGGTGAAATCCGTGGCGTAGATATCACTACCCAGCCATTCCCTGGTTTTCCTACTGACTTACAAGCTCCATTTATGGCTCTGCTAACTACGGCACGTGGTACTAGTATAATTACCGAAAAGATTTACGAGAACCGCATGCAGCATGTTGCCGAACTACAGCGAATGGGAGCATCAATTTGTGTTCAGGGCAGCACTGCCGTGATTGAAGGTGTATCCCAGTTAAGTGGTGCTCTAGTCTTGGGAACCGACTTACGAGCTGCTGCAGCCATGGTACTAGCCGGGCTAGCCGCTCACGGCACTACTTTGATCGAGGGACTACACCATCTTGACCGAGGTTATTCTAATATTGAGGCTAAGCTTAGGCAGGCCGGGGCTTGCCTAAAACGTCATTAATCTTGAACATATGCATAAGCAATTGCAGAAGCTGTGATCTCTTCATATTCTTTGGTGCACGAAATCTATAGGATAGTCTCTTGCGAAATTGTACATCTGTCCTAAGACCTTATTGTAGTTTACCTTGGCATAAAAACTTACTGACAAAAAAACTTAAGTCCCTTGATCATTGTGATCCTCAGATTGACATTGACCTGAGTCTGGGGTGATCCGACATTGGTTTAGCTCTCCAGCTTCAGGGTCAGCTGCAGCCAGTAATCTCAACACCCGCAGCAGATCTGCACCTGCTAACTCTCCGTCGCTCTGCCATTTGAGGCTTGTACGAGGTTGTGGTCGCGGGCTGCTACCTCCGACTGGAGCTGCCATTTCCTAAAAGTGCAAGTCACAGGACTCTGACAGACATGAGATTGTCTGCAAGTTTTTGTCTCTGTTCTTCACCGGTTTAGCACTAGCTTTATGAAGCTCTTGTGTCGAGTTACCGTGAACACCATTATCCGTGGCGTGGCTTATGTCTCTATCTGGGTAGTTTTGTGGGGCACTATTTCCTCTCTTGCAGACTGGCTCTTGCTACAGGCAGAGGTCTACACAGGCAACTCCCTTGGTCAAGCTGCTACTTTCATAGGCTATGGTGCTGCCTGCGTGGTTCTAGCGGTTAGGCTCTCGCGCCGCTTTCTCGGAACACCTAATGACGACTACACTTAGGCTCAAACCTTGAGTCCACCATAAAACTTGGCTAACTGAGTCGGTAACGAATTACGCCATCCCTGTCAACACTGGCTAGAAGCACGCCCTCAGCCTCAAGCTTGAGTAGTTCTTCTTTGACTGAAGAAACCTCGCTGCTAACACCGAGACAGATTTGCCCAATCGAAACCTCGCCATTTCGGCATGCTTCTAAGATTCGCTGCTGCAGACTTGGTAGATGACTGGTCAAGTGTGGCAACGATGTAGCAAGACTGAGATTCCGTTGGTCTACCATATCAGATGTTAGAAATAGATCAATGAGTTGACCAATGCCAAAAAATCCAAAGGTGAAAAGATAGAGAAGACCTGATCCAACTTTGCCAACGTAGAGGCGATGTAGACCACAAACACCAGCAAACCCAAGTAGCCACAGTATGTAGGCTATACCCTTGTTTTTGAGACTAACCTCACGAGCCATAGTTATGATGTCTAGATATTAAGACATAAGTCTGATCACTACAGATTAATGTTCAATCTATATCATCTTAAGGCACAATGAAGGCATTGCTAAGTTTACAATGGCTAGCATGGTCTCATAGCAGCGAAGCGGGTTTTTTAGCATCTCACTGGCAGGTTACAGATTGTGCCATTTTAGCTGAGTAGGCAAAAGTTCTTAGGAAAGGTAAAGCCAGTAGATAGGCTACTAGTGTATGAGTACACAATACGTAATTAGCATGCTTGCCCCAAGGCCTGGCATGAAGCTGCTCTGCTCTACACTTCCAGTGTCTTGCTGACTGCCGTACACTTTTGGATGATTGATAGTGCTGGACCACAACTTTTACGTCATGATCCTAAGGCAGCAACTGTCACCTAATACTGAGTTAAAGTCTACTTGAACTTAGGATATGCTGCTATTGCCAAAATCACGCTACCGCTTACTGTAGTTAAGAGAGCAGCGGTTAGTAGTAATGCTATTAAGCTGCCGACAAATGACATCTTTATGCGCAGCAGGTTGGACTTAACTAATAAAATTAGCAGAACTAATACTGCGCCTTTCAAGGCTACAACTTTTACATCGGGCATTTTGGTAAATGAGCAAAAGAAAGCGTCTAAAGCCTAACTACCCGCACTCACCTATGCTGATCACTCCTGCCAAGACCTTCTGTTAGCTGTGGAGCTAAATTATGTAAATAGCAACTATAGTTAGTATGACAACGTGGTATTAAGTTAACCGCGGAAAATTTCGCTGGCCATGTTGCGGAAATTTCTAAGTGAAGCCCCTGGGCGCCGCCTACGCAACCGTAAAGTGTTAGCAGGCTGTAGGGATTTAGGCGCGTAGTTAATAATATTTACGATGGTAACTTGTTTAACAGGGGCTTTCGTAGGAGAAGTTACCTCACTGGTAGCTAATTCCTCGATGTTCTCATTTGAGACATTCTCTACAACAGGATCGGGATCTATTACAGAAGCCTGAACTTTTCGCCGGGGCCTGAGGAGCAGGATGCCAACAGCTAGCACAAGTAGGGAAGCAATAGTAGCTGGTAAGCCAGCTGTGCGACCTTGAAAGTTCCAGAAAATGCCTGATGCAGCCAGTCCAAGAACACCTACTACTGTCAAAATAACACTGCTAAAAGATATAAGGCGGTTCATGATGTGCAGTTTACTTCAGGAGCGTCCTATAGACTTACATAATCCCTGGATTGCATCAAGGTAATGGCAGAGATGACCAAAGGTGCAGCGGAACATCATGGGCTGTTATAGCAGTGATGCAAGTAACCAGAATCCCGGTAACAGTGGTGATGGTTCCTATAAAGATTCCTGCGCTTAACACCCAACGACGCTTGTTGGCCAGGTAACTTTGGAATCTTGAGTATAGCATACCCATATTCTTAAAGCGTAAGATACATAAATCTAGCTCACCTGATTTACGACAAAATTTAAGAAGCTCTGTAGCAAGAGCTGGGTCAGCAGTGGTGCTTAGGCAACTAAGTGCTTTGAGTATAACTACTTATTTTACGGCAAAAAGGTGTAGCTAAGCACCACAGTGCCCTCTCTGTTCCTTAAGCTGTGTTAAGAAAAGTTTACCCAATGTTAAGAACCGTTCTCACCCGACCGGTTGCAGCTGACCTCGGCCTCCTCTTCTTGAGGATCTTTGCGGGTGCTTTGCTGATCCACCATGGCTACGAGAAGCTTGCAAACATTGAAAACTTTGCTGATGCCTTTGTACGGCCACTGCACTTACCATTTCCTATCCTTCTCTCTTATGTTGCTGCTTTTTCAGAGGTAGTAGGCAGCTGGCTCTTGATCACTGGCTTGGCAACACGTCTTGGCGCATTAGCAATTGCTGGGACCATCTCAGTCGCAATCTATCATGCCATCATAACAGCTGGATTTAATATTTACCTCCTAGAATTACTGGGTCTCTACTTAGCAACCGCCGTTACTGTCCTGTTAGTTGGACCTGGGCAGTTTGCAATCGATGAGCTGATTGTTCGTCAATTTCAGCCTGATCTTCAGAAAGAGGCAACTCGCCTCGAAAATATTCTCGCGCAGTCTGCACCTGATAAGCCTAAGTCTGCTGTTGGCTGACACATTACGAGGTTGAAGGCTAGGCAGCGACCTGGATATAATACCTAAAATCCAATATAAACCGAAATTAGACATAGATTAACCAAAGCTGAGAATTCAATGACTCTCAACTTCGGTTAATCTATGTTAGGTCTTTAATACAAGGCTTAATTGAAAGCTCTAACCTTTGCCAGATCTCAAGACCAGACAAGATTTAAAATCTTTATGCTTTAACCATGATCATATAGAAACAATAGTTTTTGATTAGTACCTGTAGTAGCATAATAATCTCAGCAACCTTTTACTAGGTCTTGAACTTTTAAGTCCCACTAGCAAGATAACATACCAAACAACTGCCAGTCGTGCTTCGCATATTGTGAGGTTGCTACTTTCCAAACTCTGTTTAGGTCTTAGGCTGAGATTAGCAGCGCAATACTTGCAGGTATGAGGACTATGCCAGTATTTTGATTTTAATTATCCACTTGTTTGATTGTCTGGGCTGGCTTCAAATACCAGATATGGTAGGTAGTAGGCCGAATGCATGGTTGGATTAAGAGCCGATAGGTCAATGGGCCTCTAAGTCGAAGTGCTTAGAAGGTTTTACTACCATGGCTAAGGTCAACATGTTTTACAACGGCGACATTAACCCAGGAGCACTTGCATGGTGGCCAGAACCGTGTCTTTGACGACAGCTTACTGGAGGAACCTTAGTAAAGGTGTAAGTGCTTTCCAGAACCTGCATGATTGAACCGCTGCAGTTGAGCATTGCCCAACGATTCGAGATCGAACGCATGAATCGCGCCATTGATGCCACTGTCGATGCCGAGCAACTTAAGCAGATTGCCAAGCAGCTGCTGCAAGCTTGGCAATCTCAGCGGGCAGCTACTGCCTGGGCGATCAGATCGCAACTACCTGAAGCCAAGCCCTTTAATGCTGCCATCACCTAACAAGCCAGGGCAGTTGCTTATAAAATATGCAATAGTCTATACGCAGGAAAGTATGGCTCAGACCATCTATTTCCTTAATGGATTTAAATCTGTTGCCATAAGCTGAGAGAACTTGACAGCATTACCATGCTGGGCAGGAAAATATTTACTAACGTTGGTGGAAAGTATTCCCAGTTCAGGAAACTGCCAGGGACCGTATTGTATTAGGCAAGTTCTAAGCAGGTAAATTAATCCTCAGCAAGTTGGTACAATTTAGAGAGTAAGAAGAGATGGATTACTAGAAACAAAGATTGCCTAGCTAAGGAATAAATGAGCAACCAGCTAGTCTAGTCATAATTGTTAAACTTGATCTGCCTATGGGAGAAATTTAGATTTACTCTCGTGCAAGCTCAGTGGTGCTATATAACTGTCAAGTTGGTAACATAACAGGTTCTAGAAAGTTTCCCCTACATCTACTCACTTTGAGATATTTGCCACATTTATAATTATTATTATCTAAGCTAGTTATGCTTTATGAATAGCCTGGCTAAATCGTAGCTTAATAACTGTGGTAAGCGATGCAATTAGGCTTGCTGTAAGTAGAACGTATAGTCTGCCTATACTATCGATTAGTGTTATCTCGATCTTTATCCAAAAATTTACCTCTCCATACTACAACTTCCTAGAGTAATAAGACTTGGAATAGTTTTGGTAGAGCTGACATTAGTATATTTTTGCATCTTGCTGCCACCCACTCAAGCTCGGTGATAAGCTACTGGCATACGCCGCTGCGGATACAACTCTTTACAAAGTGCGCAGATCGTGCCATCGCAACCACGTGCTGTGCAAAAATCTCGTCCCCAGAAAATTATCTGTAGATGCAATCGGTTCCAGAATTGCTTAGGAAACAGACGTTTAAGATCATGTTCAGTTTGCTTAACGCTTAGCCCACTGCTCAGCCCCCAGCGCTGGGCTAGACGATGAATATGCGTATCTACTGGGAAAGTAGGTATACCAAAAGCCTGAGACATTACAACACTGGCAGTTTTATGCCCTACTCCCGGCAAAGCTTCAAGTTCTGCGAAGCCGCACGGTACATTACCACTATGTTGCTCTACTAATAGCTCAGACAAGCGCCTAATATTGCGAGCCTTTGTCCTTGACAGACCTAACTGCTTAATAAATGATATGATTTCTGTTTCTTCAAGCTTTGCCATCATTGCTGGAGTTGGCCCGGCCTTAAACAGTGCTGGTGTCACCTCATTAACCTTTTTATCGGTGCATTGAGCACTTAGGAGCACAGAAACTAGTAGTGTAAAAGCATCATAGTGATTTAGTGGAATAGGTGTAGTAGGGTAATGTTGATTTAATCGTGTTTGGATTAATACAACACGTTCTTTTTGGTGCATAGCTAGTGGTGAGGTAAAAAGTTTTAGGGTTTACTTGCAGAGTTACTTTATCGAGAGCCTCTATGGATCTAGCATGGTAGGCCTGAGGTTTAGTTTTATCTAACTTTAGTACAAAAAAGCAACATACCATAGGACTTCCCCTTTTCGAGCTTGGATTAGCCTCTTAGAAGCTGAAAATTTAAAGGGTAGTTGCTGTTGCCAAGGTAGCTGAATATCTAGGCTAACAGCTTTCCTAGTCTAAATTTCTTGATGTGCAAATTCACTTGATCCATCACTATTGTTTCTTTGTCACCTTGCTACACCTATTTCTAGGCGAGTACAGGGTGGTCTAGACGATTTACGTTCTGCTAAACTGGTTTTTTTAAAGCGCGCCGCTCCTAAAAGCAAGTGATCTATGAGTTGGTATGAGTCTAAAATCTTCACAATACTACTTACTGCAAGTCCTAACCCTGCTGCTGCTAACAGGATGCTTAGCGGAGCCACTCAGGTCACCTCCACGCCAGGCTAATACAAGTGCTGCAGACCGCCCTGTGGTGCTCACTACTTTCAGCATACTTGCGGATATAGCTCGCAACGTAGCTGGCGACCGTTTAGAAGTACGCTCAATAACTCGGGAGGGTGCCGAGATCCATGGTTATGAGCCTTCTCCTAGTGATATTAAGCGAGCTACTGGTGCAAACCTGATTGTCAAGAATGGCCTAGGTCTTGAGGCCTGGTTCCAGCGATTCATCCGTAGTGTTGGTGATGTACCTACAGTTACACTCAGCGATAGTATAGACACACCACTACCAATTATTGGAGATCGACCTAATCCGCATATATGGATGTCACCACAACTTACGGTAAAATATGTAGATGTTTTAGTTAGTGCTTTTACGAAACTTGATCCTAGCAGCACAGAACTATTCATTGCCAACGGTGCTGCTTATAAAGCTAGATTACTAGAGCTTGACAAAGAGATGAGAGAGGGACTTGCCGTAGTTCCTAAAGAGCAACGCTTGCTTGTGACTTGTGAAAGGGCTTTCAGCTATCTTGCCATTGATTATGGTCTAGATGAAGCTTACCTCTGGCCTATGAATGGGGAAAGTCAAGTGACACCTCAGCGTATGGCTCGCCTGATTGAGGTAGTGCAACGCCGAAAAGTACCTGCAGTATTTTGCGAAAGTACAGTGAGCGATAAAGCGCAGAGGCAAGTAGCTCACGCAGCTGGCACTAAGTTTGGTGGGAACCTCTATGTTGACTCCCTGTCAACTCCTGATGGCCCAACGCCAACTCTATTAGATTTGCAGCGCTATAATGTAAGACTTATTATCAAGGGACTAGCTCCACAGGGAGAGATTAATGCGCGTTGAGGTTGATCAGGTTTGCGTCAACTATAATGGCTTTGTTGCATTGCACAATGCAACACTAAACTTGCCAGCTGGAAGTATATGCGGCTTAGTTGGTATGAATGGAGCTGGTAAATCAACTCTATTTCGTGTTCTTACAGGCTTCGTTAGCCCATCACAGGGACGAATTCACATAAATGGCATGACTGTTGCCCAAGCTCAACGTGCACAGTCCGTAGCCTACATGCCTCAAAACGAGAACATTGACTGCAATTTCCCAATATCAGTGTGGAATGTAGTAATGATGGGACGTTATGGCAATATGAATATGTTACGCATACCCCGTGGTTGTGACCGGGCAGCGGTACTTCATGCTCTAGAGCAAGTTGAATTGCTGGAGTTATCAAGGCGTCCAATCGCAACTCTCTCTGGCGGACAGCGTAAACGCTGCTTCCTAGCCCGGGCAATTGCCCAGCATGCTTCTGTACTGCTTCTTGATGAACCTTTTAATAGCGTTGATGTGCAAACTGAGAAACTTATAGTAGACCTTTTGCTACAGCTTCAGGTTGAGGGACGCACGATTCTAATTTCAACCCATGACCTTAGTCAAGTACGTAATTTCTGTAACTTGGTAGTGCTGATTAATAAAACTATTCTAGCCTATGGTAATACTTCAGAAATATTTACACAGGATAATCTAGCTTTGGCTTTCGGAGGCATACCATCCAACTTACTCTTTGGCAAAAGCCCCCCCAAGACTTTTCTCTAAGCAACAACCTCTACAGATGGTGGTGATGTAGCTTGGTTGAGCAGCATTGACTGTCTAAGTCGATGAGTCTGGGAGACTTTTTGAGACTGCTTCTATTTTTATTTCTCGATCCTAGTGTATGGTTAACTTACTTCTAGAGCCTCTGCGTCATGCATTCATGGTTCAGGCTCTACTAATCAGTACTCTCGTTGGTGCAGTCTGTGGACTGTTGTCATGTTATATGACTCTTAAGGGCTGGGCACTAATGGGTGACGCTGTCTCCCATGCTGTACTGCCAGGAGTAGTTCTTTCTTACGCTCTTGGGCTCCCATTTTCGCTCGGTGCTTTTGTATTTGGCTTGGGTTCAGTAGTAGCAATCGGTTTCATCCAGCAGAATTCACGAATTAAGGAAGACACAGTAATTGGCCTAGTGTTTACTGGTTTTTTTGCCTTTGGATTAGTGCTAGTTTCCAAAACGCGTAGTAGTACTGACCTCACTCATATCCTCTTTGGCAATGTTCTTGGTATCTCTGCTGGCGATATTCAGCAAACGCTGCTAATTTCTGTGCTTGTCATGACCTTGCTGTTACTATTTAACCGCGACTTACTGCTATTTTGCTTTGATGCTGCTCATGCCCAATCTATAGGCATCAACACTAACTTTCTACACTACTTACTGCTGTCAATGCTTTCTTTAACCGCTGTTGCTGGATTGCAGACAGTAGGCATTATCCTTGTAATTGCAATGCTAGTAACACCAGGTGCGTCTGCCTATTTGCTCACCGACCGCTTTGATTACATGGGCCTGTTAGCAATACTTAGCAGTGCTCTTTCTAGTTTTCTTGGTGTGGTCGTAAGCTACTGGACTGACAGCTCTACTGCTGGCTGTATAGTACTGGCCCAAACTGGGGTATTCCTGCTTGCCTTTGTGTTCGCACCACGACATGGTATTTTGACGTCTCTTACAAGACCAAAACTTTGACTTGCCTGAAAGTTTGCACAATTTGTGTGAGGAAGCTGTACACTTGAAATGTTTCATAGAAAGAGACGTAAAGGAGTTAACCTTATTGGTAGTAGTGCTCTACACCAGCATACGCTCTACCTGATTACTCCCACGTTATTTTTTCTGTCAGCGATCAGCACAGTTGTGCCATCAGCAGCTAAGCAACTACCAGTCGTAGTTGCCGCTGACGGCGTCCTTTGCGACCTCAGCCGTACGCTGGCTGGCAACCAAGTTCAGGTTGTTTGCCTTGTCCCTCCAGGTGCTGATCCTCACAGCTTTGTTCTTAAACCCAGTGATCGCCGTAGCCTTGACCTAGCTCGCCTGATACTAATCAATGGTTATGGTCTAACCCCAACGCTGCGCAAGATCCGCGACGTTAGTACTGTAGTGCCAGTAGCTGAGCGGGCAGTACCACAAAATCAAGCTAATTCTGATCCGCATGTTTGGCATGACCCTGCTCAGGCAAAGGCAATGCTGATGGTTGTTAGAAACCATCTTCAGATGCTGGTAGGACCAAATCGAAAGCAGGCTAAAGAGTTGCAACGGCGAGCCTGGGCAGCTGCGAATGTACTTGATGATCTTGCAGACTGGACTACTGACCAGATTAGTACCGTGCCTAA
The DNA here is from genome assembly GCA_007996965.1 of cyanobiont of Ornithocercus magnificus. Classification (NCBI taxonomy): domain Bacteria; kingdom Bacillati; phylum Cyanobacteriota; class Cyanophyceae; order Synechococcales; species cyanobiont of Ornithocercus magnificus. The sequence continues at coordinate 1,185,240 of BIMP01000001.1, forward strand.
GACAAAGCGCGTACTAGTTAGTGAACATCGTGCTTTTTCAGCCTTTGCGCGCCGCTATGATATTCGAGAAGTTCCTTTAATAGATGACTATACTACCGGTGGCATGCTTCGCCCAGACACCCTTCGGAAGATTACCAAGAGTGTACGCGCCTCGGGCACACAAGTTCTCTTTGCTGAAGCATTACCACCGTCAAAGATCCTGAGTAGGATGAGTCAGAGCAGTGCCATTCCAGTTGCTTCAGCCGCACTAGTTGCTGACGGCCTCGCATCTGGGCGAAGTCTAATACAAACTGCCACAGATAACGTCTGCACATTTGTCACAGCACAGGGCGGCAGATGCGATAACAAAGGGGCCGGCGTGCTGCAGCAGCGTTGGGCTACTTTGCACGTGAATCCTGCACCCATGTGATTATAACCTGGTGTTGAGAACAATCTGCAGTTACTTGCCCGACTCCTTTAAAGTGCGAGTCTTTCTCAATAGAAATCGCTTTGTCTACAGCTGACTACCGGTTTCTACCGGATGATCCCATTGCCGCTGTTCGCATGCCAGTTGGGCAAACTGTCCTACTTGACCCTGCGAGTCGACAGGGCGAAACAAGCCTTCAGGTCATGGAAGGCTTAGCCCGGGTTTACTGTCCTTGCGAAGAAACCGAAGGAATGACCCTGGCATTCCTGAAATCCGGTGACCATCTACGTACTGACCGTCTGTGTAGTGAAGGTGTGTGTATTGAGGCACTAACTCCGCTCTGCTTTTGCAGTAATGGAGAATTTGCTCAAGATAGGGGCTTTGACGCTGTAAATGAGTGGACCCTCCAACTTCTTCGCATCCGTCACCTTAGCTCTGCAGAGCAACGGTTGCATGCGTTGCTAGCTCTGTTGGTCAACCGTCTTGGCCGCCGCTGCGGTGACTGGTGTGTTTTACCATTCCGCCCCACCCATGAACGGTTTGGTGAACTGATAGGAGCTACAAGGGTGACTTCTACTCGACTGCTCTCACGCCTTCGTCGTCTTGGCCAGCTCCAGGCTCCAGCGGGACAGTCACAGCTCCAGCTTTCTCCTGACCTGATCCTATCCGCGCCGCTACTGATGAATTAACCGCTGATGACTGTACTACGTTGTGCTGAACTGCAGGTCGATAATCTTGTGTGTGCTTTGGGCCGCGAGGTTGAAACTCTGCGTCGCCGACAGGGCCATCTCGCCCGTAGCCTTCCCAGTTGTTGGGATATTCATCTAATCTCCCGCCTGCGTCATGAGCAGTACAGAATCCATCTAAGGTTGCAGGAGATCAGGCGCACAGCGGTGTTGTTGCAGCTGTATCTCCCAGAACCCTCACTAACTATGGACTGGCTGCAAGAACTCTGCAATAGAGGCAATCAGGAACTGATAAGTGTGTTACCAGAGCTTAGCTGAGCCGGTGTACTCTGACCACGGCCTAGTTCATCATCGACTAGCAGTATGGCGGCTGCCTGTTGCTCCGCAAGGCGCACTCGGCCAAGCAAATAAGCAGCCTCATGCTCAGCTCGAGTTTGCTTCTCCAGCATTGGATCTAGAAAAACTGTTGTACGCATGTCAGAAGACTGTTCCGCTAATGCATAAATCTGATGTAGGGATGTGGTGACATCTGATTCCATCCGGAAAGCTTGGACTAGAACATCTTCAGGCGAAACCCAACTTTGATATGGGGCGTCTAGCGGCTGTAGTTCCACCGTCTGTCCGCGGGATATTAGATAGTCGCCAAAGCGTGCAGCATGATCTAGTTCATCAAGGGCTTCCTGTCGGTAATAGTGGGCGAAGCCACGGAGCTCACGCTCAGCAAACCAGATAGCAGCTGCAAAGTAGGCTGTATGTGCCTGGCGTTCCATATTGAGGTGTTGCTGTGTCGCCAGCAACACCTCACGTTCCATTTGCTCAGCCATGGCACGCCCAGCAGGACCAACAGCGATGCCAATCGGAGGAGTGATTACGGTCCTTGAGTCAGTCATGAGCAAACCTCATACTTGTCGATAGCTACAACTTAGATTATCAAATGATACACCTTACCTTTTAGCTCTGTGACATTTGCTTTTCCAACACTCACCGCATGTGCTGATGTGAGTACTGAGTTAGTCTGTGTACTGGTATGGTACTAAGTTTCTTGTCGGCTGAATTAGGGACAGAATCGAAGTATAGGTGCATCTATATCGGCAAAAAGAAAGGCTGCAAGAAGCGTAAGTGCTCTAAATGGAAGGGCGGAGCTTGCCGTTGCGGTCGTGACTGATAGCATTATCGCATATTACATAATCTGGAGCCAGGTTACCCAATGTCAATGTCAAAGCCTAGTTAGTAGTTAATGTATAGCTAGATTTGCAAGCATATTCTACTGTAATAGTGCAACTCTAGATACCAATACATCTAATTTTAACAAACATTTTAAGCTAGTGAAAAAATCTGTCACTTTAAAGTTAAGTGAACAGTTTAAAATTGTCATGCTGCTGAGGAGACAACTAATAAAATAAACCGTAGCCTCATGGCTGCTTTCTAAAAAAGCCAAAGCATTGTAAAGATCATAGTATTCATTCATATTGCTTCAATGAGCAGGCCTTGATCCATGACAATGCATCATTGAGCCTATCGATTGACCTGATGTTCGCCGACCAGCGCTGGCCCTGGTGGCCGCTGCTACCGCTCTACCCCTATAGCCGGCGCACAACACTACTTACTGAGCTAATTCCAGGAGAGGTCTGGAGTCTCGAACAGCTACAAGGCATCTACTACGTTGCTGTTCCTATTCGTCTGACAGTGGTACGTATAAGCGGCGGACTAATGCTAGTCAACCCTCTGCCGCCTACACTGGAGTTACAGAGTCTGCTCCAACTGCTGGTCAAGCGTTATGGGCCGGTACGCACGATCGTGCTGCCCACTGCCTCAGGACTTGAGCACAAACTGCCGCTTCCAGCTCTGGCGCGAGCTTATCCAGAAGCAGAACTATGGCTTTGTCCCGGGCAATGGAGCTTTCCACTGTCTTTACCTTCGCCATGGCTAGGTATCCCAGCACAGCGTAGTCACACACTACTCGAAGATGGTGTACCTCATGCTGATACTTGCGAATGGCTATCTTTCGGGCCACTCGATCTGGGCATAGGGCGATTCCAGGAAATTAGCTGTTTGCATCGGCCTTCCGGTTCACTAATAGTTACTGATGCACTGTTAGGCATCGGGTCTGAGCCTCCAGCGATCTTTGATCATGATCCAACACCACTCCTGTTTCATGCACGTGAGCGTGGTGACGAGCTACTGCAAGATACGCCCGAGTCTCGCCGCCGCGGCTGGATGAGGATAGTTCTATTTGCATCCTATTTACGACCAGAACCGCTGGAGGTGCCAGGATGGGAGGAACTACTACGCTATGCCTTCAGACCTGGTTTGCGTTCTGCTCGCACTCATTTTGGAATTTATCCCTTTCGCTGGAAAGATGGCTGGGATTTAACTGCCGCCACACTCATCGGAGCGAGTAGCCCAAGACTGCAAATCGCACCAGTATTGGAGCGGCTCGTCTTGCCACGAGCGCAGTGTGTCTTACTTGATTGGCTTGCACGCTTGAAAGAGTTGCACGGCCTTCGCTGGTTAGTTCCAGCGCACTATGCCGCACCCTTAGCTTTCACCCCTGAGATCATTTGCCAGTTTCAGGCTGACCTGACAAACCGTGATTGGGCAAAGAGTCAAGGTAACTGGCATTTCCTTGGAGCAATCGATCGATGGTTGCTCAGTTTAGGTCTTGTCCCTAAGCAGCCTAATGTATAGCATTGGTGAAACGTTGCGGAAGTGACAGCTAAAGACTGAAGTCCAGCCATGGCTGTGTGCGCACGTCTGGTGCGCTAAAGATTCGTCTCATCGGGATCAACAGTCATGGCTTCGTCTGCGAACATTACCTCTTCAAGATCTTTGCGCTGCTCCATTTGACGCAGGAAATAGCCCGTCATCATGGCTGAGGCAAGCATGTTGGCAAGGTTGTCTCGGTTAACCGAGACTCTTACCTCGAACTGCTCAGTTGGCAGCATGCCTAGTAGCCCCTGCACATTGTGGCGGATGATCTCCTGAATATCGTTGCTTGCCGAGCGAGCCACGCTCTGCAGTACTTCAGGAGGTTGATTCTGCAGGTACTGCACTAAGGCATTCCCTGGTTGGCCGTCACCATTCTCTGTGGTCAAGAACTCCGGATCGAACATTGCCGGTGCGCTCTCCATCACCCCAATGACGTTATCGCAGTCGCTCCTTGCTGACCGTGGTTGCGATGGTCGGGGAACCGAATCGGACCGAATCGGTTGGGAGGCCAGTAGCGCCAAACAGCAGTACCAATCACGTTTTTCTCCGGCAGTGGTCCCCAGAGATGAGAGTCAAGACTGGCATTGCGGTTATCCCCCAGAACCCAGAGTTGATGTGGTTGTACTAGCACCGGCCCCATGTTGTAGCCGATAGCTCCGGTGCTAGGAAGAACATCGTTAGGGCGCCCATTACGCCAGAGATAGCCATCTCTAACCTCCAGGATATCGCCTGGGCGACCAACTACACGCTTAATTAGGGCAGCCTGAGGGTCATAACCTCCCTTGACCAGTAAGGTGGGCGCCCGAAATACCACGATGCTGCCAAGCGGTAGCCCTTCCCGATTTAATCTAGGCCGGAGCTTTTCTACCAAAATCCGGTCTTTGACCGCCAATGTTGGCAACATTGATCCAGATGGAATCCAGCGTGGCTCGACCACCAACCAGCGCAACAGTAATGCCAACAGCAGCCACAGTAGAAGCTGGCGCCAAGAGAATTCAGTTTGCCCAGATCCGTTTGATGACTGAGTGTCATGCATCAGCGGAACTCTCTGCCCGAGGATTAAACCAGCTTTCACAACTTCTCTGACGCCTACACACCACCAACTCCAATGTTGTCTTGATCTGTTGCAAACGCTGACCAAACTTGGGCTGACACACTTGGTACTTTGCCCTGGTAGCAGATCTGCTCCCTTAGCCATGGCTGCTGGTGCTCTAGCAAGGCAGCATCATCTGCAGCTAATTTCCGCCCTTGATGAACGATCTGCTGCCTTTGTTGCTCTTGGCATAGCTACAGCCACCGGTCGTGGAGTTGTTGTAGTTACCACAAGTGGTACAGCTGTTGCCAATCTATTGCCGGCTGCTGTCGAGGCTGATCGTTCAACCCAGCCACTATTGCTTCTTACTGCTGACCGCCCCAAACGTTTAAAGGAGTGTGGCGCTAACCAAGCCGTTAACCAAGAAGCGTTTCTGCAACCAGTTTGTCGCTGGTTTGGCAGTAGCCACTTAGATGGCATGCAGCAACTTACACTCTCTAATATACAGTTTTTGGCTAACCAAGCCTGGCACATAGCACATGGGCTGGGCGGTTCCAATCCTCCAGGACCAGTGCATCTCAATTTGCCGATGGAGGAGCCCCTACATGCTTCACTTGAGGACCAGCGTTGCTTGTTCGGCCACCTAGGTCACCGCAGTACGGGCGCTACTAACATAATTTATGCGCTGCCAGACCAGAGCGTTGGCAGGGCCAGCTCATTGCCTTCCAGACTTAGTCTTAAGCTACAACATCCAGGAGTTATCTTAGCTGGCCCCTGGCGAGGCTTGGAAAGCCGTCTGCCAGCGTTTCAGGATGCTTTGTGCGATCTTCAAGTTTGCTGTGGATGGCCAGTGTTAGCAGATCCACTTAGTGCTGTGCCTGCTGATTGTCCTGGCCGAATTGAGGTATGGGAACCTTTGCTCGAGGTTTTGCCCCAGCCCTTTGACAATCTGCAAATTCTCCGATTGGGGCCGCTAAGTGCCAGTCGCAGTTTAGAAAACTGGCTGCGGCAACAGCGAGGACTGCAACTACTGATTAGCGAGGGGGACACACGCCGGCTTGACCCTCTTGGCTGTGCTCTTCAAGATGGGATGGGACTTGCAAACTGGTGGCAACAGCAGTTCTGGGATCAAGAGACAAGCGCAAATAAAGATCTGCTTGCCTGCTGGAAGACTAGTGACCGCCGTGCCCGTGCCTATCTTGACCGAGAGCTGCCGCTTAGTGGTCCAGCTAGTGAACCTGCGCTGGCACGTGGGTTAGCGCGTCTAATCCCCCATGACATCCCTATAATGCTGGCAGCTAGCAGTCCAGTGCGGGACTGGCTCTCCTGGAGCGGTGGCAGGCGCTGCTACGGCTTTCGTGGTGCCTCAGGCATTGACGGCACACTGTCGCTGGGTCTTGGTTTGGCGATAGGTCATGGCCAGACTGTGCTGATAACAGGTGATCTAGCACTTATACATGACAGCAATGGCTGGTTACTGACCCGTCCTGATGGCCCACATTTGCTAGTGATCCTAATCGACAACAACGGCGGCGGTATCTTTGAACAGTTGCCACTCACTCTCGACCCTATAACTGCATTCGAGTCCCTATTTGCTATGCCTCAGCGAGTCGATCCTCTTGCTCTAGCAGCTTCTCATGGAGTTCCACACTGCCAACTTACTCATCTTGAAGATTTAGAAGAAGCTCTAGTATGGGGGCTCAATCAGAATGGCCCCGCACTGCTGCGCATTTGCACTGACCGCCGTCGCGACGCGGCACTCCGCCATCAACTACGACACCAGCTCATTGAGGATCTGTCTAGTGCTGATTCAGAATAGAGTTGAACAGATCTAGAGACTCATGTCCAGCTCATCCTCCACAGGGTCCCGATGTGTGCTCCCTGGTGACTCCGGCATCAGTTGGCAGCCCTGGGGCAACTACGAGGACATATTACTGGACCGCTGTGATGAGGGTATTGCTCGAGTAGCAATTAACCGTCCTGAGAAACGCAATGCATTTCGGCCTCGCACTGTTATGGAGCTCTGCAATGCATTTAGTCATATCCGGGACGACAGTCAACTAGGAGTCGTTCTCTTCACTGGTGTAGGCCCAGCAACTGATGGCTGCTACGCCTTTTGTGCCGGTGGTGATCAGAGTGTGCGTGGAGTTGGTGGTTATCTAGACGAGGATGGAATGCCACGCCTAAACGTCTTGGATTTGCAGCGCATCATTCGCAGCATACCAAAAGTAGTAATCGCTTTGGTAGCAGGATATGCTGTAGGTGGCGGCCAGGTGCTTCACCTACTCTGCGACCTCAGTCTTGCAGCAGAGAACGCAATTTTTGGCCAGACTGGCCCTCGTGTTGGCAGCTTCGACGGTGGTTTTGGTGCTGGCTTTCTGGCCCGTGTAGTGGGACAACGTAAGGCAAGAGAGATTTGGTTTCTCTGTCGCCAGTACTGTGCTGAGGAAGCTCTGAATATGGGTTTGGTTAATGCAGTTACACCACTGCGCAGCCTCGAATCTGAGGGAGTGCGTTGGGCACGAGAGGTGCTTTGTCACAGCCCAGCAGCAATCCGCTGTCTCAAGGCGGCTTTTAATGCTGAGACCGATGGCTTGGTCGGATTGCAAGAGTTGGCTGGACAAACTACTCATCTCTTTTATAGAACCAGTGAGAGCCAGGAAGGCCGTGACGCATTTTTAGAGAAGCGCAACCCGGATTTCTCAAAATCCCCATGGTTACCTTGAGAGTGAGTTATGCACTGCTTCAGGAAGCATATAATTTCTATCTAGCCAATAAGGTTCCTCCAGAATTTATGGACATAGCACTTTATGAGTTGCCTACACCCATATTATACTCCCTTACTTATTATCTATTGAACATTATCTTAAAGCTAAATATGATCTTGTACTAAGTCCAATCTGTATGGATGCATTAGTAGTCTTGCTTCCCAAGCCAGACCTAAGCAGATTTAGACAGGCACTGGCTCATAGAGTCTCGTTGCCGGTATAACTGAGCAATGAGAATTTTATTTGCATCGGTGGAGTGCGCTCCCCTCGTAAAGGTGGGCGGCATGGGAGATGTGGTTGGATCTCTTCCGCCTGAGCTTGCTGCTCTTGGCCACGATGTGCGCCTGATTATGCCAGGCTACGGCAGGCTCTGGAGCCAACTTGACATACCTCTCGACCCTCTATGGCGTGCTCAAACCATGGGTACCGAGTTTGCTGTTTACGAGGTGTGCCATCCTGATAATGGCTTGATAATCTATCTTGTTGGACACCCAGCTTTTGACGTAGATTATATCTATGGGGGTGAGGATGAAGACTGGCGCTTTACTTTCTTTGCTAGCGCCGCTGCAGAATTTGCCTGGAACGTCTGGAAACCTCAGATTCTACATTGTCACGATTGGCACACTGGCATGATACCAGCATGGATGCACCAAGACCCAGAGATCAGCACTGTTTTTACAATCCATAACCTCAAGTATCAGGGTCCCTGGCGCTGGAAGCTCAATCGCATTACTTGGTGCCCCTGGTATATACAGGGAGAACATACCATGGCAAATGCTTTGCTATATGCCGACCGCGTCAATACTGTCTCGCCCACCTATGCTAATGAGATTCGCACTGTGGAATATGGTGAGAATTTAGAGGGCCTACTAAACTACATTTCTGGAAAGCTACGCGGGATTCTCAATGGAATTGATGTGCAATCCTGGGACCCGGCCCGAGACTCAACTTTACCCGCAAATTTTAGTGTTGATAATTTATCCAGGCGGATAATTAACAAGAGAGCACTACAAAAACGAATGGGGTTAGTGGCTCGCGACGAAGCCTACCTGATGGGCATGGTCAGTCGCCTCGTAGATCAAAAGGGAATTGACCTATTACTTCAGGTCGCTGACCGGTTCCTCGCCTATACAGATTCCCAGATCATTGTTCTAGGAAATGGGGAGCGGGGTCTAGAGTCGGGGCTTTGGCAGCTGGCCTCGCAGTACCCAGGGAGATTCGTTGTTTTTCTTACCTATGATGACAATCTATCTAGGCTGATATATGCTGGCAGTGATGCATTCTTGATGCCTAGTCGTTTTGAGCCCTGCGGTATTAGTCAGATGATAGCGATGCGCTATGGATGTATACCAGTAGTGCGTAGAGTTGGAGGCTTAGTTGATACTGTGGTACCCCATGACCCGATGAGACATACTGGTACTGGCTTCTGCTTTGACCGTTTTGAACCGCTGGACTTCTATACTGCACTAGTACGTTCTTGGGAAGCATACCGTCATCACGACAGTTGGCAGGAGCTGCAGCTGCGCGCCATGAATCAAGACTATAGCTGGAGCCGATCAGCATTAGAGTATGATCGTATGTATCGTGAGGTATGTAGCGCTGATGAAGTTACCCAAAGTATAACTACGTACCAGCGTCTCTCGCCTATACAAGATGTGCCTAGCTCCTCTAGTGCTGATATATCAGCCACCGCTATTGACCCACTATCTAAAGCTAATCATCCCAGCATGCTAGTACGCTGCCAGAATCTCATGCAGTCTCTCTTTGGCCAAAGGTAAGCTAAGACATAGCCTGCTAACAGAGCTATATTTCCTACTTTGTCTGTGTCTGTATTATTTATGCTTTACAAGTCTATAATTTGTAGGAGATACCTATCTTTCTAGACTTTGCTATCTCTCAGCTGTATGGACACAGCTAGTAAATAGCTAGGAGTAATTAGGCCCTGTCAACTTTAGGAGTTACAAAGACAGCAGGCTTAACGGCCAATTGCAAATATGCTTGAAGAGCCTCACAGCTAAGAACCTTAAGCCATCATCCTGAATTGACGTTAATACAATTGATGATTTTGTCATTAGAAGATCTTAAGAAGCTTTGGGGAGCCCCCAACTACTGTTTTGCAGACACTAATATTCCCCTTGGCCCGGTTTGCATAGACAGTCGCTCCCTAAAACCCGGTGATTTTTTTGTACCCTTGCTAGGAGAACGCTTTGATGGCCATAACTTTCTCAGTGAAGCTGCTGCACGAGGTGCACAGGGAGCAGTCATTAGCGCACATATGAGTCATCTGGCTCCTAACAATTTCTGTCACTGGAGCGTCGATAACAGCCTAATAGCATATCAAGAGCTTGCCCATTTACACCGTCAGCAACTTCGATGTCCGGTCATTGCTGTTACTGGCTCTGTCGGCAAAACGACAACGCGTGAATTGATTAAAGCTGCGATTGCCTCACTTGGTGCAGTTATATCCAGTAGCGGCAATAATAACAATGATATAGGCGTACCAATGACACTTTTGCGAGGCAACCCAAAACATGCTGCCCTTATAGTGGAAATGGGCATGCGCAACAGTGGGGAGATCATGCGACTCTCACGCTGTGTCTGTCCCAATGTTGCTGTGATCACCAACATTGGGACAGCACACATAGGACGCCTTGGTAGTAAGTCAGCTATAGCTAGGGCAAAGTGCGAGATTACAGCTGCCCTTCAGCCTTGCGGCCTTTTGGTCATACCATCAGGCGACATTTTGTTAGAGACAGCTCTCAAGCGTGTCTGGCATGGCCGTGTCTTCAGGGTAACTCTCGAAGACGAAGTAGATGACAGCATTATATCCTTGCCACCTGCTAACCTCATAGGCCATCTTAGTGAAGACCGACAGCAAGTCAGGGTCGGTGAGCGATGGCATGCTTTGCCTTTGGAAGGACGTCACAATGCACGTAACTTCTTACTTGCCCTGGCCGTAGCACGAGAGTTGCAAGCTCCCATCCCTGATATGAGGGATCTGCATATTGTCTTGCCCACAGGCTGCAGCCATCGACTACAACTAGGGTCTATTAAGGTACTTGATGAAAGCTACAATGCCTCACCCGAGTCAGTAGTTGCCACACTAGATTTGCTAAAATACTGCAACGGCCGTCATTTCGCGGTGCTTGGTGCTATGCTCGAGCTTGGCAAGCATAGCATTGCCTTACACCAATATGTAGCAAAACAGGCAGTCTCTATGAGACTTGATGGTCTAGTCATAGTTGCAGGAAAAGCTGAGGCAGAAGCAATGACAATGTTTGCTTCATTATCAAAGCGTGTTGTCTGGGTTAAACAACCGGAAGCAGCTATCTTTCCCCTTACTAACTGGCTTGCTCCAGGTGATACTTTATTGCTCAAAGCAAGCCACAATGTAGGATTGAACAGGTTGATACCACTCCTAGAGAAACAGTTTATGAAGCCAGGCTTACCTAAGAGTTGTATCAGCTCATAAAACCTAGCTAGATAACGCTGAGTACTCGGTTAAAGGATATCACTTGGTAGCTTTATTCACATGGATGCTTCTCAAGAAAGCTACTTATGTCACTATACAGAGTGGTTAAATGATTAGCATCCTGATAATTAACTTTATCTTTACACTACTGTATCCAGCAGTACCTGGCTTTTAGACAAGTGGTTAGGAAAGCTAAGTCTTCAAATATAAATTTAGACTTACTGGCTTTGTCATTCTATTGTCAAAAGTCCTGTTTGCTCAAGGCATATAGTGAGAGCCCTTCCAGTTCTGCTTGACCAGCTGCCGGGCCCGACCCAAACCAAGCGCCCCGTTAGGTATATCTCTGGTAATTGTCGAGCCGGCTCCTATCATTACATCTGTTCCAAGAATTACAGGTGCTACGATTACTGAGTTAGCGCCTGTTCTGCTACCATCACCGATGATAGTCTGATGTTTTTGGGTACCATCATAGTTAGCAGTGATTGTGCCAGCACCAATATTAACTTGGTGACCAAGATCTGCATCACCTATATAACTAAGATGACTTGCTTTAGTTCCTTTTCCAAAGCGACTATTTTTTACTTCCACAAAGTTTCCTACACGGCATTCGTCGTTAATCTTAGTATTAGGTCGTAGATGGGCAAAGGGACCAATTGTTACGCTATTTCCTATAATTGCCCCACGGACTACCGAGTTAAGTACTACTGTATTTTGCCCAAGTATAGTGTCTTCTATTAAACTGCCAGGGCCAAGCCTACAATTGTTGTTGATCTTACAAATACCACGCAGATGTGTTTGTGGTTCGATTACCACATCATAACCAAAACTACAATCTTCGCTGAGTGTGCAGCTAGCGGGGTCGATAAAAGTAACCCCCTTCATCATCCAGTGTTTCTTTAAGCGCTGCTGTAAAACAAACTCGCAGTCAGCAAGTTGGCTGCAGTTGTTGACACCAATAATCTCGTCAGTATCAGCTGCTGATAGATGTCTAACTTTAGGTAGCATTGCTACTGTGTCGGTGAGATACAGTTCGTTTTGGTGATTATCAGTTCTCAACTTTGGTAATACCCTAGCCAAAGCTGGCCAGCTAAAACAGTAGGCTCCAGCATTGATCAAGTTATTGTGCTTTTGCTCCTCACTGCAATCAAGGTGTTCAACGACAGCACTTACCTGTCCCATACTGTTAGTAAAGACTCTACCATAACCACTAGGGTTAGCCAGCCTCGCAGTTAGAATGGTCATATCAGCTTTGCTAGATCGGTGCTCACCCACTAACTGACTAATTGTCTTAGGTTGGAGTAAGGGTGCATCGCTATTAAGGACTAGCAGTTCACCATTAAAGTCTTGAAGCACCGGTAGGAGTGCTTGCACAGCATGACCAGTGCCTCTCTGGGATAGCTGTAGCACAAACTCAAGTTCTTTTAGATGGTTTAGGTGCTTCTTTATCTGTTCTGCTCCATAACCAATGATTAGCAGTCGCCGCTCTGGCTGTACAATATGAACATTAGCTAAGACTCGCTCTACCATGGTTACCCCAGCTAGTAGGTGCAGTGCTTTGGGAATAGTGCTTTTCATGCGGCTGCCTCTTCCAGCAGCCAGAACAGCGACAACAAGCATGTAGTGTGGTGCATAGGCCTGCCAAAATCTATATTGATAATGCTGCTCGCGTGAGATAGACGCTAGATGCATCCTTAGTATGCTTTTAGGTAAGCTATTCCACAATCGTAAGTTGCATATACTGACTGTTACCCTGATAACTCCGGGTCCTATCTGGATTGTCTTCTAGATATCGGAGCCTGGAAGCTGAGTTCAAGCTTTAACTATAAGACTTTAGTGTCTGCTTACAGCTACAGACCAGTTAAAAGCACTACAAACTCATCTAATTTCTCTTATGTGCATCCCCAAACATAGATTATGCTAGCGCTGTAGCCTTTCTAGGCTGATAGTATAAGATTAACTAGATTTTGCCCTAGAAACCTAGGGCATAGGCTATTTATAAAAGAGTGATAAGTGTTGGCTTTGAGCACATAGATAATCAGGGTAAGTTTCCCTAATTAACACTTCTCCAAATCAGGAGAGGCTTTGTTACAAAGAACTACAGTAGTGCTCTAAACAAAGGCAGCGATTATGAGGGCTAAGGCTACTGCTCACAGTGTTGCAAAATCCTGCATATGGAGAGCAGTCTTCTCTCAAACACACAGTCGGTCCAACTCCTCCCAAAATTGAGGATACGATATTGCTGCTACACCATGCTGGCGCAAGTGTGATGTTCCACTTGCCATCAAAGCTGCAACTGCTAGACTCATAGCAACACGGTGGTCAGCTTCGCTGTCAAGATCAGTTCCCAGCAGATCGCGACCACCCCTGATTGTAATTCCATCTTCATGTTCGTCGATGTCAGCTCCCATGAGTCGGAGCTGGCGAACCATTACCGCTATTCTATCACTCTCTTTGACGCGCAATTCAGCTGCACCGCGTATTTGGCTTGTGCCTTCACAGAAACAAGCAGCTACTGCCAAGATCGGGATTTCATCGATCAAGCTAGGTATGCTCTCTCCTCCTATAAAAAATGGTTTTAAATTACTTGATTGTACCTGTAAGTCTCCTACTGGCTCACCAACTATATCACGCCGGTTGATCACTTTCAGCTTTGCTGACATCTGCTCAAGAACGTTAAGAATACCAGTACGTGTTGGATTGAGACCAACATTTTCTATCACGAGATCGGAGCCTGGCACGAGAATACCAGCTATTAGCCAAAATGCTGCGGAGCTAATATCACCTGGAACTACTATGGTTTGTCCCCGCAATATTGCTCCAGGATGCACATGGATATGGCATCCCATTTCACCATCTATATCAAGGTCAGCGCCGAAGGCTCGTAGCATTCGCTCGCTATGGTCGCGCGACCTGGCTGGCTCAATTACAGTAGTATCTCCATTGGCAGTGAGTGCTGCCAGCAACAAAGCTGACTTAACCTGGGCACTTGCTACTGGTGTGAAAATCACAGCACCATGTAGCTGTTGTCCTGCTACTGCAATTGGAGCAAACTTCCCACCTGCTCGCCCAGTAATACATCCACCCATTATACCAAGTGGCTGGCTGACTCGCTGCATTGGCCGCCGCTGCAGTGAGGCATCACCACTGAGAACAAAATGATGCCCTTGCTGACCAGCAAGTAAGCCCAGCATAAGGCGCATTGTTGTGCCAGAGTTACCGCAATCGAGAACTACATCTGGTTCTTTTAAGCCACTAAGGCCAACCCCCTGCACAGTAACTGGATGGTCATTTTCGTCTAGCGGACTGATTACAGCTCCTAGAGAACGTAAACATTCTGAGGTGCTAGCTGGGTCTTCTGCTCGCAACAGGCCATGAATAGTGGTTTGTCCCTCAGATATTGCCCCAAATATGAGCGCGCGGTGCGAAATCGACTTGTCTCCTGGAACACGAACTCGTCCTCTTAAAGAGCCGCTGGTAGTAAGACTGCGGAGGGATCGGACTGCAGTACCAGAGAAGTTCAAGATCCAAATCGCATACTCTGCAATTCTATTGCTACTAACGGACGGTTAATAATATTACCTAGGGTACAAGCGTCAAGTGTTATAATAGAGAGAACAAAGCTATTCTAAAGATGAGCAGTTTTTTACAGCTGCGTTTGCCTGACTTGACGCCTTGGAAGATTTATGT